>NZ_CP158165.1:7248764-7852828 GCF_040254265.1 Kribbella sp. HUAS MG21
CCAGCTGGATCTGGCCGCGGCGGTGACCGATCAGCCCGTCGTCGACCTGGCGTCCCAGCAGGCTGTGCTGCGGACGACGGCCGGCGACGTGCCGCAGCACGTCCGCGTCGAGATCGGCGAAACGACGTTGGGGGCGCTGGCCCAGGGTGTCGTGCGGTCCGGTACGGCGAACGATCCGCACGTCCTGCGGATCTCGTCCGGCCTCGCCGACGAGCAGCTCCGCACTGTCTGGACTCACCAGCTGACGCTGATGACCCAGGAAATGGCCGCCGCGCAGGCGGAGCGCCCGCGCGGCGTGCTCGGCAAACTGCGCTCGGTCTTCGGCCACGAACGCCGGGACCGCCGCCTGCAGGCCGACCACGCGGCCTTCCAGGTCATGCTCCGCGACTGGCACGAGGCCCGCGCCGAGACGCTCGCCACCGGCCGGCCGAGCGGAGCGCGCAGCCTCGAGGACCTGCAGAAGGACCTCGAAGGTCTCGCCCGGACGATCAAGCGCCACGGCGGCGCCGAGCCCGCCCTCCCCTGGACCGCCGGCGCGGTCGCCGACCCGGACGCCGCCGCGTTCGGGATCGCGGCGGCGCGGGCCGAGGCCGAGGCGAAACCGGCACGGAACACACCCGCCCACCTGCGAGCCCAGGTCGTCACCCAGATCGCCGAACTCGAGAAGGCCGTGGCGGGCCTCGAGACGGACGCGAGGACGAAGCGGGACAGCTCACGGGCCGCGACCGACGAAGCCGTCGGGAAGGAGCGCGAGGCCGCGGCGGAGGAACAGCAGCGCGACCTAGCCGCGCCCGAGCGCGCCCGGGTGCTGGGTGTCGCCGCCGAGTCCGCCCACAACAAGGCCCGCCGGCACACCGAGATCGCCGACGGCTACGAGCAGGCCGCGGGTGCCGCGCAGCAGGCCCTGGACGGCTACCGGAACCTGCTGGCCGAGATCGACGCCGGCGCGTCCCCGGCCCGCCTGGCCGAGTTGGCCGGTACGGCGGAACGGCAGGCGCTGGCCTACCGGCGCAGCGTCCAGAGGTCGGTGCCGGACCCGACGCTGCTGAGGACGGGCCAGCCGGAAGGCCCGCGGTTCGTCCTGCCTGTGGACAAGATCCACCAAGGTCTCGCGGACCAAGGCATCACCGCACAGCTGCCGACGCGCGGGCCCGGTCCGATGGCGGCGGCGGAGTACCGGCGGCTGGTGTCGGCGGACGGCATGGTGATCACGCTCGACACCCCGCCGGACGCCGACGTCGAAGACGTGCCTGAGCTCCGCCTGATCATGGAGGCGGACGACGTCCACGAGGTGCCCACTCCCGGCTTCCGGATGGTCGAGCAGATGGGCGGCACGCTCGGCGAGGGCGGCACCAGCGTCGGCACGACCGACACGCACTCGACCAACTTCAACGTCGGGGTGAACCTCGGACCGCTGCTGGCCCTGGCCGCACCCGGTACGCCGCTGCACGCGGCCGCGCAGCTCGTCTCCCCCAAGGTCGAGGTGTCGCGCGGCCGCTCGCTGGCGGAGAGCAGCGGGGCCACCGCGCACCACCAGTCCGGCTGGGTCGACGACAACCGCGGCGAGTCGCTGCTCTACGGGTGGACCGGCAAGCTACGGGTGGAGTACCGGAAGTCCCCCACCGAGCCCTGGGCGCCGGTCACGACGATCGACGCCGGCCGGCAGCAGACCTGGGTCTCGAGCGCGTACACGGTCAAGGCTCCGACGGAGACGGTCTCGCTGGACGAGCTCGGCCACGGCGACCAGGTCACCGGCGAGTTCCCGCGGCACGCGGTCACGAGCATCAGCGGCCTGCAGGACGTCACCGACCGCCTGGTCCGCCGGGCCCAGCAGCAGTACGGCGGCCTGGACCGGGTCTCGTACAACCACATCGCCGGGCTGATGATCAACGACTCGCACCGGCTGCTGCGCGAGATGAGCCAGCCGGGCGGCATCACCCGGCAGATCCCGTCCGGCGGCGAGACGGCGTACGAACTCACCTGGGAGGTCGAGCCGGTCTGGAGTACGGCCGAGCTGGTCGGCGAGTCGAGCGCGGAGATGTGGCAGGAAGAGGTCCTCGTCGACTTCGCCGGTCTGAACGCGGGCCAGACCTTCGGCACGTCGTCCTCCGGGACCGCGTCCGTCGGGTTCCCGGGCACCTTGGACAAGGCGCACCCGCTGGGCGCCGCGACCGTCCTGAACGACGTGGCCGGTACCGGGGTGAACGTGTCGCCCAGCGTGTCGGCCGGGCGCAACGTGTCCCGGTCCGGCGGCCAGAGCGTCAGCGTCACCTCGATCACCCCGGCCGTGAACCGCAACCAGGGTCCGACCCAGGGCGTGCTGGTCGGGCTCAGGGTGCGCGCGACGCTGCGCAAGGTCGGCGACCCGGCGGCGGCGCCGATCGTCGAGAACGGGAAGGCCGAGGCGCTGCTGCGGGTTGCGGAGAACGACCTGCTGCGGGTCGGCGGCCGCGCCGACAAGGACGCCGTACGGCGGAACCCCGACGGCTCGGTGCGTACCGACGCGCAGGGCCGGGTGCTGCTGCGCGGCGACGCCGAGCCGTCGACCGTGCCGCAGACGCTGCCGCCGTCGATGGGCATGGGCGAGAACCAGTTGCGCGGTGTCGGCCGGGGGATGACGCAGAACCTCGAGGGCGCCGAGGAGACTCGGGACGAGGCGCTGGAGCAGCTGGCCGAGATGGGTCTGGTCGCGCGGCCCGGCGAGCAGGCGACACCGGAGCAGCGCCGGAACCGCGAGCGCGTCGTCCAGCAGATCAGCGCGCCGCGGATCGAAGCGGGCATCGACCAGGCCTGCCAGAGCGGCCTGATCGTCATGCTCGAGGACCGCGGACCGCTCGGCACGCCGCGCTGGCGGCCGTTCCGGCTGACGGCGACGCAGGAACACGATCCGGACACCCTGGAGTTCACGGCCGAGGGTCTCGGCGTCAGCACGAACGAGAACATCGTCCGGCTCGGCATCAGCTCGCGGGCCACCGGCCGGACGTCCGGCCGGTCCAAGTCGCTGCCGCTGTCCGCGGGTGTCGGCGGCTCGCACTCCCCGGGCGAAGGCGTCGCCGGAGGCACCGGGAAGGCGGGCGTCAAGGCCACCCGGAACGCCCTCGGCAAGAACTACAGCTGGACCGCCGGCCGCCGGGTCAACCGGGTGACGCTCAACGAGTCCACCGAGCCGCTCGACCGGTCGAGGCAGCGGATCCGGCTCAGGTTCGCGGAGATCACCGAGCACGGCGACGCGCCGCCGATCGCGGACGTCCAGGGCAGCATGGAGGTCGCCTACGACAGCTCGCTGGCCCGCGCCGCCGCTCCGGTCTTCGAGAAGAACCCGAAGCCGCCGCACCGGGCCGCCGTACAGCAGGGGATCCCGGTCGCGGTCGACGCCCGGAACGCGGCCGACAAGCTCTGCGAGGCGATCCCGGCGATCCGGGCCGACTCCACCGCGCTGCCGGCGCTCCACGAGGCGCTGGCGCCGAACAGCCTGGTCGCGAACCGCGAGTGGATGAACGGGTCGTACAAGCTGCCGTTCGTCGTGGTCCAGGCGCCGGGCAACCCGGTGCACGCACTGACCGACGGGACCCTGCTGCCGCAGGAGTACGAGATCCGGATCCGGGGCGAGGCGGTCAGCCTCACGCACCTCGCGATGAGCCAGCAGAACACCGTCGACATCAACTTCACGATGAGCGACGTCGGCTCGACCTCGGGGACGTCGGTCTCGGGCGGCGTCTCGGGCAACGCCGGCGGCGGCGCGGTCGCCGCCGACGGCACCGGGCAGTCCGGCGGGCTGTCCCTCGGCCGGACCGCCGGTACGTCGCAGTCCACCTCGACGAGCGAGACGTCGGGCGACGAGCGGCTGCTGGTGAACGCGGGCACGCACCACGAGTTCATCGAGCGGTACAAGATGACCGCGGACATCCTGCACAACGGCGAGGTGGTGCGGTCGATCCCGCTGCCCGACGCGCTGGCGCAGAAGGCGATGGCCGAGCGGCGGGCGCTGGAGCTGTACGCGACCCGCAAGCTCGACCTGCCGCTGCCGATGGTGACCGACTTCGCCGAGCGGTACCTGAACGACAAGGTCAACGTCAGCCACCGGGTGGCCACCGGGGTCCTGACGCGGTACCAGCAGGAGAAGGCGGGAGTCACCACCGGTCTGGCCGCGGAGCACACTCCGGAGCGGCTCGCGGCGAAGCTCCAGCAGCGGACCCGGGTCACGGCCTCCCACGCGTCGAGCGCCGAAGAGCGGCTCCGCAAGACCGCTGAGCGCGCCGCCGAGCAGACTGCCCAGCGGCGCGTCGTCCACACCTCGGACGTGTACCAGGACAGCCTCGGCCAGAGTCAGCTCGAGTCGATCACCGTCGAGGGCACGGAGGACGAGCTGGTCGACCTGCGCAAGCTGGTCGAGCCGCAGGTGGACGAGCTCGCGCCCGGCCTCCGCAACGCCAGCCGCCTGCTGCAGAACGCCCTGAACGTCGACCTGAGCCCGGACAGCTACCAGGGCCATCTCGAGGACATGCTCGGCGCCGACGGCCTCGAACTGCCCATCGAGGTACCGATCCAGGGACAGGAACGTCCGGACGTCCTCCTGGTCCGGGTGCGGGCCCGCTACGAGGGCGAACGCACGATGGACGGCGTACCGGAGAAGGACGACGGCACTCCCGACATCCCGCAGGAGGACGCCGGCGGCATCGGGCAGAACTACGACTACGAGTCCGTCGAGCGGTCGACCGGCCGCGCCGTCACCGTCTCGGGTGGGATCAACGGCACGACCGGCACCGCGCTCGACGCGGACGCGTCCGGCGGAGTGTCGACGGACAAGACCGTGGCGACCGGGGGCGCCCAGGGCGAGACGAACACCGGGATCGACCGCCACGGCAACTTCGACAAGATCCGGACCCACCAGAAGGTGGTGTTCACCACCGAGGTCGTGCGGCTCCGCAACGCCGGGGCGGCCGCGATGGCCAGCGCCCGCTGGAAGCTCGGCCGGATCGACCCGGCCGAGGTGACCAGCGTCTCCGCGCCCCGCGAGGTCCGCGCCGACCTGATCCAGTGGATCCCCCGCGGCGACCGGCTGGACGCTCCGCTCGAGCAGCACCCGGAACTGGAGGACCGGACCGAGCACCGCCCGATCCAGCTGCCCGAAGGCGCCGTCCCGGTCCGGGTGGCGTTGCACGGGAAGGACGACGAGCGGCAGAACCAGTTGCTCGAGAACCTGACCGGGCACCTCGAACAACCCGGCGTCCTCGGGAAGCGCGGCGCCGCGCAGTACCGGGACCTGCTCCGGGCGAACCTCAAGGCGACCGCGCTGAAGGCCAAGGCCGGCCGGTTGCTCGGCGACGGTATCAAGCTGCAGCCGATGGCCCGGCCCGGCAACGGCAGCACGATGGTGAACGTGCAGGTCAACGCGACGGCGGTCGGCTGGGAACTGCACGGCCCGGAGGTCGAGGGCCAGGAAGGCCGCGTCTGGCGGCGCCAGGAGACGTACCGGTCGTCCAGCAGCAACAACCGCCTGACCCCGCTGACCGCGACCGGCGGCCTCGACGGCGGCCTCGTCTCGGCCGGCGGCTCGATCGGCGAGCAGGTCAAGGAGCAGTCGTCGGACGCGAACGGCACCCGGCTGGAGGGCAGCCGGTTCCTCGAGGGCCAGATGGTCACGGTCCGGATCCCCTTGGTGTACGACGCGACGATCCGGACGACCACGGACAAGGGTCGTGGCGAGCCGAGCGAGCGCACCTCCACCCACGTGCCGAACATTGCCCGCGGTGAGATGTTCGTCAGGATGCTCGCGCACCGGTATCTCGAGGTGCTCCGGCAGATGGAGAACGGCGCGTCGCTGGACGCCGCGCTGGCCGACGCCCGGCTGCAGGCCAAGCCGGTCGACTTCGGGCCGCCGGACGTCACGGCGACCGAGTACGGGCAGGGGAAGTCCGGCGCGGTCTACCAGCCGTACCGGCCGTTGGTGGACGCCCTCGCCCAGGCGCGGGCCGAGCGGCGGACGGTGGTGTTGCTGGTGCAGCAGGCCGACGGCAAGGAGGCCAAGTACCAGGCGCACCCGAACGGCACCATGGTCGGTCAGGGCGACGGCGGGTTCGCCTCCGCGTTCGCGACCCTGCACCAGAACCTGGCGCTGATGGCCGAGAGCAAGGGCATCAACCTGCGCGAGCTGTACAACACGTCGTCGCCCGACGGCAGCTTCAGCGCGAAGGTCGCCGGCGAGCTGGAGAAGGCCGGCGTACCCCGCGACGTGCTCAAGGCCCTCGATTACACCACCGCGATGCGGGCGGCCAAGCCGGCCGCGGGCCAGGGCGCGCGGAACTCCGCGGCCGGCGGTGCCGGACGGACCATTTCACCAACCGGCCACGGGCCGTCGATCGGCGGCCCGTGACACCGATGATGGGCACACCCCTGTCGAGTACGAGAGAACGAAAGGGACGACATGGCGTTCGCGGTGGCGCGGACCCGGGACGAGGCGCAGCTGTACCTCGAGCTGCATCCCTGCCCGGACTGCGGTTCGGTCGACGCGCCCTGGGAACCGGCGCTGGTCGACGTCGACGGTGAGCTCGCGTCCAGCTACGCCGCGATCTGTCCGGGGTGCTCCGCCGAACGCGAGTACCTGTTCGGCCTGCCGGCGCGCGAGACGCCCGTGCAGGGCTGGCCGACGTTCGGCGGCCCGGAGCCGTCGGAGATCCTCGACGCGGGCCAGTGGCTGGACGTCGCCGACAGCGCGCTGGCGGCGGTGCCCACGGATCCCGCCGAGGCCGGTAGGGTGCTCGCGATCGCGCAGGCCGCCGTCGCCGAGGTGATCAAGTTCGTCCCGGCCGGCTGGGACGCCGTACCGGAGGACGAGTTCTGGACGCCGGAGGGGCAGGCCGTGCGGGACGCCGAGCCGGGACGCTTCCGGCTCGAGCGGTTGCTGGTGGCACGTGACACGTACGCGGGGATGGCCAGAGAAGTCAGCGGAACAGGAGCGAGATAACCGATGCTGATCGCGCGGAGCCTGTGGGAGGCCGAGGTCTACGTGGCCCTGAAACTCGCCGAGGCCGAGCCCCCGGCCGGTGCGGAACCCAGGCCGGCGCCGCCGCTGGAGCCAGGTCGGAGCATCACCGAGGGCCCGGACGCCTGGGTGTACGCCTCCCCCGTCGGCGAGCTCACCGTGCCGTACGAGTCGGAGCGCTCGTCCAGCCTGACCGGCGCGCACTTCGGGCTCGGCCGGTCGCGGCTGATCGACGCCGCGGAATGGGTCAAGATCGCGCACCTGTACGGCGAGCGCGCGGTCGAGGACCAGATGCACTTCGCGGCCGAGCCGCCGCCGGAGGGCGACGACCCCGAGTACCGCAAGCGCCGCCACTACGTCGAGTTGGGCTGGGAACTGGCCGCCGAGGCGATCGTGCAGGCCATGCAGTTCCTGCCCGAAGGCGCCGACAAGGTTCCGGACACCGAGATCTGGTCGGAGTTCGGCGCCACGTCGGTGGCGAACGACCCGCACC
This sequence comes from Kribbella sp. HUAS MG21, assembly GCF_040254265.1. Classification (GTDB taxonomy): domain Bacteria; phylum Actinomycetota; class Actinomycetes; order Propionibacteriales; family Kribbellaceae; genus Kribbella. The sequence continues at coordinate 7,256,240 of NZ_CP158165.1, forward strand.
TGGTCACCCGGGCCCGGCTCGAGGAGGACCTGGAGTACTACCGCGGCGTACTGCAAGACTTCCGCGATCTTCACAGCGCGGAGGGCTGATCCACCTCGATCCGGATCGCCCGGGCGTCCGCACCGGCCTGTTCGAGGACCTTCTGCTTCGGGTCCGGGACGCCGAGGAACGGCGGCCGGACCAGGGCGCCGAGCTCGTGCAGCCGCGGGTCGTCGAGCACCGTGTCGACGGCCCGCCGGTCTCCCCCGCAGACCAGTACGTCGAGGTTCGCCGGCGCGAGGATCCGCACCGCGACCTCGGTGGCGGCCGCGAACGCCTCGCGCGCCTGGTTGTCCCGGCGGCGCGCGTAGCGCTGCTGCGACCAGCCGCCGGCCTTGGTCGTGCCCTGCACGTGCCGGGACCCGACCTTCGAGTCCAGCAGCTTGCCGCCCGCGAAGACCCCGGCGCCGTACCCGCCGCGCCGGACGAGCAGTACGCCGAGCCGCCGGTCGACCAGCACATGCGCGACGAGCCCCTCGCGGGACAACACCGCGAGGGGCTCGAACGGTACGGCGACGACAGCGGTGGAGCCGTCGTCGGCGGACAACGTGACGCTCTCCGGCGTCACGTCGTACCGCACCTCACCGTGCCGCTCGCCGAAGCCTGTCAGCCACCTGTCCAACCGCTCCGGCGCGACATGAACTGTGCGGCTCAAGGGCGGCTCACACGTTGAAGCCGAGGGCGCGCAGCTGGTCGCGGCCGTCGTCGGTGATCTTCTCCGGACCCCACGGCGGCATCCAGACCCAGTTGATCCGGAAGTCGTTGACCAGGCCGTCGAGCGCCATCCGGGTCTGGTCCTCGATCACGTCGGTCAGCGGGCAGGCCGCGGACGTCAGCGTCATGTCGATGATCGCCGTGCTGGTGTCGTCGACCGTGATGCCGTAGATCAGGCCGAGGTCGACCACGTTGATCCCGAGCTCGGGGTCCACGACGTCCTTCAGCGCCTCGGTCACGTCCTCGACCTTGGCCGGGGTGGTGCCGGGCTCGTTCCCGGCGTTGGCTGCCTCCAGGTCGACCTCGGGCAGCTCGATCTTCTCGTCGGTCTGGTCAGGCATTGCTCACTCCTTGGTTGGCAGCCCCACTGTTGGCCATGGCTTGCGCGGTGGCGTCCCGCCACGCGGACCACCCCAGCAGGGCACACTTCACCCGGGCCGGGAACTGGGCGACGCCGGCGAACGCGACACCGTCCTCCAGAACTTCCTCGTCCGGTTCGACATTCCCCCGGCCCTGCATCAGTTCGAGGAACTTCTCGTACGTCGCCATGCCCTCGGCGACCGGCTTGCCGATCACCAGGTCCGACATCACCGAGGTCGCCGCCTGGCTGATCGAGCAGCCGACGCTCTCGTGCGTGACGCCCTTCACGGTGTCGCCGTCGAGCTCGACGCGGAGCGTGACCTCGTCCCCGCAGGACGGGTTCACGTGGTGCACCTCCACGTCGTACGGGTCCGCGAGGCCCGCGTGGTGCGGGCTGCGGTAGTGGTCCAGGATGATCTCCTGGTACAGGGCGTCGAGCTGCATATCAGTCCACCTTGAAGAATGACCGGACGTATCCGAGGCCGTCGACGAGCGCCTCGATCTCCTGCGGGGTCGTGTACAGATAGAAAGACGCTCTGGTCGACGATTGCATTCCGAACCGTTCGTGCACCGGACGCGCGCAGTGGTGCCCGGCCCGGACCGCGATCCCCCGGGTGTCCAGCACCGTGGACACGTCGTGCGGGTGCACGCCCTCCAGCGCGAAGCTGATCGCGCCGCCGTGGTCGGTGGCGTCGGTCGGCCCGAGCAGCGTCAGCCCGGGGACCGTCTTCAGGCCCTCCAGCGCGTACTCGACGATCGCGTGCTCGTGCGCGGCGATCTTGTCCATGCCGATCCCGGCCAGGTAGTCCAGGGCCGCGCCGAGTCCGACCGCCTGCGCGATCGGCGGCGTACCGGCCTCGAACCGAGCCGGCGGCGGCGCGTAGGTCGAGCCGGTCATCCGGACGACCTCGATCATCTCGCCACCGCCGAGGAACGGCGGCAGCTCGGCGAGCAGCTCGTACCGGCCCCAGAGGACGCCGATGCCGGTCGGGCCGACGGCCTTGTGGCCGGTGAACACGACGATGTCCGCGCCGAGCGTGGACACGTCGACCGGGAACTGCGGGACCGCCTGGGAGGCGTCCACGACCATCGTCGCGCCGACCGCGTGGGCCTTGGTGGCGATGTCGGTGATCGGGTTGATCGTGCCGAGCGCGTTCGACACCCAGGTCAGCGCGACGACCTTGGTGTTCTCGGTGAGCAGCTCGTCGATGTTGCCGAGATCGAGCCGCCCCTCCTCGGTGACACCGAACCACTTCAGCGTCGCGCCGGTCCGCTCACAGGCCAGCTGCCACGGGACGATGTTGCTGTGGTGCTCCATCTCGGAGATCACCACCACATCGCCGGGCTTCAGCGACGCGCCGAGCGTGTGCGCGGCGAGGTTGAGCGCCTCGGAGGCGTTCTTGGTGAAGACGATCTCGTCGCGGCTGGGCGCGCCGATGAACGCGGCCACCTTGTCCCGGCCGCCCTCGTACGCCGCCGTCGCCTCGGCGCCGAGCTGGTGCATGGCGCGCGCGACGTTGGCGTTGTGCTTGAGGTAGTGGTCCTCGAGCGCCTGGACGACCTGGCGCGGCTTCTGCGAGGAGTTGGCCGAGTCCAGGTAGACCAGCGGGTGCCCGCCCGCGAGCTCGCGGGAGAGGATGGGGAAGTCCGCCCGGACCGACTGCAGGTCCAGCGGACTGCTGAAAGTGGTCCGGGCGTCGGTCACTTCGCGCCTGCCTTCACGAACCGCTCGTAGCCGTTCGCCTCGAGCTCCTCAGCCAGCTCCGGGCCGCCCTCCTCGGCGACGCGGCCGTCGACGAACACATGCACGAAGTCCGGCTTGATGTAGCGCAGGATCCGCGTGTAGTGGGTGATCAGCAGCACGCCCTTGTCACCCTGCGCCGCGAACCGGTTGACGCCCTCGGAGACGATCTTCAGCGCGTCGATGTCGAGGCCGGAGTCGGTCTCGTCGAGGATCGCGATCTTCGGGTTCAGCAGCTCCAGCTGGACGATCTCGTGGCGCTTCTTCTCACCGCCGGAGAAGCCCTCGTTGACGTTGCGCTGCGCGAACTCGGGATCCATCTGCAGGTCGGCCAGGGCGGTGTTCACGTCCTTGACCCAGGTCCGCAGCTTCGGCGCCTCGCCGTCGATGGCGGTCTTCGCGGTGCGCAGGAAGTTCGCCACCGAGACGCCCGGCACCTCGACCGGGTACTGCATCGCCAGGAACAGGCCGGCCCGGGCGCGCTCGTCGACGGACATGTCCAGCACGTCCTCGCCGTCCAGCGTCACCGTGCCGCCGGTGATGTTGTACTTCGGGTGCCCGGCGATCGAGTACGCCAGCGTCGACTTGCCGGAGCCGTTCGGGCCCATGATCGCGTGCGTCTGACCGCCGGCGATGGTCAGGTCGACGCCGCGCAGGATCTGCTTCGGGCCGGCCTCGGTGTCGACCGACACCTGCAGGTCGCGAATCTCGAGTGTCGCCATGAGGTTTCTCTATCTCCGTTGGTTGTTACAGGGAAGCTTGGTTGATGGGGTTCTTCACGTCGACGAGCAGGTCGTCGCCGTCGAGGCGCACGGGGTAGATCGGCACCGGGTCGTACGCCGGCAGGCTGGTCGGCTCGCCGGTGCGCAGGTCGAAGCGGGACCCGTGCAGCCAGCACTCGATCTCGCAGTCGCCGACGTCGCCCTCGGACAGCTGGATCTGCGCGTGCGAGCACTCGTCCCGGACCGCGAAGTACTGTCCCTCGCTCTTCACGACCGCGACCTCGACGCCGCCGACCTCGACCGGGATCACACCCTCGTCGGGGACGTCGGCGACGGCGCACGCGCGCTCGAAGGTGTCGCTCACCGGCCGACAGCCGCCTTCGCCGCGACGCTCAGCTCGGCCGTCCGGGCGAGCTTCTCCTCGATGACGTCGTGCAGGTGCTCGGTGACCTCGGGGACGCCGATCTTGCCGATGATGTCGTTGAAGAAGCCGGCCACCACCAGCCGCCGCGCCGCGTCCTCGGGGATGCCGCGGGCCTGCAGGTAGAACAGCTGCTCGTCGTCGAACCGGCCGGTCGCGGAGGCGTGGCCGGCGCCCTCGATCTCGCCGGTCTCGATCTCCAGGTTCGGCACCGAGTCGGCGCGGGCGCCGTCGGTGAGCACCAGGTTCCGGTTCAGCTCGAAGGTGTCGGTGCCCTCGGCCGCGGCCCGGATCAGCACGTCGCCGATCCACACCGAGCGGGCGTCGTCACCGGCCAGCGCGCCCTTGTAGAGCACGTTGCTCTTGCAGTGCGTGGCCTCGTGGTCGACGAACAGCCGGTGCTCGTGGTGCTGGCCGGACTCGGCGAAGTACACGCCGACGAGCTCGGCGTCGCCGCCCGGACCGGCGTACCGGACGTTGGTGTTGACCCGGACGATCTTGCCGCCGAGGGTCACCGCGACGTGGTGCAGCCGGGCGTCCCGGCCGACCAGCGCGTCGTGCTGCGCGAGGTGGATCGACTCGTGGTCGCCCTGCTGGATGCTCACCACGCGCAGGTCGGCGCCGTCGCCGAGGACGATCTCGACGTTGCCGCTCAGCTCACCGGCGCCGGTGTGGTCGATGATCACGATCGACTTGCTGTGCCGACCGGCCTCGACGACCAGGTGGCTGAACCCGCGGGCGCCGAGGCTCGCGACGTTCACGTGCACCGGCTCGGCCAGCTCGGCCTCGACCGGGATCCGCACCGCCAGCGCCTCGGGCGCGTGGTTCCACGCGACCGCCGCGGTCCGGTCCTGCGGCGTCCCGACCTTGAAGGCGTCGGCGGCGACCGTCTCGATCACCACACCCTCCGGGCCGGACGCGTCGATCTTCGGGGTCTCGGTCCCGGCCGCGTCCTCGAACAGCGCCTTGAGCTGCTTGACCGGCGTGAACCGCCACTCCTCCTCGCGCCCGTTCGGCACCGCGAAGTCGGCCACGTCGTACGACGTCGGCCGCTCGCTGCGGGCCTGGAGCGGGACCGGGGAACCCGGCCCGTGCGAGTGTGCCTTGTTGCCTGTCGCAACAAGAGTTTCAGCGGCGGACATCAGCCGACGGCCCCTTCCATCTGCAGCTCGATCAGTCGGTTCAGTTCCAGCGCGTACTCCATCGGGAGCTCGCGGGCGATCGGCTCGATGAAGCCGCGGACGATCATCGCCATCGCCTCGTCCTCGGCCATGCCCCGGCTCATCAGGTAGAAGAGCTGGTCGTCGCTGACCTTGGACACGGTCGCCTCGTGCCCCATCGCCACGTCGTCCTCGCGGACGTCGACGTACGGGTAGGTGTCCGAACGGCTGATGGTGTCGACCAGCAGCGCGTCACAGCGCACCGTGGACTTGCTGTGGTGCGAGCCCGGCGCCACCTCGACCAGACCGCGGTACGACGTCCGGCCGCCGCCGCGGGCCACCGACTTCGACACGATCGAGCTGGAGGTGTACGGCGCGTTGTGCACCATCTTGGAACCGGCGTCCTGGTGCTGGCCCTCGCCCGCGAACGCGACCGACAGGGTCTCGCCCTTGGCGTGCTCGCCCATCAGGTACACGGCCGGGTACTTCATCGTCACCTTGGAGCCGATGTTGCCGTCGATCCACTCCATGGTCGCGCCCTCCTCGCAGGTGGCGCGCTTGGTGACCAGGTTGTAGACGTTGTTCGACCAGTTCTGGATCGTCGTGTAGCGGCAGCGGGCGCCCTTCTTCACGATGATCTCGACGACCGCCGAGTGCAGCGAGTCCGACTTGTAGATCGGCGCCGTACAGCCCTCGACGTAGTGCACGTAGGCGCCCTCGTCGACGATGATCAGGGTCCGCTCGAACTGGCCCATGTTCTCGGTGTTGATCCGGAAGTAGGCCTGCAGCGGGATGTCCACCTTGACGCCCTTCGGGACGTAGATGAACGAGCCGCCGGACCAGACCGCGGTGTTCAGCGCGGCGAACTTGTTGTCGCCGACCGGGATCACCGAGCCGAAGTACTCCTGGAACAGCTCCGGGTGCTCCTTGAGGCCGGTGTCGGTGTCCAGGAAGATCACGCCCTGGGCCTCCAGGTCCTCGCGGATCTGGTGGTAGACGACCTCGGACTCGTACTGCGCGGCGACGCCGGCGACCAGGCGCTGCTTCTCCGCCTCCGGGATGCCGAGCTTGTCGTAGGTGTTCTTGATGTCCGGCGGCAGCTCCTCCCAGGAGGTGGCCTGCTTCTCGGTGGACCGGACGAAGTACTTGATGTTGTCGAAGTCGATCCCGGACAGGTCGGCGCCCCAGGACGGCATCGGCTTGCGGTCGAAGAGCTTCAGGCCCTTCAGCCGCAGGTCGAGCATCCACTCCGGCTCGTTCTTGAGGGTGGAGATGCCCCGCACGACGTCGGCGTCCAGGCCGCGCTTCGCGACCGCGCCGGCGGCGTCGGAGTCGGCCCAGCCGTACTGGTAGTTGCCGAGGCCTTCCAGTTCGGGGTGAGCGGTTTGCGTCATCGTGCAGTCCTCGCAGATTCGCCGTCGGATACAGGGGAAACCGGGGTGGGCCCGGGGATGTGCGTCGTACAGACACCGTCGCCGTGGGCGATGGTGGCCAGCCGCTGGACGTGCTTGCCGAGGAGTCTCGAGAACACCTCGGTCTCCGCCTCGCACAGCTGGGGGAACTGCTCGGCCACGTGCGCGACCGGGCAGTGGTGCTGGCAGAGCTGGGCGCCGTGGCCCGCCTCCGCCGTCGAGGCGGCGTACCCGTCGGCCGTCAGGGCCTGGGCGAGCACCTCCGCCTTCTTGTTCTCCGGGGCCTGCGACAGCAGGTCCCGGTAGCGCTCCTCCACCTCGGCGACGCGGCGCCGGGCGAACTCCGCCACGGCGTCCTCGCCGCCGGCCTCGGCGATGAACCGCATCGCGGTCGCCGCCAGGTCGTCGTACGCGGTGTGGAACGCGTGCCGGCCGGAGTCGGTCAGCGCGAACACCTTCGCCGGGCGGCCGCGGCCACGGGGACCGTAGACGCGCTCCTCCCGGGACTCCACCAGGCCCTCGTCGAGCAGGTGGTCCAGGTGCCGGCGGACCGCCGCCGGGGTCAGCTCGAGCCGCTCCGCCAGCACCGCGGCGCTGGACGGGCCGTTGGTCAGGATCGAGCGGGCTACCCGGTCCCGGGTGGACTCGTCCCGCGCGGCGCCGGTGACGGCTCCGTTCGTCGCAGGATTTTTCACAACATCAGTGTCGCGTAATTCCCGGGGCCCTTCAAATAAGGCTCCCCTAACCGCTTCCCGCCGACACGCGGCGCACCGGCCGGGACCGTGAGCGAGGTCACTTCTCTCGTCCCAACCTGGAGCGGGGCGAGGGTCCGTTCCTGCGGTTCTCTATGCTGCCGTCTGTGCCAGTCGCGGTGGAGATCGACAACCTCGTCGTGCGGTACGGCGAGAAGACCGCGGTCGACGGCCTCAGTCTCACCGTAGCCGCCGGGACGGTGACGGCCGTGCTCGGCCCCAACGGTGCCGGCAAGACCACGACCGTCGAGACCTGTGAGGGCTTCCGGCGCCCGGACTCGGGCAGTGTCCGGGTGCTCGGCCTGGACCCGCTCGCCGACCACGACGAGCTGATGCCGAAGATCGGCGTGATGCTCCAGGAGGGCGGCGCCTGGTCGGGCGTCCGCGCGGTCGAGATGCTCCGGTACGTCGCCACGCTGCACACCCACCCGCTCGACGTCCCCGCGCTGGTGGAGCGGCTGGACCTGGGCAGCTGCGGGCGGACGCCGTACCGGCGGCTCTCGGGCGGCCAGAAGCAGCGGCTGTCGTTCGCGCTGGCGATCGTCGGACGGCCGGAGATCGCGTTCCTGGACGAGCCGACGACCGGCCTGGACCCCCACGGCCGGCGCGAGATCTGGCAGCTGATCCGGGACCTGCGCGCGGACGGCGTGACCGTCGTCCTCACCACGCACGCGATGGACGAGGCCGAGCAACTGTCCGACCAGGTGCACGTCGTGTCCGCGGGCAAGGTCATCGCCTCGGGCACCCCCGACACCCTCACCGAGCACCACACCAAGTCCCTCGAGGACGTCTTCCTCGAACTCACCAAGCCGGACCGCTCATGACTCTGCTAATGCCGCGCCTCCGGCGCGGCGGGTCACGGGGCTGTGACTCCCCGCCTTCCCTCGTCGCTCCGGTCGCTGCGCTCCCTACGCTCCTCAGTCCAGGCGGGGAGGCCCCGTGACCACTTACGCTCCGCAGCCGGGAAGTGCGCCGTGGCCGCGGAAGGTGCTGGCGCACACGCGGATGGAGTTCAAGCTCCTGACCCGTAACGGCGAGCAGCTGCTGCTGGCGCTGGTGATCCCGCTCGGCGTGCTGCTGCTCCTGGGTGCGACCGGCCTGGGCGAGCGGCTGCCTCTGGGCAGCGGCCGGCCGATCGACGAGGCGGTGCCCCGCGTGCTGGCGCTGGCGGTCCTCTCGTCGTCCTTCACCTCGCTGGCGATCGCGACCGGGTTCGAGCGCCGGTACGGCGTCATCAAACGCCTCGGCGCCTCTCCGCTGTCCCGCACCGGCCTGCTCGCGGGCAAGATCGGCGCGGTCCTGATCGTCCAGCTGATCCAGCTCGCCGTCCTGGTCGGCACCGGGTTCGCGCTCGGCTGGAAGCCGGTCGGCGGCGCCGAAGCGGTGCTCGGCGTGACCCTGACCGTGCTGTGCGGTACGGCGGCCTTCGCGTCGCTCGGGCTGCTGATGGCCGGCGTACTGCGGGCCGAGGCGACCCTGGCCGCGGCCAACCTGCTGTACCTGCTGCTGCTCGTGGGCGGCGCGATCATGACGCCCGTCGACGAGTACCCCGACGGCATGCAGGGCGTCGTACGGCTGCTGCCGAGCGCCGCGCTGGCGAACGGGATCGCGAACTCGACCGTCGAGGGCGTGATCCCCTGGGCCGCGGCGCTGTCGCTGGCACTGTGGGCCGCCGTCCTCGGGTACCTGGTCTCCAGGACGTTCAAATGGGACTGACCTTTAGAGTGTGCCGGTGATGACGACCGAGACCCCGCCCCGCGAGACCGAGCCAGTGACCGGATTCTGGCGTCTGGTGCCCGAGCCGAGCCTGGACGTCGTCCGGCGCTGGGGCTGGGCGTCGGTGGTGGTCAACATCGGCATCGTGGTCACCGGAGGGCTGGTCCGGCTGACCGGATCGGGACTCGGCTGCCCGACCTGGCCGTCCTGCACCGACGACTCCTACGTCCCGCACCCCGAGCTCGGCACCCACGGCGCGATCGAGTTCGCCAACCGGATGCTCGGGTTCGTGGTCGCGATCGTCGCGATCCTCACCTGGCTGGTCGTCATGCGCTACCGCCCGGTCCGGCAGGACCTGCGGCGGCTGGCGACCGCGGCCGCGCTGGGCGTGCCGCTGCAGGCGATCATCGGCGGCATCAGCGTGCTCACCGGGCTGAACCCGTGGATCGTGTCGGCGCACTTCCTGGTGTCGCCGATCATCATCACGCTCACGGTCTCGATGATGCGCCGGTCGCGCACGAGTCCGTACCCGCACACTCCCCCGGTGGTCCGCGCGCTCGCCACCGCGTCGGTGGTGGCGGTCTGGCTGGCCGTCGCGCTCGGCACCGTCGTCACCGGCGCCGGCCCGCATTCGGGTGATCCGGAGACCGGCCGCAACGGTTTCGACCCGGACATCGTCAGCCAGCTGCACGCGGACGTCGTGTTCGGCCTGCTCGGGATCACGATCGCGCTGGTGATCGCGACCCGGGTGACCGCGACCTCACGCACGTTGCGGAAGCTGGCCGCCTGGCTGCTGGCGGTCGAGCTGCTGCAGGGCGCCGTCGGCTTCACCCAGCACTTCACCGGGCTGCCCTGGGGCCTGGTCCTCGTGCACATGTTCCTGGCCGGCCTGCTGATCGCGCTCGTGACGGCCGTGTACGGCGAGCGCGGGACGCCCGCGACCTGAACGGGCGCCCCGCCGTCTCTCAGTACTTCACCCGGTAGACCGCTCCGGGCCCGAACACCGGCGCGGAGACGTACAGCGCGCCGCTCCGGCTGAAGGCCACGCCGCCGGGCAGCGTCAGCTGGTCCTTCACCAGCTCACGCTTGTAACCGGCCTTGTGGTGCTTGCCCGGGTACTGCAGGAATAGGCCGCCCTTCGTCGGGCCGCTCAACTCGAACCTGAGCCAGCTGGCCTTGTCGAGCTCGACGACCGCGAGCGTGCCGCGCGGGCCGCCCGCCAGGTCGACGATCGACGTGTACCCGTCGGCGTACCGCTGGCAGTTGCCCTTCGACGGGTTGACCGGGTCGCAGACCGCGCCAACCGAGCCCGGCTTGATCCGCCAGATCTGCGACGTCCCGGGCGTCGCCGGGAAGCCGCGGAGCTCACCGACGTACCAGTAGCCGTCGGAACCGACCGTCACGGACGTGGCGACGGCCTCGGCCGGGATCGGCGTACCGGCCGGTGGCAGCGGGTTGCCTTCCGGGTCCGTGGCGGGCAGACCGGACGGGACCTTCACCACGCGTGGCTTGAGCTTCGCGACGGTCTTGATGTGACCGTTCGGCCAGACCCGGAGCAGGTCGTTGTTCGCGGCGTCCGCGACCAGGACCGTGCCGTCCTTGAGGGCGGCGACACCGAACGGGTTCGACTCGGTCGGGTGGCCCTCCAGGTCGTACGGGTCCGGGTCCTTCTGCTGGTACGCCGCGATATCGGCGACCTTGACCGGCGCCTTGCCGTACCGCAACCGGTACAGCGTCGAGCTGCCCGGCGCCGGCGGCTGACCCGGTTCACCGCCGGCCCCGGTCAGCGCGTACGTCGTACCCCACTTGCTGGTGTCGATCGCGGGCGGGAACCCGCCGGTGCCCGGGACCGTGCCGAGCTTCAGCGTACGGCGCCCGTCGGTCACGTACACCGAGCCGTCGGACACGGCGTAGATGACCTTGTTCGCCCAGGTCGAGACGCCGCGCGGCCCGTTCAGGCCGGTGGCGACGGGCTTCAGACTCGAGTGCTTGTGGCCGGCCTCGGCCGGTCCCGCGACCAGGACCGACCCGGTCAGCGCGAGTGCCGCGAGCGCGGCGACACGTGTTCGTACCCCCATGCGATATCCCCCTGCTGCAGCGCCTCCCCAGGCGTGGAACCCCCTCCACAGGCAGGAACCCATCGCAACATCAGATCACGATCAGGTCAACGGGATAACTCCCGGGTGATGCTCAGCGCAGCAGCGGATCGATGGCGGCGGCAATGAACAGCAGCGCCAGGTAGATGTTCGAGAAGTGGAAGAGCCGCATCGGCCGCAGGGCCGCGCCGTCCGCGCCGGTGTGGGCCCGGAGCAACAACCGGCGGGCTTCGCGGAGGAACACGAAACCGAGCACGACCGCGGCCAGCGGGTACACGAACCCGGTGCCGGCGATCGGCCAGAGCGCGAGCGAGGTGAGCACCATGACCACGGAGTACGCCATGATCTGCCGCGCGGTGGCGACCGGCGTGGCGACCACGGGCAGCATCGGTACGTCGACGGACGCGTAGTCCTCGCGGTACCGCATGGCGAGCGACCAGGTGTGCGGCGGGGTCCAGAAGAACACCACCAGGAACAGCACGACCGGGGTCCAGGCCAGCTCGCCGGTGACGGCGGTCCAGCCGATCAGGGTCGGGAAGCAGCCGGCGATCCCGCCCCAGACGATGTTCTGCACGGTCCGGCGCTTGAGCACCATCGTGTAGCCGAAGACGTAGAACAGGTTCGCCGCCAGCGCGAGGCCGGAGGACAGCCAGTTCACGAAGAAGCCGAGCTCGAGGGTGGCCAGCACGCCGAGGACGACGCCGAAGATCGTCGCCGAGCGCGGGCTGACCGCGTGCCGCGGCAGCGGCCGGCGCCGGGTGCGGCGCATCTGCTCGTCGATGTCGCGGTCGAGGACGCAGTTGATCGTGTTCGCGCTGCCGGAGGCGAGGATGCCGCCGATCAGGGTGGCGACCACCACCTCCAGGCCGGGCACACCGCCGGCCGCCAGGAACATCACCGGCACGGTGGTGATCAGCAGCAGCTCGATGATGCGCGGCTTGGTCAGACCGACGTACGCCTTCACCACGTCGCGCACCGACGGACTCACCACAGCAGTAGCGTCCGGCAGCGGCGTCGGGTACGACGTCGTCGCGGCGGGACGCGGGTCGACGGCCGTCACGAACACCTCGAACAGAGTGGGTTGACGCCGGAGCTCCGGCGCTGACGATTCAGCAGTCTACGACGCCCCGTAGGAGGGTTCTCGCACCCCCCTCTCATGCCCCCTGTCACACCCGCCCCGGTGCCCCTTGTCATACCAGGTGCAGGGCGGGGAACAGCGGGGGTCGACGAACGGTTGACAAACAGGTGAGCGGTGCGCGGCGGACCGGATCGCCCACAGTAGGCTCGTCCTGAGCAGACACCTGAGAGCACCATCGAGAGGAGCGCCGGCGGCGTGACGGAGAAGACCAGCCCCAAGCTTGAATGGACCGAGCTCGACCAGCGCGCGGTCGACACCGTACGGGTGCTCGCGATGGACGCCGTCGAGAAGGTCGGGAACGGACACCCCGGTACGGCGATGAGCCTGGCGCCGGCGGCGTACCTGCTGTTCCAGAAGGTGATGCGGCACAACCCGGCGGACCCGCACTGGGCCGGCCGCGACCGGTTCGTGCTGTCCGCGGGCCACTCCAGCCTGACGCTCTACATCCAGCTGTACCTGGCCGGCTTCGGCCTCGAGCTGGACGACCTGAAGGCGCTGCGGACCTGGGGCAGCAAGACCCCGGGCCACCCGGAGTACCAGCACACCCCCGGTGTCGAGACCACCACCGGCCCGCTCGGCCAGGGCGTCGGCAACGCGGTCGGGATGGCGATGGCGGCCCGCCGCGAGCGCGGCCTGCTGGACCCGGACGCGCCGAAGGGCGAGAGCCTGTTCGACCACCAGGTCTACGTGATCGCCTCCGACGGTGACATCGAGGAGGGCGTCGCCTCCGAGGCCTCCTCGCTGGCCGGCACCCAGAAGCTCGGCAACCTCACCGTCATCTACGACGCGAACAAGATCTCGATCGAGGACGACACCGACATCGCGCTGTCCGAGGACGTCGCCGCCCGCTACGCGGCGTACGGCTGGCACGTCCAGGACGTCGACTGGACGCTGGGCGGCACCGGGTACGAGGAGGACGTCCAGGCGCTGTACGACGCGCTCGAGGCGGCCCGGGCGGTCACCGACAAGCCGAGCTTCATCCGGCTGCGCACGATCATCGGCTGGCCGGCCCCGAACAAGCAGAACACCGGCAAGATCCACGGCTCGGCGCTCGGCGCCGACGAGGTCGCCGCCACCAAGAAGGTGCTCGGCTGGGACCCGGAGCAGACCTTCCAGGTCGCCGACGAGGTGCTCGCGCACACCCGCGAGGCGCTCGACCGGGGCAAGGCGCTGGAGGCCGAGTGGGGCGCGAAGTACGACGAGTGGAAGGCCGCGCACCCGGACCGCGCCGAGCTGCTCGACCGGCTCTCGAAGCGCGAGCTGCCGGGCGGCTGGAAGGACGCGCTGCCGAGCTGGGAGGCCGACGCCAAGGGCGTCGCGACCCGCTCCGCGTCCGGTGAGGTGCTGACCAAGCTGGCGCCGGAGCTGCCCGAGCTGTGGGGCGGTTCGGCCGACCTCGCCGGCTCGAACAACACCACCCCGAAGGGCCAGCCGTCGTTCATCCCGGCGGAGTACTCGACCAAGGAGTTCTCCGGCGACGAGTACGGCCGGGTCCTGCACTTCGGCATCCGCGAGCACGGGATGGGCGCGGTCCTCAACGGCATCGCCCTGCACGGCCTGACCCGGCCGTACGGCGGGACGTTCCTGGTCTTCTCCGACTACATGCGCCCGTCGGTCCGGCTCGCCGCGCTGATGCAGCTGCCGGTGACTTACGTCTGGACGCACGACTCGATCGGTCTCGGCGAGGACGGCCCGACGCACCAGCCGATCGAGCACCTGTCGGCGCTGCGGGCGATCCCGGGCCTGGACGTCGTCCGGCCCGGTGACGCGAACGAGACGGCCGCCGCGTGGGCCGCCATCCTGGAGCACACCGACCGCCCGGCCGGCCTCGCGCTCACCCGGCAGAACGTGCCGGTCTTCCCGCGCGGCACCGACGGCTTCGCCACCACGGAGAACGTGCACAAGGGCGGGTACGTGCTGCTCGACACGGAAGGCACCCCGGACGTGGTGCTGATCGGCACCGGCTCCGAGCTGCAGATCGCCGTCGAGGCCCGCAAGGTGCTGGCCGACGAGGGCGTCAAGGCCCGGGTCGTGTCGATGGTCTCCCGCGAGTGGTTCGACGAGCAGGACGACGCGTACCGCGAGTCGGTCATCCCGGCGGACGTCCGCGCGCGGGTCTCGGTCGAGGCCGGGATCGCGCAGAGCTGGCACGACATCGTCGGCGACTCCGGCCGCAGCGTGAGCCTGGAGCACTACGGCGCCTCGGCGGCGTACCAGACGCTGTACGACGAGTTCGGCATCACCACCGAGGCCGTGGTGCAGGCCGCGAAGGACAGCATCGCCGCGGCCGCGCAGGTCAGCGGGCCCGGTGTGCCGCCGCGCCGTGCCGCCGCCGGCCCGGTCGGACCGGCCGACACGAGCGAAGCCAACTGAAGACCTCACAACAGAACATTCCGGAAGAAGGCATCGGAACCATGAACGATCGCTTGAAAGCACTCGCGGACGCGGGTGTCTCCATCTGGCTCGACGACCTGTCCCGCGAGCGGCTCACCAGCGGCAGCCTGCGGACCCTGATCGAGGACAAGCACGTGGTCGGCGTGACCACGAACCCGACGATCTTCGCCAAGGCCATCTCGGACGCCGACGCGTACGCCGGGAAGGTCGAGCGGCTGGCCGCGGAGGGCGTCTCGGTCGACGAGGCGATCCGGGTGATCACCACCGACGACGTCCGCGACGCCGCCGACCTGTTCAAGCCGACGTACGACGACACCGCGGGCCAGGACGGCCGGGTGTCGATCGAGGTCGAGCCGACGCTGGCGCACGACACCGCCAAGACCGTCGAGCAGGCCAAGCAGCTGTGGGACGTCGTCGGCCGCGAGAACGTGTTCGTGAAGATCCCGGCCACCAAGGCCGGGCTGCCGGCGATCACCCAGACGCTCGCCGCCGGGATCAGCGTGAACGTGACGCTGATCTTCTCCCTGGAGCGCTACAAGGCGGTCGCGGACGCGTTCCTGTCCGGCCTCGAGCAGGCCGTCGAGAACGGCGTCGACGTGACCAAGATGGCCAGCGTCGCCTCGTTCTTCGTCAGCCGGGTGGACACCGAGATCGACAAGCGGCTCGAGGCGATCGGCACCGACGAGGCGAAGGCCCTCAAGGGCAAGGCCGCGATCGCCAACGCGCGGCTCGCCTTCGAGGCCTACGAGGAGATCTTCGCCTCCGACCGCTGGCGCGAGCTGGACACCGTCGGCGCCAAGCCGCAGCGTCCGCTGTGGGCGTCGACCGGCACCAAGGACCCGTCGTACTCCCCCACCCTGTACGTCGACAACCTGGTCACCCGCGGCGTCGTGAACACGATGCCCGAGGCAACCATCAAGGCGGTCGAGGAGCACAGCGAGATCACCGGTGACACGGTCCGCGGCGACTACGCCGCCGACCGGAAGGTGATCGACGACCTCGAGCGGCTCGGCATCTCGTACGACGAGGTCGTGCAGCTGCTCGAGGACGAGGGCGTCTCGAAGTTCGACGCCTCCTGGTCGGAGCTGCAGGACACCGTCGCGGCGGCCCTGAAGGCGGCGGCCAAGTGAGCGTTCCGAAGGTCAGCACGCAGAACGGCGACTGGTCCGAGGTCGTCGACCGGCTGGTCGCCGAGAAGATCGCCTCCCGGATCGCCGCGAAGGACGCGACGATCTGGGGCCCGGAGGCCGAGTCCGAGGCCTCGATCCGGCTCGGCTGGGTCGACCTGCACGAGACCTCGCGGCCGCTGCTGGCCGAGATCGAGGCCCTGCAGGCGGACCTGCGGTCCGAGGGCCTGGACCGGATCGTGCTGTCCGGCATGGGCGGCTCGTCGCTGGCGCCGGAGGTCATCACCCGGACCGCGGGCGTCGAGCTCTTCGTCCTGGACTCGACCGACCCCAGTGTCGTACAGCGGGCGCTGGACGGGGACCTGTCGAAGACCGTGATCGTGGTCTCCAGCAAGTCCGGCGGGACGGTCGAGACCGACAGCCACCGGCGGACGTTCGCGAAGGCGTTCGCCGACGCGGGCATCGACGCGGCCTCGCGGATCGTCGTCGTGACCGACCCGGGTTCGCCGTTCGAGAAGCTGTCGGCGGACGAGGGCTACCGCAAGACCTTCCTCGCCGACCCGAACGTCGGCGGCCGGTACAGCGCGCTGACCGCGTTCGGCCTGGTGCCGTCCGGTCTGGCCGGCGCCGACATCGCCGAACTGCTCGACCAGGCCGCCGAGGCGGCTCCGGTACTGCAGGCCGACTCCACCGACAACCCGGCTCTGTGGCTGGGCGCGGTGCTCGCGGCGAGCGCTGGTCGCGACAAGGCGATCATCGCGGCCGACGGCTCGGACATCGTCGGGTTCCCCGACTGGGCCGAGCAGCTGATCGCGGAGAGCACCGGCAAGAACGGCACCGGCGTCCTTCCGGTCGCCGTCGAGGTGGGCGCGCCCGAGCTGCAGAGTGATGCCGCCGACCTGACCAACGCGTTGCTCGCCGACAAGGCGACGAGCGGAGTGCCGACGGCGCTGACCTCGGGCTCGCTCGGTGGTCAGTTCCTGCTCTGGGAGATGGCGACGGCCGTCGCGGGCTATCTGCTCGGCATCAACCCGTTCGACCAGCCGGACGTGGAGAGCGCGAAGGCCGCCGCGCGTGGCCTGCTCGACGCGCAGCCCGAGCCGGAGGCGCCGGCGTTCACGGACGGCGCGGTCGAGGTGCGCGGTTCCGAGGAACTGCTCGGCGGCGCCGACACGCTCCGGCGTGCGGTCACGACGCTGTTGGATCAGCTCGGCGAGAACGGGTACCTGGCTGTCATGGCCTACCTGGACTCCGAGCGCGACGCCGACCTGGCCTCGCTGCGGACGGCGCTCGCGAAGCAGACGGGCCGGCCGGTGACGTTCGGCTGGGGCCCGCGGTTCCTGCACTCCACCGGGCAGTACCACAAGGGCGGGCACCCGGAGGGCGTGTTCCTGCAGATCACCGCGACGCCGACGGCCGACGTCGAGATCCCCGACCGGCCGTTCACGTTCGGCGGGCTGATCGCGGCCCAGGCAGCCGGTGACGCGACCGTGCTCGCGGAGCGCGGCCGTCCGGTGCTGCGACTGCACCTGACCGGCCCGACGAGCGGCGTACAGCAACTCCTGTCCCTGTTCGGCAACTGACCGTTCCACAATTCGATCTCGGAGGAACGCGGCTCATGACCGCTGAGCTCGACGAAGAGCCGACGGGTCCGGTGAACCCGCTGCGCGATCCCCAGGACCGGCGGCTGCCGAGGATCGCCGGGCCGTGCAGCCTGGTGATCTTCGGCGTCACCGGCGACCTGGCGCGCAAGAAGCTGATGCCCGCGGTCTACGACCTGGCGAACCGGGGGCTGCTGCCCCCGGGCTTCGCCCTGGTCGGGTTCGCCCGGCGCGACTACAGCAACCAGGACTTCGCCCAGATCGTGCACGACTCGGTGAAGGAGCACGCCCGGACGCCGTTCCGCGAGGAGGTCTGGCAGCAGCTGGCCGAAGGCTTCCGGTTCGTGCCCGGCGACCTGACCGACGACGAGGCGTTCAAGCGCCTCCGGGAGACCGTCGACGAGCTCGACGTCTCGCGCGGCACCGGCGGCAACCACGCGTTCTACCTGTCGATCCCGCCGGGGCTGTTCCCGGAGGTCGTCCGGCAGCTGTCCGAGCACGGGCTGACCGACGAGGTCCCGGGCACGTGGCGGCGGGTGGTGATCGAGAAGCCGTTCGGTCACGACCTGAAGAGCGCGCGGCAGCTCAACCAGGTGGTCGAGTCCGTGTTCCCGCCGGAGGCGGTCTTCCGGATCGACCACTACCTCGGCAAGGAGACGGTCCAGAACATCCTCGCGCTGCGGTTCGCGAACGCGATGTTCGAGCCGATCTGGAACAGCAACTACGTCGACCACGTGCAGATCACGATGGCCGAGGACATCGGCATCGGCGGCCGCGCCGGGTACTACGACGGCATCGGCGCCGCCCGCGACGTGATCCAGAACCACCTGCTCCAGCTGCTCGCGCTGGTCGCGATGGAGGAGCCGGTCAGCTTCGACGCCTGGTCGTTGCGCCAGGAGAAGAAGAAGGTGCTGAACGCCGTCCAGCTGCCGGAGCGCCTGGACCTGCACACGGCCCGCGGACAGTACGCGGCCGGCTGGGCCGGTGGCGTCAAGGTGAAGGGGTACCTGCAGGAGGACGGTATCCCGCAGGACTCGGCCACCGAGACCTTCGCCGCGCTGCGGGTCGACGTCGACACCCGGCGCTGGGCCGGCGTCCCGTTCTACCTGCGCACCGGCAAGCGGCTCGGCCGCCGGGTCACCGAGGTCGCGGTGATGTTCAAGCGCGCGCCGCATCTGCCGTTCAACAAGACCGAAACCGAGGAACTCGGCCAGAACGCGCTGGTTCTGCGGATCCAGCCCGACGAGGGCATCACGGTCCGGTTCGGCGCCAAGGTCCCCGGTACGTCGATGGAGATCCGCGACGTGAACATGGACTTCGCGTACGGCGGCTCGTTCACGGAGTCCTCCCCCGAGGCGTACGAGCGGCTGATCCTCGACGTCCTGCTCGGTGACCCGCCGCTGTTCCCGCAGCACACCGAGGTCGAGCTGGGCTGGAAGATCCTCGACCCGGTCCTCGACTACTGGTCCCGGCACGGCAAGCCGGAGCAGTACGCGTCCGGCGACTGGGGCCCGGACTCGGCGCACGAGATGCTCGCCCGCGACGGACGTGCCTGGAGGCGGCCATGATCATCGACCTGACCGACACCACGTCGAGCGCGATCGCCTCGGCGCTGCTGAAGGCCCGGCGGAACGCGGGCTCGCCGGCGATGGGCATGGTGGGCACGATCGTGGTGGTCGTCGACGAGGCGTCCCACCACGACGCGATGAAGGCCGCGAACGAGGCCGGCCGCGAGCACCCGTCCCGGGTCCTGGTCGCGATCCTGCGGCCGGGCCGCGGCGCGTCCGGGCTCGACGCCGAGGTCCGCGTCGGCGAGGGCATCCCGGGCGAGGCGGTGCTGCTGCGGCTGCACGGCGAGCTGGCGAAGGTGCCGGAGTCCGTGATCACGCCGCTGCTGCTGCCTGACTCCCCCGTGATCGTGTGGTGGCCGGGCGGCGGGCCGCGGGTTCCCGCGGAGGACCCGCTGGGCAGGCTCGCGCGGCGCCGGGTGACCGACGCGGCCGCCACCCGCCGGGCGTCGGTGGACTACGGCGCGCGGGCCGAAGGGTACGCGCCGGGCGACACCGACTTCGCGTGGACGCGGCTGACGCCGTGGCGCGCGCTGATGGCCGCCGCCCTGGACCAGTACCCGACGAAGGTGACCGGTGCCGAGGTGAGCGCCGCCCGCGGCAACCCGAGCGCCGACCTGATGTCCGCGTGGCTGCAGTCCCGGCTGAAGGTGCCGGTCGAGCAGAAGAACTCGCGTGGTCCGGGCGTGACGGCCGTCCGGCTGTTCACGCCGTCGGGGCCGATCGCGTTGACGCGGCCGGACGGTGCGGTGGCGACGTTCAGTGTGCCGGGCCAGCCGGATCGGCCGGTGGCGCTGAAACGGCGTACGACGTCCGAGCTGTTGAGCGAGGAGCTGCGGCGGCTCGACCCGGACGACGTGTACGCGCAGACGCTGGCGACGATGGTCGAGCGCGACAACCTGCCGGCGGACGCGAAGAAGGTCGGCGAGACCGCGCGGAAGTCCACCGCGGCTAAGGTGACCGCGGCGGGCAAGAAGGTCGCGGCCGCTGCCGTGGAGACCTCCGCGCCGAAGAGTGCTGCCCCGAAGAAGGCCGCGAAGGCTCCCGCCAAGAAGGCTGCGGCGAAGAAGACTGCCGCGCAGAAGACCGCGGCCAAGAAGGTTGCCGGGAGCAAGAAGGCGGCGCGGCGATGAGGCAGCCCGAACTGCTGATCCAGGCCGATGCCGAGGATCTCGCGTACGCCGTCGCGTCCCGGTTCATCACCCGCGTCGTCGATGCGCAGAGCACCGGCGGCGTCGCGCACGTCGTACTGACCGGGGGCCGGGTGGCCGCCGTCGTGTACCGGGCCGTCGCGGAGTCGCCGGCCCGGGTGGAGATCGACTGGCGACGGGTCGAGTTCTGGTGGGGTGACGAGCGCTTCCTGCCCGACGGCGACCCGGACCGCAACGAGACCCAGGCGCGGGACGCGTTGCTGTCGCACGTCGACGTCGATCCGGCACGGGTGCACCCGATGCCTGCCGACACCGGCCAGGGCGCCGAGGCGGCGGCAGCGACGTACGCGGCCGAGCTGGCCGGCGTACCGAAGTTCGACGTACTGATGCTCGGTGTCGGTCCGGACGGGCATGTGGCCTCGTTGTTCCCTGGCTATCCGCAGCTCGAGGTCACCGATGTCGACGCCGTCGCCGTCCACGACTCGCCCAAGCCGCCGCCGACCCGGGTTTCGCTGACGTTTCCGCGGCTGGCCCGGGCGCGGGAGGTCTGGTTCGTGGTGTCCGGTGAGGACAAGGCGGACGCGGTCGCCCAGGCGCTCGGCGGCGGCGACATACCGGCCGCCCGGCCGAAGGGCGAGGACCGGACGCTGTGGCTGATCGACCAGGCCGCCGCGTCGAAGCTGGCCTGACACTGAGAGTTCGGCCGGCGCCGAACTGACCGGGTGACAGACTCGGGGGTATGACGACGTTCCGTGAGTTGCATGCCGGCCGGTTCGTGATGCCGAACGCGTGGGACGCCGGGAGTGCAGTGCTGCTGGTGGCGGCCGGGTTCCCGGCGATCGCCACCACCAGCGCCGGCATCGCGTTCTCGATGGCGAAGGGCGATCACACCCTGCCGGACGGCGCGCCGGCGGTGTCGCGGGAGGCGATGTTCGAGCGCGTCCGCGAGATCACGGCGGCGAGCGCCGTACCGGTGAACGGTGACCTCGAGGACGGGTACGGCGCCGAGCCGGCGCGGGTGGCCGACACGATCAGGCTGGCCCAGGAGGCGGGACTCGCCGGCGGGAACATCGAGGACTACGACGGCCGGGAGCTGTACGACGTCGAGCTCGCGGTCGAGCGGATCGTCGCGGCCCGGGAAGCGGCCGGGCCCGACTTCGTGCTGACGGCGCGGACCGACGGGCAGCTGCTCCGGACGCCGACGTCGCTGGCGGACTCGATCGAGCGCGCCAACCGGTTCCGCGCGGCCGGGGCGGACTGCCTGTACGTGCCCGGGGTGAACGACCTGGACGCGATCCGCAGGCTCGCGACCGAGATCGACGGGCCGCTGAACGTGGTGATCGGCCTCGGTACGTCGACGCTCACCGTCGCGGACCTGCACGCGGCCGGCGTCACCCGGATCAGCCTCGGTGGCAGCATCGCGCGAGCCGCCCTCGGCTTCGTCCGCCGCAGCGCCGAGGAACTGGCGACCAAGGGCACGATCACCTTCGCCGCCGACCAGATCCCACAGGCTGACTTGAACGCCCTGTTCGCGCGATCATCCAAGGGTGAGCGCTGACGCGGCACTTCCGCAGGTCGCGCGAGTCCACGGGGTCGTCGGATTCGCCACCTGCGCGTGCCTGATCGTCTTCTACGCCGTTGGCGACCCGTTCGGCCTGATCAACGACGTCGGCAACGCTCTGCTGGGCCTCCTCAGCCTCGCGCTCGCCTGGCTCGTCTCCGGGCGACACATCCTCGTCGGCGTCGCGGCGGTCGGCGCGGCGCTGACCGTGGTGGGGACGGTCCTGGTCGTGTCCGGCATCACCGGGTTCTTCCTCGCCGGGCTGTGGTCCAGCCTCGGGTTCGCTCTGATCGGCCTCTGGTTGCTGGGTGCCGGCCGGTCCCCTGCGCGTCCCTCAGGGCTGGTGGCCGGCGGGGTGATGCTGCTCGGCCTGCTCGGCGTACCGGGGATCCTGATGGGGCTCGACGACATGGACAACGCCCCAGTGTGGGCGTTCGTCGCCGGCGTCAGCTGGGCCGGCACCTACCTACTGTTCCCGGCGTGGAGCCTCCGGCTGGCCCGGCGGCACGGTGCCGAACGCGTCGGCTAGCGCCGGGAACATCGCGCGGACGTCTCCCCCGCGCACCCAGATCCCGATCGCCAGCGCAGCCGTTGCCTCCAGCAACTTCGCGCGCGGCAGGCCGCCGGCGGGTACCGGGACGCAGCCCAGGTCCCGCACCAGTTCGGCAACCACCTCGATCGCGTCGTCGTCGCCGCAGATCGGCACCCCGAGGTCCGCGGGCGGGTTCCGCCACACCGCGTCGGCCGCCAGGTTGAACGCCTTCACGACCCGCACCGCGGGCACCGCGCGGCTGATCGTCTCGGCCGTCGCGGACCGCGCCAACGTGAAATCCCTGTGGTCCAAGGCGTTCGTGCAGTCGATCAGCGTCTTGTGGGCAGGCACCAGCCGCGCGATCTCCACCGCGACCTCGCCCGGTACGGCGAGCAGCACCACGTCGCCGTACGACGCCGCCTCCGCCAGCGATCCAGCCGTACCGCCGACGCGCTTCGCGACCGCCGCGGCCCGCTCCGGATCGCGTCCGCCGATCATCACCTCGTGCCCTGCCGCGACCCAGTGGGTCGTCAGTGCCTCGGCCATCATTCCGTTGCCCAATGTCCCGATTCGCATGCCGTCGACGCTAGAGAATCCGATGCGCACCTTTTGGTGCCTATCGGCCGACGCACAATGGACAGGTGAGATTCGTCGCCGACTGCCAGGCCCGCGTGGCCGCCGACCTGCTCAGCGGGCGCTGGCCGATGGTCGTCCTGCTGGCACTCGCCGGAGGTCCCGCGCGGCCCGGTGAGCTGCGCCGGCAGATCGGCGGGATCAGCCAGAAGGTCCTCACCGAGACGCTGCGCCGGCTCGAACACAACGGCCTGGTCGAGCGGCACCGGTACGCCGAGGCGCCGCCGCGCGTCGAGTACTCGCTGACCATCGCCGGCACGGACCTGATGGTGCCGATCCGCGCCCTCGGCGAGTGGGCGGAGGTCTACGCCGACCGGCTCCCGGCCGGTGCGCCGCTCGAGGGCTGACCTATCCGGAGGGTCCTCCGAAAAGCGGGATAGGATCGCGGTATGACAGCTTCCGAATCCACCGACCGTCCGTACGGCGCCTTCCCGGCACGGATCGGTCTGCAGGTCCAGCCCCAGCACGCCCAGTACGCCGACATCCGGCGGACCGTCGCCGCGGCCGAGGAGATCGGTGTCGACGTCATCTTCAACTGGGACCACTTCTACCCGCTCAGCGGTGAGCCCGAGGGCCTGCACTTCGAGTGCTGGACCATGCTGGCCGCCTGGGCCGAGGCGACCGAGCGGGTCGAGTTCGGCGCCCTGGTCACCTGCAACTCCTACCGCAACCCCGACCTGCTCGCCGACATGGCGCGGACGGTCGACCACATCAGCGACGGCCGGCTGATCTTCGGCATCGGCTCCGGCTGGTTCGAGAAGGACTACGACGAGTACGGCTACGAGTTCGGTACGGCGGGCGGCCGGCTGGACGCCCTGGGCGAGGCGCTGCCGCGGATCGAGCAGCGCTGGACCAAGCTCAACCCGCGGCCGACCCGGGACATCCCGGTGCTGATCGGCGGCGGCGGCGAGAAGAAGACGCTCAAGCTGGTCGCCAAGCACGCGAACATCTGGCACGGCTTCGGCGACGCGGAGACGCTCGCCCACAAGCACGCCGTCCTCGACGAGCACTGCCGGACGATCGGCCGCGACCCGGGCGAGATCGAGCGCTCCGCCGGTGTCGGCGACAAGTCGCCGGAGGACATCGGCAAGTCGCTGCTCGACGTCGGCACCCGGCTGTTCACGGTGTCGTCGTCCGGTCCCGACTACGACCTGGGCCTGCTCCGCGAGTGGGTGTCCTGGCGCGACGAGGTCAACGCCAAGTAACTCCCGGCCGGGTGGTCGCTGTCCGCGGCCACCCGGCTGACTAAACTCTCCGGCATGTCTACGTTGCCTGGGAACGGTTCGGTGCGGCCCATCACCCGCTGGGGTGAGGACGTCATGCACCGGGTCAATCAGCCGGTCACCGACTTCGGGGACGAGCTGCAGACGCTGGTCGCCGACATGGTCGCGACGATGAACGCGGCCGAGGGCGTCGGGCTGGCGGCGAACCAGGTCGGCGTGGACCTGCAGCTGTTCGTGTTCGACTGCCCGGACAAGGACGGCAACCGGGTGCAGGGCGTGGTGTGCAACCCGAAGCTGGAGCTTCCGGAGGGCAAGGACCGCAACCTCGACGAGGGCGACGAGGGCTGCCTGTCGCTGCCTGGTGCGTTCACCAAGTGCGCCCGCCCTGACTTCGCCAGGGTGACCGGCGTCGACCAGCACAACCAGCCGGTCAGCTTCGAGGGCACCGGGCTGCTGGCTCGTTGCCTGCAGCACGAGACCGACCACACCCAGGGCACGGTCTTCGGCGACCGGCTGTCCCGCAAGTACCGCAAGCGGCTGTTCGCCGAGGCGGAGGAGTTCGCGCCGGACTACCCGTCCGACTGGCCGGTCTCCCCCATGGTCGACCACGACCACGAGGACACCCCCGCCACCTGACCGCCGACACCTCGGCGGGCGGGCATCTGGGCGGGAGCGCGGACACCTCGGCGGGAGCGCGGACATCTGGTCAGCTGTCCGCCGTCCCCGGCGGGTGTCCGAGGTTGCGGCTACCAGCGGGCCTTGGGGAGGTTGGCGATGATTTCTTCGGCCGTTTGCTGCGGCGTCTGGCCGGTGGTGTCCAGCCACAGGCCGCGGCGTGGGATCTCGTCGAGGCTCGCCTGGAGCGCGCGGACGGCGGTCTCGAGGGAGCCGTCCGCGGCTTGCCAGTCGCGGTACGAGTTCGCGCCGCCGCGCCCGAGCTCGCGCTCGACGATCGACTCCACCGTCGGGACCAGGACGACGAGGTACGTCTCGACGTCGCGCAGCCGCGCGAACCAGCGCTCGACGTGCTCGCCGAGGACGATGTCGCTGCACACGAAGTCGAACCCGTTGTCCGCGTAGTGCTGCGCGACCAGCGCGCTGGCGTCGTACCGCAGTTCCAGCTGCCGCACCGCCTCCGCCGACGGGTCCGGCGTCATGTCCTCGGCGCCGGCGACCACGCCGCGATAGAACACGTCCCCGTCGAGCGTCGCCGCCGGCGGGCCCAGCCGCGCGGCCACCAACGGCGCCACCGTCGACTTGCCGGCCGCCTGCATCCCCGTCACCAGCACTACCTTCGTCATGCGGCGATGCTACGGAGGTTCGGCGTACGGGTCACCGCAATATGTCTCAGGTCAGGGGCGCGTGGCGTAGAAGGCGACTGCTGCTGAGGAAGCGACGTTGAGGGAGTCGACGCCGCCGGCCATCGGGATGCGGACGGTGAGGTCGGACTGGCGGAGGACGTTCGGCTTGAGGCCGTGGCCTTCGGTGCCGAAGATCAGCGCGAGCTTGGCGTCCTTGCGGTCGGCGAGTTCGTCGAGGGTGATCGAGTCGTCGGTGAGGGCCATCGCGGCGGCGACGTACCCGTGCTCCTGCAGGCGGTGCAGGTCGCCCGGCCAGCTCTGCAGCCGGGTCCACGGGACCTGGAAGACGGTGCCCATCGAGACCTTGATCGAGCGCCGGTACAGCGGGTCCGCACAGGTCGGCGTCACCAGCACGAGCCCGACGCCGAGCGCGGCCGCGGCCCGGAAGCCGGCGCCGACGTTGGTGTGGTCAACGATGTCGTCGAAGATCGCGATCCGCCGTACGTCGTCGGTCAGCAGGTCCGGGAGGGGTACGGCGGCGCGGCGCTTGTACGACGCCAGCGCGCCGCGGTGCACGTGGAAACCGGTGACCTGCTCGGCGAGCTCCTCCGAGACGACGTACACGGGCTTGTCCGGCCACTGCGCCAGCACGTCCCGCAACGAGTCCAGCCAGCGCGGCGCCAGCAGGAACGACCGCGGCTCGAACCCGGCCTCCGCCGCCCGCCGGATGACCTTGTCCCCCTCGGCGATGAACAGCCCGTGCTCCTCCTCGAGCAACCGCCGCAGACTGACCTCCCGCAACCGCACATAATCAGCCAGCCGCTCGTCCGCGGCATCCTCGACCGGAACCAGCGTCACGCCGTCCCCGCCTTGGGATCCCGCTCGGCTGCTACCTGGGCGGCGACTTCCACTACGTTGCCGATGACAACGATTGCCGGGGCGCCGACGCCCTCGTCCGTCATCGCCTGTGCGATGCCTGCCAGGTCCGACGTCACCATCCGCTGGCCGGGCAGCGTTCCGTCGGCGATGGCTGCTGCGGGGGTGTCCGCCGGACGGCCGGCTTCGATGAGCCGGGAGGCAATGGCCGGCAGGTTCTCGACCGCCATCAGCAGGACCAGCGTCCCGCGGAGCTGCGCCAGCGCGTCCCAGTTCACCAGCGAGTCCGGATGCGACGGCGGGATGTGCCCCGACACCACCGTGAACTCGTGCGTCACCCCGCGATGCGTGACCGGGATCCCCGACACCGCCGGCACCGAGATCGAGCTCGTGATCCCCGGCACCACCGTCCACGGCACCCCGGCCGCGGCACACGCCAGCGCCTCCTCGAACCCGCGCCCGAAGACGTACGGATCCCCGCCCTTCAACCGTACGACGACCTTCCCCTCGCGCCCGCGTTCGACAAGGATCCGGTTGATCTCCTCCTGCTGCGCCGCCCGCCCGCGCGGCAGCTTCGCGGCGTCGTACAGCTCGACGTCCGGCGCCAGTTCGTCCAGCAACTGCTGCGGCGCGAGCCGGTCGGCCACCACCACGTCGGCCTCGGTCAGCAACCGCCGCCCGCGTACCGTGATCAGGTCCGGATCCCCCGGTCCCCCGCCGACCAGGTACACCCCCGGCCGCCGGTCCACGTCCCGCGCCGCCAACTCCCCGGTCCGCAACCCCTCGAGGATCGCATCCCGTACGGCGGCCGACCGGCGGTGATCGCCCCCGCCCAGCACGCCGACGGTCACGTTGTCGTGCTGCCCGGACGCCGGCGTCCACGCGGTCGCCCGGGACCGGTCGTCGGACCGTACGCAGAAGATCCGCCGCTCCTCGGCCTCCGCC
The DNA here is from genome assembly GCF_040254265.1 of Kribbella sp. HUAS MG21. GTDB lineage: Bacteria > Actinomycetota > Actinomycetes > Propionibacteriales > Kribbellaceae > Kribbella. The sequence goes on from NZ_CP158165.1 coordinate 7,283,423, forward strand.
GACACCTGATCGTTGACCGCGGCATCGTCCGTCGCGACCACGACGTACCAGGCCTCGTCGAGGTCGCCGGCCTGGTACCCGCGCTCGACCCAGGTCAGCGACGGATTACCGAGCAGTCCTTCGATCGTCGGTGTGATCGACGGCGAGATCAGGTCGATCCGCGCACCGGACTCGAGCAGCCGCGGCAACCGCCGCTGCGCAACGCCGCCACCGCCGACGACGACCACGCGCCGTCCTTCGAGGACGAGACCGGACAGGTACTGGTTCGTCACGAGCTGATCCCCGCGTCCTCGAAGGTCGCCATCTCGTTGAGCGCGCGGGCCGCGCAGGTCAGGATCGGGTACGCGAGGACCGCGCCGGTCCCCTCACCGAGCCGCAGGTCCAGGTCGACGAGTGGCTGCAGGCCGAGCTGCTTCAGCGCGACCGCGTGCCCCGGCTCGGCCGACCGGTGACCGGCGACGCAGTAGTCGATGACGGCCGGGTGGAACGCCTGCGCGACGAGCGCGGCCGCGCCGGCGATCACGCCGTCCAGGATCACCGGGACCTTGTTGGCGGCGGCGCCGAGGATGTACCCGGCGAGCGCGGCGTGCTCCAGTCCGCCGTACGCCTGAAGTGCCTTGAGCGGCTCCGTCGCCGGTACGTCGTGCAGCGCGAGAGCTGCTCGTACGACGCTCGTCTTGTGCGCGAGCGCCGCGTCGTCGATGCCGGTGCCGCGACCCGTCACGTCCTCGGCGGTCGCGCCGGTGAAGGTCGCGATCAGAGCGGCGGAGGCTGTCGTGTTCGCGATGCCCATGTCGCCGGTGAGGAGGCAGCGGTACCCCTCCTGGACCAGCCGGTCCGCGAGGTCGAACCCGACCGCGATCGCCGTACGGGCCTCGTCCTCGGTGAGCGCGTCGCTCTGGGACAGGTCGCGGGTGCCGGCGCGGACCTTCGCGTGCACGATGTCGAGCTGTTCGACCGGGGTCGCGACGCCGACGTCGACCACACGGACGTCGACCCCGTTGTTGGCCGCGAAGGCGTTCACCGCGGCGCCGCCGGCGGCGAAGTTCGCCAGCATGGCGGCGGTCACTTCCTGCGGCCACGGGGAGACGTTCTGCGCATGGACTCCGTGATCCGCGGCGAACACCGCGACGACCGCGGGCGCCGGAATCGCGGGCGCTCCGGTCATGCCGGCGACCTTGACGGACAGTTCCTCCAGGACGCCGAGCGACCCCGCCGGTTTGGTCAACCGCGCGTGCCGCTCCGCGGCCGCCCGCATCGCCGCCTGATCGGCGGGAGCGATCCGCTCCAGGTACTCGTCCACCAGGTCCTCCGTCCGTTCCCGCACACCGGCCCGTTACGTCGTACCGGCGTACCCGATCTTCGCATCCCCAGCCGGGTGCCCCGGGACGGACCGGCGGGATGTGGACAGTAGTGTCGGCATTACCACACGTTGCGAGATCCCTGGAGGCTTCACAGATGTCGCTCGATCGACCTGTCGCACCGGACCCGTACGAACTCCTCCCGAAGGCCGGCTCGTTCACCGTCACCAGTACCGATGTCGCCGACGGGGAGCCGCTGGCCGACGCGCACGCGTTCGCGGGCGGGAACACGTCGCCGCAGCTGAGCTGGTCCGGGTTCCCGGCGGAGACCAAGGCGTTCTTGGTGACCTGCTTCGACCCGGACGCGCCGATCGTGTCCGGGTTCTGGCACTGGGTGCTGGTGAACCTCCCGGTCACGGTCACCGAACTGCCCACCGGCGCCGGCACCACCGAGCGGCTCGACAACGGTGCGTTCCACGTCCGCAACGACTTCGGCACCAAGAACTTCGGCGGCGCCGCCCCACCCGCAGGCGACCAGGTGCACCGCTACTACTTCGTCGTCCACGCGATCGACGTCGAAGCCCTCGACGTAGACCCCGACGCCACCCCCGCCGTCGTCGGCTTCAACCTCGCCTTCCACACCCTCGCCCGCGCCATCATCACCCCGACCTACCAGATCGCCGAGTAACTACTCCCGGTGAGCCGGCCTCGCCCGAGGCCGGCTCCCCACCGCTATCTGGTTCGGCGAGCCTCCACCCGTGAGAAAGCACCGGCGGGGTAGACGAAGACCCGCTCAACGGTCGTGATCGGCTCCTTGGCACCGAGGATCGCCGTTCCCTTCGCGCCCGGATGCAGGGAGAAGTTGCTCGCGTTGGACAGCTCGATACCCCGGCTGTAGTTCGTGAGATCGGCGCCCTCCACCGCGAAGGCGTCGCGCCACCTGTCGACGTAGTCGCTGATGGACGTCGCCTCGATCTGCCGGCCGTCACGGGTGACCACGACGACCTCGTACATCGTGATGATGTCGTCGGATCGGTTCGTGACCTGCGCGATCAGGTACGTGATGGGCCGAGCCTTCGCGAGCCGCCGGTAGTCGCCGTACGGCTCCAACCGTGGGTCCATGATGTTCGCGGGTACCTGGATCGTGCCGACGGCACCTTGGTACGAGAAGGTGTACGTCCCCGGTCCTGTCAGACGCGCCGGCGACGCAGCGCGACTGGTTGGGCGAACAGACGGCGGGCTGACTGCCGAGCTGCTGGGGGCGACTGACACTGCCGGCGGCGGTGCGCCGCTCGGGGTCGCGGACGGCGCGTTGATGACACACCCCGCACTCACGACGGACATCCCTACCGTGGCCACAACTCTCGTCCGAAGCCCCGCGTGAACCATGATCTCCCCCTCGCGGCGACCACCCCCGCCACCGCACCGGCCCAGTATCACCCGGGTACGGCGAGACGTACACCCATCAGCCTCACTGCCCTGTCAGAGCGCCGCGACGTACACCCACTCGCCGGCTTCTCGGGTGAAGGTGCTGTTTTCGTGTTGGGCTCCGGGGCGGCCGTTGGTGGTGTAGTGGGCGCGGAACTCGACGGTGCCCTCGGAGTGGAAGGGGCTGCCGCCGGTGGTGTCGAGGATCTCCAGGCCGGTCCACTCGCGGTCGGGGAAGTGGAAGTCAAGTGCGGCCGGGCGCGTGGTCACCGACCAGGTCCGCCGCAGGTACGCCGCGTCGCGCATCACGAAGGCGGTGTACCGGGACCGCATCAACTGCTCCGCGGTGCTCGCGGTCGTCTTGCCCAGGTGGAGCGGCTGGCAGCAGGCGGCGTACGACGCACCCTGACCGCACGGACAACTGGAGGGAACTGGCATGAGCCGATTCTTGCCCATACTGCCGTGATGGACGCGACCCAGGCATCCCGCTGGCGCCGCGCGGCCGTGCAGCCGGTGCTCGACCGGTACGCCGCCGCGGAGGGCGTCGACGCGGTGATGCTCGGCGGTTCGACCGCCCGCGGGGACGCGGACCGCTGGTCGGACGTCGAGATCGGCGTGTTCTGGCGCCGTCTACCAACCACCGCCGAGCGTCTTGCCGTGCCGGAAGCGGTCGAAGTACAGCCGGGGACTGCCGCCACCGAGCCGGTGTACGACGAGCTGTACCTGGGCGCGCCCCGCCCGGACGGGTTGCTGGTGGAGGTCGCGCACCTGCGGACGCAGACGGTCGAGGCGATGCTGGACGACGTACTCGCCGGCAACCCCGACGGCCCCGGGATGACTCTGCTGAAAGGGCTGGTCGACGGCCGCGACGTGAGCGGACCGCACCCGGAGATCGTCACCGGGTGGCAGCAGCGCGTCGCGACGTACCCGCGCGAGCTGGCGCTGGCCGTCGTACGGCGGGACGGGAACATCGTGAAGTTCTGGCGCCTGCAGATGCTCGTCGAGCGCGACAACCCGTTCCTGCTCGCCCGCGAGTTCATGCGGATCACGAACCAGCTGCTGAACGTCCTGCACGCCCTCAACGGCCGGTACTGCGGTCACGTGACGGCCTTCAAGCGCCTCGACGCGCTCGAACGCGACCTACCTGTCGCTCCCGCGCGCCTGGCCGACCGGCTCCGCGCGGTCTTCGCCGAGCCGGCACCCGACGGCGCGCGAACTCTGCGCGAGCTCGTCGAGGAGACGTACGACCTGGTCGAACGTGAGCTGCCCGAGGTCGACGTCGACCTCCTGCGCGCCAACTTCCGCAGCGACCGCAGGCCTCTCGACTCACCGCACTGACAGCTGCGGCTCCGCCAGCGGCATGCGTGCCACCTCCGTCTGCAGGTCGTCGTACTGCTCCTGAGTGAGCTTGTCGGACAGCACGACGCTCACGCGGCCGCGCTTGCGGCCCCAGGCGCCCGCGATGCGGCCGTCCACGAGTACGCCGTTCGGGTGGAAGGTGTCGGCGACAGTCGTCAGCGGGCGCAGGCCCGGGGCGATGAAGCGGGCGTCGCGGTCGCGGCCGAACAGGCGTAGGTCCGACGCGACCAGCAACCGGACCCCGCGCGGTGCCTCCACCGTCGACAGGCGTTCCTCGTCCGCGCGGAGGATCCACGCCGGTACGCCGTCGAAGTCGACCTCAACCAGCTCGCCCGCCAGGCGCTGCCACACCGCGCGCGCATCGGCCGGCGACAACCCGGACCACCACGCGAACACCTTCGGCGTCGTCGGACCGAAGTACTGCACGTGCCGCCTGCACAATTCGAGCCGGGCGTCGTCCAGGTCGAGGTCGGGGCGTGGCACTTCGCGCGCGTACAACGAGGTCGTGTCCCAGCGCACCGCGATCCGCCCGCTCACGCACGCCTCCCGCAGCCCACGGATCCCGGCACCGCGCCGCTCCTCGCCGCTCAACTCGTCGCAGATCCGCTGCGCGAGCCCGTCGATCCGCCGTACGGCGTCCGGGGCCAACGGCAACCGTCCCAGCGTGAAGACACCGAGGTCCCGCGCCGGGAGCACGTACACCGCCGCGCGCGGACTGTACGTCTGGATGAACGACGGATGCGCCCAGTCGTCCGGCGCGCATCCGGCCATCCGCGCGTGCAGGCCCAGCAAGGCGTCGCGCGGCGCGGTGTCCTGCAACCCGGCGCACGCCGCCTGCTCGTACGCCCCGGCCGGCAGCCTGTCGGCGAGGTGATTGACGCGCAGCCGATAGGCGACAGCCTGCTCCCGCGTGACCTTCATGGGTTCGACCGTACGAGGCAACTACGCCATCCGATGGCCTATTTGTGGCTCACCGCAGCGTGAAGGCAAACACCAGATAACCCCCGACGCACAACGCCAGCCCGCTGAACATCGCACCGAAGACCGCGACCGCCTTCGCGCGCCGGTTCCCGATCAACCCGACGATAGAGAACACGAGCCCTGGCAGCGCGAACGGAAACGCGGCGTACTGCCGATACCCACTCATGTCCATCGGCAGAAACGGCGCCACAACCCCCGCAAGCCCGAACACCAAGGCCAACAACCCCCAGACCCCAGAATCCGCCCGCTCGGCCACCGCGCGAGGCCCAGCCGACGGCGCGGCGTCCTGCGCCGGCCGCGCATACTCCGGCCAAAGATGCTGCGGATACCCACCATCCCGCGGACCGGCTCCGGCGGCGTCTGGGCCCGGGACGGCTGGTTGTTGGCCGGGCCCGGCAGACTGCGGGCCCGGCACGGCAGCGTGTGGGCCGGAAGTAGCTAACTGCGGGCCGGGGGCGGCGGGCCGTGGGCCCGGTGCTGCTGGCAAGTGGGGGTTGGTGTCGGGGTGCTGGGGTGGGGTGGGGTGTGCGTTCCGCTCGGGCGGGTGGTGGGTCATGGGAGCTCCACTGCAGTGCGGATGCCGTCTTCTGCGCTGACGCGCCGGCTCCCGGGGCGGTTCCGCCGGGCCTACTCGTCTCCCGGGGCGGTTCCGCCGGCACTACTCGCCTCCCGGGGCGGTTCCGCCGGGGCTACTCGTCGTGGAGTGGGAAGGCGCGGATGACCACTGCGGTCGGCGTCGTGGTGCCGGGTGTCGGGTCGCCGGTGACGAAATCGCGTAGTACCTGGTGCAGGCGGGCGCGGAGTTCGGCGAGTTCGCCGTCCGCGAGGTGCACCACCTCGCTGAACGCGAAGTCCTCATCGTCGGAGGCCTGCCGCGTCGCCGCCCGCTCCGCTTTCGCCGTCAGCCAGCTCGCGTACGCCGTGTCCTCGAGCTCACGGTTCAGCGTCGCCTGCTCGACGCGCGCCCGCCGCCACGGCTTCACCCGGCCGACCGCACCCGGCACCGCCTCGACCACCCCGAGCGCCTCCAGCCGGCGCAGGTGGAACGAGCACGACCCCGTACTCTCCCCCAACTCCCGCGCCGCGATCGTCGAGGTCGTCGTACCGTCCCGGTCGATCAGCTCCAGCAGCGCCTGCCGCAGCGGATGCGCACGGACGACATCACGCCGGTTCGTACTCCGCTGCTCCGTCATACGCCGCATCCTAACCACATCCTTTGCAAAGCCTCGACTTTGCACACTATGATCTTTGCATGCCGACGTACATCCTGGGCCGCCCGACCCGCCGCCTGCCCGACGTGACGGACGAGGTACGACGAGGCACGCCGCGGCGGATCACGGAGTACGGCGAACCGATCCTGCACCGCCCGTGCCAGCCGGTGACCGAGTTCGGCGCCGACCGGTGGAGCGCGCTGATCGACGACATGTTCACCACGATGTGGATCGCCGAGGGCTGCGGCCTGGCGGCGAACCAGGTCGACGTCGACGCGCAACTGTTCGTCTACGACCTCACCGACGAACACGGCGACCGCCACGTCGGCCACGCCTTCAACCCCCGCATCGAGACGATGTCCGCGCTCTTCGGCACCCGAACCAGCACCGAAGGCTGCCTCTCCGTCCCCGGCGCCAACCCCCACTCCCCGCCCGACCCGCGCGACCCTGCACGCGTACGACGTCGAGGGCCGCCCGTTCACACTCGAGGCCGACGGCTACTTCGCCCGCTGCCTCATCCACGAGACCCAACATTTGGCCGGCACGGTGTACGTCGACCACCTACCGCCGACCACCCGAGACCAGACCCTCACCGAGTCCGCCGCCACCCGCGACTCAGTCCTCACCCGCCGGCTCACCCGCCAACAACTGCTCGACAAGTAGCGCGTTCAGTCCCGCCGAATGGTCGCCAGCCAGGCTGAGGCGCCGTTGTCGTGGATGCGAGTCTCCAGCCTTCGCGGCTCGATGCTCACGACGGTCCAGCCCGCCGAGAAGGCCGTCATCAGATCGTCCTGGCTGACGGCGTGCGGAACCGGTTCGGGACCTTCGCCGCTGAAGCTGACGACGTACAGCATCGCGCCCGGCCTCGCGGCCCGCGCGAGACTCCCGGCGTACGCCGCCTGCTCACTTGCGTCGAACGTGTGGAACAACGCGCTGTCGAGGATGGTCTCGAAGGTCCGGCCGAGCCGCTCGAGATGCAGCGCGTCGCCCACAACGAACTCAGCCTCCACACCGCGCTCCGCCGCCTTCCGCCGCGCGGCGTCGATCGCGGTCTCCGCGACGTCCACACCGAGCACCGCCACACCGAGCGCGGCGACGTACAACGCGTTCTCTCCGCTACCACACCCCGCGTCGAGCACCGCCCCACCGAACGCACCCCGCCCGGCCAACTCCACAACCACCGGCTGCGGCCCCGAGATCTCCCAGGGCGCGGGCCCGTCCCGGTACGACGCATCCCACGGCCGCCCCGCCCGCCGCTCATGACTCGTCAACCGCCGATCACCTGCACCCATCGGGCCCTCCTCCCTTCAAACGCTAGCGTCTCCTGGCGTGGAGCATCCGAAGGAAGTTGTACGACGTGGCTACGACGCACTGTCGCGGCGGCACGACGAGGCGACCGGTGTCCGGTTGCGGGCGGTGTATGAGGTGCGGGTCAGTCTTTGATGCCGGATTGGGTTACGCCTTGGATCAGGTAGCGCTGGAGGAAGGCGAAGATCAGGACCAGGGGGAGGATCGACACGGCGACGGCCATGAAGAGCTCGTGGATGTTGATGGTTTGGGCGGTGATGAACGTCGACATCGCCACCTGGATGGTCCAGGACGACGAGTCCTGGCCGATGACCAGCGGCCACAGGAACGAGTTCCAGTTGCCGATGAACGTGATCGCCGCCAGCGCCGCGAAGAACGGCAGTGAGTTCGGTACGACGATCCGCCAGAACACCCCGAAATGACCCGCACCGTCGACCCGCGCCGCCTCCTCCAGCTCCCGCGGAAAACCCAGGAAATACTGCCGGAAAAGGAACGCCGCGAACCCGCTGAACAGCGTAGGGATGATCAGCCCCCGCAACGACGACACCCACCCGAGCGACGACACCACGATGAACGACGGGATGAACGTCACCGCTCCTGGGATCATCAGCGTCGCCACGATCGCGTAGAAGATCTTGTCCGCGTGCCGATACGGGATCCGCGCCAGCCCGTACCCCGCCATCGATGCCAGCAGCAACTGTCCCGCCGTACCCAGCACCCCGACCACCGCGGAGTTGTACATCGCACGCGCCATCGGCACCTGCGTGTCGTTGAACAGCTCCGGGATGTTCCCCCACTGCAGTTCCGAGGGGAACAGCGTCCACGTCGGCGCCGTGATGTCCGCCTCGGTGGACAGCGCGTTGCGCAGGATCAGGTAGAACGGCAGCAGGAACAGCACCACCGCGACGAACAGCGCGAGCCACCGCAGCACCGTGCCGACCCGGCCCAGCGTCGTCTGCCGGAATCCGATCGGCTGCGGTGTGCCTGTCGTACGTTCGGACACAGCCATCAGTCACCCGCCTTTCCGAAGCCGAAGATCCGGTTCTGCAGCAGTGTCACGAGCATGATGATGACCGCCAGGATCAGCGCGCCGGCCGAGCCGTGGCCGAGGTCCTGGATCGACCCGAGCGAGATGCCGTACAGGTAGACCAGCGGCGGCCGCGCGTAGTTCACGTTGCCGACCAGGTTGTAGAACTCGTCGAACGCCTGGTACGCCGCGATCAGGTTCAGGATCAGTACGGCGACCGACGTCGCGCGCAGCTGCGGCAACGTGATGTACCGGAACACCTGCCACCCGGGCTTCGCCCCGTCGACGTACGCCGCCTCGTACAACGTCGGCGAGATCCGCTGCAGTCCGGCGATGAACAGGATCATGTAGAACCCGAGCTGCAGCCACAGCCGGACCGTGACGAGCGGGATCCAGTACCACGGCGGGTCGACCGTGGACAGCCACGCGATGTTCTCGATGCCGAACCAGCCGAGCACCGTGTTCGCGAGCCCGAACCGTACGCCGTTGAAGATCGACAGCTTCCAGATCAGCGACGCGACGACGTATGAGCACGCGGTCGGCAGGAAGAACACCGACCGGAAGAACGCCCGCGCGACCTTCACCTGGTTGACCAGCAACGCCAGCGCCAGCGAGAGCACGAACGTCAGCGGCACGATGAACACCGCGAAGATCGTGAACGTGCCCAGGCTGGACAGGAAGTTCCGGTCGGTGAGCATGTCGACGTAGTTCTGCAGGCCGACGAACTTCGACGGCGTCACCGTGTTGTAGGCCTCGAAGAAACTGAGGACCAGACTCCACAGGATCGGCAGGTAGGAGAAGATCAGCAGCCCGAGCACGAACGGCCCGACGAACAGCCAGAACCACAAGGTGTTGCCGGCGATGCCCTTCTGCCGCCGTCGCCGCGGCCCTCGCCGCTCACCAGCGGCGGCGGGGTCCGCGGACGTCTTGACCGGAGCGCTCATCCGAACAACCGCGACAGTTCGTCGTTGACGGTCTTCTCCGCCTTGGCGATCTCGGCGGCTGGGTCGGCTCCCTTCTTGATGACGTTGGTGAGCATGTCACCGAAGGCCGTCCCCATCTTCGGCGTCCAGGCCGGATCGTCGGTGTGGCCGTACTCCTGGTTGAGCTTGACGGTGTCGGCGGCGACACCGCTCTGCAGCTTGGAGGCCTTCGCCGCGAGGCTCTTCCGGGGCGGGATGTGGAAGCCGTAGTTCAGCGACCAGTCCTCCTGGAAGTCCTCCTTCTCGATCCACAGCCATTTCACGAACTTCTTCGCCGCCTCGACGTTCGCGCTCTTCGCGGAGACGAACTGCGTCCAGCCGCCGGAGTACACGGCCGGCTTGTTCGACGCGTCGAGCGCCGGGAACGGGATCACCCCGAGGTCGTCGCCGAGCACCTTCTGCATGCCGGGCACCGCCCACATGCCGATCCACTGCATCGCCACCAGGCCCTGGTTGATCGCGCCCGGGTCGGTCCAGTCGGTGGGCGAGCCGAGCAGGATGCTCTTGCTCGCGTACAGCTCGCGCAGCTTCCCGAACATCTTCGCGGGCCCCTCGCCGCTGAAGCCAGGCTTGTGGTCCTTCGTCAGCCGGTCGCCACCGGCCGCCCAGAGCGCCGGGCTGCCGAGCGCCAGGCCGCCGTCGTTGCCGACGAAGATGCCCTTCACCTTGTTGGTGGTGAGTTCCTTGGCGGCGGCGATCAGGTCGTCGATCGTCTCCGGCGGCTTGATGCCGGCCTTGTCGAGCATCGACTTGCGGTAGTAGATCACCTGCGGGTCGATGATCATCCGGACGCCGTAGATCTTGCCGTCGACGGTGTTGGTGGCCAGGTCACCGGGCAGGAAGTCGTCCTTGACGTCGGCGATGATGTCGTCGAGCGCCACCACCTGGTTGCTCTTCACCATGCCGATGTTCAACTGGCTCTCGAAGACGTCGGGCCCCTTGCTGGACAGCAGCCCGGACGACAGCTTGCTGCCGTAGTCACCCGGCGTCCACTGCACCGCGACGTTCGCGTCGGTGTAGGCCTTGGCGTACTTCTGCGCCGCCTGCTGGGTGCCGGCCTCGCCGTACTGGTGGTACCACTGCGACAGGGTGACCTTCGCCCCGCCGCCTCCCCCGTCCGTGGACGGTCGTCCGGTGTTGCCGCCACAGGCTGCCGTGAAGGCGGCGAGCGCGGCGAGGCCGCCGGTTCGCTTGAGCAGATCCCGCCGGGTCAGACCGGCGTTCGGAACATGAGCAGGCATGAATTCCACCTTCCCGAGAGGGAACGTCGCAGGGGTACGACGCACGGTTCCGAGTTACTTAACGGGGTTAAGCATCTCTGATGTTGGCACACGGTACTACAAGTGAATCGTTGTAGAAGTGCCAGCACCATGTCTCAAAAGCGCGCCCGGCGCAAGACCGGACGCGCCGTGCCCTGAGCGATTGTGTGCAGTTGATATCCGCTCGTGATCAGCCGAAGATCTCGCCCGCCGCTGCCTTCCGCAACAGCGACGCCGGCGGTTCGAAGCGAGCGCCGTACGTCGCCGCGAGCTCCCGCGCGCGGTCGGCAAAGGCTTCCAGGCCGTAGGCGTTCACGTACTGCAACGCGCCGCCGTGCAGCGGCGGGAACCCGATCCCGAAGATCGACCCGATGTTCGCGTCCGGCACCGACCGCAGCACCCCCTCGTCCAGGCACTTCACCGTCTCGAGCGCCATCGCGAACAGCATCCGCTCCTGCAGGTCGATCAGCGGTACGTCGGACCGCTGGGCGAAGTGTTCGCGCAGCCCCGGCCACAACCGCTTCGGCCCGTCCGCCGGGTAGTCGTAGAACCCGGCCCCAGCCGCCTTGCCACGCCGGTCGAACTCGTTGACGAGCCGATCGGTCACCGCCATCCCGGGGTGGTCGTCGAACGCGCCCGCACTGTCGCCCGCCGCCCGCGCGGCGTCCCGGATCTTCTGCGGCAGCGTCAGCGTGACCTCGTCGAGCATCGCCAGCGGCGGCGCCGGGAACCCGGCCAGGGTCGCGGCGCGCTCGATCGTCACCGGGTCGACGCCCTCCGCGACCATCGCGGCGCCCTCCATCACGAGCGTGCCGAACACCCGCGAGGTGAAGAACCCGCGGCTGTCGTTCACCACGATCGGCGTCTTCCGGAGCTGCCGTACGACGTCGTACGCCCGCGCGATCGCCCGGTCCGAGGTCTTCGCGCCGGCGATCAGCTCGACCAGTGGCATCCGGTCGACCGGCGAGAAGAAGTGCATGCCGATGAAGTCGTCGGGCCTGTCGATCCCGTCGGCGAGCGAGGTGATCGGCAGCGTCGAGGTGTTCGAGCAGAGCAGCGCGTCCGGCTCGACCACGCCGGCGATCTCGGCGAACACCTTCTGCTTCAGACCCGTGTCCTCGAAGACCGCCTCGACCACCAGGTCGCAGCCGGCCAGGTCGTTCGGGTCCGCGGTCGGCGTGATCCGGCTCAGGAACGCCTCCACGTCCGCCGCGGTCGTCCGGCCCTTCGCCACCTGCTTCGCGAGCAGCTTCTCGGAGTACGTCTTGCCCTTCTCGGCCGCCTCCAGCGAGACGTCCTTCAGCACGACCTCGATCCCGGCCTTCGCGCACACGTAGGCGATCCCGGCGCCCATCATCCCGGCGCCGAGCACGCCGACCTTGCGCGCGGTGTACTTCGGTACGTCGGACGGCCGCGACCCGCCGGCGTTGATCGACTGCAGGTCGAAGAAGAACGCCTGGATCATGTTCTTCGCGATCTGCCCGGTCGCGAGCGAGACGAAGTACCGCGACTCGATCCGGGACGCGGTCTCGAAGTCGACCTGGCTGCCCTCGACCGCGGCGCTCATGATCGCCCGCGGCGCCGGGTACGGCGCGCCCTTGAGCTGCTTGCGCAGGTTCGCCGGGAACGCCGGCAGGAACGCGGCCAGCTTCGGCGAGGACGGCGTACCGCCCGGGATCTTGTAACCGTCGCGGTCCCACGGCTGCTTCGCGTCGCCGTCGTACGTCGTGATCCACCGACGAGCCGCGGCGAGCAGGTCATCCGCGGGCACCACCTCGTCGACGATGCCGACGCTCAGCGCGTGCGCCGGCTTCATCCGCTGGCCCTGCAGCAGGACCTTCATCAGCGCGTCCTGGAGGCCGAGCATCCGCACCGTGCGGGTCACTCCCCCGCCGCCCGGCAGCAGCCCGAGCGTGACCTCGGGAACGCCGAGCTCGATGCGGCTGTCGTCGGCGACGATCCGGTGGTGGCACGCGAGCGCGATCTCCAGTCCACCGCCGAGTGCCGACCCGTTGATCGCGGCGACCACGGGGACGCCGAGCGTCTCCAGCGTGCGCAACTGCCGCTTGACCAGCTCGATCGTCTCGAACACCTGGGCCGCGTCCGACGGCTGGATCCGCGACAGCATCTGCAAATTCCCGCCGGCGAAGAACGTGGACTTCGCGCTCGTCACGATCACGCCCTTGAGCAGCGCCTTCTCGGCGACCAGGCGGTCGACGGTCCGGCCCATTGCCTCGACGTACGCGTCGTTCATCGTGTTCGCGGAGGCGTCCGGGTCGTTCAGCGTCAGCGTGACGACACCGGCGTCGTTCTTCCACTCGATCATGCCGCCAGCCTCTCGATGATCGTCGCCACGCCCATCCCGCCGCCGACGCACAACGTCGCCAGGCCGTAGCGGAGCTCGCGGCGCTCCAGTTCGTCCAGCAGGGTCCCGATCAGCATCGCGCCGGTGGCGCCGAGCGGGTGGCCGAGCGCGATCGCGCCGCCGTTCACGTTCACCTTCTCGTGCGGTACGCCGAGATCCTTCATGAAGTGCATGACCGCGGCCGCGAACGCCTCGTTCATCTCGAACAGGTCGATGTCGCCGACCTCCAGCCCGGCCTTCGCCAGCGCCTTGCGGGCAGCCGGCGCGGGGCCGGTCAGCATGATCGTCGGGTCCGCGCCGCTGACACCGGTGGCGACCACCCGGCCGCGCGGCGCCTGACCGAGCGCCTCGCCGGCCTTCTCGTTGCCGACAGCAACCAGCGCCGCGCCGTCCACGATCCCGGACGAGTTGCCGGCGTGGTGCACGTGGTTGATCCGCTCGACGGTCAGGTACTTCTCCAGCGCGACCGAGTCGAACCCGCCGTGCTCACCGATCGCCTCGAACGACAGCGGCAGGCCGGCCAGCGTCTCGACCGACGTCCCGGGCCGCACGAGCTGGTCGTGGTCGAGGATCCGCAGGCCGTTGCGGTCGACGACCGGTACGACGGACCGCCCGAAGTACCCGTTCGCCCACGCCTTCGCGGCCCGCGCGTGCGACTCGGCGGCGTACGCGTCGACATCGGTCCGGGAGAAGCCGTCCAGGGTCGCGATCAGGTCCGCGCTGATGCCCTGCGGGATGAACCCGGTCCGCAGCGCGGTCTCCGGGTCCATCGCCCACGCGCCGCCGTCGGAGCCCATCTTCACCCGCGACATCGACTCGACGCCGCCGGCCAGGATGAAGTCCTCCCAGCCGGACCGGACCCGCTGCGCCGCCTGGTTCACGGCCTCCAGGCCCGAGGCACAGAACCGGTTGAGCTGCACGCCGCCGGTGGTCTCCGGGTAGCCGGCCATCAGCACCGCGGTCCGCGCGATGTCCATGCCCTGGTCGCCGATCGGCGTCACGACCCCGAGTACGACGTCGTCGATCGCGGCCGGGTCCAGGTCCGGGTGCCGGGTGCGCAGCTCCTCCAGCAGGCCGGTGATCAGCTGGATCGGCTTGACCTCGTGCAGCGCACCACTGGGCTTGCCCTTGCCGCGCGGCGTCCGCAGCGCGTCGTACAGGAAGGCTTCGGTCATGAGGCGATTGTGACAGCAGTACTGTCACGGTGGTCAAGGGGCACTCGTTATGATCTCGGCCATGTCGGAAGTGGCGGGGGACGCGACTCTCACGGTGGACGAGCTGTCCGCGCGGGTCGGGATGACGGTGCGCACACTGCGCTTCTACGCGGGCCGGGGCTTGATCCCGCCGCCGATCCGCCGCGGCCGGGTCGGGTACTACGGCGCGGAGCACATCGCGCGCCTCGATCTCGTGCGGGAACTGCAGGCGCACGGGTTCACGCTGCAGGCCATCGAGGGGTACCTGGAGCGCATCCCCAGCGACGCGACCCCGCAGGACATCGCGCTGCACCGCACCCTGCTGACCCCGTGGATGCGGGACCTGCCGGAGACGCTGGACCGGGCGGCGCTGGTACGGCGTACCGGCCGGGAGCTGTCCGACGACGACATCGAGATGCTGGTCGCGCTCGGGGTGGTCGAGCCGACGCCGGATGAGGACGTGTTCCAGGTCGCGACCGCGCACCTCAGCCTCGGCGTGGAGCTGCTCGACCTGGACCTGCCGGTCGAGGCGGTGCTCGACGCGGGCCGGATCTTCACCGAGCACGGCCGCGCGATCGCCGAGGAGTTGACCGAGGTGTTCCGCACCAAGGTCTGGCCGCACTACCGCGACTCCGGCGGCCCGCCCGAACACATCCAGCAGCTCGTCGAGCGCTTCAAGCCGGTCACCATCCAGGGCCTCGTGCTGGCGTACGAACGCGCCGTCGGCGAGACCCAGCGCGACACCATCCGCCGTACGCAGAGCAAGCGCGCTAGTAGGTGATCGCGAAGCCGCCGCTCCCGGTCGGCGGCTCGTCGGTCACGTCGATCCGGTCCACCGCGGCGTGCGGCGGACCATGGCGCGCCCAGTCGACCATCCGGCCGACGTCGTCCTCGGGCCCCTCGAAGAACGCCTCGACGGTGCCGTCCGGGAGGTTGCGGACCCAGCCCGCGACGCCCGCTTCCTGAGCGGCCCGGCGGCAGCTCGCGCGGAAGAAGACGCCTTGGACCTGGCCGTGCACGACGACGCGGCGTGCGATCACGGGTTCGGGACGCGCAGGTACGTCAGGCCGCGGAGGTCCAGGTAGGTGTTGTCGGGAGTGCTGACCACGCGGAGCAGGACGGCCTCGCAGCCGTTGCAGCGGGCAACCATTCCGGGCGCGTCGACGTACACGCGCGCCTCCGCGAAGACCGCGGTCTTCCCGCAGCCGTTGCACTGGGCGGTCGCGGCCGTCAGGTCCACGGCGAACAGTTCGCTCAGGGCGCCGGCGGCCGCGTTGCCGTCGAGGTAGTTGGCTTGATCGTTGGCAGGGCTCATCCGAACCGCTCCGTTCTCACTTGGGCCGGATCGTGCCCGGCCGCGACCAGCAGGTCGGCCACCGCCTCCACGAACGGCGTCGGCCCGCAGACGTACGTCGTCGCGCCGTCGGCAGGCTTGAACGCGTGCTGCGCGATCGTCTCCGCGTCGATCCGCCCGACCCGCGGCTCCCCCGCCGGAGCCTCCCGCGTGTACACCAGCCGTACGTCGACGTCGTCCGAGCCGGCGAGCTCCTTCAGGTCGCTGACGTAGATCACCGCGTCCGGGCGCCGGACGGAGTACAGCAACCGCATCGGCGTCGTGCTCCCGGCCGCCGCGTGCGCCCGCAGCATCGCGCGCAACGGCACGACGCCCGACCCGCCGCCGATCAGCTGCACCGGGCCTTCCTGTTCCGGCTTCCACACGAACCAGCCGCCGACCGGGCCGCGGATCTCCAGCGGGTCCCCGGCCTTCAGTACGTCGACCAGGTACGGCGACACCTCGCCGTCCGGCAGCCGCTCGACGGTCAGCTCGATCGTCGAGCCACTGTCGGAGCCCGGCCACGCCGACGCGATCGAGTACGACCGGGACGCGCGGTACCCGTCCTCGGCCGTGAGTCGTACGTCGAGATGCTGGCCCGCGAGATGCCCGGGCCAGTCCGGGACGTCGAGCACGATCGTCCGGGCCGTCTCGGTCTCCCGCCGTACGTCCGTGACCGTGGCGACCTGCCACATCAGTCGCCGGCGTATCGCTGTTCTTTCCATGGGTCTCCGTACTCGTGGTAGCCGGCGGTCTCCCAGAAGCCGAGGTCCTCGGTGTCGGACAGCACGAGGCCGCGGACCCACTTGGCGCTCTTCCAGAAGTACAGGTGCGGGACGAGCAGCCGCGCGGGGCCGCCGTGCTCCGGGTCCAGGGGCTCGCCGTCGTACTCGTACGCGATCCAGGACTGCCCGTCGAGCAGGTCCTCGAGCGGCAGGTTCGTGGTGTAGCCGCCGTAGCTGTGCGCCATCGCGAAGTCCGCGCCGGTCTCGACGTCCTCGAGCAGCGTGTCCAGCGAGACGCCCTTCCAGGTCGTCTGCAGCTTGGACCAGCGGGTCACGCAGTGGATGTCCTTGGTGATCTCCTCGGCCGGCAACGCGGTCAGCGCCGCCCAGTCCCACTTGTACCGCTCACCGGTCTCGGTCGTGACCGTGAACTCCCAGTGCTCGGTCCGGATCTGCGGCGTGGGCCCCGCCGACAACACCGGAAACTCCCGCGTCAGATACTGCCCCGGCGGCAACTCCGCCCCACCCCGCCGCCGCCCCCCGAACCCCGGCGAAACGATCCCCATACCGACCTCCCTCGCTCCTGGAGGAAGTCAACCACGGTCAGGTCAGATTCCCATCGTGCGGCCGATGATTTCTTTCATGATTTCGGTGGTGCCGCCGTAGATGGTTTGGATGCGGGTGTCGAGGTAGGCCTTGGCGATGGGGTATTCGGTCATGAAGCCGTAGCCGCCGTGGAGTTGGAGGCAGCGGTCGACGACCTTCTTCTGGAGTTCGGTGGTCCACCATTTGGCCATTGCCGCCTCGGCTACCGTGAGGGTGCCGGCGTTCAGCTCCTGGATGCAGCGGTCGACGAAGACCCGTGCGATCTGCGTTTCGGTGGCGAGTTCCGCGAGGACGAAGCGGCTGTTCTGGAACGAGCCGATCGGGCGGCCGAACGCCTTGCGCTCCTTCACGTAGCGCAGTGTGTCGTCGAGCATGTTCTCGCAGGCCGCGGCCGCGACCACCGCGATCGTCAGCCGCTCCTGGGGCAGCTTCTCCATCAGGTAGACGAAGCCCCTGCCCTCCTCGCCGAGCAGGTTCGCCGCCGGCACCCGGACGTCGTCGAAGAACAGTTCGGCGGTGTCCTGCGCCTTGAGCCCGATCTTGTCCAGGTTCCGCCCGCGCTCGAACCCCGGCATCCCGCGCTCGACGACGAGCAGCGAGATGCCCTGCGCCCCGGCCGCCGGATCGGTCTTGGCCACCACGATCACCAGGTCCGCGAGGATGCCGTTCGAGATGAACGTCTTCTGCCCGTTCAGCACGTAGTGGTCGCCGTCGCGGCGCGCGGTGGTCTGGATGCCCTGCAGGTCGCTGCCGGCCCCGGGCTCGGTCATCGCGATCGCCGTGATCGTCTCCCCCGAGCAGAACGCGGGCAGCCACCGCCGCTTCTGCTCCTCGGTCGCGTAATCGAGCAGGTACGCCGAATTGATGTCGGTGTGGATGGTGAACCCGACGCCGCTCGCCCGAACCCGGGTCAGCTCCTCGATCAGCACGGTGTTGAACCGGAAGTCCCGCGCACCGCCCCCGCCGTACTCCTCCGGCATCATGAACCCGAGCAGGCCCGCGGCCCCGGCGGCCGTCCACAGTTCCCGCGGGACGATCCCGGCCTCCTCCCAGCTGTCGTGGTGCGGCACGATCTCCTTGTCGCAGAACGACCGCACGGTCTCCCGGAAGGCGTCGTGATCGGCGTCGAAGAGCTGACGTTCCACAGGCGGGTTCCTTTCAGTTCTGGACGGCGGCGCCGGACTCCAGCAGTGCGTCGACATCGGTGACACCCCAGTCCGTGAGCGCCTCGCGGGTGTGCTGCCCCGCCCGCGCGGGCGGGCGGTCCAGGCTGGTCGGCGTACGGTCGAAGCGCGGCGCGGGCGCCGCCTGCCGGACGCCGTGGTGCTCCACGAAGGTGCCGCGGGCAACGAGATGCGGATGGTCAGCGGCCAGCGGCAGCACCGGCGCGACGCACGCGTCCGAGCCGTCGAACAGCTCGGTCCACTCCGCCTGCGTCCGCTGCCGGAACGCCTCGGTCAGCACCTTCCGCAGCTCTGGCCAGTGCGCCGGGTCGTCGCGGTCCGGTGCGTCGACGCCCAGCTTGTCGATCAGCTCCGCGTAGAACTGCGGCTCGAGCGCACCGACCGCGACGTGCTTCCCGTCAGCCGTCTCGTAGACGTCGTAGAACGGCGCACCGGTATCGAGCAGGTTCGTCCCGCGCTCCTGCCGCCACGACCCGGCCGCGAGGGCGCCGAGCAGCATCGTGGTCAGATGCGCCGCGCCGTCGACGATCGCCGCGTCCACGACCTGTCCCCGCCCGCCGCGCTGCGCGTCGTGAAGCGCCGCGAGGACGCCGATCACGAGATAGAGCGAGCCACCGGCGAAGTCACCGAGCAGGTTCGCCGGCACCTGCGGCGGTCCGCCGGCCCGACCGATCAGGTGCAGCGCACCCGACAACGCCAGGTAGTCGATGTCATGGCCCGCGGACTGCGCCAGCGGCCCGTCCTGCCCCCAGCCGGTCATCCGCCCGTAGACCAGCCGCGGATTGACCGCGTGACAGTCCTCGGGTCCCAGCCCGAGCCGCTCGGCGACCCCGGGCCGGAACCCCTCGACCAGTACGTCGGCCTGTGCGACGAGGCGACGTACGACATCCACCGCCGCGGGCTGTTTCAGGTCCAGCGCCACGCTCCGGCGGCCGCGGTTGACGAGGTCGAGCTCGGGCGGCCCGAGGGACAGTCCGCCGCCGGGGCGGTCGATCCGGAGCACCTCGGCGCCGAGTTCGGCGAGCAGCATGCACGCGAACGGCGCCGGGCCGAGACCGGCCAGCTCGACCACCTTCACGCCCTCGAGTGGACCCATGGCGGCTATTGTGACAGTCCTACTGTCACAGTCGTCAAGTCATCCTGCGTGCCCCGGCCAGCGCGGTCAGCGGCAGCAACACCATCAGGCTCACGAAGGTGGCGAGCACGATCGACCAGCCGACCTCGTCGCCGTGCAGATGGCCGAGGTGGAACACGGCGTGCGGCAGCGAGAACACGACGTACGCCAGCAGTGCCAGCATCGCGAGGAACCGGTCGAACCGGATCACGGCGGCGATCAGTACGACGCTCAGCCCGAGCGACGCCGCCCCGAAGTCGCGGAACGCGTGCTCCGCGTACGGCGGATCCCAGTCGACGGTCGGCACATGGTCGTAGAAGCTCTTCGGCACGAAGGTCAGCCACACCCCGAGCACCAGCTGCAGCGCGGCGAAGATCACCAGCACCGCGCGCACATAGCCCCTCACCGCAGGTACTCCGCGAACGTGATCCGCCCGTACTCCGGCCCGTCGACCGTTGCCGCGCCGGCGGCGAACGCCTTGAACGTCTTCCCCGGCACCCACAGCGGTACGACGGGCCGCCGGGACGAGCGGGCCTGCTTCCAGAGCCGGGCCAGTTCGACGACGGGCCGGCGTTCGGGGCCGCCGATGTCCGCCGCCCGGCCCTTGACCGCGGGCTGTTCGACGAGTTCGGCGAGCCGTACCGCGACCTCGTCGACCGAGATCGGCTGCAGGGTGACCGCCGGGGCGAGCAGCGCCGGGAGGAAGCGCTCGGCGCCGAAGACCCGGTCGATCAGGTTGTGGAACTGGGTCGCGCGCAGGATCGTGTAGGGCACCCCGGACTCGGCGACCAGGCGCTCGGCCTCGAGCTTGGACCTGTAGTACGGCAGCGGGATCCGGTCGATGCCGGCGATCGACATCACGATCAGGTTCCGGACGCCGGAGGCGGCGGCGAGCAGGTGCCGGGTCTGCTCGACGTCTTTGCTGCCCGAGCTGGTGGCCAGGTGCACGACCACGTCGGACCCGTCGAAGGCTTCGGCGAGTCCGGCGCCGGTGGTCAGGTCGCCGACGGCGCGGTCGGGGCCGGGTTTCCGGCTGAGCACCCGGACCTGGTGGCCGGCGGCCTGGAGCCGGGCCACGGTCGGCCGGCCGAGGGTGCCGGTTCCGCCGGTGACAAGGATGGAGGTCATGGGTTTCCTTTCGTCACCAGCTCAGATCGGACAGCCTCCCGATGTGTGACAACTGGCCGGCGGCGAAGGCCAGCTTGTCCGGATTCATCACGAACTCCAGGGCGGTGACACCGTCCGGGCCGATGGTCACGAAGCAGATCGCGACCACCTCGCCGTCGGGGCCGATCGCGACCAGCGCCGGTCCGCCGTTCGCCTCGGCCAGGTGCGCCTCGATGCCGCCACCGAACCGCTGCAGCGCCCCGGCCACGTAGCGCGCGACGCGGCTCCGGCCGGCCACCACGTTGCGGGCCGCGGACACCTTGCCGCCGCTGTCGGCGCGGGACACAACGTCCTCGGCCAGCAGCTTCTCCAGCTCCTCGATCTCCCCCAGCCGTGCCGCCGCGATGAAGCGCTCGACCAGCTTCCGCCACCCGGCCCGGTCGACCGGCTGCTCGTTCGGCGCCTCGGCGGCCAGCTTCTTGCTCGCCCGGGACCCCAGCTGCCGCGCGTTCGCCTCCGAGGTCCCGATCAGCTCGGCCACCTCGCGGTACCCGTACGCGAACGCCTCGTGCAGCACGTACGCCGCTCGCTCGGCCGGCGTGAGCCGTTCGAGCAGGAGCAGCAACGCGAACGACACCGACTCCCGCTCCGCGACGACCTCCAGCGGCCCGAGCGCGTCGAACTCGGCCCGCCCGGTCAGCACCGGCTCCGGCATCCACTGGCCGACGTACAGCTCCCGCCTGGCCCGCGCCGACGTGAGCTGCTTGATCGCGAGGTTGGTGACGATCTTCGCGAGGTACGCGTCCGGGTCGCGGACCGTCGTCCGGTCGGCGTCCTGCCAGCGCAGCCACGCGTCCTGCAGGACCTCCTCGGCGTCGGTCGCCGTCCCCGTCATCCGGTAGGCGATCCCGAACAGCCGCCCGCGGAGACGCTCGAAGTCATCCACGGCCTCAGTCTGACAGGAACGTCTCCGCGGCCCGCTGGATCGTCGTGTAGTACTCCGTCCAGCCGGCCTCGTCGAGGGCGTCCGCGTCCCGGCCGCCCTGGCCGTCGATGAGTTCGCGGACGATGTCCGCGTGGCCGGCGTGGTGGGCGGTCTCGTCGACGACCCGGACCAGCAAGGCGCCGAACGTCGTCGCGCGCTTCCCCTCGGCCCAGTGCGGGACCTCGGCGGGGTGGTCGAGGTCGAGCTCGGCGATCGACCGGTCGCTGTGCGCACAGGCCTCGCGGTAGAGGCCGGTAATGTACTCCGTCGACTCGGTCGGCTTGGCCCACATGTCGGCGCCCTCCCACACCGATCCGTCGGCCTCCCACGGCAGCGGCTCCGCCGGCGGCCGGCCGACACTGGTCCCGAGGTACACGTACTCGATCCCGACCAGGTGCTTCACCAGCCCGAGCAGGTTCGTACCGGACGGCACGAGCGGCCGGCGCCGGTCGTACTCGCTCAGCCCGTCCAGCTTCGCGAGCAGCAGCGCCCGGGTGTCCTGGAGGTAGTCCTGCAGCACGGTCTTCATGGTGCTCCCGGTGGGACGAAGGGGACGGCTGGTGCGCCGTTCTCGATCAGGTGCAGCAGGGCCGAGGTGTCGGCGTGTTCGTCGATCATGTCGGCCAGGCGGTCCAGCCGGGCCTCGCGCAGCCCGGCGAACGAGACCGAACCGTCAGGCGCCGGCTTGCCGGTCAGCGCTGCCACCTCGCGCAGGAAGGCATGGCGGGCGGCGTCGTCGTCCAGGAGACCGTGCCAGATCGTGCCCCAGGTGTTGCCGCTGCGACAGCCGCCGGGGAACTCCTCGGCGTCACCGATCACGTCGACTACACCGTGGTGGATCTCGTACGCCGTGCGCGCCGGCCGCCGGAGCACCTTCTCCCGGCTGAACACGGTTGTGACCGGCAACAACCCCAGTCCGGGGTGATCACCACCGGTCTCCACCCCGTGCGGATCGGAGACGGATGATCCGAGAGCCTGGTACCCACCACAAATTCCCAGCACTGGACGGCGTTCGGCGACGCGGGCCGCGATCGCGTCGGCGAGGCCGTTCTCGCGGAGCCAGGCCAGGTCGGACACCGTCGCGCGGGACCCCGGCAGGACGACCAGGTCCGCGTCCCGGACCTCCCCCGGACTGGTGGTGAAGAACACGCTGTTGGTCGGCTCCACGGCGAGCGCGTCCAGGTCGGTGAAGTTGCTGATCCGCGGGAACCGCACGACCGCGATCGTCAGCAGGTCGCCCGGCGAGGTCCGGCGGGCCGGGATGTCGAGCGCGTCCTCGGAGTCCAGCCAGAGCTCGGGCAGCCACGGCAGGACGCCGTACGTCGGCCGGCCCGTCACGGACGTCAGCATGTCGATGCCCGGCCGCAACAGCGACACGTCGCCGCGGAACTTGTTCACCAGGAACCCGCTGATCAGGGCCTGGTCGGCCGCGTCGAGCAGCGCGACCGTGCCGAACATCGAGGCGAACACTCCCCCGCGGTCGATGTCGCCGACCACCACGACCGGCGCCTTCGTGTGCTGCGCGAGTCCCATGTTCACGTAGTCGGACTGCCGCAGGTTGATCTCTGCTGGGCTGCCCGCGCCCTCGCTGATCACCACGTCGTACCGCGACGCGAGATCGTCGTACGCCGCGAACGCCGCCTTCGCGAGCTCGGCGCGCTCGGTGAGGAAGCCGCGCGCGGACAGCTCGCCCCACGGCTCCCCCATCAGCACGACGTGACTGCGCCGGTCGCTGCCCGGCTTGAGCAGCACCGGGTTCATCGCGGCCTCGGGCTCGGCGCCGGCCGCGACGGCCTGGATCCACTGCGCGCGCCCGATCTCGGTGCCGTCGGCGCAGACCATCGAGTTGTTCGACATGTTCTGCGCCTTATACGGCGCGACCCGCACGCCCTGCCGCGCCAGCCACCGGCACAACCCGGTGACGACCGTCGTCTTCCCGGCGTCGGACGTCGTACCGGCGATCAGCAGCGAACCCACGCGGTCATCCTAGGGTTCGCGCCGCTGGTTACAGTGGCGGGCATGGAGAACGAGATCACCGTGGTGGACGCCAAGGAGCGCAGCCGGTACGAGGCGCACGACGCCGAGGGGACGCTGATGGGCTTCGTCGACTACAAGCTGCACCCGGGCGTCATCAGCTTCCTGCACGCCGAGACGCTGCCGGAGTACCGCGGCCGCGGGGTGGCCGGCACGATCGCGACGAAGTCCCTCGACGACGCGCGCGCCCTCGGGCTCCGGGTGAAGCCTGCCTGCCCGTTCTACCAGGACTTCCTCGAGGAGCACCCCGAGTACGCCGACCTGACCAACAGGAGTGCCGAATGACCGGGCCGGTGCTGGGCAAGCTGGAGTGGCAGCCCGCGGCCGACGTCCCGGAGCTGCTCGCCGCGCCGGTGCGAGACGCGCTCGGCGACCTCCCGGCGTACGCCGCCCCGATCGACGCCGAGCTCGCGGACACCGCGGCGTTCTGCGCGGAGTACGACGTACCGCTGGCCGCCTCGGCGAACTGTGTGGTCGTGCTCGGCAAGCGCGCCGGCGAGGAGTCGTACGCCGCGGTGCTGGTGCTGGCCACCGACCGGGCCGACGTGAACGGCGTGGTCCGCAAGCACCTCGGCGTCCGGAAGATCTCGTTCGCGGCGCAGGACGACGCGGTCGGCACGACCGGCATGGAGTACGGCGGGATCACGCCGGTCGGGCTGCCCGCGGACTGGCCGGTGCTGGTCGACGAGGCCGTCGTCCAGGCCGGACCGGTGGTGATCGGCAGCGGCATCCGCGGCTCGAAGCTGCTGATCGACGGCACCGAGCTCGCCAAGTTGCCGACGGCAACCGTGCTGGAACTCGCCCAGCACTGAGCGGCAGCAGCACGGGATGGAGCAGCACGACTGGCCCGCCGAGTACGCCGAGCTGACGGCGGCCGACCGGCGCGCCCCGCTGCCGCCCGGGGACCTCGACCGGCTCGCGGTCGCCGCCTTCGTCCTCGGTCACGACGACGAGGTGGCGGCGCACCGCGAGCGCGCGTATGAGGCGCATCTCGCCGCGGGCGACGTGCCGGCCGCGATCCGCAGCGGCTTCTGGCTCGGGTTCCACCTGCAGACCCGCGGTGAGCTGGCCCGGGCCGCCGGCTGGCAGGCGCGGATCGAGCGCCTCGTGCCACCCGAGCAGCCGCAGCTCGCCGGGCTGCTCGCGATGGCCGACGCGGCGTTGACGATGAACTCCGGCGACCCGGCCGCGGCCCTCCCGCTCTTCGAACAGAACCTTCGCTGGGCGACCGAGCCGGACGCGATCGTGCTGGCCGCGCTCGGCCGGGGCAACTGCCTCGCGATGCTCGGCCGCGGCGCCGAGGCCTTGAAGGCGCTGGACGAGGCGATGGTGCACGTGACCGCGAGCGAGGTCGGCCCCGAGGTCGCCGGCATGGCCTACTGCTCGGTGATCGCCCGCTGCCTCGACCAGTACGACATCCGTCGCGCGCAGGAATGGACGCAGGCGTTGACCGGCTGGTGCGACCAGCAGACCGGCCTCGTGCCGTACCGCGGTACGTGCCTGGTGCACCGCGCGCAGATCCTGCAGTTCCGCGGCGCCTGGTCCGACGCCGCGGAGGCGGCCGCGGACGCCTGCCGCAGGCTGACCGCGGGCGCCGTCGGCTCGGCGTGGTACCGGCTCGCGGAGGTCGAGCGGCAGCGCGGCCGGTACGACGAAGCGGAACGTGCGTACGTCGCCGCGGCCGCGGATGGGACCGACGTCCAGCCCGGTCTCGCGCTGTTGCGCGCGTACCAGGGCCAGGTCGGCGCCGCCGTCGCCGGGCTCGAACGCGCGCTGGCCGAGGACCGGCTCGCCGCCAACCGCCCGCTGCTGCTGGCGGCGCGGGTCTCGATCGCGCTCGACACGGCCGACCGCGAGACCGCGCGGAAGGCGGCCGCCGAGCTGCACGACCTGGCGCGCGCGGACTCGCCGTACCTGCAGGCGCTCGCGGCGTACTGCGAGGGTGCGGTGCGGATCGCGTGCGGTGATCCACAGGGCGCGATCCCGCTGTTGCGGCGGGCGTGGACGTTGTGGCAGCGGCTGGAGATGCCGTTCGAGGGCGCGCAGACCCGCGTGCTGGTCGCGCAGGCGTGCCGGGCGCTCGGGGACGTCGACGCCGAGCAGATGGAGCTCGATGGCGCGCGGTCCGTCTTCGAACGCCTGGGTGCGATCGAGCAGCTGACCGCGCTGGACCAACTCGCCCAGCCCTTCGACGGCACGGGCCTGTCGCCCCGGGAGCTCGACGTACTGCGGGTGCTCGCGACCGGGGCCACCAATCGCGCGATCGCCAACGAACTGTTCCTCAGCGAGCGGACGGTGGCGCGGCACGTCAGCAACATCTTCGCGAAGCTGAACGTGTCCAGCCGGTCGGCGGCCACCGCGTGGGCGCTGCAGCACGGCGTCAATACACAGAAATGACCAACCGACCCGACCGAAGATGGCGTGATCGGCTGATGTCGCGCGACCGGCAGCCGCTTAGCTTGGGGCTATGAACAGGGTCGGGACTGTAGTGATCGGGGCGGGGCAGGCCGGGCTGGCGGCGGGGTATTACCTGCGGGACGACTTCGTCATTCTCGAGGCCAACGAGCGGGTCGGCGACTGCTGGCGGCAGCGGTACGACTCGTTGCGGCTGTTCAGCCTGCCGCGGTATGCGAGCCTGCCGGGGCTCCGGATCGGCACGCGCGACTGCCCGACGCGCGACGAGATGGCGGACTACCTCGAGCGGTACGTCGTACATCACCAACTGCCGGTGCGGACCGGCGTACGAGTGACGCGGTTGTCGCGGGACGACGACGGGTTCCTGGTGGAGACGACCGCGGGCGACTGGCGGGCCGACCGGGTCGTGGTCGCCGCCGGGATGCACAGCACGCCGCGGTGGCCGGCGTTCGCCGGCGAGCTGGATCCGTCGATCCGGCAACTGCACTCGCTCGACTACCGGAACCCGGCGCAGCTCGCGGACGGCACCGTGCTGGTCGTTGGTGCGGCCAACTCCGGTACCGACATCGCCCTCGAAGCCGTCAAGACGCACCGCACGCTGCTGGCCGGCCGGCACCCGGGTCAGGTCCCGGTCGACATCGACTCGACGATCGGGCACCTGTTCACGCCGGTGGTGATGTTCCTGTTCAAGTACGTCTTCACCCGCCGGACGCCGATGGGCCGCAAGGCGATCGCGAACGCGCTGGTGAACGGGCTGCCGCTGACCCGCAACAAGCTCGAGCACCTCGAGGCCGCCGGGATCGAACGGATCGGCCGGATCGCCGGCGTGCGCGACGGCCGGCCGGTGACAGCTGACGGCGACGTCTTAGAGGACGTGACGACGGTGGTCTGGTGCACCGGCTCGGATCCGGACCACGGCTGGATCGACCTGCCGGTCTTCGACGCCGACGGCCGGCCGCGGCACGAGCGCGGGGTGTCGACGGACGTTCCCGGGCTGGGCTTCGTCGGGCTCGATTTCCAGTACGCGATCGCGTCCGCGAGCATCCAGGGCGTGGACCGCGACGCTCGCTTCCTCGTCAGGCAGCTCGCGCGGGATTCCGGTGCGCGGACGACCGATCGGCCGATACCTGTGGACAGGCGGTAACATCACCCGCTGAAATGGGTGCGTGGCTGGGCGTGGGTCAGGGTGAGTGAGCAGGCGGCGACGAGCGGCGGCGAGGGCGGTCCCACCGCACTTCGCATCATGCTCGGCGGGCAGTTGCGGCGGATGCGCGAATCCGCCGGGTTCAGTCGCGCCGACGCGGGCTGGCAGATCCGGGCCTCGGAGTCCAAGGTCAGCCGGATGGAGCTCGGCCGGGTCGGGTTCAAGGAGCGCGACGTCAGCGACCTGCTCGAGCTGTACGGGATGGGCGACGAGGACGAGCGCGTCCGGCTGATGGAGCTGGCCCGGGCCGCGAACAACCCCGGCTGGTGGTCGCGGTACGGCGACGTGCTGCCGGCCTGGTTCGCGAACTACGTCGGCCTCGAGCTGGCCGCGACGCTGATCCGCACGTACGAGGTGATGTTCGTCCCCGGCCTGCTGCAGACCGAGGAGTACGCGCGGTCCGTCGTACAGCTCGGGAAGTCGTTCCTGCCGGAGCCGGAGGTCGACCAGCGGGTCGCGCTCCGGGTGACCCGGCAGCAGATCCTCACCCGGCCGAACCCGGTGAAGCTCTGGGTGGTCATCGACGAGTCGGTGCTGTACCGGCCGGTCGGCGGCCGGGCCGTGATGCGGGCACAGATCGAGCACCTGATGGAGTGGTCGCAGCGGCCGAACATCACGCTGCAGGTGATGCCGTTCACCAGCGTCGGCTATCCCGGCGCGGGCGGTTCGTTCAGCCTGCTGCGGTTCGCGGACAGCGACCTGCCGGACGTCGTCTACATCGAGCACGCGTCCAGCGCGCTGTACCTGGACAAGATCGAGGAGGTCGACGAGTACGTCGCGATCATGGAGGGGCTGACGATCGCGGCGGACCCGGTGTCCACGGCCGAGGGCATCCTCAAGGACGCCCTCGGCCGGATGTAGTGCGTCAGGCGACCTTGAGGTCGACCTTGATGTTGCCGCGGGTGGCGTTCGAGTACGGGCAGACCTGGTGCGCCTTGGCGACCAGGTCCTCGGCGACCGCACGGTCCTCGATGCCCGGCAGGCTGACCACGAGCGCGACCTCGAGACCGTAGCCGGCGCCGCCGTTGATCGCGCCGATGCCGACCTCGGCGGTGACGGTCGAGCCCTCGACATCCTGACGCTCCCGGCGCGCGACGACCTTCAGCGCACTGTGGAAGCAGGCCGCGTAACCGGCCGCGAACAGCTGCTCCGGGTTGGTGCCGTTGCCGCTGCCACCCATCTCGGCCGGCGGCACGACCACGACGTCGAGCTTGCCGTCGTCGGTCGCGACCTTGCCGTCCCGGCCGCCGTTCGCGGTGGCGCGGGCGGTGTACAGAACCTTCTCGACAGCGATCGTCATAGCTGTTCTTCTCTCCTCAGCGAGTGGGATCGAGCAGGAGCTTGCCGACGGTCCGGCGGGCTCGCATGTCCTGGTGGGCGGTGGCGGCGTCGGACAGCGCGTACTCGCCGCCGACGACCGGGTGCAGCTTGCCGTTCGCGGTCAGGTCGAACAGCTCGGCCAGCGGGCCGCCGAGCAACTGCGGCTGCGCGAAGCAGTCGGCCAGCCAGAAGCCGGCGACGGTCTTGGAGCCCTTCATCAACCGGCCCGGGTCGAGCGCCGCGGCCGCCTGCCGGGACGCGGCGCCGAACGTGACCAGCCGACCGAAGCGGGCCAGCGCGGCGAACGACTCGTCGAACGTCGGGCCGCCGACCATCTCGAGCACGACGTCGACACGGTGGCCGCCGTTCGCCTCGAGGATCCGGTCCTTCAGGCCTTCCGGCGTACCGTCGATCGCTGCCCCATCAATTGCACTGTCCGCGCCGAGCTCGAGGACCTGCTTGCGCTTCTCCTCGGTCGAGGCGGTCGCGATCACGCGGCCGGCACCCCAGAGCTTCGCGAGCTGCACGGCGAGCGAACCGACACCACCCGCACCGGCGTGCACGAGGACGGACTCCCCCGGCTGCAGGTGCGTGGAGGTCTTGAGCAGGTGCCACGCCGTGGTGCCCTGCAGGACGAGCGCGAGCGCCTGCCCGTCGGTGACCCCTTCGGGAACGTCCCAGACGTACGGCGCGTGCGCCACGGCCTGCTCGGCGTACCCGCCGGAACCGACGAGCGCGACCACGCGGCGGCCGTCCTGCGTGCGCCCGACCACCTCGCCGCCGGGGATCAGCGGAAGCTCGGTCTTCGAGAGGTAGCTGTTCTCGACCTGGTGGGTGTCCGCGTAGTTGATGCCCGCCCGGTCGACCGCGATCAGGACCTGCCCGTCGCCGGCCACCGGCTCCGGGACGTCGCTGACCGCGAGCACCTCGGGCCCGCCGAACTCGGTGATCTGAATGGCTCGCATACACCGTACTATACACTGTACGTTAGGAACGCTGTAGTCGCTGAGGAGGGAGCTGGGTCACATGGCGCGGACGCCGCGGAACACCTTGAGCGCCGACCTGATCGTGCGCACCGCGCTCGGGTTGATGGAGGCGAAGGGCACCGACGCGTTCAGCCTGCGCGGCGTGGCCGCCGAGCTCGGCGTCGGCCCGATGGCTCTCTACACCTACTTCCGGAACAAGGACGAGCTGTACGACGCCGTCCGCGATCACCTGATGTCGTTGCTGCCCGACGTACCCGCCGATGCGTCGTGGCCGGACCAGGTGCGGTCGGTGTGCCGCTCGCTGCGGCTGCTGATGCTGCAGCATCCTTGCCTGGCGCAACTACTCGCGGGGCGGCCGCTGAGCGGGCACGAGACGGCGCGGGTGGCCGAGGGCCTGCTCGGCGTCCTGCGGTCCGCGGGGTTCGGCCCGGAGGCGGCGGCGCGGACCCACACGACGTTGTTCACGTACGTGCTCGGGGCAACGTCGTGGGAGATCCAGATGGCCGCGGAGCGCCGCGATCCCGAGGCGTGGCGGCGGCTGCGGGCCACGATGGAGTCACTGTCGGCGCGGGAGTTCCCGTCGGTGGTGGAGCTGGCGCCCGAGCTCGCCCGGACGACCGGTGGCGACGAGCAGTTCGACTACGGGCTCGACCTGTTACTGGCCGGCTTGCAGGTCAGAACACCATCGTGACGATGGCGAGGATGCCGATGCAGACGATCAGCGCGCGCAGCGCGATCGGCGGCAGCCGGCGGCCGTAGCGGGCGCCGAGGAAACCGCCGATCGTCGACCCGCCCGCGATCAGCGCCGCGGCCAGCCAGTCCACGTCGGAGACGATCACGAACAGGATGGCGGCGACGCTGTTCACCACCGTCGCGAGCACGTTCTTCAGGCCGTTCATCCGCTGCAGGTTCGCGTCCAGCCCGAGGCCCAGGATCGCCATCAGCAGCACGCCTTGCGCGGCGCCGAAGTACCCGCCGTACACCCCGGTCGCGAAGACGGCCGGGATCACCCACCAGGCGCCGCGGTGCTGGTGCGCCGGGACACTGATCCAGCGCGACAACCACGGCTGGAACGCGACCAGCAGACAGCCGAGCAGGATCAGCACCGGTACGACCGCGTGGAACGCGGAGTCGGGCAGCGTGAGCAGCAGTACTCCCCCGACGATGCCGCCGGCCAGCGACGCCGGGACCAGCCGGAGCATCCGCCCGCGCTGTCCTTCGAGCTCGCGCCGGTAGCCGATCGCGCCGGCCGCCGTACCGGGCGCGAGGCCGACCGTGTTGCTGACGTTCGCCAGCACCGGTGGGATGCCGACGGCAAGCAACGCGGGGAAGGTGAGCAGCGTGCCCGACCCCACCACGGCGTTGATCGTTCCCGCGCCCATCCCCGCCAGCAGGACGAACACCGCCTCGAACCATGTCATCGCTGCCCGACTCTACGCAGCCGCCCAGTTCGCCGCAGAACTGTCCGGCGGTTGAACAGTCAAGAGCCCTCCCGGAACGACTCCGGAAGGGCTCTCGTGCTGGTGCTGTCGTGCTGGTGCTGTCGTCAGCGCTGCGGCGGCTCCTGCGCCGGCGGCTCCTGGCTCGGTGCGGGGCCCGGGGCCGGCGGCGGGACCGACGGTGTGCTCGGCGCGGCCTGGCTGCGGCTGCTGACGGCCGCGTTCTGCGCGGCCGCGATCGCCTCGGCGACCGCGTTGTCGGCCTCGGCCACGGCGGCGTCCGGCGTACTCACCTCGGCGCCGGTGTCGATCGCCGGCACCTCACCGTCGGCGAGCTCCGGCGCCTCCCACTGCCCCTCGGCCTTCTGCGGGATACCGGCCACCTGGCCGACCGCGCTGCCGAGACCCTTGAGCGCGTCGCCGATCTCGCTCGGCACGATCCACAGCTTGTTCGCGTCGCCCTGCGCGATCGACGGCAGCATCTGCAGGTACTGGTAGGCCAGCAGACCCTGGTCCGGCTTGCCCGCGTGGATCGCGTTGAAGACGGTGGTGATGGCCTGCGCCTCACCCTGCGCCTTCAGGATCCGGGCCTCGCGCTCGGCCTGCGCCCGCAGGATCCGGGACTCCTTGTCACCCTGGGCGGTGAGGATCGCGGACTGCTTCTGGCCCTCGGCCGACAGGACCGCCGACTGCCGCATACCTTCCGCGGTGAGGATCGCGGCGCGCTTGTCGCGGTCGGCGCGCATCTGCTTCTCCATCGAGTCCTGGATCGACGGCGGCGGGTCGATCGAGCGCAGCTCGACCCGGTTCACCCGGATGCCCCACTTGCCGGTCGCCTCGTCCAGCACGTACCGGAGCTTCTCGTTGATCTCCTCGCGCGAGGTCAGCGTCTGCTCCAGGTCCATGCCGCCGATGATGTTCCGCAGCGTCGTCATGGTCAGCTGCTCGATCGCCTGGATGTAGTTGGAGATCTCGTACGTCGCGCGCACCGGGTCGTTCACCTGGAAGTAAATGACGGAGTCGATCGACACCATCAGGTTGTCCTCGGTGATGACGCCCTGCGGCGGGAACGCGACGACCTGCTCGCGCATGTCGATCGTGTAGCGGACCTTGTCGACGAAGGGCGTCAGCAGGTTCAGGCCCGGCTGCAGGCCGGTCTTGAACTTGCCGAACCGTTCGACGATCCCGACGGTCTGCTGCTGCACGACCCGGACGGACTTGATCAGTGTCACGATCACCAGCAAGGCGACCAGTGCCAGCACCACAAGGAACGCGGTCACTTCGACCCTCCACTCGGCATTGCCCTCAGGACGGACAGTCTTTCCTATCGACGGGCCATCCGGCGTACCGGTTCCCCGGCGCGCCGGGTACCTGAGCACGCAGCGACGCCGCCGCCGTCCTCAGCACCGACAGTACTGCGCCGGCGGGACCACCGGACGCTACGCCTGGGGCGGGTCCTGCTGCGGATCCTGCTTGGGCGGCTCGTTGGTGCCGAGCTGCTGGTGCAGCGGGTCGCCGACCGGGTAGACCACCGCGGTCGCGCCGTCGATCGACATCACCTCGACGCGGGTCCCGGGCGCGATCGTCGACACCTCGTCGAACGGCCGCGCGGTCCACAGGTCGCCGCCGAGCCGGACCGAGCCGCCGCCGTCGGGGTGGATCTCCTTCACCACGGTGCCGGTGCGCCCGATCACGTGCGCGGAACCGGTCTTCAGTTCCTGGCCGTGATGGATCTTGCGCACGATCATCGGCCGGATCGCGCCCAGCATCGCGCCCGCGGCGATCAGCCCCACGATGATCTGCAGCCACAGCAGCCCCGGGAAGAACGCCGCCACCCCGGCGGCGGTGAGCGCGCCGGCGGCCAGCATCAGCAGCGTGAAGTCGAGCGACGCCAACTCCGCCAGACCGAGGACGGCGGCGATCGTCAGCCACGCCGCCCAGATGTTGTCCCGCAGCCAATCCATCATTCGCCAAGCCTATCCACGTCGGGGGCTCCACAGCAGGTGTTGGACGCGTCCCACCGGCCGCGGGATCCGGGTCAGAGGGCGCGGGCGGTGTAGCGGCCGTCCTCCTGCTTGAGGGTGAGGGCCAGGTCGAAGGTCTCGCTGAGGTTCTCGGCGGTGAGCGCCTCGTCCATCGGGCCGGCGGCGACGATCCGGCCTTGCTTGAGCAGCAGAGCGTGCGTGAAGCCGGGCGGAACCTCTTCGACGTGGTGGGTGACGAGCACCATCGCCGGGGCCCCGACCGCGGTCGCGATCGAGCTGAGCGAGCGCACCAGCTGCTCGCGCCCGGTCAGGTCGAGACCGGCCGCGGGCTCGTCCATCAGCATCAGCTCGGGGTCCGTCATCAGCGCCCGGGCGATCTGCACCCGCTTGCGCTCACCCTCCGACAGGGTGCCGAACGTCCGGTCCGCCAGGTGCGCGATGCCGAGCTCGGCCAGCAGCGCGCCGGCCCGCTCGTGGTCGAGCTCGTCGTACTCCTCGATCCAGCGGCCGAGGACGGCGTACGACGCCGACACCACGACGTCGGACACCCGCTCACCGCGCGGCAGCCGGTCGGCGAGCGCGGCGCTGGTGAGGCCGATCCGCGGCCGCAGCTCGAAGACGTCGACCGCGCCGAGCACCTCGCCGAGCAGCCCGGCGACGCCGGACGTCGGGTGCAGCTGGGCGGCGAGGATCTGCAGCAGCGTGGTCTTGCCGGCGCCGTTCGGGCCGATCACCACCCAGCGGTCGGCCTCGTCGATCGTCCAGTCGATCCCGTCGAGCAGCCGCGCGTCGTTGCGGACGATGGTCACCCCGGCCAGCTCCACCACTGCAGTCATGCACCAAAACCTAAGGGGTCGCCGTCCGCGCCGTGTCGCCGGGTGGTGAGAGTTGTCGGACGCCCTCTGAGAGACTGGCGGGCGTGCTGACCACCTCCGCCTCGGTCCGGTTCACGGTCTGGACGAACGCGATGCTCACCGGCGCCTGCGATCCCGACACCGCCGCGCTGAAGATCCTCGGTGACGACGTCGGTCATCACGTCGCGGGGCTCGCCGGTCATCCCGAGCCGGCCACACTGCCGGTCGCCCTGAACCTGCTGCGCGCGGCGGGCACCAAGCAGGCCCATCTCGCCCTGCCCGTCCCGGGTGACCCGATCGGCCTGGCCGGTCCCCCGGCGTTCAACGAGGCGGCGCTGGAGACCGGCGAGGCCGTCGTCCTCACGGGGCCGGAGGTCGGGCTCGTCCCGTCGTACGTCGGTCCGGCTGTGCAGTGGACCGTGTTGCCGGCGGCGAGTCCGCTGCCGGCCGACTTCGGCGAGGCCGACCGTGGTCTGCGGATGGCGCTGATCGAGGCGGCTGAGTCGCTCGCCGCACTCGACGTCGCGCGCTGGAAGCCGGAGGTCGCGGACGCGCTGATCGACATCCGCAAGATCGGGCAGGGCCGCGGCGACGACCTCGCGCCCGGGTACGAGCCCCGCGCGGTCAAGACGGCGGCGACGGCCCGGCGCTGTCTGGCGATCGCGGACGCGGCGCTCGAGGACGACGGTGCGGCGGTCACCGGCGCCGAGGCCGACGCCCGCCGGCGCGCGCTCCTCGGCCTGGCGGCCGCAGCCCGCCGAGCCCTGGTCGCCGCCTGCGCCCCACCCCTCACCTAACCCCCGCGCCGCCCACACCACCCCACACTCACACCCCGCACCCGCGCGTCCGCGCGTCCGCGCGTCCGCGGCGACTTTGTGCACGCACCAACCATTTCCAGCGCCGCGAAACGGTTGGTGGGCGCACAAGGTGGCCGGATCCTGGGCGCGGCGGGGCGGCGGGCGAAGGGGTTGGGTAGCGTTTGGGTGCGATGACTGAGCTCGGTGAGGTTGAGAGAGCGGCGGCTGAGCGGCCGACGGTGCTGGTGACGTTGACGGGCACCGACCGGCCGGGGCTGACGTCCGCGGTGCTGTCCACGCTCGCGACCCGCGGGCTCGAGGTGATCGACGCCGAGCAGGTCGTACTGCGCGGCCGCCTGGTGCTCGGCGTACTGCTCTCGGCGCCCCGGGACCACAAGGCCCTGAAGGAAGAGCTCAAGGCGCTCGCGAACGTCCTCGACGTCGACATCTCGGTGAAGAAGGGTGTCGGCGACAACGAGCCGCGACGCAAGGGCCGCAGCCAGGTCACCGTGATCGGGCACCCGCTGTCCGCCGCCGGACTGGCCGCGATCGCGGGCCGGATCGCCGACACCGGCGCGAACATCGACCGGATCAGCCGGATGGCCCGGTACCCGGTGACCGCGATGGAGTTCGCCGTCTCCGGCGCCGAGCCCGAGGCGCTGCGGACCGTCCTCGCGCAGGAAGGCGTCCGGCAGGGCCTCGACATCGCCGTACAGGACGGCGGGCTGTACCGGCGGGCCAAGCGGCTGATCGTGATGGACGTCGACTCGACGCTGATCCAGGGCGAGGTCATCGAGATGCTCGCCGGGCACGCCGGCCGGCTGGCCGAGGTCGCCGCCGTCACGGAGCAGGCGATGCGCGGCGAGCTGGAGTTCGCCGAGTCGCTGCGGCACCGGGTCGCGGCGCTGGAGGGACTGCCGGCGAGCACCCTCGACGAGGTGTACGCCGCGATCGAGCTGGCGCCCGGTGCGCGCACGCTGGTCCGGACGCTGAAGCGGCTCGGCTACCAGTTCGCGATCGTCAGCGGCGGGTTCAGCCAGATCACCGACAAGCTGGCCGCCGAGCTCGGCATCGACTACGCGATGGCGAACGAGCTCGAGATCGTCGACGGCAAGCTCACCGGCCGCGTCGTCGGCGACATCGTCGACCGGCCCGGCAAGGCGACCGCGCTGCGCCGGTTCGCCGAGCGTTCCGGCACGCCGCTGACCCAGACGGTCGCGATCGGCGACGGCGCCAACGACCTCGACATGCTCGCCGCCGCCGGGCTGGGCGTCGCGTTCAACGCGAAGCCGGTCGTCCGCGCGGCCGCCGACACCCACCTGAGCGTGCCGTACCTCGACACGATCCTCTACCTGCTCGGCATCACCCGCGAAGAGGTCGAGGCCGCCGACGCCGACACACCGACCTGATCGTTGCCATGCGGCAGGATCTGCTGCATGGACTTCACGACCCGCCCCGCCACCCTCGACGACGCGCCCGCGATCCAGCAGCTGATCGCCGCGGCCGAGCAGCTCTGGCACGGCCAGGTGCAGACGGCCGCGGGTGCGGTGGCGGCCGACCTGCGGCGGCCGCTGATCACGCTCGACCTCGACACCCGGGTGATCGAGGCGACGAACGGCGACCTCGCCGCCTGGGCCTGGGTCCACGGCGGGCGGCGCGCGCAGATCGACGTCCATCCGTCGTACGTCGGTCGCGGTCTGGGGACGCAGCTGCTCGACTGGGCCGAGGAGCGCGCCCGCGAGCACGACAGCGACTGGCTCGCGCAGACCGTCGACGACGCGGACGAGGCCGGGACCGCGCTGCTCCGCTCCCGCGGGTACGACGTCCTCGCGACCAACTGGTTGCTCGAGCGACCTGTCACCGGCGACGCGCCGGTCCTGCCCGATGGCGTCACGCTGCGGCCGTTCGCGCCGGAGGACGCGCGGGCGGTGCATCAGGTGGTGCAGGACGCGTTCGACGAGTGGCAGCCGCGGCGGCACGGGTACGAGGAGTGGGCCGGCACGAGCATCGAGCGCTCCAGCTTCGACCCCGAACTGTCGCCCGTCGCGGTCGCGGGTGACGAGATCGTCGGCGCCGTGATCAGCCTCGACCTCCCGGACTCCCCTGACGGGTACGTCGACCAGGTCGCCGTACGGCGGGACCAGCGGGGCCGCGGTCTCGCCCGGGCGCTGCTCACCTACGCGGCGCTGGGTGCGGGACGGCGGGGCAAGCAGACGCTGACGCTCTGGACGCACTCCGGGACGGGCGCGCTGGCGATGTACCAGCGCCTCGGGATGTCGGTGCGCCGCAGTACGACGGTCTATCGCACGTCGCTCTGACCCGCCGCGGTGCGTCGCGAGCTGTTGACACGCCGCCGTGAGAGCGCTCCCATTGACCTCAACACCGCCCCAGGAGGTCGCCATGCGCATCCGCCCCCTTGCTCTCGGCCTACTCGTCCCGCTGCTCGCCGTCGTTTCGGTCGGCGTCGCGGCCCAGGCCAACGTCCCACCGCCGCCCGCCGGGTGGACGACGGTGTGGAGCGACGACTTCGACGGGCCCGGCGGCAGTCTGCCGTCGGGCGCGAACTGGATCATCGACACCGGCCACGGTTACCCGGGCGGCCCCGCGAACTGGGGCACCGGCGAGATCCAGAACTACACGAACAGCCCGAACAACGTGTCCCTGGACGGCACCGGGAACCTCCGGATCACGCCGCGTCGGGACGCGGCCGGCAACTGGACGTCGGCCCGGATCGAGACCCAGCGCGCCGACTTCAAACCGCCCGCGGGCGGCGTGCTCGCGATCGAGAGCCGGATCCAGATGCCGAACGTCACCGGCGACGCCGCGCTCGGCTACTGGCCCGCGTTCTGGGCGCTCGGCGCGCCGTACCGCGGAAACTACTGGAACTGGCCGGGCATCGGCGAGTTCGACATCATGGAGAACGTCAACGGGATCAACTCGGTCTGGGGCGTGCTGCACTGCGGCGTGAACCCGGGCGGCCCGTGCAACGAGACCACCGGCCTCGGCGCCAGCCGCGCGTGCCCGGGCTCGACCTGCCAGTCCGCGTTCCACACCTACCGCTTCGAGTGGGACACCTCGGTCTCGCCGAACCAGTTGCGCTGGTACGTCGACGGGCAGCAGTTCCACTCGCTCAGCCAGAGCCAGTTCCCGGCCGACACGTGGTCGAACATGACCTCGCACGCGGGGTACTTCGTGCTGCTGAACGTCGCGATCGGCGGCGCGTTCCCGGACGCGCTGAACGGCCCGACGCCGCGTGCCTCGACGGTGCCGGACCGGCCGATGATCGTGGACTACGTCGCGGTGTCCGCCAAGGGCGGCGGTACGACGCCTCCGACGACACCTCCGCCGGGCGGCACGTCGGCGTACAGCACGCTGCAGGCGGAGTCGTTCGGGCAGCAGTCGGGCATGGGCCTGGAGACCACGACCGACACCGGCGGCGGCCAGAACCTGATGCAGGTCGGCAACGGTGACTGGGCGCTGTACCGCGGGATCGACTTCGGCAGCACCGCGGCGACGCAGTTCGTGGCGCGGGTCGCGTCCGGCGCGGCGGGCGGTGTCAGCGGACTGGTCGAAGTACGCCTGGACAGCCGCAGCAACCCACCGATCGGCAGCTTCGCGATCGCGAACACCGGCGGCTGGCAGTCCTGGCGCACAGTCCCCGCCAACATGACGTCCGTGACTGGAGTGCACGACGTCTACCTCACCTTCACGAGCGGCCAGCCGGCCGACTTCGTCAACCTCAACTGGTTCACGTTCGGTCACTGAGGGATCTAGCACCTATTCTTCGGCTTATGTCAGAACTGCAGGGTGGGCCGGGGGCCCTGTTCGCCATCGGCGGCGCCGAGGACAAGCTGAAGAAGCGCACGGTGCTGCAGGAGTTCGTCGAGGCGGCGGGCGGGTCCAGGGCGCGGATCGTGGTGGTCCCCACGGCGTCCGCGCTCGGCCCGGACATCGTCGACGTGTACCGCGCGCTGTTCGCCGCGCTGGGCGCCGAGAGCGTGGTCGGCGTCCGGCCGGAGAACCGCGAGGACGCCGACGACCCGGCTTTCATCGCCCCGCTGCACGACGCGACCGGGATCTTCATGACCGGCGGCAACCAGCTCAAGCTCGCGGGCGTCGTCACCGGTACGGCGTTCGGCCGCGCGGTCACGGCCGCGCACGCGCGCGGTGCCGCGGTCGGCGGTACGTCGGCCGGTGCGAGCATCCTCGCGGAGCACATGATCGCGTTCGGCCGGTCCGGCGCGACGCCCCGGCAGCGGATGAGCCAGCTGTCCGGCGGGCTCGGTCTCGTGCAGGGCGCGATCGTCGACCAGCACTTCGCCCAGCGGAACCGGTACGGCCGGTTGCTGTCGCTGGTCGCGCAGTCCCCCGGCCTGCTCGGCATCGGCGTCGACGAGGACACCGCGGCCGTCGTCCGCGGCACCCACCTGGAGGTCGTCGGCCGCGGCGCGGTGACGATCTTCGACGGCACCCGGATCACGTCGAACGCCCACAACGCCAAGCGGTCCGAGCCGATCCTCGCGTCCGGCGTGGTCCTGCACGTGCTGCCGGCGACGGCGACGTTCGACCTGCAGAACCGGGTGCTGCTGTCGTACGGCCCGCAGCCGCCGGCGTCCGAGATCGCCGAGATGGCGGCGGCCGAGGCCGACCTGCGCAAGCTGGCCAAGGAGATCGCGGCCGAGGGCGTCTCGCCCAGGTACTACGCGGAGCGCAAGCGGCGGGAGGGCCGCCGTACCAAGGCCACCAGGCCGGCCGCTGCCGGGGAGTCCAGACCGGGGGCGACCGAGCCCCTGTACAGATCAACACAGGTGGCCGGCGCCGACCCCGAGCTCCCCGACCGCACGCGACCAGAACAGTGATCACCTGCGCATGACCGACGCCACCGGCACCCCGTCCCCCGACCTCAAGATCATCGAGACCCGCGTCTACCGCGGCCCGAACGTCTGGAGCTACGACCCCGCGATCCACCTGGTCGTCGACCTCGGCTCGCTGGAGCGGTTCCCGTCGAACACCATCCCCGGCTTCACCGAGCGGCTGCTCGCCGACCTCCCCCGGCTCGACCAGCACCACTGCTCGCGCGGCCGCAAGGGCGGCTTCATCGAGCGGCTGTACGAAGGCACCTGGCTCGGCCACATCGCCGAGCACGTCGCGCTCCAGCTCCAGCAGGAGGCCGGCCACGACATGCGCCGCGGCAAGACCCGGCAGGTGAAGGGCACGCCCGGCGTCTACAACATCACCTACGCGTACGCCGACGAGTCCGTGGGCCTCGCGGCGGGTGAGCTCGCCGTACGGTTCGTGAACAACCTCGTGCAGCCCCAGATGAAGGATGGACAGCCGGCGTTCGACTTCACGACCGAGCTGGAGAAGTTCATCAAGCAGGCCGAGCGGACCGCGTTCGGCCCGTCCACGCAGGCGATCGTGGACGAGGCGGTGTCCCGGGACATCCCGTGGATCCGGCTGAACAAGGCCAGTCTGGTGCAGCTCGGGCAGGGCGTGCACGCGAAGCGGATCCGGGCCACGATGACGTCCGAGACCGGTTCGATCGCGGTCGACGTGGCCAGCGACAAGGACCTCACCACCCGGCTGCTCGCGTCCGCGGGGCTGCCGGTGCCGCGCTCGGAGTCGGTGCGGACCGTCGAGGACGCGGTCTCGGTCGCGCAGAAGATCGGCTACCCGGTGGTGTGCAAGCCGCTGGACGGCAACCACGGGCGCGGCGTGTGCCTCAACCTGCCGGACGCCGCCGCGGTCCGGGAGGCGTTCCCGATCGCGGCCGAGCAGTCCCGGCGCGGATACGTGATCGTGGAGAACTTCGTCACCGGCAAGGACTACCGCTGCCTGATCATCAACGGCCGGATGGAGGCGATCGCCGAACGCGTGCCCGCGCACGTGGTCGGCGACGGCGTCCACACGGTGGCCGAGCTGGTCGACATCACCAACGCCGACCCTCGCCGCGGTGTCGGGCACGAGAAGATCCTCACCCGGATCACGATCAACAACGCGGCCCGGCAACTCGTCCGCGACCAGGGCTTCGAGCTGGACGACGTACCGCCCGAGGACGTGATGGTGAAGCTGACGCTCACCGGCAACATGTCCACCGGCGGGATCTCCATCGACCGGACCTGGGAGGCGCACCCGGAGAACGTCGAGATCGCCGAGGAGGCGGCCCGGATGATCGGCCTGGACATCGCCGGCATCGACTTCATCTGCCCCGACATCACCCAGCCGGTGCGCGAGACCGGCGGCGCGATCTGCGAGGTGAACGCGGCGCCCGGGTTCCGGATGCACACCAACCCGACCGTGGGCGAACCGCAGTACATCGCGAAACCCGTGGTGGACATGCTGTTCCCGCCCGGCGCGACGTCGCGGATCCCGATCGTCGCGGTCACCGGGACGAACGGGAAGACCACGACGGCGCGGATGATCAGCCACGTCTTCAAGGGGCTCGGGCGCAAGGTCGGCATGACGTCGACGGACGGCATCGTGATCGACGAGCGGCTGGTGATCCGGCAGGACGCGTCCGGGCCGAAGTCCGCGCGGATGGTGCTGCAGAACCCGCGGGTCGACTTCGCGGTGTTCGAGGTCGCGCGCGGCGGGATCCTGCGGGAGGGCCTCGGGTACGAGCGGAACGACGTGGCCGTGGTGCTGAACGTGCAGCCCGACCACCTCGGCCTGCGCGGGATCGAGACGCTCGAGCAGCTCGCCGACGTGAAGGCGGTGCTGGTCGAGGCGGTGCCGCGGACGGGGTACGCCGTACTGAACGCGGACGACCCGCTGGTGCGGAAGATGCGGCGCAAGTGCTCCGGGCAGGTCGTGTGGTTCAGCATGGCCGAGCAGGGCAGCGAGATCCGCGACTACATCGAGGGACACTGCCGGCGCGGCGGCCGGGCCGTGGTGCTGGAGCGCTCGGACCTCGGCGACATGATCGTGGTGAAGCACGGGCGGCGGTCGATGCAGCTCGCGTGGACTCACTTGCTGCCGGCAACGTTCGGCGGGCGGGCGATGATGAACGTGCAGAACGCGCTGGCAGCGGCCGCGGCGGCGTTCGCGGCCGGGGCGTCGCTGCACGACATCCGGCAGGGCCTGCGGACGTTCAACACGTCGTACTACCTGTCGCCGGGCCGGCTGAACGAGATCGACGTCGACGGGCGCAGCGTGATCGTCGACTACTGCCACAACGCGCCGGCGATGCGGATGCTCGGCGACTTCGTGGACCGGCTCGGCGAGAGCCTGAGCGCGTCGTCCGAGGTCGGGCGGCCGTCGCGGATCGGTGTGGTCGCGACCGCCGGCGACCGGCGCGACGACGACATCCGCGAGCTGGGCGAGGTCGCGGCCCAGCACTTCGACGTGGTCGTCGTCCGCGAGGACGCCCGGCTGCGCGGTCGCAAGCGCGGTGAGTCCGCGGATCTGGTGGCCTCCGGGGTCCGGGCGGCGATGGCGAACGGCGCCCGGTGCCGCCAGGTGGACATCGAGCTGGACGAGCTGACCGCGGTCCGGCACGCGCTCGGTCGCTCGAACCCGGGCGACCTGGTCGTGCTCTGCGTCGACCAGCACCAGACGGTGCTCGCCGAGCTCGAGACGGTCTCCCATCTGGCCCAGGCCGGCGCGCGCTCGGGCGACGAGGGCGGCGACCCCGACTTCGTCCAGCCCGACGAGGAGGAGCAGCCGGTCAGCTGACCCGGCGCCGCGGGGCGGCGTACATTCGAGCCGTGGGAGGCGCAGCACCGGGGGACCGTGTCCGGACTGCCGAAGTGATCGCAGCGCTGTCCCTGGCGACGGATCTCGGGGTCGGGCTGCCGTTCGAGCACGGCCTGCAGAGCACGCTGGTCGCCGTACGGCTCGCCGAGCGGCTCGGGGTCGATGCCGGTTCGAGTGGGGTGGGCTGGCGCAGCGGGTGATCATCCTGCTGGTGCTGTTTCCTTGCCGGGTCGTCCTATCGGTGCCGGCTGCTGCGGAGCGG
Organism: Kribbella sp. HUAS MG21; assembly: GCF_040254265.1. Classification (GTDB taxonomy): domain Bacteria; phylum Actinomycetota; class Actinomycetes; order Propionibacteriales; family Kribbellaceae; genus Kribbella. The sequence continues at coordinate 7,325,883 of NZ_CP158165.1, forward strand.
AACTCCGGCGGGGTGAGGGTCGTTGGCCGTTGCGTGAAGACGAAGTTGCTGACCGTGGCGTTGCTCGCGGCCCCGTTCCTGCTGGTTTCGTGCGGTGCGGAGGAGAAGCCGGTTGCCGCTGCGCAGGCGACGACGCCCGGTGTCCTGGTCGAGGACGCTTGGGTGCGGGCCACGACCGGGGCGAAGGACACCACGATGACGGCCGCGTTCATGTCGCTGACGAACCCCGGCGACAAGGACGTGAAGTTGACGTCGGCAACATCTCCGGTCGCCGGGATGGTCCAGCTGCACGAGATGGCGATGCAAGACGGCAAGACGGTCATGCGCGAGAAACCCGGCGGGATCACCATCCCCGCCGGCTCCCACACCCACCTCTCCCCCGGCGCCGACCACATCATGCTCATGTCCCTGAAACACCAACTCACCCCAGGCGACGAACTCCCCCTGACCCTCACCTTCTCCGACAACACCACCCACAACCTCAAACTCCCCATCAAAACCTTCACCGAAGAAGAAGAGCACTACCACCCCACCCCCACCGCACAGTGACCAAGCCAAACGCCCCACACCAGGCAGGGCAGGAACCCACCCCGCACCCGGCGGCAGAACCCACCGCCCCGCCCGAAGCGGGCAACCAGCCGACTGCTCCCCGGCGGGCCGCCGGCCCGTCGCAGGCGGGTGAACCCACCGCGCTGGAGGTAGGCCAACCCACCGGTCCGTCCCACGCGGACCTACCGACCAGCCCGCCGCAGGCGGGCGACACCACCAGCTCGCAGGTGAAGGGTCCGTCGCGGCGGCGGTTGTTCGGGTGGGCTGGGCTTGCCGTGGCGGGGGCTGCTGCTGGGGCTGGGGGTGGGGCTGTCTTTGGGCCTGAGCGGACTCGGGCGGCGGAGCGGCCGGCTCGGACGATCTCGCCGAACGGGGTGCATCAGGTGGGGGTTGCTATGGGGGCGCCTGCGGTGGGTGAGTTGGTGGGGTTCCGGGTGCGGACGGATCGGGGTGGGCTCGGGCGGTTGATGCGGTTGTGGACCAGTGACATCGTCGCGTTGGCGGGTGGGCGGCCGGCGCCGGGTGACACGGCGCCGGAGTTGGCGGTGGCCAACAAAGGGCTGACGGTGACGGTCGGGTTCGGGCCGCGGGTGTTCGAGCTCACCGGGCAGAAGCCGCCGGGGCTGGACGACGTGCCGGTGATGCGGCACGACCGGCTGGACCCGGCCTGGTCGGGCGGGGATCTGCTGGTGATGGTCGGCGCCGACGACGCGGTCAGCGTGGTGCACGCCGTACGGCGGTTGATCGCCGACGCCAAGCCCTTCGCGACCCCGATCTGGCGGCAGACCGGCTTCTGGGACAGCACCGGCGCCGACGGCGAACCGGTCACCGGCCGCAACCTCTTCGGCCAGGTCGACGGCACCGGCAACCCAGCGTTCGGTACGCCGGAATTCGACGAGACCGTCTGGTCGACGGCCCCGGACTGGTTCCGCGGCGGTACGACGCTCGTCGTCCGGCGGATCCGGATGAACCTCGACACCTGGGACGAGCTCACCCGCTCCGAACAGGAACGCGCCGTCGGCCGCAAGCTCTCCACCGGCGCCCCGCTCACCGGCACCGCCGAGCACGACGAACTCGACCTCGAGGCCCGCGACGCCGACGGCCGGATGGTGATCGCGCAGAACGCGCACGCCCGCCTCTCCCACCCCGCGGAGAACGACGGCCGCCGGATCTTCCGCAAGGGCCTGAACTACGTCCACGACACCGGCGCGACCCGCGAGTCCGGCCTGATCTTCCTCAGCCACCAGGCCGACGTCGCCGGCCAGTTCCTCCCACTCCTCGCCCGCCTCGACGCAGCCGACGCCCTCAACGAGTGGACCACCACCATCGGCTCCGCCGTCTTCGCCCTCCCACCCGGCTTCCAACCAGACGGCTGGCTCGGCCAGAGCCTGCTCGACTGATCAGGAGGCCGGTTGGCGGCGGGGTAGGAGGCGGCGGCGGGGTTCTTCCTGGTCGATCCAGTCGAGGTCGTCGGAGAGTACGGCGTCGTTGGACTTGTCGGCGTACGGGTCGACGGGTGGTGGCGGTGGAGGGAGGGCGCGGAGTTTGAGGGCGACCATCGGGATCGCGAGCAGGACGCCGACGGCCATCCACGGCCAGTACTCGCGCAGCACCGGCTCGAAGGACTGGAAGAACGCCTCGGTCGCGGCGTCGCCGACCTCGTTCGCCGGTTTCCCGGACGACTGGCTGATCAGCCGGACGGATTCCACGATGCCGAAGCACGCCAGGTAGAACCCGGTCAGCGGGAGCCACGACGCCGCCGACCGCCACCCGCGCTTCCAGCAGGCGACGTACAGCAGCAATGCAAGCCCCGCGCCGACCAGCAGGCCGTTCAGCTGCCACAGCCAGCGCCAGTCGGCCAGCTGCTCGGCCGGCCGCAGTGCGGTCCACGCGACCGGCAGCGCCAGCGCGAAAGCCGCGAAGACCGAGCTCCTGGTGCCCAGGGCACCGAAAAGACCGCCGAGGGCGCTTGCCACCAGCAACGTGGTGAGCAGTTCACGCTCGCCGAAGGCGTTCCCGGTCGCCCACCACATGCCGACGGCAACGACCAGCACCACCGGTACGGCGATCCGGATCCGCCCGATCACCAGCCCCGCGAGCACCCCGCCCGCGAACCCGCCGAGCACCAGCAGATCGACCCGCGCCGGTACGAACGCCGTCGTACCCTCCGGCAGCCCCTTCAGGTACGTCGCGGAGAAGCCGCCCACGAACCAGGCGGCCACCGCGGCCGGGATCGACCACAGGTAGCGCATCACAACCCCGTTCCCACCCGGTCGGGCGGGCCGCCGGGATCAGTGCTGGGCTCTCTCGACCTTGCTCTTCAAGGTCTCCGGTGTGTCGACAGTAGCTCCCTCGGACCGCAACCAGCCGTCAAGACTCGCCCGATCCTGCAGAGACATCACCGCGACCACGTCGCCCGGCCGCGCCTCCGCGACCAGCGCCTGCGCCGCCGCCAGCTCGGTCGGGAACGCCGGTACGTCGTCCACGCCGACCGAGGCCGCGCCCTCGCGGAACACCGCCTCGAGCTCCGCCGGCGGCCGCCCGCGCAGGTAGTCGCTCTTGTGGCCGATCGCGATCCGGTCGGTCGCCCGCGCGCCCATCGCGCCGAGCGCCGCGACCATGTCGTCGGCCCGGTCCCCCGGCGACCCGAGCGCCAGCAGCAGGCGGCCGCCCGGCGGCCGGACGCCGTTCATGATCTCGAGCAGCGCCTCCAGCCCGGCCTCGTTGTGCGCGAGGTCGATGACGACGGTGAAGTCGCGCAGCGAGTACATGTTCATCCGGCCGGGGTTGTTCTCGTTCGGCGCGAACGTGCTCAGGCCCTCGGTCACGGCCGCCCGCGGCAGCCCGAGGCCGAGCGCCGCCGACGCTGCGGCGAGCGTGTTCTCGACGTTGTAGTGCGACAGGCCGGACAGCGTCATCGGTACGTCGACGACCTTGAGCAACGGCTCCGGGTCGCGCGCGTTGTCCAGCACGGTGACGAACCCGTCGAGCACGGTCGTCGCGCGGCCGCCCTCGTCCAGCACGGTCCGGATCGACGGCGAGTCCGGGTCCCGGGAGAACACCCAGCACTTGGCGGGCGAGCCGAGCCGCATCGCGAACGTCCGCGGGTCGTCGCCGTTCACCACGCACCAGCCCCGCGGCCGGGTGATCTGGGTGATGACCGCCTTCACCTCGGCCAACTGGTCGACGGTGTCGATCCCGCCGAGGCCCAGGTGGTCCGCGCTGACGTTGGTGACCACCGAGACGTCGTTGTACGCGATCCCGATCCCGCGGCGCAGGATCCCGCCGCGGGCGGTCTCGGTCACGGCGAGCTGGATGCCCGGCTGCGACAGCACCTGCCCGGCGCCGCTCGGTCCGGAGAAGTCGCCGTACTTCACGAGCTCGCCGTCGAAGTACACGCCGTCGGTGCTCGACCAGCCGACGTGCAGGCCGGCGGCGCGCCCGATGTGCGCGATCATCCGCGAGGTGGTGGTCTTGCCGTTCGTCCCGGTGACCGCGACCACCGGTACCTTCGGCCGCAGCGTCGGCGGCGGGTTGCCCAGCGGCTCGTCCCGCACCCGCTCCCCCACGGCGCCGATGAGCTCACCGAGATCCTCGGAGCCGAACGCGTCCAGGACCTCGACGATCGCCGCGCCGAGCGCCCGCGCCCGGCCTTCGTGCGCCCACGGGAACGCCACCACGAGCCGCCGTACGTCGGACTCCGGCCGGACCCGTACGCCGATCCGCCCGATGCCGGCCTCCCGGGCGATCCGCCGTACGACGTGACCGACGACGCGGATCGCGAACCGCTGTCGGAAACCGGACCCGATCCGCCCGGGCCGGGTGGCGCCGAGGCCGATCGCCTGGCCGTACGCCTTCGCCGCCGGCGCGGGTGCGTCCACGAGCGCCGACACGTCGAGCGTCAGCTTGACCGCGGCGCGACTGAAGTAGAGGTTGGCGCCGTCCAGGACGCGGAGCTCCACCAGAGAGGTCGCCACTACGCTCCCATCGCGTGGTAGCCGCCGTCGACGTGCACGATCTCGCCGGTGGTCGAGGGGAAGAAGTCGCTGAGCAGCGCGACGATGGTGCGCCCGGTCGGCTCCAGGTCGGACGGGTCCCAGCCCAGCGGGGCGCGGTCCAGCCACGGCTCCTCGAACTTCTCGAAGCCCGGGATCGCCTTCGCGGCCAGCGTCTTCAACGGGCCGGCCGAGACCAGGTTGCAGCGGATCCCCTGCGCGCCGAGGTCGCGCGCCAGGTACCGGTTCGTGGACTCCAGGGCCGCCTTCGCGACCCCCATCCAGTCGTACCCGGGCCAGGCCACGGTGGCGTCGAAGGTCATCCCGACCACGCTGCCGCCGCGGCTCATCAGCGGCGCGCAGGTGACCGCGAGGGCCTTCAGGCTGTACGCCGACACGTGCACGGCCTGCGCCACGTCGTCCCACGGCCCGTCGAGGAACTTGCCGCCGAGGATGGTCTCCGGGTTCCCGTACGCGATCGAGTGCACGACGCCGTCCAGGCCGTCGACGTGCTCGCGGACGGCGTCCGGCAGCGCGGCCAGGTGCTCGGCGTTCGTCACGTCGAGCTCCAGCACCGGCGGCTCGACCGGGAGCCGCTTGGCGATCCGCTTGGTGATGCTGAGCGCGCGCCCGAAGTTCGAGATCAGCACGGTGGCGCCCTGCTCCTGCGCCACCTTGGCCGTGGCGAAGCCGATCGACGAGTCGAGGGTGACTCCGGCGACCAGGATCCGCTTGCCGTCGAGGATGCCCACCGGCATGTCCCTTCTAGAAAAGAGTGTGTCAGTTGCCCATGCCGATGCCGCCGTCGACCGGGATCACCGCGCCGGTGATGTAGCCGGCCTCCTCGGACGACAGCCAGCGGACCGCGTTCGCGATCTCCTCGGTGCGGCCGAAGCGGCCGAGCGGGATCTGGCTCAGGTACTGCTTCTGGGTCTCCTCGGGCAGCACCGCGGTCATGTCGGTCTCGACGAAACCGGGCGCGACCACGTTCGCGGTGATGCCGCGGCTGCCGAGCTCCCGGGCGATCGAGCGGGCCATGCCGATCAGGCCGGACTTGCTGGCCGCGTAGTTCACCTGGCCCGGCGAGCCGAGCAGGCCGACCACCGAGGAGATGAACACGATCCGGCCCTTGCGCAGCCGCAGCATGCCCTTGGCGGCCCGGCGGGCGACCCGGAAGGACCCGGTGAGGTTGGTCTGGACGACGGCGTCCCAGTCCTCGTCGGACATCCGGAGCAGCAGCGTGTCGCGGGTGATGCCGGCGTTCGCCACCAGGACCTCGACCGGGCCGTGCTGCTCCGCGATCGTGTCGAAGGCGGCGTCGACCTGCTCCTGGTCGGTGATGTCGCACTTGACTCCGAGGAAGCCCTCCGGCGGCGGGCTGGTGTTGTAGGTGACGGCGACCTGGTCGCCGGCCTCCTTGAACGCGTTCGCGATCGCCAGCCCGATGCCCCGGCTGCCACCGGTCACCAACACAGACCTGCCCACAAGCCCTCCTCACGTCGTCGGTCGGAGGAACGCTATCCCACCAGCGCCGCGGGATCGGACTTAGGAGTCCTCGAGCCGGAAGCCGACCTTCATCGTCACCTGGTAGTGGTCGATCCGGTTGTCCGCGAGGTGGCCGCGGATGTCGGTGACCTCGAACCAGTCGAGGTGCCGCAGCGTCTCGCCGGCGCGGGTGATCCCGTTGCTGATCGCCTGGTTCAGGCCCTCCTTGGAAGTGCCCACGATCTCGGTCACGCGATAGGTGCGATTACTCATCGTCGTCCTCGCTTCGCTCCGGGCGCCGATGAGGCACGATCGGACTGCGTTGGATTGATGCCCTCGCTTCGCTCGGTCATGACGAACCTCTCTCCAGCCTGGCTGCGCCGAGGCGGCAGGCGCGGCGTACCGTTGTTGTTGTTGAGGAGGATAGATGTCGAGACGCCATGAGCGGGGCGACGCGGCCGTCATTTCGGTGACCAGCGCGCAGCCCGGGCGCTCCGAGGATCTGGACAGCCGGATCGTGCGGTACGCGTGGATGATGTCGATCCGGATCGCGTGCTTCGTGCTGGCCGTGCTGACGCCGTCGCCGTGGCGCTGGATGTTCGTGGTCGGGGCGATCGCGCTGCCGTACTTCGCGGTCGTCCTGGCGAACGCCCACCGGTCCGCGCGACAGCCCGCCGCGGACCCGTACCTGGCGCCGTCCCGGCCCGCGATCGGGGACCGCCCGACGGTCGTCGTACCGGCCGACGAAGGGCCTTCCAGGGACCGTCCGGCCGACACCGAAAAGTGATCTCGGCCGGGACTGGAAAACTTGGACTGATTCGTGTCAGAATCTCCCGCGTGCTCTGAAGGCCGGCAGTGGAATTCAGGGACTTGATGCGGCGTCGGACGGCTCCCCCCGTGGCTGTCCGACGTCGCTTCATTTTGTCCAAGCTATTGATTATTGAGGCATCAGGAATGCAGAGGAATGGCATCCGCGGATGACCGAAGAAGCCGCACCGGCGACGCCGGCCGTCTGCTCCGCCAGGGGCTGCGGCAACGCCGCCACCTGGGCGTTGCGCTGGAACAACCCGAAGATCCACACCCCGGACCGGCGTAAGACCTGGCTCGCCTGCGACGAACACAAGCAGAGCTTGTCCGACTTCCTCGGACAGCGGTCATTCCTGCGCGAGGTCGAACCTTTCACCGACTGAATGTCGAGCGCGACGCGCAGAACACTTTCCGAAAAAGTACATTTCCGGATTAGGCCGGTTGCGCGGTTTCAGCCGCCGATCGCCGACATCGGACGCGCTGGTTGCAGGAAGCTCGGGTCGTTGATGCCGTGCCCGGGCAGTTTGCCGCGCATCGCGCGCCGCCAGCGGTCGGCGAGTTCGGCGTCGTCGGCGCCGGCCCGCAGCGCCGTCCGGAGGTCCGACTCGGTGCGCGCGAACAGGCAGTCGCGGACCTGGCCGTCGGCGGTCAGCCGGACCCGGTCGCAGTCCCCGCAGAACGGCCGGGTGACGGAGGCGATGATGCCGACCTTCCGCGGCCCGCCGTCGACCAGGAACGACTCGGCCGGCGCACTCCCGCGCTTCGACGCGTCGTCCGGTGTCAGGTGGAACCGGTCGGTGAGCTGGGCGAGGATCTCGTCCGCCGTGATCATCGTGGCCCGGTCCCAGCCGTGCTGGGCGTCCAGCGGCATCTGCTCGATGAACCGCAGTTCGTAGCCGTGCTCAAGGCAGAACTCCAGCAGTTGCGGCGCTTCGGACTCGTTCACGCCGCGCATGAGGACCGCGTTCACCTTGACCGGCGTCAGGCCGGCCTCCTGCGCCGCCGCCAGCCCGGCCAGCACGTCCTTCATCCGGTCCCGCCGCGTGAGCCGCTTGAACGTCTCCGGGTCGACGGTGTCGAGGCTCACATTCACCCGGTCCAGACCGGCGTCCTTGAGCGCCTGGGCCTGCCGCGCGAGGCCGATCCCGTTGGTGGTCAGCGACACCTCGGGCCGCGGCTCGAGGGCCGTCGTACGAGCCACGATGTCCACCAGGCCGCGGCGCAGCAGCGGTTCGCCGCCGGTGAAGCGGATCTCGTGGACGCCGAGCTGGGTGACCGCGACGGTGACCAGGCGGACCACCTCGTCATCGGTGAGCAGCTCGGGCTTGGCGAGCCAGTCCAGGCCCTCCTCCGGCATGCAGTACGTACAGCGCAGGTTGCAGCGGTCGGTGAGCGAGACCCGGAGGTCGGTGGCGACCCGGCCGTAGCGGTCCGCCAGACCGCCCTGCTGCGCGGCCCGGGGCTGCGTGTCCTGGATCACCGTCATCACCCCAGCGTACGTGCCGGGCGCCGGTCGTTTCAGGGCATGGCTTAAGTTCGAGACGTGGGTCGCATCATGAACGTCCGCTGGATCGCCGCCGCGCTGGCAATCCTCGTGCTCACCGCCGTCTGCGTGCAGCTCGGCCGCTGGCAGCTGCACCGCCTCGACGAGCGCGAGGCGCGCAACACGGTGACCCGGAGCAACCTGGCCGCGCCGGCCGCGCCGATCGACCAGATCGTCGGCCCGCAGGGTGTCGTCGGCGACCAGCACGCCTGGCGGACCGCGGTCGTCACCGGCCGGTACGACGCCTCGAAACAGGTGATCCTGAAGTATCGGACAGTGCGCGACAAGCCCGGCTTCGAGGTCGTCACGCCGCTCATCCTCGCCGACGGGAAGGCGATCCTCGTCGACCGCGGCTTCCTGGCCCGGCAGGGCTCAGAGCTGATGCCGCAGCACGTCCCCGCCGTACCGGCCGGTGAGGTGACCGTCACCGGACGCCTCCAGCGCAGCGAGCGCGGCGGCCGCACGAACGGCGGTACGCCGGAGAACGGTACGGCGCGGCTCATCAACGGCCCCGACTACGCGAAGGTCCTCGGGCTCGACCTCTACGACGGTTACCTGATGACGACCGAGCAGGAACCTGCCAATGACCCGGCGCTCGGCGGGTTCCCGGGTCCGGAGATCGACGACGGTCCACACTTCTTCTACGCGCTGCAGTGGTTCTTCTTCGCCCTGCTCGCGATCGGTGGACTCGTCTACTTCTCCCGACAGGAGGCACGCGGTGGTCAATCCGCGCAGCGACAGCCGGAAGCCGTCGAACGGCCGGAGGCCCGTGCCGGAGCGCCGGATTGAGGACTACGCGCTGATCGGTGACCTGCAGACCGCCGCACTGGTGTCGAAGCAGGGATCGATCGACTGGCTGTGCTTCCCACGGTTCGACTCCCCCGCCTGCTTCGCCGCGCTGCTGGGGAGCGAGGACCACGGGCACTGGCGGATCGCCCCGCAGGACGAGGACGCGGTCAGCAGCCGGCACTACCGCGGCGACACGCTGGTGCTGGAGACCGAGTGGTCGACCTCGACCGGCTCGGTGCGGGTCATCGACTTCATGCCGCCCCGGGACACCGCGCCGGACGTGGTCCGGATCGTCGAGGGCATCAGCGGGTCCGTCGACATGCGCTCGGCCCTGCGGCTGCGGTTCGACTACGGCCATGTGGTGCCGTGGGTCCGCCGTACCGATGGCCAGATCGTCGCGATCGCGGGCCCGGACGCGGTGTCGCTGCGGTCCGACGTGCACCAGTACGGCCGCGATCTGACGACGTACGGCGACTTCCGGGTCTCGGCGGGCGACCGGGCCTGGTTCGTGCTGACCTGGCACCCGTCGCACACCCCGGTACCGCGGCCGACGAACGCGCTCGAGGCGCTGGAGCCGACCGAGACGTTCTGGACCGAGTGGATCGCGCGCAGCAAGACTGCCGCCGAGGTCAGCGACGAGGTGACCCGGTCGGTGCTGACGCTCAAGGCGCTCACGTACGCCCCGTCCGGCGGGATCGTCGCCGCGCCGACCACCTCGCTGCCCGAGGAGCTCGGCGGCGCGCGGAACTGGGACTACCGGTTCTGCTGGTTGCGCGACGCAACGATGACACTGTCGGCGTTGCTGCGGGCCGGCTACACCGACGAGGCGCACGCCTGGCGGAACTGGCTGCTGCGCGCGATCGCCGGCTCGCCGTCGGACCTGCAGATCATGTACGGCGTGACCGGTGAGCGCCGGCTGACCGAGTTCGAGGCCAGATGGCTGCCCGGTTTCGGCGGCTCGGCCCCGGTGCGGATCGGGAACGCGGCCGCCGAACAGCTGCAGATCGACGTGTTCGGCGAGGTGATGGACGTGCTCGCGCTGGCCCGGGAGACGCAGATCGGCGCCGGCGACGAGGCGTGGCAGCTGCAGCGCGGCATGATGCGGCGCCTGGAGGACGTGTGGGACGAGCCCGACGAGGGGATCTGGGAGGTCCGCGGCGAGCGGCAGCACTTCACGCACTCGAAGGTGATGGCCTGGGTCGCGTTCGACCGGGCCGCGCGGGCGGTCGAACGGTTCGGGCTGAGCGGCCCGGCCAAGGAGTGGCGGGCGAAGGCCGACGAGATCCACCGGGCCGTCTGCGAGCAGGCGTACGACGCGGAGCGGAACACGTTCACGCAGGCGTACGGGAGCAAGGCCCTCGACGCTGCCGTACTGCTGATCCCGCAGGTCGGCTTCCTGCCCGCGAACGATCCGCGCGTCGCCGGGACGGTCGAGGCGGTGCAGCGCGAACTGGCCGCGGACGGGTTCGTCCGGCGGTACCTGACGGATGAGACCGACGACGGGCTGGCCGGCAGCGAGGGGTCGTTCCTGATCTGCTCGTTCTGGCTGGCCGACGCGCTGGCGATGATCGGGCGGGTCGGCGAGGCCCGCGACCTCTACGACCGGCTCGTTGCTCTGCGCAACGACGTCGGCCTGCTCGCCGAGGAGTACGACGTGAGTTCCGGCCGGATGCTGGGGAATTTCCCGCAGGCGTTCTCGCACCTCGGCCTGGTGAACACGGCCTGGCACCTCACCACGGCCGAGACGCCGCTGCGCAAATCGGCGTACTAGCTCGACCGACTCTTGCCGTCGGCCCCGAACGCTCGAGGTGCGCGACCTGGTGCGGTGCGGCAGGATGGTGCCGTGGACCTCGGACTGCGCGATCGCACCTACATCGTCACCGGCGCCAGCGCCGGACTCGGCTTCGCCACCGCGAAGGCCCTCGCGGCCGAAGGCGCCCGGCTGGTGATCTCCAGCCGGAACGAGGAGTCGATCACCCGGGCCGCCGCCGAGCTCGGCGAGAACGTCGTCGGCATCCCGGTGGACAACGCCGAGCCGGACAGCGCCGAGCGGCTGGCCGCGACCGCGATCGCCAAGTGGGGTGCGTTGCACGGCGCCCTGATCAGCGTCGGCGGGCCGCGCGCCGGGACCGCGCTGGACACCGACGAGGACGACTGGCGGGCGGCGTTCGACAGCGTGTTCCTCGGCGGCCTGCGGATCGCCCGCGCGGTCGCCCGGGCCGGCTCGGAGGGTACGTCGATCGCGTTCGTGCTGTCGTCGTCGGTGAAGTCCCCGATCAACGGGCTGGCGATCTCGAACGGGCTGCGTCCCGGCCTGGCGATGGTCGCGAAGACGCTCGCCGACGAGCTCGGCCCGAACGGCACCCGGGTGAACGGCCTGATGCCGGGCCGGATCGCGACCGACCGGCTCCGCGAGCTGGACGGCAAGTCCGGCGATCCCGAGGCGGCCCGGCGCGCCTCCGAGAAGACGATTCCGCTGCGCCGCTACGGCGACCCGGACGAGTTCGGCCGGGTCGCCGCGTTCGTGCTGTCCCCCGCCGCGTCGTACCTGACCGGAGCCATCATCCCGGTCGACGGCGGGGCGCTGCGGACCATCTGAGCGCGGTCAGCCCCACTGCCCGGGCACGTACTCGCCCGTGGCCGGCTGCGCGGTGATGATGTTGAGGCGGTTCCAGGTGTTGATGCCGGCGATCACCGCGACCAGGGCGCCCAGCTGCTCCTCGTCGTAGTGCTTGGCGGCGTCCCGCCACACGTCCTCCGGCACGCCGCCGGCGGCGTCGGCCAGCCGCGTGCCCGCCTCGGCCAGCGCCAGCGCGGCGCGCTCCGGCTCGGTGTAGACGGTGGCCTCGCGCCACGTCGCGACCAGGTTGATCCGCACGGACGTCTCGCCGTGGTGGGCGAGTTCCTTCGCGTGCATGTCGACGCAGACCGCGCAGCCGTTGATCTGGCTGATCCGCAGCTCCATCAGCTCGAGTGTGCCGAGCGGGACGCCGGCCTTCAGCGCCACGCCGGCCGCCGCGTTCACGTGCTTGATGAACTTGCTCAGGACGGGATTGGTGAACAGGTCCAGACGAGCATCCATAACAGGTGTCTCTCCTAGCGAACGAGTAGGTTGTCACCCCGTCCGACGAGACACCCAGGCGAAGTGTCAGTCCGGCACGATCCGGTTGCCGTGCTCGTCCCAGTGCTCGGCGACCTTCTTGCTCGGCTGCACCCGCGGCGGCTCGCCCGGCATCTTCGGGTAGTCGGGCGGGAAGTTCAGCTCGCCGCCGGGCAGCTCCTCCCAGAGCCGCAGCAACGGATCCAGCGGGTACGCCGTGTCGTCCATCGCCGCCCAGGGGTCGCCGTCGGCGAGGTACTCCGGGACGGTGTGCAGGTTGAACGCGCGCGGGTCGTCGAGCTCGGCGAGCCGCTCCCAGGTCATCGGCGTACTGACCGGGGCGCCCGGCCGCGGGCGCAGCGACCAGGCACCGGCGACCGTGCGGTCGCGCAGGTTCTGGTTGAAGTCGAGGAAGATCGAGGACTCGCCGCGCTCCTCCTTCCACCAGGCCGTTGTCACGCGGTCGTCGCGGCGCTCGAGCTCACGGCCGAGGCCGATCGCGGCGTGCCGCACCTCGTCGAAACTCCACTCCGGGCGGATCCGCACGTAGATGTGGATCCCGCGGTTGCCGCTGGTCTTCGGGAAGCCGCGCAGCCCGAGCTCCTCGAGGAGTTCCCGGGCCACGCCGGCCACCTTGCGGGCGTCCGCGAACGTCGCGCCGGGCTGCGGGTCCAGGTCGATGCGCAGCTCGTCGGGATGTTCCAGGTCGCTGCGGCGGACGGCCCACGGGTGGAAGGTCAGCGTCCCCATGTGCGCCGCCCACACCGCGGCGGCGGGCTCCGTCAGGCACAGCTCGTCGATCGGGCGGCCGTTCGGCGTCAGCACGCGGCAGGTCTCGATCCACTCGGGTGCGCCCTTCGGCAGCCGCTTGGAGTAGAAGCCGTCGCCGGTCTGCCGGCCGATCGAGTCGACCGACAGGGTCATGCCCTCGCGCCACCCGCCGGGCCAGCGCTCCAGGGCGACCGGGCGGTCGCCGGAGGCCTTCATGAAAGCCTCCGCGACACCGGCGAAGTACTCGCAGACCTGCAGCTTGGTGACCTCCGGCGCCCAGTCGGTCGCCTCGTAGACCACCCGCTCCGGGCTGGAGACCCGGACCTCGCGCTCCCCCACAGTGAGCATCACCGCTGTGCTCTTCGCCATGCGGCGACCGTATCGGGTTACCCGGACAGATCAGCACACTGCGCGGGGAATTCCCGGAACCGTGCGGGAAAGGCAAGTTTTCCCGACCTCTGGCCACGGTAGGTGACCGGGCGGTAACGTTCGTGCACCTCGTTCCTGGGGCGTGAGGCCCCCGGGACACCTGACAAGGAGCGCGAGGATGAACAGATCCGCCCTGTTCGCCGCTGCCACCGCAGTGGCGACCACCACCGCCCTCGGACTGACCAGCGCCACCACCGCGACCGGTGCGCCGACGGCGCCCCCGGTCCCGACCCCCGCCGCGGCCGTGGCCAACGCCCGGGCCGCGATCACGAGCAACCTGACCGCGCTGTCGGCCACCGCGGCCGACGCGTTCGTGGTCAAGGACGTGATCGTGGACCGGGACGGCACCAGCCACGTCCGGATGGACCGCACGATCGGCGGCCTGCCGGTACTCGGCGGCGACGTCGTCGTCCACCAGACCAAGGACGGCGCCTTCAAGGGCGCCAGCCTGACGCTGACCCGAAGCGCGAACGTCGGCCGCACCCCGAAGGTCAGCGTCGCGACCGCCACCGCCAAGGCGCTCACCAAGGGCGTCCGGGCCGAAGGCAAGCCGACACTGGTGATCGACGCCCGCAAGGGTGCACCACGGCTGGCCTACCTGGTCACCACCGCCGGCACCCAGGCCGACGGTACGCCGAGCCGCATCACCACGACGGTCGACGCCCTGACCGGCGCCAAGCTGATGACCGAGCAGCACATCGAGACGGCCAACGGCGACGGCCGGAGCCTGTACTCCGGGACCGTGCCGCTGACGACCAACACCGCGACCGGCGGCTACACGCTGACCGACATCGCCCGCGGCAACGGCTACACCGCCGACGCGAACAACAAGACCGACTCGCTCTGGTGCCAGATCTTCGGCTTCGGCTGCACGGCGCCGACCCGGTTCGTCGACGCGGACAACCACTGGGGCAACGGCACGAACGCCGACCGCGCCTCGGCCGCCGTCGACGCGCACTACGGCGCCGCGACGACGTACGACTACTTCAAGAACCAGCACGGCCGGAACGGCATCTTCGGCGACGGCAAGGGCGTCCCGAGCCGCGTCCACTACGGCTCGAACTACGTGAACGCGTTCTGGGACGGCAAGCAGATGACGTACGGCGACGGCGACAACGTCGTGGCGGGTCCGCTGGTGTCGATCGACGTGGCCGGTCACGAGATGTCCCACGGCGTCACCGAGCACACCGCGAACCTCACGTACTCCGGTGAGTCCGGCGGCCTGAACGAGGCCACCAGCGACATCTTCGGCACCCTGGTGGAGTTCTACTCGAACAACACCTCGGACCCCGGTGACTACTACATCGGCGAGAAGATCATGAAGGACCGTCCGGCGCTGCGCTACATGGACAAGCCCAGCAAGGACGGCAACTCGGTCGACTGCTGGTCCTCCGGGGTCGGCAACCTCGACGTGCACTACTCCTCCGGGGTCGCGAACCACTTCGCGTACCTGCTCGCCGAGGGCACCGGCGCGAAGACGATCGGCGGCCTGGCGCACAACTCGTCGAGCTGCAACGGTACGACGCTGACCGGCATCGGCCGCGACAAGCTCGGCAAGATCTGGTTCCGCGCGCTGACGACGTACATGACGACCGGTACGACGTACGCCCAGGCCCGGACCGCGACGCTGAACGCGGCCACCGACCTGTACGGCGCGACGAGCCCGGAGCGGGCCGCCGTCGCCGCCGCCTGGTCGGCCGTGAGCGTCAACTGACAAACAGGTTTCGCCGGGGGCCTGTCCCACTGGGGCGGACAGGACCCCGGCGAACAAACGTTTTGACCATTGCGGGCCCGATGACCCGGCCCTACCGTCACAAGCATGGGTGGGGAACCCGGGGGAAGGCCGAGGCTGCGGACAGCCCGGCCGCTGTTGCTCGTCGTCGACGCTGACCCGGAGCGTCTGGAACGCTGCGAGACCGAACTCGACCGTGGCTTCGGAGCCGATTTCCGGGTCCGCGGCGAGCTGACCGCCGCCGCGGCGCTCGACTGCCTGCGCCGGGCGCACGAGTGGGAGCAGCGCGTGGCCGTCGTCCTCGTCGACCACGCGCTGCCCGACGCCGACCGGGCCGAGGTGCTGGCGGCGTCCCGGACGCTGCACCCGGACGCGCGTCGCGCGCTGCTGATCGAGTGGGGCGCGTGGGCCGACCGGACCACCGCGTCCGCGATCCTGTCGGCGATGTCGGTCGGCGACATCAACTACTACGTGCTGAAACCGTGGATCGGCCACGACGAGCTGTTCCACCGGACGGTGGCCGAGTTCGTCCAGGAGTGGTCGCGGTACGAGGTCGCGAACCTGCGCGAGGTGGTCGTGATCGCGGCCGGCAACTCGGTCCGCGGCCAGGCCGTGCGCAGCCTGCTCGCCCGCAACGGGATCCCGAGCGCGTTCCGGGAGAGCGGGTCGCCGCTCGCGAACGACGTGCTGAAGTACATCGGCGAGCCGGATCCCGGTGCCGGGGTGCTGGTCTGGATGCCGGCCGTCGGCGGCGCCGTCCTGCACGATCCGACCGACGCGGAGATCGCCGAGGCGTGGGGTGTGCCGACGACGCTGGAGTCCGAGGACCCGGAGTTCGACGTGCTGGTGATCGGGGCCGGTCCGGCCGGCCTCGCGACCGCCGTGTACGCGTCGTCGGAGGGCCTGCGCACGCTGGTCGTGGAGCAGGAGTCGATCGGCGGCCAGGCCGGGACGAGTTCGCTGATCCGGAACTACCTGGGGTTCTCGCGCGGCATCCGCGGGTCGGAGCTGGCCCAGCGCGGCTACCAGCAGGCGTGGGTTTTCGGCGCGCATTTCGTGCTGATGCGGACGGTCGTGCAGCTGGAGAAGCGCGACGGCCGGTTCCATGCGGTGATCGGTGACGTGGGTGACGTGACGGCGCGCGCGGTCGTGCTGGCGACCGGCGTCGCGTACCGGCGGCTCGACGTACCGTCGCTGGAGAAGCTGGTCGGGAACGGCGTGTACTACGGCGCGAGCGTGTCGGAGGCGCACGGGTTGAAGGATCGGTACGCCTGCGTGGTCGGCGGTGGGAACTCGGCCGGACAGGCGGTGCTGCACCTGGCCCGCTACTGCAAGCACGTGCTGCTGGTGATCCGCGGCGAGGACCTGACGGCGAGTATGTCGCAGTACCTGATCGACGCGATCGACGCGGCGGAGAACGTGTCCGTCCGGGCGTCCAGCGAGGTCGTCGGTGGTGGCGGCGACGGACGGCTGCAGCAGGTGACGTTGCGGGACCGGCGCAACGGCAACGAGGAGACGCTGCCGATCGACGGGTTGTTCGTGATGATCGGCGCGGTGCCGGGCACCAGTTGGCTGCCGGACGAGGTCGGGCGGGACCAGCGCGGCTTCGTGCTCAGCGGGTCGGACGCCGGCGTCAGCCCGCTCTGGCACGAGGGCAGGCCGCCACAACCGTACGAGTCCACGATGGCCGGGCTGTTCGCGGTCGGCGACGTGCGTTGCGGGTCGGTGAAGCGGGTGGCCTCGGCGGTCGGCGAAGGATCGGTGGTGGTCTCGCAGATCCACACGCACCTGAAGGTCTCGTCGGATGCCTGAACGGCGGTTCGTCTACACCCCGGCGATGGTCGCGCTGACCGCGCTGGTGCTGCTGGTCCCGCTCGCCGGGTTGCTGTTGTTGCTCAGGCAGCCACGGCTCGACGTGCATTGGGAGCATCATCCGGCGCACTTCTGGCTGGTGCTCCTCACTGCCGCGCTGAGCGCCGTACTGGCCTACACGACCGGCGCGGCGGCGCTGCGGCGGGGTGACGCGCGTGTGTTGTTCGTGTCGCTGGCATTCCTGTCGGCCGCCGGGTTCCTGGGTCTGCATGCACTGGCCACGCCGAAGGTCCTGCTCGACACTCCGAACGCCGGGTTCACGTTGGCGACACCGGTGGGAGTGGCGTTGGCGTCGGTATTCGCGTTCCTGTCCAGCCTGACCGTCTCGGGTGTCCGTGCCGGGCGGGTGTTGCGGACCGGTCTGCTGGTGCTGATCGGCCTGTGGGCGTTGGCCTCGGTACTGCGGCTTCCGCCGCTGCACGGCACCGCCGTACCGGAAGTTGCCGACGGCATCCTCGCCGGGCTCGCCGTACCCGCCGTTCTGTTGTACGGCGTCGCGGCGGGACGCTACCTGCGAACGTGGTGGGCGAAGCCCTCGTTGATGGTGCTGTCGATGATCGCGGCGTTCGTGCTGCTCGCCGAGGCGATGGTCGCGCTGGTGTTCGCGCGGAACTGGGCGCTGTCGTGGTGGGAATGGCACGTGCTGATGCTCGCCGCGTTCGTGCTGGTCGTGACCGGGGTCCGGATCCAGTGGTACGAGGAACGGTTCGCGGACCTGTACCTCGAGGACACGGTGGCGGGGCAGCGTGAGCTCAGCGTGCTGTTCGCCGATCTCCAGGGCTTCACGACGTTCTCCGAGAACCACGACCCGGCCGAGGTCACGGCGATGCTCAACACGTACTTCGAGGTCGTCGTACCGCCCGTCGTCCGGCGGCACGGCGGGGACGTCGACCGGATCATCGGGGACGCGCTGATGGTCACGTTCAACAAGCGCGGGGACCAGCCGGACCACGCGCGCCGGGCGGCCGCGGCGGGCCTGGCGCTGCAGGAGGCGGCGAGTCAAGTCCGGGCGGCGCATCCGAACTGGCCGCAGTTCCGGGTCGGGATCAACAGCGGGATCGCGTCGGTGAGCCTGCTCGGGACGGAGGGCGGGCGGACGCACACCGTCATCGGCGACACGGTGAACGTGGCGTCGCGGATCGAGGGCAAGGCGCCCGGCGGCGGGGTCGCGATCGGGCCGGCCACCAAGGCGCTGCTGCCGCAGGCCCGGACCGAGTCGCTCGGGATGCTGACGCTCAAAGGAAAGGCGGAGCCGGTGGAGGTCTTCCAGCTGCTGGGGTTGCGCGCATGATCACCCGTGCCTTTTCCGGCTCGCTCCGGCTGTTCACGTGTTGGACCTTGGACAGTCACCGTGCTGGTGTGAGAATCCGGCCATGTCTGCCCTGATCCGATCACGGCGCCGCCTGGGCGCTCTCGTGGTCACCTCCAGTCTCGCCTTCGCCGGCGTCGCCGCGCTGGTCGCGAACCCCGCCGGCGCCGCCTCACCCGACGTGGTCATCACCGAGGTGTACGGCGGTGGCGGCAACAGCGGTGCGCCGTACACGCACGACTTCGTCGAGCTGACGAACAACAGCTCGAGCCCGGTCGACGTGAGCGGCTGGTCGATCCAGTACGCGTCGGCGACCGGCACGTCGTGGCAGGTCACCAAGCTCAGCGGCACCATCGCGCCCGGTACGGCGTACCTCGTCCAGGAGGCTGCCGGCGCCGGGAGCGGCCAGCCGATGCCGACTCCGAACGTCACCGGGACGATCCCGATGTCCGCGGCCGCCGGCAAGGTCGCCCTGGTCACCACTCAGACCGCGCTGGCCTGCGGCTCGGCCTGTCACGCCGACGCGGCCGTCCGCGACTACGTGGGCTACGGCACGGCGAACGACTCCGAGACGGCGCCCGCGCCGGGCCTGTCGAACACCACCTCGGCGGCCCGGATCGACCCGGCGAAGGACACCGACAACAACAGTGCGGACTTCGCCGCGGGCAACCCGTCGCCGGGCACGCTGACCGGCGGGCCGCCCGAGCCGCCCGTGGACGCGAAGATCCACGACATCCAGGGCGCCGCGCACCGGTCGCCGCTGGAGGGCAAGCGGGTCGGCAACGTCACCGGCGTGGTCACGGCGACGAGCGGCAACGGCTTCTGGTTCCAGGACCCGCAGGCGGACGGCAACCCGGCTACCAGCGAGGGCCTGTTCGTGTTCACCAGCTCGGCGCCCACGGTCTCCGTCGGGCAGGCCGTGACGGTCGAGGGCTCGGTCGTCGAGTTCCGCCCGGGCGGCTCCGGCGGTACGACGAACCTCACCACCACGGAGCTCACCAACCCGAAGGTCACCGTCACCGGGACCGCCGCGGCCCCGGCACCGACCGTCGTAGGACCGGGCGGACGGGTCCCGCCGTCGACCGTGATCGAGGACGACGCGTCCGGAGACGTCGAGACGACCAGTACGGCGTTCGACCCGGCGAGCGACGGGCTCGACTTCTGGGAGTCGCTGGAGGGTATGTGGCTGGGCATCGACCAGCCGCAGGTCACCGGCCCGACGAGCTCGTTCCGGGAGCTCTCGGTGGTGCCGGCGGGTGCAAGCGTGCGCTCGGTGCGCGGCGGCATCGTGCTGCAGGAGACCGACAGCAACCCGGAGCGGGTGCTGCTGGACGACGCGCTGACGCCGATCCCGGACGCGAAGACCGGCGACAAGCTGGCGGGAGTGGTCACCGGTGTGCTCGACTACTCGTTCGGGAACTTCAAGTTCCTGCCGACCACCACCCCGACCGTGGTCGACGGCGGGGTCACGCGGGAGCGGACCCGGGCCTCGTCGCCGGCGCAGCTGTCGGTGGCGACGTTCAACGTGGAGAACCTGGACCCGTCCGACGGCGACGCCAAGTTCGCCGGGCTGGCGCAGGCCGTCGTCCACAACCTCGCCTCGCCGGACATCATCGGGCTCGAGGAGGTGCAGGACAACGACGGCGCGGTCAACTCCGCGACGACCGCCGCGGACCAGACGCTGAACCTGCTCACCGCCGCGATCGTGAAGGCGGGCGGTCCGCAGTACGCCTGGCGGCAGATCGATCCGGTGGACGACGCCGAGGGCGGCGAGCCGGGCGGCAACATCCGGGTCGCGTTCCTGTACCGAACCGACAAGGCGGTCAAGTTCGTCGACACCCCGGGCGGCGGCTCGACGGTCCCCACCACGGTCACCACCGACCACGCGGGCCGTCCGCACCTGAGCTCGTCTCCGGGCCGGATCGATCCGGCGAACCCGGCCTGGGCGGCGGCGCGGGTCCCGCTCGCGGGCGAGTTCAAGTGGCACGGGCAGACCGTGTTCGTGATCGTGAACCACTTCAGCTCCAAGGGCGGCGACAACCCGCTGTGGGGCCGGTTCCAGCCGCCGGTGCAGGTGACCGCTGCCAAGCGGCACCAGCAGGCTGCCTCGGTGCGCGGGTTCGTCGACCAGCTGCTGGCGAAGGACAAGGGCGCGAACGTCGTCGTGCTCGGTGACATCAACGACTTCGACTGGTCGCAGACCACGGACATCCTGGTCGGGTCGGGCAAGACGGCGCTGGTCGACCTGCCGCGGACGCTGCCGGTGAAGGAGCGGTACAGCTACGTGTTCGAGGGCAACAGCCAGATCCTCGACCAGATCCTGATCTCGCAGAACCTGCGGCCGGCGGCGGCGTACGACATCGTGCACATGAACTCGGAGTTCCCGGACCAGATCTCCGACCATGACCCGCAGGTGGCGAAGCTGATCCCGCTGCCGTCCTGGGTGCGGTGATTTCCGGAGTCTTACGTAGTGGGGCCCGGGCGGGGTTTTCCTTGCCCGGGCCTCGATACTTGAACTGTGACTGATTCGACCAAGCAGTACGCCGTCCAGAAGTCCGAGGCGGAGTGGAAGGCGCAGCTCTCCCCCGCCGAGTTCCACGTACTGCGCCAGGCCGGCACCGAGCGGCCGTTCGTCGGTGAGTACACCGACACCAAGACGGTCGGGGTGTACAAATGCCGGGCGTGCGACGCGGAGCTGTTCCGCAGCGAGACCAAGTTCGACTCGCACTGCGGCTGGCCGTCGTTCTTCGCCCCGCTCGCCGAGGACCGGGTCGAGTACATCGAGGACACCACCCTCGGCATGAAGCGCGTCGAGGTCCGCTGCGCCAACTGCGGCTCCCACCTCGGCCACGTCTTCGAGGGCGAGGGCTACGGCACCCCCACCGACCTCCGCTACTGCATCAACAGCATCAGCCTCACCCTCACCCCCGCCGAAGCCTGACCCGCCCCGCGGGCATGATGCCCGCATGTGGCTCGAGAAGGTCACCCGCCTGCCGGGTGCCGAGACCGGTGCGCCCGCCGAGGCGGCCGCGATCGGCGCCTGTGAGCAGGCGCTCGGCCATCCGCTGCCGGAGCAGCTGAAGGACTTCCTGCTCGCCGCGGACGGCGTCACCGGCGAGTGGGGCGAGGGCGTGCTCTGGCCGGCCGCGCAGATCGCCGAGAGCAACCGCGAGTTCCGGACGACACCGGACTTCCGGGAGCTGTACATGCCGTTCGATCCGCTGATCTTCTTCGCCGACAGCGGCGACGGCAGCCAGTACGCGCTGCTGCGCGGGATCGACCGGCTCGACGTGTTCCGCTGGGACCACGAGACCGACAGCCGGCTCTGGGTGGCGTCGAGCCTGCCCGACTACCTGGACCGGCTCGCCGCCGGGTCGCTCGAGGGCTGATCCGTCCGTCCGTCACCCGGTGTGGTCCTAGACTGGGGCGGCTGGGGGCTGGTGGTTGCTCGGGAAGGAAATTGGTGGCTGACGACGTCCGTAGACCGCGGGTGCTGGATGTGCTGGCGGCGGAGGAGCCGTGGGAGGTGCCGGGGGCGTGGGTTGCCCGGGTGCGGGGTCAGCTGAAGGCGTGGGGTGACGATCCGGAGGCGCTCCGGCCGCTGCGGCCCGAGGCGTTCCCGGACTTCGTCAAGGGCACCCCAGCAGCGGTCTGGTTCACGCACCAGGCGGCGCCGCTGCTGACCGGCTGGATCCCCGTTCTGCACGGTGAGTACGCCGACCTGTCCGCCGAGCTCACCCACGACTGGTACCGGTCCTCGTCGCGCCTCGGCGGCAACGGCCACGTGACCTACGTGGCGCCGACCGACTGGCACCTGCAGGCGATCGCGGGCGCCCGCGGCTTCCGCGAACACGGCCGCAAGCAGGCGCTGCAGCTGTCCCGCGACGTCGTACGCCTGTTCGTCGACGCGCCCCCGATGGCTGCCCGCGCCGAGGCCCTGACCGCCGCCTTCGACCGGGTCCTGGCCGACCGCGATGCCACGCACCTGCACGTCACCGGCGAGTACGACGAGATCGCGAAGTTCTGGCGTACCGACGCGCTGAAGGACTCCGAGCGCGCCGTACTGCCCGAGCTGGCCGGCCCCACCGCCGCGCTGCGGTACTCGCTGAACGCGATCCGCGACACCCACGCGCGGTTGCTGATGACGATCCCCGACGAGTACGCCGGCGACTTCGCGCGGGTGCTCGCCGAGCTGATCCTGGCCAGCGGGCTGCGCGGGATCCCGCAGCCGGTCGCGAACATCCTCGGCAACGCCGCGATCGACGTCCACAACGCGCTGCAGGAGATCCACGAGCACTTCGACCTGCAGACCTGGAACGGTCACGTCAACCAGTGGATGTCCCGCGCCATCCGCACCGGGCACGCCCCACTCGCGCGGTCCTGGGGCGCCGCCGCCGCGCGGGTCGGCGTACACCTGTCCGGCGTGCTCACCAAGGGCCCGTGGCCGGAGCCGGAGATCCCGGACCTGACGACGCTGTTCCGGATCCTCGACCGGGAGCGCTGGAGCGCCCTCGAGACCGCGGCCGCCGCGGACCAGGAAGCCTCGCTGTCGGCCGCCTGGAAGGACGTCAAGCAGGAGGACGGCGAGGACAGCGGCGGCACGCTCGACGACCCGCTGCCGACGCCGGTCGACTACACCGACGACCCGCTCGCCGAGCTGGACTCGCTGATCGGCCTGGAGTCGGTCAAGGACGCGGTCCGCCGGATGGTCGCCGAGGTGAAGACCAACCTGCGCCGGACCGAGCTCGGGCTGCCCAGCCACGAGCGGGCCCGGCACATGGTGTTCGTCGGCAAGCCCGGTACGGCGAAGACGACGATCGCGCGGCTGCTCAGCCGGATCTACCACCAGCTCGGCGTCCTGGAGAAGGGGCACGTGGTCGAGGTCGACCGCTCCGACCTGGTCGGCGCCAGTGTCGGCTCGACGGCGCCGATGACCGCGGCCAAGTTCCGCGAGGCGCTCGGCGGCGTGCTGTTCATCGACGAGGCCTACAGCCTGACGCCGGAGAACACCCCGGGCGACTACGGCCTGGAAGCGGTCGCGACGATCCTGAAGATGATGGAGGACCACCGCAACGACTGCATCGTGATCGTCGCCGGGTACCACCGGGAGATGCAGCGGTTCATGGAGTCGAACACCGGTCTGCAGTCCCGGTTCCCGAAGCTGCTGTCGTTCAGCGAGTACGACACCGACCAGCTGGTCGCGATCTTCGAGCTGCAGGCCCGGCAGAAGGGCATGATCTACGGCGAGGAAGTGCTGGACAAGGTCCGCAGCGTGATCCCGCCCGCGCCCCGCGGCCACAGCTTCGGTAACGGCCGGTTCATCCGGAACGTGCTCGAGGAGGCCATCTCCAACCAGGCCACCCGGCTGTCGGCGGGCGACCCGGACAAGCTGACCGAGCGGGAGCTCCGCGAGCTGATCCCGGCCGACGTCCGGCCCCCGACCTCGATGCGCGCCGAGGACTACCTGCTGCAGAAGCCCGGGACCTAGACCGGGGTTGCGAGCGCGACCGGGTTGCCGTCGGGGTCGGCGAGGTAGGCCTGGCGCTCGCCCCACGGCATCGTGGCCGGCTCCTGCAGGACCGGGTGGCCGGCCGCGCGGAAGCGTTCCACCTCGGCCTCGACGTCGTCGACGTACACGAACAGCTCGAAGCGTGGCGCCGTACCGACGGTGATGCCCAGCTGGGCCTCGGGCCAGTTGGCGTCGGACAGGCCGAGCGACGACTCGCCGCGCTCCAGGCCGACGTAGTGCGGGTCGCCCTCCAGCGGGAACTGGTACGTCGCCTCGTAGCCGAGCAGCGCGTAGAACTCGACGGCCCGGCGCACGTTGGACACGTACAGCACCGGGAACGCCTTGCGGTGCATCAGACGAGGTTGGCGATCAGCTCGCCGACGTCAGTGCGCTTCCCGGTGTAGAACGGGACCTCTTCGCGGACGTGCCGCCGGGCCCGCGACGCGCGCAGGTCGCGCATCAGGTCCACGATCCGGTGCAGCTCGTCGGCCTCGAAGGCCAGCATCCACTCGTAGTCGCCGAGCGCGAACGAGGCCACGGTGTTCGCCCGGACGTCCGGGTAGCCGCGCGCCTGCTGCCCGTGCTCCGCGAGCATCGCCCGCCGCTCCTCGTCCGGCAGCAGGTACCACTCGTAGGACCGCACGAACGGGTACACGCAGACGTACGGCCGCGGCTCCTCGTCGGCCAGGAACGCCGGGATGTGGCTCTTGTTGAACTCCGCCGGCCGATGCAGCGCGAACTGCGACCACACCGGCACCAGGTGCCGCCCGAGCCGCGAGCGGCGCAGCGCGTGGTACGCCTGCTGGAGCGCGTCCGACGTCGGCGCGTGCCACCAGATCATGAAGTCGGCGTCGGCCCGGAACCCCTCGACGTCGTAGAACCCGCGGATCACCACGTCGTCGGCGGCCAGCTTCCCGACCAGCTCGTTGAGCTCCGCCGTCAGCTCGTCGCGGTCCGCGTCGCCGAGCGGCGTCTCGACCTTGAACACCGACCACAGCGTGTAGCGGATGACGTTGTTGAGCTCACGGGCCTTCGGCTTACCAGTCACGACTTCATTGTCTCCAATGCGTTCAGGTGTTCCTGCACCCGGGTGGCCGCCTGGCCGCCCGAGGCCACACACGCGGCGATCCCGACACCCCGGTACGCCGCCCCGCACACGGCCAGCCCCGGTACGTCGCCCACGGCCGCCTCCACCCGGTCGACGCGGTCCAGGTGCCCGACGGCGTACTGCGGAAGTCCGCCGCCCCAGCGACTGACCAGCGACCCGACGACCTCGGCCCGGAGCCCGATCGCCTGGCGCAGATCGGCCACCGCGAGCGCCACGAGCTCCTCGTCGGCCCGCTGCAGCACGTATTCCTCACCGAGCCGGCCGACCGAGGCCCGCAGTACGGCCAGCTCTCCCCCGGCCTCCGCGGACCACGCCCATTTGGCGTGCGAGTACGTCGACGCCTTGATCGTGCGGCCCTCCACGGACGGGACGAGGAAGCCGGAGCCGGTGGCGTCGGCGGGCCAGTCCCGCTTGCGGACGGCGAGCGTGACGATCGCCATGCTCGCGTACTCGATCGTCGCCAGCTCGGTCGACGCCGCCGGCGCCAGGTCCGCCAGCATCCGCGCGGCCGGTGCCGCGGGTACGGCGACCACGACGGCGTCCGCGGTCAGGTACGTCGGCGCGGGCACGGGCCCGGCCTCCAGTTCGAACCCGTCCGCGGCCCGCGAGATCCGCCGTACGGCGAGCTTGGTGCGGATCTCGACACCGCGGGCCGTCAGGTCGTCTTCGAGGGCCGTGATGATCCGGTTGATGCCGCCGACGACGCCCGCGAACACGGGCTGGCCGGCGCGCTGCTGCCCGAGTGCGCGAAGCTCGGCGGTGGCGGCGAGCAGGTTCGGCGCGGTGCGCAGGCGCGCGTAGAGATCGGGGACGGCGGCGGCGAGTGAGATCTCCTCGGCCTTGCCGGCGTACACCCCGCCGAGCAGCGGGTCGATCAGCTTGTCGGTGACCGCGGACCCCATCCGCTCGGCGACGAACCGGCCGATCGCGACGTCCTCGGTGAGCGCGGGCGCGGGCAGGTCGGCCTCGTGCGCGACCTGCTCGGCGGCGTCCGGCCCGAGGACGTCGGCGGTCGCGGACGGATCCACCGGGACGCCCATCACGGTCGGCGGGATGGGCCGGATCCGGTCGCCGATCCACAACCCGGCCGACATGGTGGCCGGGTGCACCAGGTCGTCGCCGAGGCCGACCGCCTTGATCAGCTCCACCGCCTCCGGGCGCCGGGCCAGGACGGACTCGGCGCCGAGGTCGACCGGTACGCCCTCGATGGCGTCGCCGGCCAGCTTGCCGCCCAGCCGCGGTGAGCCCTCGAGCACCGTGATCCGCGGCGGGTTCGGCCCGGTCGCGAGCGCGTGCGCCGCGGCCAGCCCGCTGATCCCGCCGCCGACCACGACGACTCGCTTCACGCGTCCTCCAGGCTCAGCTCGTACTTCTTCCCCGGTCCGAGATCCGTGCTGCTGCTCGCGACCGGCCGGAACCCGACCCGGGTCAGCACCGTCTGCGAGGCGACGTTGTGGTCCGACGCGCCGGCCCACAACGACGTCAGGCCGTAGTCGTCCTTGGCGAGCTGGATCACCGCCCGCACCGCGGCCGTCGCCAGACCCTTCCCAGCCCACTTCTCGGCGATCCGGTAGCCCAGCTCGGCGGTTCCGTGCTCGAGATCGATCAGGTTCACCCGGCCGACCACGGCCCCGGTGCTGTCGACCAGGACGTGGAAGCGACAGATGCCGGCCTCCTGCTCGGCCAGCAGAGCGGCGTGCCGGGTCGCGAAGTTCGCGAAGTACTCGTCACCGCGGTCCCAGATCCACGAGGCGAAGTACGCCCGGTTCTCAAGCTCGAAGGCCAGTGCGGCGTCCTCATGGTCCGCGCGCAGCGGCTCCAGCGACACCTCGTGGTCAGGCAGGTACATGGGACGACTTCGCCTGCACGTACTGCACGATCCGGTGCAGCACCTCGGGGTCCGCGTCCGGCGGGACGCCGTGGCCGAGGTTGAAGATGTGCCCCGGCGCCGCCTGGCCCTCGGCGAGGATCCGGTCGATCTCGGGCTCGATCGCCTCCCAGCCCGCGAACAGCAGCGCCGGGTCGAGGTTGCCCTGGACCGGCTTCGGGGCCCCGCCGGCGGCAGTGATCCGGCGTACCGCCTCGTCCAGCGGCACGCGCCAGTCGACCCCGACCACGTCCGCGCCCGCCGCGCTCATCAGGCCGAGCAGCTCGCCGGTGTTCACGCCGAAGTGCACCCGCGGGACGCCGTACGGCGCGATCGCCTCGAAGACCTTGGCGGTGTGCGGCAGCACGAACCGCTCGTAGTCGCGCGGCGACAACCCGCCCGCCCACGAGTCGAACAGCTGGATCGCCGACGCGCCGGCCTCGACCTGCACCGACAGGAACGCGATCGCCACGTCGGCCAGCCGGTCGGCCAGCGCGTGCCACAGCTCCGGGTCGGCGTGCATCATCGCCTTCGTCCGGGCGTAGTCCTTGCTCGGCCCGCCCTCGACCAGGTACGACGCGACGGTGAACGGCGCGCCCGCGAACCCGATGAGCGGCGTACCGTCGAGCTCGCTCACCAGCTGCTGGACCGACTCGGTGGCGAACGTCACGTCCGCCGGAGTCACCGGGCGGACCGCTGCGAGGCCTCCGGCGTCCCGGATCGGGTCCGCGACCACCGGACCGACGCCCGGCTTGATCTCGATGCCGAACCCGGCGGCCTTCAGCGGGAGCACGATGTCGGAGTAGTAGATCGCCGCGTCGACGCCGTAACGGCGGACCGGCTGCAGCGTTATCTCGACGACGAGGTCGGGCCGCATGCACGACTCGAGCATCGTGATCCCCTCGCGGACCGCACGGTACTCGGGCAGCGACCGCCCCGCCTGCCGCATGAACCACACCGGCGTGTGCGGCGGCTGCTCCCCACGGGCAGCGAGCAGGTACGGCGAACGGGCGAGCGAAGGGTGTTCCGTCGGGGGCACACAGCGATGATCCCACGCGATGACCGGCGCCCAACGGCCTGGTCGCATGCTGTTACCGGCGCGTCTTGACGGGCGGCGGTGAGTAATCGGTCGTAGGCTGCCGATATGGGTGCCCGCAAGCAGGTCGACGCGCCACCCGCGGAGTTCGCCGAGGCAGTCTCGCAGTTACGAGGTGCCCGGTTCCGGCCCGAGGTTTTCGTCGAGGAGATGCCCGCGCCGCAGCGGATCGCACCGCACGCGGCCGCGGTCAGCGCCGACGTGACGGTCGACGGTGACGATGTCGCCACCGGCCGTCTGGTCGTCCTCTACGACCCGGCCGGGAACGACGCCTGGCAGTCGACCTTCCGCTGTGTCGCATACGTGCGCGCCGCCGTCGAACCGGAGATGGTGACCGACGCGCTGCTCGGCGGCGTGGGCTGGACCTGGCTGATGGAGGCGCTGGCCGACCGCGGCGCCGACTTCCTGGCCCCGAGCGGTACCGTGACCAGGGTGGTATCGGAGAGCTTCGGCGGGATGGCTGACGACGACGCGACGGCGGAGATCGAGATCCGCGCGTCCTGGAGCCCCGTGCCCGGACCCGGCGGCGCCGTCGACGTGACCCGGCACGCCGAGGCCTGGGGCGAGGTGCTGTGCACGGCGGCCGGACTGCCGCCCGTTCCGCCGGGCGTGGTCGCGATGCCGACCCGGCGCGGACAGCGGGGCCGATGAGCCCAGCCGACACCCAGCAGCCGTCCGCCCCGGACGACCCGACCGCACACCTTCCCCTCCTCGAGCTACGGGACGGGCTGTCGGACGTCGTCGACACCGATTCCGCGCTGACCGAGACCGTCGAGGCGTTCCGCTCCGGCACCGGCCCGGTGGCCGTCGACGCCGAGCGTGCCTCCGGCTACCGCTACTCGCACCGCGCTTATCTGGTCCAGTTGCGCCGTGAAGGCGCCGGCTCCGCGCTGATCGACCCGATCCCGTTCGGCGACCTGTCCGCGCTCGGTGACGCGATCGTCGACGCCGAGTGGATCATCCACGCCGCCAACCAGGACCTGGCCTGCCTGGCCGAGGTCGGGATGGTGCCGCGGCAGGTGTTCGACACCGAGCTCGCCGGCCGCCTGCTCGGCTACCCGAAGGTCGGCCTCGCCTCGCTGGTGAGCGAAGTACTGGGCTACCGGATGCGCAAGGAGCACTCGGCCGCAGACTGGTCGACGCGCCCGCTGCCGGCGCCCTGGCTGGTGTACGCCGCCCTGGACGTCGAGATGCTGATCGAGCTGCGCGACGCGATCGAGCAGGAGCTGCGCCGCGAGGGCAAGTGGGAGTGGGCCCAGCAGGAGTTCGCCGCGATCCTGGACGCGCCGCCGCGGGAGCCGAAGCCGGACCCGTGGCGCCGTACGTCGGGAATGCACCGGGTCCGGAACCGCCGCAGCCTGGCCGTCGTCCGGGCGCTCTGGGAGGCCCGCGACCAGATCGCAGAGTCCGCGGACATCTCCCCCGGCCGGATCCTGCCGGACGCGGCGATCGTCGAGGCGGCGTCCGCGATGCCGACCGACCGCGACACGCTGCAGCGGCTCACCGCGTTCAAGGGCCGCGGCGCGCACCGGCACATGCGGACCTGGTGGGAGGCGATCGACCACGCACGCCGGCTGCCCGACTCCGAGCTCCCCAAGCAGGGACCGCGGTACGACGGCCCGCCGCCGGCGCGTGCCTGGGCCGACCGCGACCCCGACGCGGCCGCCCGTCTGTCAGCAGCCCGCGCCGCGGTCGCCGAGATCGCCGAGGCCCACCGCCTCCCGACCGAGAACCTGCTGGCCCCGGACACCATCCGCCGCCTGGCGTGGTCCCCGCCGAAGGACCTCGACGTCGCCGTGGTGACCGCCTTCCTCCGCGAACACCACGCCCGCCAATGGCAAATAGCCCTCACCGCCGAGGCCCTGACCGACGCCATGACCTCCGAGGCCGCAACCCTCGACTAGACCACCGGGCGGAACAGAGCGCCCTGGACGTACTCCATCGCCTTCAGGAACTTCTCGTCGGTCAACCGGCGGTTGAGCTCCTCCTCGTCCACGGTCTCGATCCGCGTGTGCAGCCAGTACAGGTTCCCGTAAGGATCGTGGACGCGGGCGATCACGTCACCCCAGAACATGTGCGTCGGCTCGGTGACGACGGTCCCACCAGCCAGGACCGCCTGCTTCAGCGTCTCGTGGACGTCAGGCACGTACAGCCGGAGGAACGCCGGCGTCGGCGGCCAGTCCGGCTGGTCGAACATCATCACCACCGAGTCGCCGATGCGCATCTCGGCGTGCCCGATGTTCCCGTTCGCGTCGACCACGCGGCCGCCGAGATCCTCCGCATCGAACGCGGCGGCGAGGAACTCCATCAAACCGGCTGTGTCGTGCCCGATGATCCACGGAGTCACCGCGTGGTAGCCATCGGGAATCGGGTGCACCGTCATTGTTCTGCTCCTTCGCCGAGGTAGGTGCCTCCACGCTAGGAGCAGAACAGGACAGGTTCTGGCCGCTACTTCGGAAGCTGGGTTTCGATGGCGGTGGTGATCTCGTCGGATTCCGGTTCGGTGCGGGGGCGGAAGCGGGCGGCGACCGTGCCTTCGGGGGTGAGGAGGAACTTTTCGAAGTTCCACTGGATGTCGCCGGCCTCGCCGTCGGCGTCGGGGGTCTGGGTGAGTTCGGCGTACAGCGGGTGCCGGTTCTCGCCGTTCACCTCGAGCTTGTCCAGCATCGGGAACGTGACGCCGTACGTCGTCGAGCAGAAGGTCTCGATCTCCTCCGCCGACCCCGGCTCCTGACCGCCGAACTGGTTGCACGGCGCGCCGAGCACCGTGAACCCGCGGGCCTCGTACTTCTTCTGCAGGTTCTCCAGCCCCTCGTACTGCGGCGTCAGCCCGCACTTCGACGCCACGTTCACGACGAGGACGGCCTTGCCCTTGTACTCACCGAGCGACGTCGGCGCACCGGACAGGGTGGTCAGCGGAATGTCGTACAGGCTCATGCTCATCCTTGGGAGGTAGGGAGGTTCCGGGCGAGAAAGTCTTCGGTACGGCGCCACGCCAGCGCGGACGCCTCCGCGTGGTGGAACGCCGGCAGCGGGTTGTCGAACGCGTGACCGGCACCGTCGTACCGGTGGATCTCGGCCCGATCGTCACGGCCCAGCGCCGGGACGATCGCGTCGACGTCCAGGTAGGAGTCGTCGTTGCCGAAGTGGTGCAGGCTGGTCGCGGTCACGTCCAGCTCCAGCAACTGGGGCAGCGCGGAGCCGTAGTAGCTCACCAGCACGTCAGGAGACGAGACCGCGGCCACGTTGAAGCCGAGCCCGCCGCCGAAGCAGAAGCCGACCACGCCGGTGCTGCGGCCGCGCGCCCGCAGGTACTCCAGCGCAGTGACCGAGTCCTTGACCGCCAGGTCCCAGTCGAGACGCCCGACGATCCCCATCGCGCGCTCCAGCAGGTCCGGCGAGGACTCGTCCAGCTCGGTGTCGTCCAGGCGCCAGTAGATCTCCGGAGCGATCACGTAGTACCCGAGGGCGTGCAGATCCGCCGCACGCTGCTTGATGTAGTCGGAGACCCCGAAGATCTCCTGCAGGAGCAGGATGCCGGGTGCCTGGGCGTCGGCGTTCCCCCACTCGTGGACTGGTAACGAACCTGAACCGGTATCGATCTCCAAAGTCACACGGTGAAGCGTACGACCTCCGTGGGAGCGGGCTTCGGGGCAGGTGCGGGCATCCAGGCCTTCGTCTCCGCGATCGCGTCGACCAGCAGGTTGTACAGCCGGTCGTCCGGATCCGGCACGCACGCCTGCGAGATCCCCTCGACCGCGCACGAGACCGCACGCGGCGCCGTACGGCGGGCGAAGTCGGGCGTGGTCCGGCGCGAGCGCGCGGTGAACGAGCGCGCCCACTTCGTCGCGGACGGGACCGACTGCAGGACGGCGAGCGACTCGGGCTCGATGTCGTCCGGCGGCCGCCCGTCGAGCGCGGCGAGCTGCTTCTCCCCCACCAGCAGCGCGACGGCCAGGATGTACTGCCGCTCCTGCGACACCACCGGCAGCGCGTGCTGGATGCAGCGCGCGGTGACCCGCGGTACGACGTGCGGGTCGTCGGGCACCAGCCCGATCACCGACGGGATCAGCGGCGCCAGCCGGGACCGGCCGGCATCCGTGGTGCAGTCGTTGACGTCCCGGGCGACGCCGGCCAGCAGTGCGTGCGTACAGGCCGGGTGGTCCGACCACGGCTCGCCGGCCAGGTACGACGCGAACTCCATGAAGCAGGCGCCCTTGCGCGGATTGCGGTGCTTCCCCCGGCTGAGGACCGGTACGGCCAGATCAAGATTGTTCATGGAACAACTCCAGAAACGCGGACCCTTGAAGACCAGCATGCGCCCATTCGCGCCGCATTGCCACGGGTGACGGTTCTGTGAGCGGACCCACACGGGTGGCTACCTTGGCGGTTCTGTTACTCATGGGTAGCATCGGGGTAGCTTTCCCGACTCCTAGAGGAGGGCCCTCGTGCCCCGTGAGATCCGCGATGTCGTGTATGTCGACGGCGTTCGCACCCCGTTCGGCAAGGCCAAGGGCCAGTATGCCGAGACCCGCGCCGACGACCTGGTGATCAAGTGCATCCGGGAGCTGCTGCGGCGGAACCCAAGCCTTCCCCCGGAGCGGGTGGACGAGGTCGCGATCGCGGCCACCACCCAGATCGGCGACCAGGGCCTGACCATCGGCCGGACGGCCGCACTGCTGGCCGGGCTGCCGAACACCACGCCCGGCTACGCCATCGACCGGATGTGCGCCGGCGCGATGACCGCCGTCACCACCACCGCCGCCGGGATCGCGTTCGGCGCGTACGACGTGGTCGTGGCCGGCGGGGTCGAGCACATGGGCCGGCACCCGATGGGCGAGGGCGTCGACCCGAACCCGCGGATCATCGCCGAGAAGCTGGTCGACACCTCCGGGCTGGTGATGGGCTCCACCGCGGAGAACCTGCACGACCGGTTCCCGGGGATCACCAAGGAGCGCGCCGACGTGTACGCCGCCGCGTCCCAGGAGAAGGCGGCCAAGGCCTACGCGAACGACCTGATCCAGCCGGACCTGGTGCCGGTCGCGACCCGCTCCGCCGAGCAGGGCTGGGGCTACGCCACGACCGACGAGCCGATGCGGCCGGGCACCACGGTCGAGGACCTGGCCGGGCTGAAGACGCCGTTCCGCCCGCACGGCCGGGTGACGGCGGGCAACTCCGCCGGGATCAACGACGGCGCCACCGCGTGCGTGCTGACGTCGGCGGAGGCCGCCGAGGAGCTCGGGCTGACCCCGAAGATGAAGCTGGTCTCGTACGCCTTCGCGGGCGTCGAGCCCGAGGTGATGGGCGTCGGCCCGATCCCGGCGACCGAGAAGGCGCTGAAGCTGGCCGGGCTGACGATCGACGACATCCAGGCGTTCGAGGTGAACGAGGCGTTCGCCGTCCAGGTGCTGGCGTTCCTGGAGCACTACGGCATCGCCGACGACGACCCGCGGGTCAATCCGTACGGCGGCGCGATCGCCTTCGGGCACCCGCTGGCGTCGTCCGGGGTCCGGCTGATGAACCAGCTGGCCAAGCAGTTCGAGCAGCGCCCCGAGGTCCGCTACGGCCTCGCCACCATGTGCGTCGGCCTCGGCATGGGCGGCACGGTCATCTGGGAGAACCCGAACTGGGAAGGTGCGAAGTGACGGACCTGCAGGCTTTGATCGACTCCGCGTCCGCGCTCTCGACGGACGAGGTCGTCACGCTCGCGCACTCCCGGGACGTCGTACTCCCGGGCGAGGCCGGCACGATGGCGCTGATCACGCTGGACAACGGGCACGACCACACCAAGCCGAACACCTTCGGGCCCAAGGGCCTGGGGTCGTTGAACGCGGCCCTGGACGCGGCGCTGGCGCGGGACGAGATCGTCGCGATCGGCGTCACCGGCAAGCCGTTCATCCTGGCCGCGGGCGCGGACCTGACCGGCGTACCGAAGCTGACCGACCGGGAGCAGGCGCTGACGCTCGGGAAGATCGGGCACGGCGTGCTGCGGAAGCTGGTCGACGGCGGCAAGCCGTCGTTCGCGTTCGTGAACGGCGTCGCGCTCGGCGGCGGCCTCGAGGTCGCGCTGCACGCTTCCTACCGCACCGTTTCGGTCGCGGCCGGGATGCTGTCGACGCCCGAGGTGTTCCTCGGGCTGATCCCGGGCTGGGGCGGCAACTTCCTGCTGCCGAACCTGATCGGCGCGGACAACGCGGTCAAGGTCGTCGTCGAGAACGCCCTCAACCAGAACAAGATGCTCAGCGGGCCGGAGGCCGTGAAGCTCGGCATCGGCGACGTACTGCTGGACTCGGCGGACTTCCTCGAGCAGTCGCTGCTGTGGGCTTCGCAGGTCCTCACGGGTGCCGTGGTCGTCGAGCGGCCGGCGGTCGACCGGGGCGAGGCGTGGGACGCGGCCGTTGCCCGGGGCAAGGCTTTCGCGGACCTCAAGGTGAGTGGTGCGGCGCCGGCGCCGTACCGGGCGTTGGAGCTCATCGAGGCCGCTCGCGACAACGATCGGGATCGCGGGTTCGCGGCCGAGGACGAGGCGCTCGCGGACCTGATCATGAGCGAGGAGCTGCGCAGCGGGCTCTACGCGTTCGACCTGGTGAACAAGCGGGCCAAGCGCCCGGCGGGTGCGCCGGACAAGTCGCTGGCGCGGCCGGTGACGAAGGTCGGGGTCGTCGGCGCGGGCCTGATGGCGGGCCAGCTGGCGCTGCTGTTCGCGCGGCGGCTCGAGGTTCCCGTCGTCCTGACGGACCTGGACCAGGAGCGGGTGGACCGCGGCGTCGGGTACGTGCACGGCGAGATCGACAAGCTGCTCGCGAAGGGCCGGGTGCGCGCCGACAAGGCGAACCAGCTGAAGGCGCTCGTCACCGGGTCGGTCGACAAGAGCGTGTTCGCGGACGCGGACGTCGTGATCGAGGCCGTGTTCGAGGAGCTGCAGCTGAAGAAGACGATCTTCGCCGACCTGGAGAAGATCATCCGGCCGGACGCCGTCCTGGCGACGAACACGTCGTCGTTGTCGGTGACCGAGATGGCCGCCGACCTGGAGCACCCGGAGCGGGTCGTCGGGTTCCACTTCTTCAACCCGGTCGCGGTGCTGCCGCTGCTGGAGATCATCCGCGCGGACCGCACCGACGACGCGACGCTGGCCACGGCGTTCGCGGTCGGCAAGACGCTGAAGAAGTCCTGCGTGCTGGTGAAGGACGCGCCGGCGTTCGTCGTGAACCGGCTGCTGACCCGGTTCCTCGGCGAGGTCAGCGCGGCGGTCGACGAGGGTACGCCGATCCCGGAGGCCGACCGCGCGCTCGCCGCGCTCGGGCTGCCGATGCCGCCGTTCGTGCTGCTCCAGCTGGTCGGGCTGCCGGTCGCGCTGCACGTCGCGGAGACGATGAACCGGGCGTACCCGGACCGGTTCGCGGTGTCCGCGAACCTCGCGAAGGTCGTTGCCGCAGGCAAGAGCTCGTTCTACGTGTGGCCGGAGGGCAAGCCGGTCGTGGATCCCGAGGTCGAGGCGCTGGTGGAGGTCGGCGACAAGCCCTCCACCGCCGACGAACTCCGCTCCCGGGTGCTGACCGCCCTCGCCGAGGAGATCAAGATCATGCTCGACGAGGGCGTGGTGGCCGAGGCCCAGGACATCGACCTGTGCCTGCTGCTCGGAGCCGGGTGGCCGTTCCACCTCGGTGGCATCACGCCGTATCTGGACCGCACCGGCATCGCCGAGAAGGTCAACGGGACTCGCTTCCTTCCCAAGGGTGTGGCCAGCCTCTCCTGAGCCGCTGGGGGTCGGTGCGGAGCCGGAAGCCCGCTCCGGCCCCCAGCAACACCAGCCCGCGTCGTCAGCGGGCTGCGAGCCGGGCGAAGCCCTCGGAGCCGTGGCCGTTGTCGATCGCTTGTTGTACTTCGGCGCGGACGGCGGTGAGTACGCCGTTGTCGAGGTCGCTCGAGCGGATGGTGCTGAGGATGTGGTCGAGGGTCGCGGCCACGGACGTGAGCTGGGCCAGGTCGCCTGGGAAGTGATCGGTCGCCACCTGCTCGGCGACCAGGTCGATCAGGTCGGGGAACAGTGCGAGCATCGACTTCGCGTGGCCGGCGATCTCGGTGGGCGCGATGTGCTGTGCCTTGGCGAGGGCGAACATGTGCACGACGCCGCTCATCGACGTCCAGAACAGGTCTTGCAGCGACGCGTCGAAACCGGCGGCTCTGCCCGGGTCCTCGCCGAGGTAGTGCGCGTTCTCGCCGAGTGCGGACAGCGTGGATCGGTGCGAATGGTAGGCGGCGGCCGGTCCGCTGAAGTACAGCGTCGCCTCAGCGGTGCCGACGGCCGTGGGCGTCGCGACGATCACGCCGTCGAGGTACTCGATGCCGTGTTCGGCGGCCCAGGCCGCCATCGCGCGGGCCTGCTCGGGTGAGCCGCCGCTGAGGTTCGCGAGGGTACGGCCCTTCAGCGCGTCGGCGTCGAGGACGGACTCCGCCACTTCGTAGTCCAGCAAGGACACGACGACGAGAGGGCTCGCCGCCATCGCGTCGACGGCCGTGTCGGCGACGACGACGTCGAGGTCGCCGGCTCTTCCCGGGGTGCGGTTCCAAACAGTCGTCGGGTGGTCGGCGGCAACGAACGCGGCGGCCAGGGCGTGGCCCATGGGTCCGAGTCCGAGAACAGTCACGGTGGTCATGCCGGGTAACGTAAACCTTGACGTCCATGTCAAAGTCAAGGCGGAACCGGACCATGCGAATCGGCGAACTGGCCACACGCACAGGCGTCAGCGAACGCGCACTGCGGTACTACGAGACCCAGGGCCTCCTGACCCCGTCACGCACCCCGAGCGGCTACCGCAAGTACGCCGAGTCCGACCTGGCCGCAGTACGCCGAATCAGAACCCTCCTGGCCGCCGGCCTCAACACCACCCAGATCCAGCAAGTACTCCCCTGCCTGGTCGACGACGACGGCCTCCTGACCCCAACCTGCTCAGACCTGACAGCCGGCCTCATCCAGCAACGCGACCGCATCGACGAAGCAATCCACGACCTACAAACAACCCGAACCAACCTCACCAAACTCATCACCAGCCAACCGGCGGACTGACTTTGGCAGTCAGCCGGGGTCGGTGAAGGAGATCGGCTTGCCGGTGGCGCGGGCGTAGGCGATCTCCCTGGTCGTGGACTCGCCGATGTACCCGCCCGGGTTGACGACCAGCACGCGGTCGGCCAGGTCGATCTTGCGCAGGTGGAGCTCACCCAGCGCGGCCTTCTGCTCGTCGGTGATCAACTCGTCTGCCTCGGCGCTCGGGAAGACACCTGGCGCGACGACGATGACACCTGCCAAGGTCAGGTCCCGGTTCGCCGCATGCATCTCGTCCACGAACCGTGCCGAGCCACAAATGCAGACAATCTCAGGTCGCACTTCTGCCTTGCTTTACCCTCAGGCCTTTTGTTCCTGGCCGGTGCGTTCTTCCAGGCCTACTCGGCTCTTGTGGTAGCCGTAGACGGCGTAGATGGCGAAGCCGAGGAGCATCCAGAGGCCGAAGCGGAGCCAGGTTTCGAGGGAGAGGTTGAGCATCAGGTAGAGGCAGATGAGGGCCGAGAGGATCGGGATCACCGGGCTCAGCGGGACGCGGAAGGAGCGCTGGATGTCGGGGCGGCTCCTGCGGAGCAGCGGGACCGCGATCGACACCAGCGTGAAGGCGGCCAGCGTGCCGATGTTGACCATTTCCTCGAGCTTGCCGATCGGGGTGACACCCGCGACGATCGCGACCAGGACGCCGATCCCGATCGTGAGGCGGTACGGCGTACCCCACTTGGCGTGCGTCTTGCCGAGCTGCCGGGGCATCAGGTGGTCGCGGCTCATCGCGAAGACCACCCGCGCCGCGCCGATCATCAACGTCAGCACAACGGTGGTGAGACCCGCGACCGCACCCGCGGAGATCAGCGTCGCGAAACCACCGCGCCCGACGGACCGGAACGCCTCGGCCAGTGCCGCCTCGCCGTTGATGTCGGTGTACTTCACCATGCCCGTGATCACGATGCAGACCAGCACGTACAGCACCGTGCAGATCGCCAGCGAGCCGATGATGCCGCGCGGCAGGTCGCGCTGCGGGTTCTGCGCCTCCTCGGCGGTGGTGGCGACCACGTCGAAGCCGATGAACGCGAAGAACACCAGCGACGCGCCGGACACCAGGCCCATGATCCCGAACGTCGACGGCGTGAAGCCGAACAGCGCCTGGAACAACGGCGTGGTGATCGTCACGTCGCCGTTCGGCGCGGGCACGCTCGGCGGGACGAACGGCGTCAGGTTCTCGCCCTTGATGTAGAACAGCCCGGCGACGATCACGAACAGCACCACGAACAGCTTGATCGCGACCAGCACCAGGTTGACCCGCAGCGACTCCTTGATCCCGATCGTCGCGAGCGTCGCCAGCACCAGGACCAGCAGCATCGCGAGCACGTTGACGCTGCTGTCCGGCCCGATCGAGGACGGCCAGCCGAGCCCGATCTGTTCCAGGAACAAGGCGGCGTACGTCGACCAGCCCTGGGCGACGACGCTTGCCCCGAGCATCAATTCGAGCAGCAGGTCCCAGCCGATGATCCAGGCGAAGATCTCACCGAGCGAGAAGTACGAGAACGTGTACGCCGAACCGGACACCGGCACGGTCGACGAGAACTCGGCGTAGCACAACGCGGCCAGCGCACAGCAGATCGCGGCCAGTACGAAGGACAGCGCGATGCCCGGACCGGCGTACAGCTTGGCCGCGCGGCCGGTCAGCGTGAAGATGCCGGCACCGATGATGACGCCGATGCCGAAGACCGTCAGGTCGAGCGCGGTGAGGCGTTTCTTGAGCTGGTACTCCGGCTCGTCGGTGTCGGCGATCGACTGCTCGATCGTCTTCTTCCGCACAAGACTCATCTGCGCCTCCTCGGGATGGACGGATCCATTCGAGACTGCCCGTCTGACAGCGCGAGGTCAAACCGCCACTCAGCGCTGCGGCTCGTATGTTGTGAGCGACGTCCACAGCGTCGCCTCGGTGAGACCGGTACGGCTCAGCAGGATGCGGTCGCGGGCTGCCTGATCGGTGCCGTTCATCGCCATGTCCACGTACAGGTCCTCGACCTTGTCGAGCCCGATCCGCTGCACGAGGTACCTGACCGCCAGCCAGCTCACGCCGTACACGTCGGCGGAGTTCTGGTAGAAGCCGGCGTCGCTCGGCAGCGCGGACAGCTGCGGTACGGAGTCGTCGATGACCTCCTGCTCCCACTTGCCGACCTCGCCGGCTCCCCCGAGCGCCTCGATCCCGCGCCAGGAGACGTACTCCGCGGCGCCCTCGGCCAGCCACAACGGTTCGTACCCGCCGAGGTCCGCGGTCGCGACGTGAGTGAGCTCGTGCGACAGCAGGATCTCGTCGACGCGGTCGCGTTCGTTCGGGTTGATCACGACGTACCCGCCGGCGACCGTGCCGTCGGCAGTGTCCTGGCCGGGCAGCGACGAGAACGTCGTACCGGTGCTGGCGGCGGACTCGATGTCCTCGTCGGCGAACCGGGCGTCGCGCACCTCGGTCTCGTCGAGCGCGATCACCAGCACCTTGCCGGTCCACTTCCGCGGCCAGTACTCGGTGACCTGCGCGAGCCCCTCGGCGGCCTCGCGGACGATCGCGCGGCCGCGCCGGGTGTCGCCCTTCTCGACGACGACCAGCACCCGCGGGCCACGCTGTACTTCGATCCGGCCGAGGTCCCAGGCCTCGCGGTGCGCGCCGGGCCCGAGGTCCTCGTCGAGCTCGTCGTCGGCGGTCAGCAGCCACCGGCCGCCGCGCGCGACGAACGTGTAGCCCAGCTCGGTGGTGACCGGCGTGAAGTCCACCTCGGGGATCTGGTACCGCATCAGGATCCGGACCAGGTACGTCGTCGTGCCGTGGGCCTGCAGGACCGCCGGGTTGAAGCGCTCCTCGGCCTGGCTGTAGCCGATCTCGGTGAAGCCGATCTCGACCAGGTTCGCGAACAGGATCTTCTGCTCGGCGCGGAGCTGCTTGTTGGCCGGGTCGACGTCGGCGAGGAACAACGCCTCGTTGCCGGTCTGCACGGCCTGCGCCCGGCGGATCAGGATGGTGTCGATCGCGACCCGGCGGGCGGCGACCGCGGCCGCGACCCTCGACTGCTTCGTCGACTTCGGCGGCGGAGGCGTCGGTGTGACGGTGGCCTGCGCGGTGGCCCGGGCACGGGCGTCCTGTTCGCGCTGTTCAACGGTGTAGACGACGCCGCCCGACACGAGCACGACCGCCACCAGCAGCCCCACCCAGCGGCGGGGCCCAGAGGTCGGCCCAGAGGTCGGCCCGGGAGCGGGCGGGGGCGTCGTATCGCTCACTTCGGGTCGTTCCCTCCGAGTACCCGATGGTCGCAGCCGGGCTACCCTACTCGACGCCCGCCGCTCTACGCTGCCGCTGCCGCCCGCAAAGCGCGGAAAAGTCCTGCTTCCGTGATCCCGAGGTGTTCGAGCATGATCCGGTCGCGTTCCTTCTGGCTCGAACCGAGCGCCGCGAGCTCGCGGTACAGCGTGCCGACCTCGGTCGGGCCGAACCGGGTGAACAGGTAGTCGAGCGCCAGCCAGGACAGCGGGTACGAGCTGTCGGCCTGGTCGAAGAACGTGGCGTCGGCCGGCAGGCCCTTCGCCTTCGCGAGGTACTTCGTCCGCACGTCCAGCCGGTACTGCGCGATCGCCAGGTCCTTCTGCCCGCTCATCGGCAGGAACTCGACGTACGCCGCGGCGCCCTCGACGAGCCAGCGCGGCGCGTGCGGCCCGTACGGCGCGGTCGCGACGTGGGTGAACTCGTGGGCGAGCGTGCGGGCGTCGACCTTGCCGCGGTTGTTCGGGTTGATCACGACGTACGAGTCGGCCCGCTCCCCCTCGCCGGTCTTCTCGCCGGGCAGGGTGCGGTAGACCCAGGTCGCCATCGCGATCGCGTCCTCGGCGTTCTTCGGCTGGGTGTAGTCGGCGCCGCGGACGGTCTTGTCGTCGAGCGCGATCACGACACCGGCGCCCTTCCACCCGCCGGGCCAGCGCTTGGTCACGGCGTCCACGGCGCTGAGCGACATCGCAACGAGCTTGTCCGCCAGCGTTTCCTGGCCCTTCTCGAC
Source organism: Kribbella sp. HUAS MG21 (assembly GCF_040254265.1). Classification (GTDB taxonomy): domain Bacteria; phylum Actinomycetota; class Actinomycetes; order Propionibacteriales; family Kribbellaceae; genus Kribbella. The sequence goes on from NZ_CP158165.1 coordinate 7,366,948, forward strand.
GACGACCAGCACGCGCGGTGCCCGCTTCACCAGGACCGGCCCGGTGTCCCAGGCCTCCTCGTGCGAGCCGCGTGGCAGGCGCTTGTCGAGATCCGAGTCGGACACCAGCATCCAGGAGCCGTTCGCCCGCTGGGTGAAGGTGTACCCGAGCATCGCGCGCACCGGCACCGTGTCGATCGCGCGGAGCTGGTACGTCATCGCGACCGCGACCAGGTACGTCGACGGGCCGTACTTCTTCGCGATCGTCTCGTCGTACTGCTGGGCGAGCTGCTGGTAGGCGAGCGTGGCGAAGCCGAACTGGCGAAGGTTCGCGAACAGCGTCCGCTGGGCGGCCACCAGCCGGGTGTTGCCGGGGTCGACGTCGGCGAGGAACTGCTGCTCGTCACCGCTGAGCACGGCCTGCGAACGCCGCGCCAGCACCTGGTCGACGGCCGCCGACCGCGCCGCCGGATCGATCGTGGAAGTGCTGACGCCCGGGCCCGGGCTGCCGTCGGCGCGCTGGCTCGAGCGGTGCAGGGCGAGACCGCCGCCGACCGCCGCGGCGACCAGCACGAGCGACAGCAGGACCGGCCAGACACGCGATCGCTTCCGGGCGGCGGCGTGCCGGCTGTGTCGCGCCGGCTGCCCTGGCCGCCCCGGCCGCCCGGGCGGCCCTGCCTCAGCCACGATCCCCCGCTAGGTACTCGGGCGGTCGCCGGCCGGGTCCGGCTCGTTGAGCGCGTCGCTGTCGTGCCGGGTCAGCTGCTCGGTGATCTCCCGGGCCACCTCCTGGCCGGTCAGCCCGATCTCCTGCAGTACGGCGGCCCGCTTGGCGTGGTCGAGGAACTGCTGCGGGATGCCGAAGTCCCGGAACGGGGTCCGGACGCCGGCGTCGCGCAGCGCCTGCGCGATCATCGTGCCGCAGCCGCCCGCGCGCCCGTTGTCCTCGATCGTGACGACCAGCTTGAAGTCCGCGGCCAGCTCGACCAGCTTCGGGTCGACCGGCTTGACCCAGCGCGGGTCGACCACGGTGACGCCGAAGCCGTGGGCCTCGAGCCGCTGCGCGACGTCCATTGCGGTCGCCGCCATCGACCCGATGCCGACCAGCAGCACGTCCTTTCCGGATCGCTTCAGTACGTCGATCTCCCCGACGCGGTCGACGGCGTCGATGTCCGGGAACACCTCGCCCTTCGCGAACCGCAGTACGGTCGGGGCGTCGTCGACGTCGACCGCCTCGTTGAGCAGCTCCTCGACGCGCTTGCCGTCGCGCGGCGCGGCGAGGCGGAGGCCCGGGACGACCTGGAGGATCGACATGTCCCACATACCGTTGTGGCTCGCGCCGTCGTCACCGGTCACGCCCGCACGGTCGAGGACGACGGTCACGCCGCACTTGTGCAGGGCGACGTCCAGCAGCAGCTGGTCGAACGCGCGGTTCAGGAAGGTCGCGTAGAGGCCGACGACCGGGTGCATCCCGCCCATCGCCAGGCCCGCCGCGCTCGTCACCGCGTGCTGCTCGGCGATGCCGACGTCGAACGTCCGGTCCGGGAACTCGGCCGCGAACGCGGCCAGGCCGGTCGGGTGCAGCATCGCGGCGGTGATCGCGACCAGGTCCGGGCGCCGGTGGCCGATCCGCACCAGCTCGTCGGAGAACACGTCGGTCCAGCCGCGCGGCTTGTTGAGCGGGCGGATCTGGTGGAAGTTGTCCTCCTCGTCCTGCTCGGCGGCCGGGTAGCCGAAGCCCTTCTGGGTGACCGCGTGCACGATCACCGGGCCGCCGAAGGACTTCGCGTTCCGCAGCGCGTCCTCGAGCGCCTGCCGGTCGTGGCCGTCGATCGGGCCGACGTACTTCAGGCCGAGATCCTCGAACATGCCCTGCGGAGCGAGCATGTCCTTGAGGCCCTTCTTCACCCCGTGCAGCACCTCGTACATCGGCGGACCGACGTACGGCGTCCGGCCGAGGTTCTTCTTGATCAGGTCGAGGACCTTCTCGTACCGCGGGTTGGTGCGCAGGCTGGTCAGGTGGGTGGCGAGACCGCCGACGGTCGGGCTGTACGAGCGGCCGTTGTCGTTGACGATCACGACCAGCTTGAGGTCCTTCGCGGCGGCGATGTTGTTCAGCGCCTCCCAGGCCATGCCGCCGGTGAGGCCGCCGTCGCCGATCAGCGCGACGACGTGCCGGTCCTCCTTGCGCAGCCGGTACGCCTTCGCGAGGCCGTCGGCGTACGAGAGCGCGGTCGAGGCGTGGCTGTTCTCGACGAGGTCGTGCTCGGACTCGGCCTGGCTCGGGTAGCCGGACAGGCCGCCCTGCTGGCGGAGCGTGCCGAACTGCCCGGCGCGGCCGGTGAGCAGCTTGTGCACGTACGTCTGGTGGCCGGTGTCGAACACCAGCCGGTCACGCGGCGAGTCGAACACGCGGTGCATCGCCAGCGTGATCTCGACCATGCCGAGATTCGGGCCGAGGTGACCGCCGGTCCGGGACACGGTCTCCACCAGCACGTCCCGGATCTCCGCCGCCAGATCGGTGAGCTGCTGACCGGTCAGCTTCTTGAGGTCCGCCGGCCCATCTACCGTCTCCAGCACGCGCATCGAGCTCCTCCCGCTGTCACGGCTCAGTCGTTCTCGAATGCTCGAGTCTATGCACGCCACGCCCGGATTCCGAACTCGGCGACGGCGCGCTCGGCCGGGGTTGCGCAATCTCACACTCCAAGACGCCGGCCGGGTGTGGCTGGTTCGGAGGTGTGGCCGGTCTCACCTAGGGTGATCGGCATGGACCCAGACCGGGGTAGGTGGGGCGGGGAAGGTTTCAGGACAGTGAGGACCCTGTTCCGGAAGTACGACGGGCAGCCGCATCGCCTCGTCGAAGCGGTTCGGCTCGGCGAGGACGAGCACGGCCTGTGGGTCGGCTCCGTCCCCGGGACCCAGGGTCAGCGCGCCGACGGGAGCTGGAAGACGATCGACCACCATCGGGTCCGGCTGTTCCCGCACGGGCAGTGGTGGAGCGCGCTGTTCAACGACGAGGCGCACCAGACGGCGATCTACTGCGACATCACCATGCCGCCCGAGTTCGGCGTGGACACGGTCACCGCGGTGGACCTGGACCTCGACATCCGGCTGCTCCGGGACGGCACGGTGCATGTCATGGACGAGGACGAGTTCCACGAGCACCAGGTCCGCTACAACTACCCGCCTCAGGTCGTGGCCACGGCCCGCGCGGTCTGCGACCACCTGGCCGCCACCATCACCACCACGGAGCCGTTCCTGACGGCGTACAAGCCCTACCTCGAGCTGATCCGCTCCCTGGACGGGTGATCGGTCCCCGCCGGCTAGGAGCCCCCCTGAGCCGACGAGGACCGATCACGATGACGACCATGGGGCCGGCACCCCACCATGCTCCGTCGCGATCGGCGACCGGTCCACTCCTCACCGCAAAGTTGCACGAAGTTGCAGAACCGCGCCGCTGACCCGGTGGCCGATAGGTTGGGGGTTATGCGTGATGTCCGGGTGGTGTACCGCAAGTACGACGAGAAGCTGCACTGGCATCAGTGGATGCGGTACCTGGGAGAGGACGAGTACGGCGTCTGGCTGGGCGCGCCGGCCGGTTCGGTGTCGCAGCGGGGCGCCGAGCCCGAGGTGACGCAGGACGAGGCGCATGTGCAGCTGTTCCCGCGGGACAAGTGGTTCACCGCGATCTTCAACGACGAGCCGCGGTACACGCTGATCTACGCCGACATCACCACGCCCGTCGAGTTCTCCGAGGACGTGGTGACGATGGTGGACCTCGACCTGGACGTGATCAAGCGCCGGGACGGGACCGTGTTCATCGACGACGAGGACGAGTTCGAGGAACACCAGGTGAAGTACAGCTACCCGCCCGACGTGATCCGCACCGCCCGCGAGACCTGCGACTGGCTCTTCGGTGCGGTCTCCACCGAAGAGCCCTTCCTGACTGTCTACAAGACTTATCTCGACAAGATCCGGTGACTACAGCGACGTCCGGCCCAGCGCCACGGCGATGACGCCGACGACCGTCATCAGCAGCGCCGAGCCGGGGTGCATGCCGATCGAGATCCGGATGTCCTGCTTCTTCCACGCCAGGTGCACGCCGGGGTAGAGGAAGACGAGCTTGGACAGCACCGTCCACGGCGCCCAGAAGTGGTAGACCGAGAAGAAGAACACGTTGAAGATCGGCGCCCAGCCGCGCAGCTGCGGCAGGCGGGGCAGCAGGAACCCGCGGAAGTAGTACTCCTCGATGAGCGGCAGGAACCAGCCGGTGAACGGGCCGCAGATCAGCAGCGTGGTCAGCAGCTTCTGCTGCGAGTAGCCGTTCAGGTACGACGTCGCGCTGTCGCCGGTGCCCTCGTAGGTGATCCACGAGAAGACGTTGTCGTACAGCAGGTTGTCGAGCGGGATCAGCGAGAGCGACACGACGGTCATCCACACGAGACAGAACGCGATCAAGGCGGTGACCTTGCCGCGCGGGACCGGCCGGTCCATGTAGCTCAGGGCGCCGCCCCGCAGGCAGTAGCGGCCGGTGACCTGCTTGCCCAGCCAGGCCAGGCCCAGCAGGAGCGGGAAGAGGACCACCGCCAAGGCGATCGCCCAGGCCAGGAACGGCGGGTAGCCGATGGACCGGACGAGCGGTGCCGCGGCGAAGGCGTAGACGGCGACGATCAGCGCGCCCGGGACCAGGTGCAGCGCGATGGACAGCGGGATCGAGTGCTTGTCGGCGAGGAGGGTCTCGACGAACTTCGGACGGGACTGGGTGAGCGTGGCGTTGTTCATGCCAAGAAGGTTCGCGGCCGCGGCTGACACGGACCCGCCACCAGCCTGACGCGGTACCGCCACCGGAAAGCTACCGCGCCGAATGGACCTTCAGTACGCCGTTCTTGAGCATCATCACCCCGGGGAGCGGGCCGCGTTGACCGGCGTACATGTCGGCGACGGGCGCCACAGTCAGGTAGAGGTTCTGCCCTGCCGGGACGTCGACAGCGATCGCCGGCAGCTCGACGGTTCGCCGTACGCCGCGGGCTGTCTGCTGCTGGCGCAGCGGCATGGTGTTGTTCTGGACGACCTTCGCGGTGAGCGGAGTCTTGCCGACGCTGAGGGCGAAGTACGCGACCGAGCGCGGGATGACCGTGTAGACGTCCGCGGTCAGGGTGGGCGTGCCGGCGACGGTGATCGGGCCCTTCGCGATCGGCAGGTTGACGGGCAGGCCGACGCCGGTCGGGGCGACGATCTTGGCGAGCGGGAAGCGCTTGTTCGGCGTCAGGCTCCGTTGCGTGAGGCAACGACCGTCGGCGGTCGCCAGGTGGTACGCACCGAAGCCGGACAAGCCGGTCGGCTTGTCCAGGAGCTGCAGCTGCATGAAGCGGAGCGCCAGGTTGGCGAAGCTGGGCGAGCCGAGGGCGACGGAGCACGGGTCGCCGGCGGTCGCGTACCCGGGCGGTACGACGCTGGGCAGCGTGTGGCCCGCGTTGTACCCGACGAAGATCGACTTCGCCCGCGCGCGGGCCGTGAGGGCGCGGTCGAAGTTCGCCAGGCCCTGGTTGAGGTTGAACAGGTTGTCGGACAGGCCCTGGCCGATCAGTACGGGGATGTCGAGCTTGCGGCCCTGGTGCACGTGCCAGGCGGGTCCGTTCTTGGCGAAGAACGCGTCGAGGTCGCGCCCGGCCTGGCCAGGCGGCCAGCCGCCGGTTGCGATCAGCGTGACGAACGCCTTCGAGACCGACGGCGGCAGATGCGTGCCGCCGCCCGCGAACAGGATCGAGAGCCACATGGTCCGCGCGGCCTCCTGCGGCGCGAGGCTCTCCTTCAGATCCCACCAGGTGATCTCCGGTGCGAGCGCATCGAACCGGGTCCGGCCGCTGTCGCGCAGCTCGGTGAAGGCGCCGGCGAACTGGTAGCCGCCGCCGTACGACCCGCCGGTGGCCCCGATCAACGGGTCGCCTGGTCCCTGCTTGGTCACCCAGTCCAGGCCGGCGACGAGATCGACGAGCTTGACCACGTCGCGGCCTTCGAAGTCCGGGTTCATCACGTGCGCGACGCCGGTGCTCTGGCCGAAGCTCCGCTGGTCGAAGCTCAGCACCCCGAACCCGGCGTCGAGCCATGCCTTGAACGCGGCCGGGTCCGTGGTCCGACTGCCCGCCCAGCCGTGGCTGTGGAAGATCAGCGGCACGGTGTGCTGGCTCGAGGCGGCCGCGGGTTTGAAGAGCGAGTAGCAGATCCGTACCGGGGTCGTCGTACCCGGCTCGGGCACCGACGCGACGCAGCCGCTGGTCACGGTCGACTCAGCGGCGGCCGGCACCACCGGCGTCAGCAGTAGCGCGACCACGGCGGACAGAGCAAGCACACGACGACGCATCAGTCACTCCAAGTGATCGACAGATCCCGCTGCGCACACGCTATTGGACCGGTCGGCACCTGACCAGACCCCACCGTCAGCCTTCGGCGAACCGATGGGGGCAAACCTCACGGTCGCTGCGACACTGTGCGCGTGCATATCGCGATCGAGGTCGTGGCCCTCGTCGCCGTCGTCGCGGCCGGTGCCGCGCTGGCGCGGCGGCTCGGGATCTCGGCCCCCTTGTTGCTGGTGATCATCGGGATCGCCGCGTCGTACCTGCCGTTCGTCCCGCGGGTCGAACTCGAGCCCGAGGTGGTGCTGGTCGGGTTCCTGCCGCCGCTGCTCTACTCGGCGGCGATCAGGACCAGCCTGGTCGACTTCACCAAGCACCGGCGGTCGATCGGGCTGCTCTCGGTCGGTCTGGTCGCGTTCACCGCGCTGGGCGTCGGCGTGGTCGCCTGGTGGCTGCTCGGCCGGGTCGCGGAGTCGATCGGCCAGGAGCCGCTGCCGTTCTGGGCCGCGTTCGCGATCGGCGCCGTGGTCGCGCCGCCCGACGCGGTCGCCGCGACCGCGATCGCCAAGCGCGTCGGACTCCCCCGCCGCGTGGTCACGATCCTCGAAGGCGAGAGCCTGCTGAACGACGCGACCGCGCTGGTCTGCCTGCGGACGGCGATCGCGGCCGCCGTGGTCGCCCCGACCGTGCTGCACGTCGGCGTGGACTTCCTGCGGGCGGCCGGCGGCGGTGTCCTGGTCGGTTTCGTCGTCACGTTCGTGCTGGCGAAGATCCGCCGCCGGTTCACCGACCCGGTGCTGGACACCACGCTCAGCCTGACCGCGCCGTTCATCGCCTACATCGCGGCCGAGAACCACTACGTGCACGCGTCCGGCGTCGTGGCGGTCGTGGTCACCGGTCTCCTGCTCGGGCACAAGGCGCCGGTCATCCAGTCGGCGAAGTCGCGGATGTCGGAGCGGACGAACTGGCGGACGTTCCAGTTCCTGCTGGAGAACACGGTCTTCCTGCTGATCGGCCTGCAGACCCGGTGGATCCTCGACGACCTCACCGAGAGCCCGCTGCCGGCCTGGCTGATCGCGACCACCACCGTCGCGGTGTACGTCGCCGTGGTGCTGCTGCGGCCGATCTGGGTGTTCCCGACGACCATGCTCTCCCGGCGCGTCCTCGGGCGGTCGCGTCCCGGGCCGGTTTCGGCGTCCGCACTGGTCGTCGTGTCATGGGCCGGTATGCGCGGGGTGGTCACGCTGGCGGCGGTCTTCACGCTGCCCGAGGACACGCCGCACCGCGAAGTACTCGTGTTCATCGCGTTGGCCGTCACCGCGGGCACGCTGCTCGTCCAGGGCTCGACCCTGCCGTGGCTGGTCCGGCGCTTGCGGCTCCCGGGGCCCGACCCGGCGGAGGACGCGCTGCAGGAAGCCGCCGTACTGCAGGGAGCTCATCGAGCCGCGATCGCGAAGCTCGACGAGATCGCGGCGCCGACCGATCCGCAGGCCGTTCTCGACGTACTGCGCCAGCGCGGCGAGGCGCGGGCCCAGGCGGCGTGGGAGCGGCTCGGGCGGCCGGAGACCGAGTACGAGACGCCGAGCGAGGCGTACCGGCGGTTGCGGATCGCGATGCTCGAGGCCGAACGTGCCCACATCCTGAAGGTCCGCGACGCCGGGCTGGTCGCCGACGAGGTCCTGCAGCGCGCGCAGAACGCGCTCGACGTCGAGGAGTCGATCCTCGACCGCGACGAGGACGACGACGTCGGCGGCCGCTCCGAGGACCTGAAGCCGAAGACGACGCCGGGCGGGGCGTGCGAGCACCTGGAGCAGGCGCCGGTCGTGGTCGCACCGAACACGCCGGACGGCTGCGAGGAGTGCCTGGCCGAGGGCGCCACGTGGGTCCATCTGCGGCTGTGTCTCGACTGCGGCCACGTCGGGTGCTGTGACTCGTCGGTGGGGAAGCATGCCAGCAAGCACCACGACGGGACCAGGCACCCGGTGATGCGCAGCTTCGAGCCGGGCGAGACGTGGCGCTGGTGCTTCGTCGACGAGAAGCTAGGTTGACGTCATGGCCGACTGTCTCTTCTGCTCGATCATCGCCGGTACGACGCCCGCACAGTTCGTGCTGGAGACGCCCGAGGTCGTCGGGTTCCTGGACATCCGGCCGGTGTTCAAGGGCCACACGCTGATCGTGCCGCGGACGCATGTCGCGACGATGGTCGAGCTGAGCGACAAGCTGATGGTGCCGCTGTTCGGGGCGGCGCGCTCGGTCGCGGACGCCGTACGGACCGCGTTCGACGCGCAGGGGTCGTTCGTCGCCGTGAACAACGTCGTGTCGCAGTCGGTGCCGCATCTGCATGTCCATGTGGTGCCGCGGACCAAGGGCGACGGCCTGCGCGGGTTCTTCTGGCCGCGAACGAAGTACACCGACACCGCCGAGGCCGAGGAGTACGCGGGCAAGCTCCGCGCGGCGCTGGGCGACTGACCTCGGGCAGACGTGGCTGCCCGAGGTCAGGGGCGCTGTTACGGGCGCGCGGTTTCCCAGGCGACGGTGTCGACTGCCGACGTCTCGGATGCCGCGAGGGTGCGGGCGGCGGCGGCCGGCGGGTTGTCGGCGGTCAGGTGCAGGCCGGGCTTACCGTCCTCGACGGTGAACTGGGCCCGGGTGAAGACCTCCGCGTCCTTGGTGCGGACCGACCGGATGGTGCGGAAGTCGGCGACCACGGCCTCGCGGGTGATCGTGGTGTTCACGTAGCCGCGCAGGTTGTTCTGGAACCGCAGGTGCGGGTTCCAGGTCAGCCACGGGTGGGCAGTGGTGCCGGAGTCGGCGCCGTCGCCGCCGCTCGTGATCGACGAGCAGACGAGCTCCGAGCCCACCGTCGGCGAGGTCGGGTCGTCGTAGTCGAGCTTCAGGTCCGACGCCCAGTGAGCGTGCACGTCGCCGGTGAGTACGACGGGGTTGCGGACGCCGGCGTCGATCCAGCCGCGGGTGATCCGGTCGCGCGAGGCGACGTACCCGTCCCAGGAGTCCATCGACGTCACCTTCAACGGGCCCTGGTTGTTGTCGCGCTGCGCGAAGAACACCTGCTGGCCGAGGATGTCCCAGCGCGCGTCGGACCGGCGGAAACCGTCGAGCAGCCACTCCTCCTGCCGCGCACCGGTGATCGACCGCTTCGGGTCGACGGCGGCCGGGCAGTCCTTGTAGCCGTCGCCGCAGCCCTGGTCGTCGCGGTACTGCCGGGTGTCGAGCATGTGGAACGTCGCCAGCTCACCCCAGTGCACGCGCCGGAACAGCTGCAGGTCGATGCCGCGCGGCTTCGAGGACTCCCGCAGCGGCATGTTCTCGTAGTACGCCTGGAATCCGGCCGCCCGGCGCTGCAGGAAGTCCGGCTGCGGGATCTCCGGCTTCTCGTAGTACTCGTCGGCCCAGTTGTTGTCGAGCTCGTGGTCGTCCCAGACCACCAGCCACGGCGCGACCGCGTGCGCGGCCTGCAGGTCCGGGTCGGTCTTGTACTGCGCGTGCCGCTGCCGGTACGACGCCAGGTCGGTCGTCTCCGGGCCGTCGTGGTCACGGACGTTGCCGCCCGGCGCGACGTACGTGTTCTTGGTGTACTCGTACTGGTAGTCGCCGAGGTGCAGGACCAGGTCCGGGCGGTCCTCGGCCAGCCGGCGGTACGCCGTGAACCAGCCGTGCTCGAACTGCGAACAGGACACGAACGACATCGCCAGCTCGTGCGGCATCGTCCCGCGCGCCGGAGCGGTCCTGGTGCGGCCGGTGCGCGAGACGTAGCCCTCGGCGCGGAAGCGGTAGTAGTACTCGCGGCCGGGCTGCAGGCCGTGGACGGTGACGTGGACGGCGTGCGCGTACTCCGGGCGGGCGACCGCGACACCGGCCTTCACGACGCGGCGGAACTGCTCGTCGGTCGCGACCTGCCACTGGACGCCGTACGCACGGTTCGGCATGCCGCCAAGGCCGTTCTCGGCGATCGGGTCGACGGCGAGGCGGGTCCACAGCACGAAGCCGTCGGGCCACGGGTCGCCGCTGGCGACGCCGAGCGTGAACGGGTCCTGCCGGACGGGGGTCGCCGCCGCGGTGCCCGGGGCGGTCAGGGTTGTCAGGCCGGCCACAGCCGCAGTGGAAGCCAGACCGGCTTTCAGGACGGATCTACGGGAGGTCTCCATGCCCTCGACCGTTTCCGTCAACGGTGTGCTGCCTCTGACACCCAGATGGCCAGTTGGTGACATTCGGGTATGCGGGTGGTCAGCAGGCGCGCTCGTACTCCACCTGTGGCAGCGGGTTCCCGTCGCCGAAGTCGCGCGTCTGCGTCGCGCCGGTCTCGAGGAAGCCGCACTTGGTGTAGAAGCGGCGGGACTGCGGGGTGTCCTTGAGCGTCCAGAGGTGGACGCGCTCGTATCCGTCGGCTCGCAGCTCGCGCAACGTCGCATCCATCAAATAGGCGGAGACGCCGCTCCCCCAGCCGTCCGGGTGCGTGTAGAAGCTGTGAATCTCAGCTTTGCCCGCGTGGCTCTCCGACTCACTCACCCAGGCCATCGCCAGCGCCCGCTCACCGACGAACCCGACCATGACAACGCCGTTGCCCGACGCCAGCCGCTCGTGCCACCTGGTCAGCCGACTCGCAATCCCCTCCCGCGCAACGTCCTCGGGAAAGAACGGCGCGTAGGCCGCACCCCACGACGCAGCATGCACCTCCCCCACGGCTGCACCATCAGCCACCGTCGCCCGACGAGCGGAGATGGTCCCATCAGGCCGAGCCGCAGCGCCCGGGGCGCCGCGATCCGATCCGGCACGACCAGCGCCGCCCTCGGCGCGCCCGAGGGCGGGCTCGGTGCGATCTGCGCTCCCGGTGCCGTCACTGGAGTGGTCGGTCAAGGCGGGTCTCCAGGGTCGTGAGGGCGCGTTCTACGGCGGCCCGGACGGTGTGGTCGGGGTCTTCGGCGAGCGGGCGGATTGCGGCGGCGTGTTCGTACTCGCCTGCGGCGCCTACTGCTCGGACGGCCGCCGTACGGACTCGGGGCAGCTCGTGGTCGAGCATCGGGAGGAGGGCGTCGACGACCTGGCCCAGCTCGCGCTGGGCGGTGATGCGCGCGACGTGCTCGCGGACGCGCCACGCCGGATCGTTCGCCGCGACCAGCAGCGCGTCGACGACGTCGTCGCGCCAGACGTACAGGAACGCCCGCGCCGCCCACACGCGGATCCAGTAGTAGTTGACCGGGTCGACCGGCGCCGTCCAGCCGCCCGGGTTGTCGAACCCGGTGATCGCCACCAGCTTCGGCAACTCGGCGCCGTACGCCGCCTCGCCCGGGATCTCCCCGGTCAGGAACGCGACACACCAGTCGACGACAGCATCATCGCCGTGCTCGGCGCACGCCGCCCGCACGACCTCCCGCGGCGACTCCCTGGTCGTCATGACCTCAGTAAAGCGCCCGCCGCCGACAGTTCCCGCGACCTCAGCGCACCCAGGTCGCCCGGTAGTCGTACCCGTCCTGCCCGGGCGACTCCCAGTGCACCCGCACCTCGTCGCCCGGCGTCAACGACCGGAACCCGTCGGCCTCGATCACCGAGAAGTGCGTCCAGCACCCGCCGGGAGTGCTGGGGCAGTCCACGACGCCCCAGCCCTCCTCGTCGTACCAGACGCGGACGACACCGCCGTCCTCGCCGGTACGACGCTCCATCAGCTGTTGACCGATCCGCCGGGTCAGCCCGCGATCAGCGACCGCAGCACGTACTGCAGGATGCCGCCGTTGCGGTAGTAGTCGGCCTCGCCGGGCGTGTCGATCCGGACCACCGCGTCGAACTCCTTGACCCCGCCGTCGGGCGACGTCGCCTTGACGTGCACCGTGCGCGGGATCGAGCCGTTGTTCAGCTCGGTGACGCCGGTGATGTCGAAGGTCTCCTCACCGGTCAGGCCGAGCGACTCCGCGGTCTCGCCCTCCGGGTACTGCAGCGGCAGCACGCCCATGCCGATCAGGTTCGACCGGTGGATGCGCTCGAAGGACTCGGTGATGACGGCCTTCGCGCCGAGCAGCGCCGTACCCTTGGCGGCCCAGTCCCGCGACGAGCCCGAGCCGTACTCCTTGCCGGCCAGGATCACCAGCGGCGTGCCCGCGGCGGCGTACGCCTGGGCGGCGTCGTAGATCGTGGTGACCGGGGCGTCGTCCTGGGTGAAGTCCCGGGTGAAGCCGCCCTCGGTACCCGGTGCGATCTGGTTGCGCAGCCGGATGTTCGCGAACGTGCCGCGGATCATCACCTCGTGGTTGCCCCGGCGGGAACCGTACGAGTTGAAGTCCTTGCGGTCGACGCCGTGCTCGGCGAGGTACTTGCCCGCCGGGCTGTCGGCCTTGATCGAGCCGGCCGGGGAGATGTGGTCGGTGGTGACCGAGTCGCCCAGCTTGGCCAGCACCCGGGCGCCCGCGATGTCGGTGACCGGCGCCGGGTCCTTCGCCATGCCCTCGAAGTACGGAGGCTTCCGGACGTAGGTCGACTCGGCGTCCCAGGCGAACGTCTTGCCCTCCGGCGTCGGCAGCGACTGCCAGCGCTCGTCACCGGCGAAGACGTCGGCGTAGTCCTTGGTGAACATCTCCTTGTTGATCGAGCTCGCGATCGTCGCCTCGACCTCGTCGGCGCTCGGCCAGATGTCCTTCAGGAAGACGTCGTTCCCGTCCTGGTCCTTGCCCAGGGCATCGGTCTCGAAGTCGAAGTCCATCGTCCCGGCGAGCGCGTACGCGATCACCAGCGGCGGGCTCGCCAGGTAGTTCATCTTCACGTCGGGGTTGATCCGGCCCTCGAAGTTCCGGTTGCCGGACAGCACGCTCACCACCGCGAGATCCGCTTCCTGCACGCCAGCCGAGATCGGCTCGGGCAGTGGGCCGGAGTTGCCGATGCAGGTGGTGCAGCCGTAGCCGACCAGGTGGAAGCCGAGCTTCTCCAGGTACGGCGTGACGCCCGCCTTCTCGTAGTAGTCGGTGACGACCTTCGAACCCGGCGCCAGCGACGTCTTCACCCACGGCTTCGACGCGAGGCCCTTGTCGACCGCGTTCTTCGCGAGCAGCGCGGCGGCGAGCATCACCGACGGGTTCGACGTGTTGGTGCAGGAGGTGATCGACGCGATCACGACATGGCCGTGGTCGAGGTCGAACTCCTGGCCGTCCAGGCTGACCTTGGTCTTCTTCGACGGCCGGTCGGCGACCTTGTGGACGGCATGCGGGCTGTCGCTGGCGCCGTTGCGCCCGTCCGGCGTCGGCGCGTCGCTGGCCGGGAAGCTGCCGACCACGGCCGGGTCGACGTCCTGCTCCTCGACGTCCGCGTAGTCGGCGAGCGCGCCGCGGAACGCCTCCTTGGCGTTGCTCAGCTCGACGCGGTCCTGCGGTCGCTTCGGGCCGGCGATCGACGGCACGACGGTGGACAGGTCCAGCTCGAGGTACTCGGAGTACCGCGGTTCGACGGCCGGGTCGTGCCAGAGGCCCTGCTCCTTGGTGTACGCCTCGACCAGCGCGACGTCCGCGTCCGAGCGGCCGGTGAGCCGCAGGTAGTCGAGCGTGACGTCGTCGATCGGGAAGATCGCGCAGGTGGAGCCGAACTCCGGGCTCATGTTGCCGATCGTGGCGCGGTTCGCCAGCGGGACCGCCGCGACACCGTCGCCGTAGAACTCGACGAACTTGCCGACCACCCCGTGCTTGCGGAGCATCTGGGTGATCGTCAGCACGACGTCGGTCGCGGTCGCGCCGGCCGGGACCGCGCCGGTCAGCTTGAAGCCGACGACCTTCGGGATCAGCATCGACACCGGCTGGCCGAGCATCGCGGCCTCGGCCTCGATCCCGCCGACGCCCCAGCCGAGCACGCCGAGGCCGTTGACCATTGTGGTGTGGCTGTCGGTGCCGACGCAGGTGTCCGGGTACGCCTGGCCGTTGCGGACCATCACCGTGCGGGCCAGGTGCTCGATGTTCACCTGGTGCACGATGCCGGTGCCGGGCGGGACGACCTTGAACTCGTCGAACGCGGTCTGGCCCCAGCGCAGGAACTGGTAGCGCTCACGGTTCCGCTCGTACTCCAGCTCGACGTTGCGCTCGAAAGCGTCCTGGCGGCCGAAGACGTCGATGATCACCGAGTGGTCGATGACCAGCTCGGCCGGCGCCAGCGGGTTGATCCTGGTCGGGTCACCACCGAGCTCGCCGACCGCCTCGCGCATCGTGGCCAGGTCGACCACGCACGGCACGCCGGTGAAGTCCTGCATGATCACCCGCGCCGGGGTGAACTGGATCTCGGTGTCGGGCGCCGCGTTCTGGTCCCAGTTGCCGAGCTTGCGGATGTGGTCCGCGGTGATGTTCGCGCCGTCCTCGGTGCGCAGCAGGTTCTCCAGCAGGACCTTCAGCGAGTACGGCAGCGTGTCCGCACCCTCGATGCCCGCCAACCTGAAGATCTCGTACGACTGCCCGTTGACCTCGAGTGCACCTTTGGCACCGAAGCTGTCGACGCTCGCCATCAACCTGCTCCTCTGTCCAGTCCGTGTCGCTGCATCTGTTCGCTCGTGGCCATCCTGCCGAGCGCTGCGGCCGGGCGCGAGGTCAGGTTCCCCTAACCTCGCGCCGCAAACTCTCTCGACATCAAGATACACGACATCGAGCCAACTTTTCGCGTCCTCAGGAAACCTGTGGAAGAACCTCGGCCGCGATCAGGTCCAGGTGCTCGAGGTCCTGCAGATCCATGATCTGGACGTACTGGACCTGCGATCCGACGGCAGCGAACCGGCCGATCCGGTCGACGACCTCGGCCGGCGTACCGGCAATGCTGTTCGCCTTCAGGTCCTCGACGTCACGGCCGATCGCCTCGGCGCGCTGCTTCACTTCCGCGTCGTCCTTGCCGACCACGACCGTGTGCGCCGTCGACAGCGCGAGCGTCTTCGGGTCGCGGCCGCGGGCCTCGCAGGCCGCCTGCACGCGCTTGAACAGCGTCTCGGTCTCCTCGACACCGCGGAACCCGGCGTTGAACTCGGCGGCGTACTGCGCGGCGAGCGCCGGCGTCCGCTTCTTGCCCGCGCCGCCGATGATGATCGGCGGGTGCGGCTGCTGCACCGGCTTCGGCAGCGCCGGGGAATCGCTGATCTGGTAGTGCTCGCCCTGGAACGCGTACTTCTCGCCGACCGGCGTGTTCCACAGGCCGGTGATCAGCTCGAGCTGCTCGGTGAAGATGTCGAAGCGGCCCGCGGTGTCCGGGAAGTCGAGGCCGTACGCCTTGTGCTCCGCCTCGTACCAGCCGGCGCCGAGACCGAGCTCGACGCGGCCGCCGCTCATCTGGTCGACCTGCGCGACCGAGATCGCCAGTACGCCGGGATTGCGGAACGTGGCCGAGCTGACCAGCGTGCCGAGCTTGATCCGCTGGGTCTCACGAGCGAGCCCGGCCAGCGTGATCCACGAGTCCGTCGGGCCCGGCAGCCCGTCGTTGTCGCCCATGACGAGGTAGTGGTCGGAACGGAAGAACGCGTCGAACCCGTTCTCCTCCGTCTTGCGCGCGACCGCGAGCAGATCGTCGTACGACGCGCCTTGCTGAGGTTCGGTGAAGATCCTGAGAAGCATGCGGCCAACGCTATCTCGCGCTGATGTACAGCTTCTCCAGATAGGACGGCTGCCATTCCGGGCCGCGGTTGTACAACCGGCGTACCAGCCCGTCGACGTCGAGGCGCTCCTCGACCGGGTTGTCCCACCAGTCCGGCACCTGGTCGTACCACCGGTCGATCCGCACGGTCCGGCCCGCGGCGTCGATCCGCGCGAACAGCCAGCCGCCTTGGTCGTTCCGCGCCTCGGTCAACCAGAGATCGGCGAGCAGCCCACTGAGCTTGTCCGCCGCGAACTCCGGGTCGTCCACCTCCGGCGGCTCGAGATCGAACCGGTACGACGGCGCCTTGGGGTCGAGCACCTGCACCTGAATCGTGAACCCCGAAGGCACGATCGCCGTCCGGGCCCGGCACCACTCCCCCAACGCCCGCACCGCCTCAGACTCCCCCGGCCGAGGCCGCGGCCGCTCAACCTCGGCCCGCATAGCCTCCTCCAACGACCCAGCGGCCGGCACCACCCGAGGCCCCCCAGTCCCCACCAACCCCAACCCAGCCACAACCATCCCAGCCGAGCCAGACCTCAAAACAGCCGCCAACCCACCCGCAACCGCCCCAGACCCCGCGCCCGCCGACTCCGCCACGGCCGCCGACTCCGCCGCAGCCGCCCCGGCCGCACGTGCGGCATCACCCGCACCTGCATCCGTAGATGCCGCTTCACCCGCACCAGCACCAGCACCAGCACCAGCACCAGCACCAGCACCAGCACCAGCAGACTCGGCTACCTCAGCCCCAGTCACGAGACCACCGAGGCCGTCCTCACGCCCGCCCCCCGCGCCTACGCGGTCCTCGCCGCCGTCGTACTCAGTACGCCCAAGGTCCTCTCCGGCACCGTCCGGCGACTCCGCCCGCCAGGCCGCGTCCTGCTCCTGCCGTTCGGCATCCAACGGCTCAGCAAACCCAACAGCCTCAAAGACACCAGTCGGCTCGTCATCCCCCACCACAGGCACAGCACCAGTAGGCGTGTCATCCCCAAGCCCCGCCCCAAAACCGTCCCGCCGCTCGCCGTACGACCCAACACCCCGGCCAGCACCATCCCACCCCGCAGCCTCACCACCCGCCTGCTCGGCGTACGACCCGGCACCCCGGCCGGCTCCTTCGCTGCCTGCGTGCTCGGCGTACGACCCGGCACCGCGGCCGGCTTCCTGGCTACCTGCGTGCTCGGCGTATGGCTCGGCATCGTGAACGCGCGCGGAGCCGAGCTGCGGCACCAGGGTCTGCTCAGACCCCGGCTCCTGGTCGACGCCAGGCTCCGGCTCGGGCATGCGTTCCGGGTCGGGATGCGGCCACGGCTCGGGTTCAGGCTCAGGAGCCGGCTGAGGCTCCGGCTCCGGCATCGGCTCCGGTTCAGGCTCCGGGAACGGTTGAGGTTCCGGCTCCGGCAGCGGTTCAGGCCCAGGCTGCGGTTCCGGATCCGGAATCGGCCGCGGAGTCGGCTCAGGCCCAGGGAACGGCTCAGGCCCAGGACCAGGAATCGGCTCAGGCGCCGGCCCCGGAACAGGCCCCGGCTTGGGCGCAGGCGTCGGCTCAGGACCGGGCTCAGGCCCAGGTGTCGGTTCGGGACCGGGCACGGGCCGCGGAGACGGTTCCGGCTGCGGAGGGCTCGGCTCCGGCCAAGGCGCCGGGTGCGGTTCAGGTTGAGGCCAGGGCCCCGGCTGCGGCTGAGGCTGCGGCCACGGTTCAGGATGAGGCTCAACTTGAGCTTGAACCTCAGAACCCTCAATCCCCCCAAGCTCACGATCAGCAACGTCAGCCCCGTACGCAGCCGCATCCGCAGACACCCCACGCCCGCCACCCGACCCCACCCCGGTCTCGGGCGAGCCGAACGGATCTTGGAGCGCAGGCTCGTCGAGGATCGCCGGAATCTCAGCGGCCTGGTCGTCACCATCCACATCCGCGTCGACACTCGCCGACGCAACCGCCGACTCGAGCTCATCGGACGCCAGATACTCAACCGACCGCGCAACATCCGGCTCCACGTCCGCCGCACGCGCAGCGCCCCACTCAGCCGAGTCAGCGGCGTGACGATCCGAGGCTCCCGGATACGCCGGCGCATCGGCATACCCGTCCTGCGACACCGCACCACCGCGTTCCTCCGCAGCCGAACCCGAGTCGCCAACGCGCGCGCCTTGCGCACTCGAAGCACCGGGGTAGGCCACCTGCGCGCCCGAGGCACCGCCGTACTCCGACCGCAGCTCCGAAGTACCGGCGTCGACCACCTGCGCGTCCGATGCACCGGCGTCGACCACCTCCGCGCCCGAGGCGCCGGCGTACTCCGACCGAACGTCCGAAGTACTGGCGTCGACCCGCGCACCCGACGTGCCGGGGTGCTCCGGCTGTGGGGCCGTGGGTGCCGTCGTCCGCCGCTCGGCGGCAGGCGGGCGTGTCGCCTGCGGGTTCGGCTGAGGTACGGCGTTGGGCCCGAAGGGGACCTGCTGCGAGGTGTGCGGTGCGGGCGCGAGGTGGTGCTGGTCGGGCGTGGGGTGGTGCTCGGCGGGCACGGGGTGGTGCTCGGCGGACGCTGGCTCCGTCTGGGCTACTGGGGCGAACGGCGACGGCCCGGTGAAGGATGCCGGCTCTTCCTCTTCGGGTTCCGGGATCGGGTCGAGTACTGCGGCGATCTCGGCCGTCGGCGCGTCGTCGTCGAGTTCATCTGCCGCGGCGAACGGGCTGCCCGCTCGGCCCGCGTCCGCAGGAACGAACGGCGATCCCGCCTGGCCCGCGTCCGCAGGCGCGAACGGCGAGCCCGCCGTACTCTCACCGGACGCGAAGGGCGAACCCGCAGCACCGTCAGCCGCCCCAAACGCCGACGCCGGAGCACCGTCTCCCGGCCCGAAGGCCGAACCCGCCGCACCCTCGCGCTGCCCGGGGGCATCCCCAGCACCCCCACCCGGCCCGAAGGGCGAGCCCGCCGTACCCTCACCGGATGCGAAGGGCGAACCCGCAGCTCCGTCGCCCGGCCCGAAGGCCGAGCCCGCAGCACCCTCGCGCTGCGCGGGGGCATCCCCAGCACCCTCGCCCGGGCCGAACGGCGAGGGCGTTGGGTCGGGTGCGGATGCGGGGTTCGGGGGCTGGGTGAAGGGCGAGGCGGGGCGTGGGGTGGCCTGGTGGTCGGGGGTGGAGTTCGCGGGGTGGGTGGTCGGGTCTTCTACCCATTGGCCGTTGATCCAGGCGGGGCCCGTCCACTCGGGGGCCGCGGTGGTTTCTTCGGCGAAGGGGTTGTATTCGCTGGTCGCCTCGTCGGTGGTCCACGCTGGTTGTTCGGCGGTTTCCCAGTCCTGGTCGGGGGTGGGGGTGGCCGTGGTGGGGGTGTCGGCGAAGAGGCTGTTGTAGAAGTCTTCGCCTTCGTAGCGGCCGCCGCCTACGCGTGGGGGTTCGGAGGACGGGAGGGTGGGGTTGTACGGGTGGGCCGTCGGGAGGCCGTTGGTGCGTACGTCGTCGGGGAGGTAGGCGCCGGGCGCCGGCACGCCCGCGCCAGACGCGCTACCTGGTACTCCGGTCCCAGGTCCGCCAACACCCGGGATGCCGGTCCCGGGCACACCGTGGGCAGGGCTGGGCGCATCGTGGGCAGAGCCTGGCGCACCGTGGGCAGAGCCGTGCGCGCCGAGGGCTGAGCCTGGCTCGGCGGCGGCTGATCCTGGCGCACCGTAGGCGGAGGTTGGCGCACCGTAGGCGGAGGTTGGCGCACCGTGGGGGGAGCCTGGCGCGCCGGGGGCTGAGCCGGGTGGGGCTCCCGGGGCGGGCTCGTGGGTGGGGTCGGGTGGGGTGTCGTGTTTGCGGCGGCGGAGCCAGCCTTGCTTCTTGGGGGTGATGCCGTACTCGTCGGCGGGTGCTGCGGGGGCGTGGGGCGACTGCGTGGCAGCCGGCCCCGACTGTGCGGCAGCCGGCCCGGCCGACTTGTCGACGAGCGCGCCTGGTGTGCCGGGGGCGAGGGGTGTGATCGGCACCGTGGGCGCACTCGGGGCCAGCCCGCCGGGCGTACCCGGCGACCCAGGGCCACCTGCCACAGCAGGACCCGGCGTGGTGGGCCCACCTACCGCGTCGGGTTCACCTGCCGGGTGGGGTCCACCTGTCGCGTTGAGCCCACCTGCCAGGCCTGCTGTGCTGAGGCGACCCGCCGTGTTGTGGCCGCCGGGCGTGTTGAGCCCGCCGGGCGTGTTGAGCCCGCCGGGCGTGTTGAGGGCAGCCGTCGGCTGTGCGTCGTACGGTGGCTGGTGCCCTGCGGCCGGTGGGGTGTCGATGGGTTGGCCGGTGAAGGGGCTGATGCCGGGTGGGACTACGTAGGACTCCTCGTCCTCGGCCGGCGGGTTGTCTCCGATCACGGGAGCTTCAACGACCGAGACTTCGGCGGTGTCAGGGTCTTCGGTGAAATTTTCCGGTTCTGCAACGTTACGGCGGTCGAACTCCTCGGCCGCGGCGACCCCGGCACCGAGATCGGGCTGCAGCGGTGAGCGCGGGTCGATGCGGAACACCGCGAAGAACGCCCCGAGCGTCTCCGCCGTGATTCCGGACCCCAGCGCGCTCCGGATCAGCGCCACGCCGTACGGCCGCAGCTCGTCGAGCCCGCCGAGGTAGTCGGCCCAGCCCGCGACCCACTCGATCATCTCGTCCGCTGCGGCCTCGTCCGACGTGATCCACTGCCCGATCGGCGCGAACCCGTCGTCGACCGGCTGCCACGGGTCCCCGGGGTACGACGCCCGCGCCCACGTCCCGTTGAACGCGCCGTACACGAACCCGAGCTCGCCCGCCGCCTGCCGCTGTCGCACCTCGGGCTGCCCGATCCACTCCGGCGACCCGGCGAGCAGGTCCTCGCCGGCGGTCCGGCTGTGCTGGGTGTGGAACCCCCACAGCACCGACCGCCCGTCGCCGAGCCGGGCCATCCGCAGTACCGAGGCGCTCTCGTCCTGGTGGTGGTACCCGTCCGCGTCGGCGTACCACCGGCGGTCGAAGCCGGTGGCATGGGCGACCGCGGCGAGAGCGCTCCAGCGGGCGCGCAACTCCTCCGGGTCGTCCAGGTCAACGAGCGGCATCAGGTCTCCAAGCGCATTTGGAATCCAGCCCCAGACGCTACCCGAGCCCTCCGGACCTGACCACTCAGCTGTCCACAGGCTCCAGGATGGCGACGCACTCGATGTGGTGTGTCATCCCGAACAGGTCGAAGGCCCGCAGCGACGCGATCCCGTACCCGAGGCGCCCGAACGTCTTCAGGTCCCGCGCCAGCGCCGCCGGGTCGCACGCCACGTACGCCACCCGGCGCGGCCCGAGCGCGGCGATCCGCCGTACGACGTCCTTGCCGGCGCCGGTCCGCGGCGGGTCGAGGACCACGAGGTCCACGTGTTCGAGCCCTTGGCCGGCCGCCATGTTGAGGACCCGGTCCACGTCACCAGTCTCGAGCGTTACGCCGTCCAGGTCGTGCAGGTTCCGCCGGGCGTTCCGGACGGCGTCCTTGTCGCCCTCGATCGCGAGCACCGCACACCCGGCCTCAGCCAGGAACGCCGCGAACAGCCCGACCCCCGAATACAGGTCGAGCGCCGTCTCACCAGCAGCCGGCTCCAGCCCACTCAGTACGGCGTCCACCAGCGTCTCCGGCGCCGCCGGGTGCACCTGCCAGAACCCGCCGGCCTCCACCAGGAAGCGCCGACCCCGCACCACCTCGACGAGCCGCTCCCCCGCGTCCTGGTCGGTCAGTACGGCGGTCTTCCCCTCCGACGACACCACCGCCTGCACGGAGGACGCCTCGGGCCAGCGCGAACGCAGTACGTCCGGGGTCCCCGGGTGCGCGATCAGGCAGGCGTCGATCGGGACCAGGTCGTGCGAGCGGTGCGCGTACATCCCGGGCCGCCCGTCGACGACGGCGTACCGCATCCGGGTCCGCCACCCCAGCCCGTCGTCGCCCGGCGACTCCATCACGACGGTCCGCTCGATGCCGCCGATCCGCCGCAGCGTGTCCGACACGACGGTCGCCTTCAGCCGCCGCTGCTCGACGATGTTCGCGTGCTGGAAGTCGCAGCCGCCGCACAGCCCCGGCCCCGCGTACGGGCAGGGCGGCTCGATCCGCTGCGGGGACGGGGTCAGTACCTGGACCGCGTCCGCGCGCAGGTACTTCGCCGTCTGCTCCGTGATCCGGGCGTGCACCAGCTCACCCGGTAGCGCGTGCCGGACGAAGACCACCTGGCCCTCGTGCCGTGCCACGCAATGTCCCCCGTGGGCGACCGGCCCCACCTCCAGCTCGACTACCGCGCCGACCAGACTGTCGCCGTTGTCCGTCACCGATCTCCTGTCGTCTTGCGGGCGCCGCGCCGTACCTGGCCGGCCACCCGTTCCACCCGGTCCTGCCGCTCCTCGGCCCCCTGCGACGAGAGCAGCTGGTAAGGAACGGACGTAACCATGACACCAGGTGTGAACAAGAGCCGCCCCTTGAGCCGCAGCGCGCTCTGGTTGTGCAGGAGGTGCTCCCACCAGTGCCCGACGACGTACTCCGGGATGTAGACCATCACCACGTCCCGCGGCGACTGCCGCCGGATGTCGCGCACGTACTGCAGGATCGGCCGGGTGATCTCCCGGTACGGCGACGCGAGCCGCTTGAGCGGGATCGGGATGCCGCGCGCCTCCCAGTCGGCCTGCAGCGCGTCGGCCTCGTCCCGGTCGACGTCGACCGTGACGGCCTCGAGCTGGTACGGGCGGGCCGCCTTGGCGAACGCCAGCGCCCGCAGCGTCGGCTTGTGCAGCTTGGAGACCAGCACGATCGAGTGCACCCGGGACGGCAGCATCAGCGGCTCGTCGCCCTCGGCCGCCATCTGCTTGCGGACCGTCTCGTAGTGCCGGTGGATGCCCTTCATCATCAGGAACAGCACCGCCATCGCGATGATCGCGATGTACGCGCCGAGCAGGAACTTCGTGATCAGCACGATCACCAGCACGACGCCGGTCAGCGTGAGGCCGATCGCGTTGATGATCCGGGACCGCATCATCCGGGCCCGCTTGCCCGGGTCCTGCTCGGTCTTCAGCAGCCGCGTCCAGTGCCGGACCATACCGGTCTGGCTGATCGTGAACGACACGAAGACGCCGACGATGTACAGCTGGATCAGCTTGGTGACCTCGGCGTCGAACGCGACGATCAGGAAGATCGCGAACGCGGCCAGGATCACGATGCCGTTGCTGAACGCCAGCCGGTCACCGCGCGTGTGCAGCTGCCGGGGCAGGTAACCGTCGCGGGCGAGGATCGAGCCGAGCACCGGGAACCCGTTGAACGCGGTGTTCGCAGCGAGCACCAGGATCACGCCGGTGGCCGCCGCGACCAGGTAGAAGCCCGGTGAGAAGTGGTCGAAGATGCCCTTCGCGAGCTGGCCGATGACCGGGTCCTGGTGGTAGCCGTCCCCGACCGGTACGCCGTCGCGCAGCAGCTGATGCGAGGGATCCTCCGCGAACCGCACCTTCATGATGTTCGCCAGCGTCACGACGCTCATCATCATCGCGATCGAGATGCAGCCGAGCAGCAGCAGCGTCGTGGCCGCGTTCCTGCTCTTCGGCTTCTTGAAGGCGGGCACGCCGTTGCTGATCGCCTCGACACCCGTCAGCGCCGCGGACCCGGACGAGAACGCCCGCAGTACCAGGAACGCCATCGCCAGGCCGCCCGCGCCCTCCGCGAACGCGCCCTCCGGGACGAGGTCGAGCGTCGCGGTCTCGGCGTGCGGCAGGTCCCCGAACAGCAGCCGGCCGAAGCCGAAAGCCGCCATTCCGAGGATGGCGACCATGAAGATGTACGTCGGAACCGCGAACGCCGCGCCGGACTCGCGGACACCGCGCAGGTTCATCGTGGTGAGGAAGAGCACCGCGATCACCGCGGCCGTGACCTTGTTGTCCTCCAGCGCCGGGATGGCCGAGGCGGCGTACTGCGCGGCGGACGAGATCGACACCGCCACGGTGAGGACGTAGTCGACCAGCAGCGCGCTCGCGACGGTCAGCCCCGCGGTCGGCCCGAGGTTGACGTTGGCCACCTCGTAGTCGCCGCCACCGGACGGGTACGCGTGCACGTTCTGCCGGTACGACGCGACGACCACCAGCATCACGATCGCGACGACGATCGCGACCTTCCAGGAGATCGTCAGCGCCGTCAGGCCGGCCAGGGACAGCGTCAGGAAGATCTCGTCGGGGGCATAGGCGACCGAGGAGAGGGCGTCGCTGGCGAACACCGGCAGCGCGATGCGCTTCGGCAGCAGTGTTTCGCCGAGCTGGGTGCTGCGCAGTTTGCGGCCGAGCAGCAGCCGTTTGCCGATATCGCCTAGAGCGGGAGTCACAACGGTGATGTTAGAGGGCCCCTGAGGTCGGTGTAGCGTCTATCCCTGCCGAACCGAGCCAGCGGCCCCCGTCACGGGGCGAGGAGTGATCAGCGAGTGCACGTCGTCATCATGGGCTGCGGCCGCGTCGGATCGACGCTGGCACGCGGGCTGGAGAAGCGGGGCCACACGGTCGCGATCATCGACCAGTCGGCCGACGCGTTCCGCCGGTTGAGTCCGAACTACACCGGCCGGACGATCGTCGGCATGGGTTTCGACCGCGAGATCCTGATCGAGGCCGGGATCGAGGACGCCGAGGCGTTCGCCGCGGTGTCGAACGGTGACAACTCGAACATCCTGGCCGCCCGGGTGGCCCGCGAGACGTTCGGGATCGGCAACGTGGTCGCCCGGATCTACGACCCGGGCCGCGCCGAGGTGTACCAGCGGCTCGGCATCCCCACGGTCGGCACCGTCCGCTGGACCGTCGACCAGATGATGCGCCGGCTGCTCCCCGAGGGCTCCGAGCCGGAGTGGCGGGACCCGTCCGGGACCGTCCGGCTCGCCGAGGTCCACGTGCACGCCGAGTGGATCGGCCGCCCGGTCTTCGACATCGAGAAGGCCACCGGCGCCCGGGTCGCGTTCCTGACCCGGCTCGGCGAGGGCGTGCTGCCGCGCGCCGACACGGTCATCCAGGAGGGCGACCTGGTCCACGTCGTGATGCTGGAGCGCGACGCCGTGGCCATCGAGGCCCAGCTCGGCGCGAAACCTGAGGAGCTGTGATGCGGGTAGCCATCGCCGGAGCCGGGAACGTCGGCCGTTCGATCGCGGCCGAACTCCTGGAGAACGGCCACGAGGTACTGCTGATCGACAAGGACCCGCGCGCGATCAAGGCCGAGTCGGTACCGCGTGCCGAGTGGCTGCTGGCCGACGCCTGCGAGCTGTCCTCGCTCGAGGAAGCCGCGCTGCAGCGCTGCCAGGTCGCGATTGCCAGCACCGGCGACGACAAGGTCAACCTGGTCGTCTCGCTGCTCGCCAAGACCGAGTTCGGCGTACCGCGAACCGTTGCCCGGGTCAACCACCCGCGCAACGAATGGATGTTCAACGAGGCGTGGGGCGTGGACGTCTCGGTGTCCACCCCGCGCATCATGTCCGCACTGGTCGAGGAAGCAGTCTCGGTCGGCGACCTGGTCCGGCTCTTCACCTTCCGCCAGGGCGACGCCAACCTGGTCGAACTAACCCTCCCCGAGGACTCCCCGATGATCGGCCAACGCGTAGGCGACATCGACTGGCCCCTCGACACGGCTCTGGTCGTCATCCTCCGTGAGGGCCGAGTACTACGCCCCGACCCCGAAGGCACCCTCGAACTCAACGACGAACTCCTCTTCGTGGCCGCCGACGAAACCGAAGAACAACTCGAATCAATGCTCTCCCCCCACCACCAACGCAACGTCGAGTAACCACACACCACCGCATACACCGCCCCAAAGGACAACGCCCCGCGGCGGCAGCCTGTCGCCGTCCCCCGGTGGATGCGCGCAGCCAGCCGCCGAGCCGAGGCACGGGCGCCAACTGCAGCGCTGACCGCTCGCCCGCACACCAAAGGCCACCGCTCCGCGGCGACCGCCTTCCCCGCCTCCGGCGAGCACGCGGAAGGCACCGACGGCCGAGGCACTGACGCCCGAGTGCGGCGGCGATGAGATTGGTGTGGGTACCGACGGACACCACTTCGCGGCGGCAGCCTCTCGCCGACCCTGTGGATTCGCGCAGGCCACCCGCCGAGCCGAGGCACTGGCGCCAGCCGCAGCGGTGACCGCTTGCCTGCAGACCAGAGGGCGCCGCTCCGCGGCGGATGCCTTTCGCCGCCTGCGACGAGGCGCACTGGAGGTGCCGCCACGCGAAGGACGACGGCGTCATGAGAAGGTCGACGGCGCCCAGAAACGGGCCGGCACAGGTCACGGGCGGAGTGCTCGTGCACCGTGCATCGTCACAGCACGGACGGGACAGAGCAGGTCAGAGGTAGGTCGGCCAATTGCTTGTCGCCACCGACTCGACCACCAGTTCTCAATCGCGGGCGAGGCACGGGGCCGGTGACACGCACGCGGGCTACGTACATGCCGACGGACGGACGGTAGTCGAGTCCAGCAGAGTGGTGTACGGCGAGAGCCCGGTGCGTCGCGGGAACGTGAACGCGGTCATCGGGTGATCCTTCGAGTGATCTCTCACAACCGACTCGAAGAAGGAAACCGCGATGACCGCTGGCTCCAGTATCGACCCTGCCGAGTTCCTGCACGAGCATCTCGAGCAGGCCAGCCCGGACCTGTTGCGTGAGTTGATGGAAGGGTTCATCAACACGTTGCTGTCCGCGGACGCCGACAGCGTGTGTGGTGCCGCGTTCGGCACGCGTGACCCGGGCCGGGTGAACTCCCGCAACGGATACCGCCACCGCGAGCTCGACACCCGCGTCGGCACCCTGGATGTCGCGGTCCCCAAACTTCGCGAAGGAACCTACTTTCCGGACTGGCTGCTGGAACGCCGCCGACGCGCAGAGGCGGCTCTGACGTCGGTGGTGGCGACGTGTTACCTGCTCGGGGTGTCGACACGGCGGATGGACCGGCTCGTGCAGTCGCTGGGCATCACCGGCCTGTCCCGGTCCCAGGTGTCGGTGATGGCACGTGACCTCGACGAGCTCGTGCGCGACTTCCGGGAACGGCCGCTGGACGAGGGACCGTACACGTTCCTGGCCGCGGACGCGTTGACGATGAAGGTCCGCGAGGGCGGCCGGGTGATCAAGATCGCGGTCATGGTCGCGACCGCTGTGAACGCTGATGGGTTCCGCGAGATCCTCGGGGTCGCCACTAGTACGGCCGAGTCGGGTGCGGGCTGGAACAGCTTCTTCAAGGACCTGGTCGCCCGTGGCCTCAACGGCGTCGCCCTGGTCACCTCCGACGCCCACGCCGGCCTGGTCGACGCGATCGGAGCCAATCTGCCCGGCGCGTCCTGGCAGCGTTGCCGCACCCACTACACCGCCAACCTGATGGCGACCTGCCCCAAGCATGCCTGGGGCGGGGTGAAGGCGATGCTGCACTCGGTGTTCGACCAGATCGACGCCGCCGCCGTCCACACCCAATACGACAAGCTTCTCGACCAGACCGAGCACACCCTGCCCGACGTTCACGCACACCTCGACGCCGCCCGCGACGAGGTGCTGGCCTTCACCGCGTTCCCGCGCGATGTCTGGCGACAGATCTGGTCCAACAACCCCAACGAACGCCTCAACCGCGAGATCCGCCGCCGCACCGACGTCGTCGGCATCTTCCCCGACCGCGCCTCGATCATCCGCCTCGTCGGCGCCGTTCTCGCAGAACAACACGACGAATGGGCCGACGGCCGCCGCTACCTCGGCCTCGACGTCCTCCACCGCAGCCGGCTCACCCTCATCACCAGCACCGCTCCCCAGGAGGACACCACCACAGCCACCATCAGCGCCTAACCACACAACAACGAAGGACCAAACGTCGTACACCACTCCACAGGACTTGACCGACGACGGTTACCAGCAGGCGTCGCGACCGCGGATTCAGAGCAACAATGAATCCCCAACGAGGCCCGAGTCCTGCTCGATCACTGCTTGCCGGTCAGGCCACGGTTCCAAGATCAGTGTCGGTGCCTGACCGCAGGTGATTCGGCTTCACGACGCGTGAGCCCGATGGTTGTCCGCCGCCCCAAGGACTGAAACTCGCAGCCTCCACCACCTCGGCCTCCGCCTTGGCGTCGACCACCAGGGCCGGTTGGTCTGCGGCAGCACGTGCCTGATCCGCCGCGGCACCGTCGCCCCACGGATCCACAACCGCGCTGACGCCAGTCACCGCCCCTGACGGATTCCGATGCGTCACCCCCGGATCCGGCAAAGGATCCTCCGCCCACGGGTCGAACGCCGCGTCATTTCCAGCACTCGACAGGTTGCTCGCCGCCTGGCGTGGCGTCGGGGGCGGATCGTCGGCCCAGGGGATGACGGGCACGGCAGTGGCTGCCGGACGAGGCCGGCGGGCGGAATCGTCCTCGTCGCCCCACGGATCCAGGCCAGCGGAGGTCACAGCCGAGAGGTGAAGGTTCGCCGCGGCGGCAGGCAGGCCGAATTCAGGCAGCACCGGCTCAACGTCGGTGCCGAAGGTTGTATCGACCCCTGGTTGATCGGGCATGAGCGGTGGCCGGTATCTGCCGCGCGGTACGCGGCCAGGATCAGCCCAGTTCGGTCTGGTGACGTGTACGACTCCGTCAACGATCCGGATCTTCCAGTGCCCGGAATGCAGGTCCAGATGATGCCGCTTGCACAGGAGGACCAGGTTGGACACTGCTGTGATCCCACCGTCGACCCAGTGCTTCAGATGGTGAGCCTCGCACTGCACCGGCGGCGCTCCGCACACCACGCATCCCTTGTCGCGGGCATTCAGGGCACGCCGCATCGGCCGGGTGACCAGCCGCTGGCTGGTGCCGACGTCCAGCGGCTGCGATTTCGAGCCGAGCACGATCGGCAAGATCTCCGCATCACACGCCAACCGTCGCAGTGTCGCCGCCGAGAGCGCGTCCCCGAACACCAGATCCCCGGTTGCGTTAGCCGCGGCGCTCTTCAGAGCGTCGTAGTCGATGGTCACGCTGATATGCGCCTTGAGCCCATGGCCGGCTACAAACCCAGCATCCGCACCGGCTCGATCACTGGTCTCTGGTAGGCCCGACCCCGATTCAGCATTGCCACTCGCAACACCATCAGCAGTCTCGGTCCCGTCGATGTCCGGGAGCGGATCCTGCACCGATTCGTTGGGACCAGATGGCACTGCGGCGGGTACTGCGTTGCCGCCGTGGTCCGTGGCACCAGACTCGCTCCCGTCAAGTTCCTTCGCTGCTGCCGCACGTCCCCTGATAGCCACCGCTTCGCCAGCAGCGGTGCTGACCATGCCAGCCCTACCCACCGTGCCGGCCGCGTTGCTCGTGGCCATGGGCTTGCACGCGGTGCCCGAAGGCCTGGAGTCGGCATTGAACTCGGCGCCGAAGTCGGCACTCAAGCCTGCGTCGGAGTCGGAGTCGGCATCGGTGGCAGTGCCGGTGGCAGTGCCGGTGGCAGTGCCGGTGGCAGTGCCGGTGGCAGTGCCGGTGGCAGTGCTGCATGTGGCGCCACTCGAGGAGCCATTGGGAGTCCCGCTCGAGGCAGTGCTCGAGGGCGTGTCCAGCCTGGTTCGCGCGGTGGCGGTGGCGGCGTTAGTGGCGGGGTCTGTGGCTGACGGGGCAGGTGGACTGGTGGGTGTGCTCGTGGCGGCGTTCAGGATCGTGGTGAGGGCGTCGGCCTGGCGCTTCTCGCGCGAACGCGGGTCGAGCTCGCCGTCCACGGTCTTGTGGGGGCGGGCTCCGGCGTGGATCAGAGTGCGGAACAGTTCGGCGTTCTCACACGCCAGGTAGCCGCGGAAACTCACACCCTGCTCTGCGTTCTTCCAGGACAACGACTCCCGCGCGTACGCGAGCTTCTCGTCCGGCTCCGGGCCGTCGGGGTCGAGCAGATCGACGATCTTCTTGCCCGCGGCCCGCAGCTGCGACGGGGTGTGTGTTTCGGCAAGGATGATCAGCTGCTGCTCGGCGAATTCGACGTTCTCGACCGGCACCGTGGTGGGGATCTTGGCCAGGATCGACAAGATCGCCTCGGCCTGTGCCGGGTGTACGCGCCACCCACCCGTCGCGTCGGTCGCATCCCGTTCAGCGTCCGGTTCGGCGTCCAGTTCGGCAGCGTCCCCGCCGTCACCAGGCTCAACATCCTCTGCACCGTCGGCCTGGTCCACCTCCTCCTTCCCGACCTCGGGGTCGGGGTGGGCGGTGGCGGGGTTGTGGAACGGGATGGCGGGGTCGGGCAGGGCTGCGGAGGTGGCCGGGTGGTTGGACAGGGCGACGGCCAGGCGGACCGTGCGCCGGGCGGTGGGCAGGTCTATGCGGTAGCGCTCGCTCAGCAGGCGGGCGGTGTCGCCTGCGCCGATCTCCTGGGCGTAGCCGCTGCGGTCCAGTTCGGCGACCAGCTGGAGTTCGTGCGTCTCCAGGCGGGCGCGTTCGGCGACGTTCGCGTCGAGGGCCGACAGCTTCTCGCTGTCGTTCATCGCCCATACGGGGCGTTCGCCGAGGATCTCCATGCAGACAAGCCTAGACCTGGCCACCGACAGTTTCTGTCGCGAGAAGTCCTTATTTACAAGGGATCTCAGAAGAGTGAGGTTTTCCGCAGGCCGTCACTGCGGGAAACCTCACCCCGGAGAGAAGTCTGTTGCTAATGGCAATGCCCTGTTGGGATCGCACAAACTCGCACACCGCGTCGGCCCGGTCAGCAACCTCGACGTCTCTCACCGGGCATGCGCGGCCGCTCCCTTTGCGGCGGGTCGAACCACAACTCGGCCGACGCCACTTGAGGAAGCTTGCTCATGCCGTTTGGGCTGTACCGCCTGCGGCGCGGCTGTGCCGTTCCGGGCAAGCGGATCCGGCCGCGATGCCAGGGAGTTGGGGGCATCGCCGGGTGTGTTCGGAGGACACCTGATGGCTCCAGCTGTGCCGGACAGCCTCGGCCAGAGTTACCGTCCCCGTCCCGTTGGAGGCGGCTCAACTAGACAGCCACCGCGAAGCGGGCCAACTAGGAACCGGCCGCGAAGCGGGCCGCCCGACCGCCGTACCGACCGGCACCAGCTTCAGCTCCGCCGGATGCCGTCTGCCGCAGTACCTGTCTGCGCGCCGCCGCAGGTGGCCAACTGGGCGGCGCCGTGCAACGGTGCGCGCCTACGGCCGCACCCAGTAACTGCTTCAGCTTCACCGGAGCCCGTCGGACGCACTACCTGGCAGACAGACGCCGCAGGCGGCCAACAAGACAGCCGCCGGAAAGCGGTGACCGCCGCCCAACCGCCACACCCCACCACCAACTCCAGCTCCGCCGGGATGCCGTCAGACGCAGCACCCGACCGCGCGCCGCCGGAGGCGGCCAACAAGACAACCGCCGCGAAGCGGCAACCGCCTGACCACACCCACCACCAGCTTCAGCTCCGCCGGATGCCGTCAGTCCCAGTACCTGGCTGCGTGCCGCCGCAGGTGGCCAACTGGGCAGCGCCGTGAAACGGTGGCGCCTACCGCCGCACTCAGTAGCTGCTTCAGCTTCGCCGGAGCCTGTCGGACGAAGTACCTGGCTGCGCGCCGCCGGAGGCGGCCAACAAGATAGCCGCCGCGAAGCGATGCCGTCTGACGGGGCCGAAGGGCTGACTGGTGCGGGTGGGTCAGGCTTGTTCTTTTTCGGGGTCTTTTTTGGGTTGGGTGCCTCGGAGCATGTGGGCGAAGGTGTCTTTGACTTCGTCCCATTTGTCTTCGGGCATGGAGCCGCGGAGGACCTTGTAGGCGACCCAGAGGGTTACCGCGTAGAACGGCAGGCCCAGGGCGATCTTCGCGATCCCGAGAGCGTTGACGTTGTGGGCCAGGTACAGCGGCACCATCACCGACAACCGGGTCGCGACCTGCGCCGCGAAGACGATCGTCACGCGGTTGAGGCCGCGGAACAGGTCGGCGTCCTTGCGCCAGGCGAGCCACGTCTGGGTGATCACGCCGTACAGCAGGCCGAACAGTGGGTACCGGGTCACGATGGTCACCAGGTACAGCAGGCCGTAGCCGGCGTTCAGCAGGATGCCGGGGAGGAAGGCGTCCTGCGCCTGGCCGGTCTTGTTGGCGGTCCAGGCGGAGATGCCGACGCCGATGAAGCCGGCGACCACGCTGGCGATCGGCTTGCGGCGGACCAGCCGGAAGACCGCCACCACCGCGGCTGACGAGAGCGCGACGATCAGGGCGAGCTTGAGGTTGTGGTCGCTGAACCCGTAGACCAGCGTGAACGCGATCCACGGCAGGCCGACGTCGACCAGCATGCCGACCCAGCTGCCGATTCCCTGTGATTTGGTCTTCGGGGCCGGTGCGGCCGTCGGCTCAGCCATGGGCTTCCTGGGGGCGGAGTTCGTAGCGGGGGTTGAACATGACGCGGTCGCCGTCGACGACGCCGATGCGGCCGGAGGCGATCAGTTCGGAGCCGGCGTGGATGCCGCCGATCTTGCGGCGGCCGAGCCAGATCAGCTTGACGGTGCCGGTGCCGTCGTACAGCTCGCCCTCGAGGGCCGGTACGCCGCCTCGCGGGCTGAACGTGATGGTGCGCAGCGTGCCGTACAGCGTGACGAGCTCCCGGTCGTGACAGCCGGTGATGGAGCGCGCGCCGCAGTCCTGCGCGAAGTCCTGGAGGACCTCCGCGTCCTGCTGCTCGCGGTCCCCGGCCAGGCCGCGGAAGGCACGCTTCCACAGCCCCGCGGGTTTGTTGCTACCCATGGCTTCGAGTGTAGTCCCGCTCAGGCCTGCTCGGGCACGTTCGCCTGGGCGCCCGGCGGCAGCCGCAGCGGCAGCGACTCGCGGACGGCCATCGGCTCGTTCCCGCGGACGACGACGACGTTGCGCAGGGTGGCCTCCATCGGCTCGGCGGCGTCCGGCTCGACCGCGGCGCGGCCGAGGACCGTCGCGCGGAGCAGCCAGCGCGGACCGTCGACGCCGATCACCCGGGAGGTCTGGCTGAAGACCTGTCCCTCCGGGTCCTCGACCGGGACGACCAGCACCAGCTCGGTGCCGAACGGGCCGTCGGTCTCGGTCGCCGTACCGCCCATCCTGGCGGCCTCGTCCATGATCTCCTGGCGGACCTCGTCCCAGATGCCGCTGGTCTTCGGCGCCGCGAACGCGCGCAGCTCCAGCGCGGACTCGTCCAGCATCAGCAGCACCGCCTGCACCACGCCGCTCTGCTCGTCGACCTGCAGGCCCAGCTCCATCCCGGGCAGGCCCGTGACGACCAGCGCGCCCAGGTCGATGCGCTCGTCGCCTTCCAGTTCCGCGGGGTCGACCTCCGAGGAGTCGAACGGTCCCTCGGCGCGGACGTCCGCAGCGGTCTCCTCGACGGTCTCGCTCGTCTCGGGCTCGTCGTTCCTGCCCTTGCGGCGGAAGATCACAGCTGGTGCCTACTTCCTTGGTCTTTGTACGTCCGCACTTGATACAGCGCCGTAGTCTCGCGCATCCGGCAGGTCACCCGGTGCACCTGCTCAGCGTGTCACATCCCCGAAACCACCCGTCGACCCGTGTCCTCCGTCACCCCGAGCGGAGCCCGGCAGCGCGGCCACCTCGACGAACCGGGCCTTCTCCACCTGCTGGATGACGAGCTGCGCGATCCGGTCGCCGCGACGCACGGTCACCTCGGCGTGCGGGTCGAGGTTGATCAGGCACACCTTGATCTCCCCGCGGTACCCGGCATCCACGGTGCCCGGCGCGTTGACGATCGACACCCCGTGCTTCGCGGCCAGGCCGGAGCGCGGGTGCACGAACGCGGCGTACCCGTCCTGCAGGGCGATCGCGATCCCGGTGCCGACCAGGCCGCGCTCCCCCGGCTTCAGCGTCAGGTCGGCGGCCGCCACCAGATCGGCGCCGGCGTCGCCGGGATGCGCGTACGCCGGAAGCGGCAGGTCGGGGTCGAGTCGCTGGATCAGTACCTCGGTCACGAGAGGCGACCCTATCGAGCGCCCCGGACGCCGCACGTGCCAGGCTGGGTCCGTGGGCAAGTATCGCGAGAGTCTGTGGGTCCCGGTGTCGTGGTGGATCATCGCCGCCGCCGCGGTCGCCACGCTGTTCGTCATCGTCGCCGTCCCGGCCGGAACGATCGCCGGCGTCGTCGTCGGCGGGCTCGCCGCGGTGCTGCTGCTGGCGTTGTTCGTGCGGTACGGCGGTGCGCGCGTCGAGGTCGACGACACGCGGTTCAAGGCCGGCCGCGCCGAGATCGACCGGGCGTACCTCGGCAGCGTCGAGGCGCTGACCGGCGACGCCGCACGCAACGCCTTCGGACGCGACTGCGACCCGAAGGCGTACCTCGTCCTGCGCAGCTACCTGCGCGGCGCCGTACGGGTGCAGATCACCGACCCCGACGACCCGGCGCCGTACTGGGTGGTCGCCACGCGGCACCCCGATCGATTGGCTGCGGCCCTCAGCGGGCACAGCGTGGGAAGATCCTGACTGTCTGTCAGGAGTCGCGTTAGGAGGGCGCAGTGGTCGGAGCGAAGATCGGCTGGAAGCTGGTGCAGGCCGCGTTCACGCTGGTGGTCGGCCTGGCCGCGAGCAAGGCGGTCAGCACGGCCTGGAAACTCGGACGCGGCGGGAAGCCGCCGAAGGACGGCGAGGGCGGGTACGTCGAGGTGGTCGCGTGGGCGGCCGCCAGCGGTGCGGCCGCCGCGGTGGCGAAGTTGTTCGCCGAGCGCCAGGCGGCGGCGTACTACCTGAAGTCCACCGGCCACGCACCGCCGGGCTGGACGCAGGACGCGACCCAGCGCCTCGTCAAGGGCACCGACACCGGACTGGTGAAGAAGCCCGACTGAGCGAGGCGGACATGCAGCAGCGGGACCGTTGCCACCGAAGTGGAACGGTCCCGCTGCTACATTTCTACGAAGTAGGGCGCCGGCGTCAGGCCGCGCAGTCGCGGCAGATCAGCTGCCCGTTCTTCGTCTCGGCGAGCTGGCTGCGGTGGTGAACCAGGAAGCAGCTCGAACAGGTGAACTCGTCGGCCTGGCGCGGGAGGACCCGGACCGCCAGCTCCTCGTGACTCAGGTCCGCGCCGGGCAGCTCGAAGCTCTCCGCGGCCTCGGCCTCGTCCTCGTCGACCTTGCCGGAGTTCTTGTCGTGACGGCGAGTCTTGAGCTCCTCGATCGACTCCTCGGAAGCGTCCTCGTCCGTCTTGCGCGGGGCGTCGTAATCAGTCGCCATGGTGTTTCCCTGCCCTCTTCGTACCCGTGGTGTTGCCTGCTGAGCCCTGAACGGGTGGAGCGGCCGAGAAATTCCGCGTCGGAGCACCGCGCCGAACTTTCGTCCCCCGAAACCCTTGACAGCCAGGCCGGGACCGGCAATCACCGTTCCCGAGGACGGGATTGTGCCCTATAAAGGTCCGCAATGCACGACTGGGTCCATGGTGTGGCCAGCGTGTCGCGACAAATGTCAGTACCGAACACCAGAATGCTCATGAGTGCGCGATACTGCGCAGAAACGCGCACTCAACGGCAGCTACGCGCGCAACGGGTCCGCCGCGGCCAGCAGGTCGTGGAACGGCTCGAACAAGGCCGGAGTCGCCGCGATCGACATCTCCGGCGACACCGGCGCCCCGTGCAGGCCGCCGACCCGGGCCCCGGCCTCGGCCGCGATCAGCGCGCCGGCGCCGTAGTCCCACGGGTTCAGGCCGCGCTCGAAGACCGCGTCCAGCCGGCCGCACGCCACGTAGCACAGGTCGATCGCGCCGACCCCGATCCGGCGGATGTCGCGGACCTTGGTGATCAGCTGCTGGATCACCTCGGCCTGCACCTGCCGGCGCACCGGGTCGTACCCGAACCCGGTCCCGACCAGCGCCTGGCTCAGCTCGGTCGCGCCCGACACCTGGATCGGCTTGCCGTCGGCGAACGCGCCACCACCCAGCGTGGCGGTGAACACCTCCCCCTTCGGCGCGTCCACCACCACGCCGGCGACCGTCTCCCCGCCGTACTCGACCGCGATCGAGACGGCGTACGTCGGGAGGTCGTAGAGGTAGTTGACGGTGCCGTCGATCGGGTCGACGACCCAGCGCACCCCGCTGGTGCCGACGACGTCGTTGCCCTCCTCGCCGAGGAACGAGTCGTCCGGCCGCGCCTGCAGCACCCGCGCCCGGATCAGCTCCTCGGACTCGCGGTCGACCGCGGTGACGACGTCGGTGAGGGTGCTCTTGGTGTCGGCGACCGTGATCGTGCCGCGGCGGCGTTCGACGATCAGGTGCGCCGCCTCCTCCGCCACCTCCACAGCCAGCTTCAGGAGGTCCTGCGGGTTCTCGGAGCTCATACGGCTTCCTTCGGAGTCGGTCGGCGGAGCGGCGGGCAGCAGTCGTGGCGGCAGTCGTCCCAGGCCGGGCCGAGCTTGCCGACGCAGGGCCGGTCGGGCTGCTCGCCGCGCTCGGCGGCGGCCCGCTCGACCACCAGGTCGCGGAGCATCGTGACGAACTTCGCATCGGTGCCCGGCGTCGCGGCGCGCGCCATCGGCAGCCCGAGCTTCTCGGCGGTCTTGGCCGCCTCGGTGTCGAGGTCGTAGATGACCTCCATGTGGTCGCTCACGAACCCGATCGGTACGACGGCCACGCCGGGCACACCGTCCGCGGCCAGCACCTCGAGGTGGTCGTTGACGTCCGGCTCCAGCCACGGCACCTGCGGCGGGCCGGACCGCGAGCAGTACACGAGGTCGGTCCGCCGGGTCTGTCCGGTACGGCGCTCGAGCTCCGCGGTGATCGAGGCGGCGACGTCCAGGTGCCAGTCGACGTACCCGTTGCCGTCCGGGCCGCTGGTGGCGTTCATCGCGGTCGGGATCGAGTGCGTCACGTAGGCGATCGCGGAGCCGTCCGGGAGCTTGCGCAGCGCCTCGGCGGTCGACTCGACGAACGAGCCGACGAAACCCGGGTGGTTCGCGTAGTGCCGGAGCTTGTCGATCCGCGGCGCGTCCGGGATCTCGCGGGCGGCGTCCTCGAGGTTCTCGCGGTACTGCCGGCAGCCGGAGTACGACGGGTACGCGGACGTGACGATCACCACGGCCCGACGGACGCCGTCGGCGGCCATCTCGCGCATCGTGTCGGTGAGGTACGGCGCCCAGTTGCGGTTGCCCCAGTAGATCGGCAGGTCCAGGCCGATCTCGTCGAACGACTCGCGCAGCGCCTTCAGCAGCGCGCGGTTCTGGTCGTTGATCGGGCTCCGGCCGCCGAACGAGTAGTAGTGCTCGCCGACCTCCCGGAGCCGCTCGTCCGGGATCCCGCGGCCGCGGGTCACGTTCTGCAGGAACGGCAGTACGTCATCGGGCTTCTCGGGGCCACCGAAGGAGAGCAGGAGCACAGCGTCGTACGGAGGTGCGGCAGGCGACATATTCCAAGCTTCTCAGACGGCCATGCCCTAAGCTGCTCCCGGTCTCTCATGCTCAAGCCTTACGTCCACCTCATGCGCCGGCCCGGCGCCGGCGCCTTCTTCAGCGCCGGCATCCTCGGGCGGATGCCGATTTCCATGATCGGCCTCGGCATCGTCATCCTGATCGCCCAGGAGAGCGGCTCGTACGGTCTGGCCGGCGCGGTCTCCGGCGTCGCCGTCATCGCCGGTGCGCTGACCGGCCCGGTCCAGGGCCGACTGGTCGACCGGTTCGGCCAGCGGTCGTTGATCCTGATCGGCTCGGTGGTCTGCACGCTGGCGCTGGCCGCGCTGCTGCTCGCGGTGCGTGCCGACGCGGCGCACTGGGTCCTGTACGTGCTGTCGTTCATTGCCGGAGGCACCCGTCCCCAGGTCGGCTCGTTCGTCCGGGCACGCTGGACGCATCTGCTCGGCCGCGGGCGGGCGCTGCAGACCGCGTTCGCGCTGGAGGCCGTCGGCGACGAGGTGGTCTTCATCGTCGGACCCGTCCTCGCCACGGCGCTCGCCACCGAGGTCAGTCCGTACGCCGGACTCGCCGCGGCCGGCGTACTGGGTCTGGCCGGTGGGGTCTGGCTGGCGCTGCTGCGCGCCTCCGATCCGCCGGGGCGCGGCAAGTCGGACGGCAAAGAACAGGCGCCGCTCCCCTGGCTGTCGATCATGCTGCTCAGCCTGATCGGTCTCGGGCTCGGCGCGACACTGGGCGGCGCCGAGGTGATCACGGTCGCGTTCACGACCGAGAAGGGCCAGGCCGGGCTGGCGGGTGTCGTGCTGGCGGTGTGGGCGTTCGGCAGCCTGCTCGCCGGGCTCTGGTACGGGTCGGTGCACTGGCGGGCTCCGGTCGAGCGCCGGCTGCTGATCGGGACGATCGCGCTCGCGATCACGCTGGCGCCGCTCCCCTGGGTCGACAGCGTCTGGCTGCTCGGCGTCGTGCTGTTCTGCTGCGGCATGACGATCGCCCCGACGATGGTCGCGGTCACCGCCTGCGTCGAGGAGTGGGTGCCGCCGGAGCGGCTGACCGAGGCGATCACCTGGACCGTCACCGGCATCCTGCTCGGCGTCGCCCCGGGCAACGCGGCCGCCGGCCACGCGGTCGACCTCTGGGGCCCGTCGGACGCCTACTGGGTCCCCTTCGGCGTCGGCATCGCCTGCGCGATCGTCGCCGCCATCTCGATCACCTTCGCCCGTCCGAAGGAGCGGTTCGCGCACAACTAGGCTTGCAGCTCCAGTTAGGGGAGATGTGAGGGTCGTGGGCATGGACCACTCGATCGGTGAAGTGGCGCGGCTTGCCGGGGTTTCGGTGAAGACCGTGCGGTACTACTCCGATCTCGGGCTGCTGGCGGTACGGCGTACCGCGGCCGGCCATCGGCGGTACGACGACGCGGCCGTCGCGCGGCTGCGTCTGATCCGGACGCTGCGCACTCTCGGCCTGGATCTGCCGACGATCCACGACGTACTGCGCGACGAGCGCACGCTCGCCGAGGTCGCGGCGACCCACGCCGACGTCCTGGCGATCCAGCTGCGCACGCTGCGACGCCAGCACGCCCTGCTCACGGTCCTCGCCCGCAACCCCGAACTGGAGGACCTGCACCTCATGACCGAACAGACCGAACAAGAACGCCAAGCATTGATCGCCGACTTCCTGAGTACGACGCTCGGCGACACCAACCCCGCGTTCCGCCAGAACATCACCCCGATCCTGCCCGACGACGCTGCCCCCGACCAGGTCGAGGCCTGGCTGGAGTTGACCACCCTGCTGTCCTCCGAGGACTTCCGTACGTCGGTACGCCGCCTAGTAGCCGGCTACCACGCGCTCGCCGGGCCCGACCCGCTACGGCCCGACCCGGAACTGCGCGACCGGCTCGTCGAACTCCGTCGTACCGAGGGCGGACCGCGGTGGCAGCGCTACCTCAAACTGGTTGCCGTGATCAACGGCTGGGCGCCGCCGTCCCAACTGGCCGGCTGACTCTCCTATCGTTGGCGCATGAGCCGCGCCCCGGACGTCGACTACTCGGCCACCTCCGCCCGCCCGGAGTGGAATGCGCTCCCGTCGGCTCTGCACGAGGCGCTCGCCGACGCGCTCGGCACCCGGGTCGCGTCGGTCGCGCGGCCAGTCAGCTCAGGCTTCACGGGCGGCTTCGCAGCGCGGGCCGAGCTCGGCGACGGCCGCCGGGTCTTCATCAAGGCGGCTCCGCGCGGCCTGCACGCCTACGACGCGTACCAGCGCGAGGCCGAGGTCGTCCCGCAGCTGCCCGGCGCCGTCCGCGCGCCCGCGATCGTCACGACCGCCCGCGTCGACGACTGGTTCGCGGTCGTCTCGGAGTGGATCGACGGCCGGATGCCGGGCACTCCGTGGACGGAGGAGGACTTCACGCGGGCGACCGCGGCCTGCGAGGCGATGGCCGAGGCGCTGAGACCGAGCCCTCTTGCTGGGCTGAAGCCGTTCGTCCAGCTGATCGGCGAGGACATGAAGGTCCCGGCGCAGATCCTCGCGGGTGAGCGGCAACTGCCGACGCGGCTGCAGGAGTGGGTGCCGCGCATCCTTCCGGAGCTCGCGGAGCTGGTGACCCTGGCGCCGGAAGCCCTCACCGGCGACACCGCGACGCATTCCGACCTGCGCCCGGACAACCTCCTGATCGACACCGCCGGCGTCTGCTGGACCGTCGACTGGAACTGGCTGACCCTCGGGCCCCGCTGGGTCGACTGGGTAGGGCTGCTGCCGATGGCTCAGCACCACGGCATCGACACCTTCACCGCGATCACCCGCAACCCGCTCACCGCCGACGTGCCGTAGGACCACCTGGACTGCCTCGTCGCCGTGGTCGCCGCGTACATGCTGAAGAACCCGGACGCCCCGCCGCCCGAGGGCTGCACCCCCGCGCTGCGCGAGCACCAGCGGCTCTACGCGTGGACCTTCCTCGAGTGGCTCGCAGTACGGCGGGACTGGCCTACCGTGGGGGTATGACCAAGGCTCCCACCAGCAGGTTCAAGGTCGAGGTGCTCGACGGCGACCGGACGTCGCGGCGCGAGGACGTCGTCAGCACCGAGGAGCCGCTGGAGCTGCGGCTCGAATGGCCGGGCCGCCCGCCCGAGCCGCTGGTCGTCACGATGCGCACCCCTGGGTCCGACTTCGAGCTGGCCGCCGGGTTCTGTCTCGGCGAGGGCTTCGCCGTGCGCCCCGACGCGATCCACACCGTTGCCTACTGCACCGACATCGCCCTGACCGAGGCGCAGCAGTTCAACACCGTCACGGTCAGCCTCGACGGCCCGCCCGACCGTGAACCGCCCCAGCGGTACGGCGTCACCTCCGCCGCCTGCGGGGTATGCGGCCAGCAGAGCCTCGACGAGCTCGCGGCCCGCGCGTACGACCCGGTGGATCCGGTCGAGGTCCCGCTCGACGTCGTACGCCGGCTGCCCGACCTGCTCCGCGACGCGCAGCCGATGTTCAGCCGGACCGGGGGCCTGCACGCCGCGGGCCTGTTCGCCGCCGACGGCCGCAAGGTCGTCGTGAAGGAGGACATCGGGCGCCACAACGCGGTCGACAAGGTCGTCGGCTGGACGCTGCTGCACCAGCACAGCCGCAAGGGTCTCGTCCTCGCGGTCAGCGGCCGGGCCGGGTACGAGATCGTCCAGAAGGCGGTCGCCGCCGGCGTCGGCATGGTCGTCGCGGTCGGCGCCCCGTCGAGCCTGGCCGTCGACCTGGCCCGCGAGTTCGGCGTGACGCTCGCCGGGTTCGCCCGCGGCGAGCGCTGCGTCGTCTACTCCGCGCCGGAGCGCATCACCCGTCCAGCGTGATGAACGTGGCCTTCGGCACGTACTCGTAGCGGTCCGGCATGCAGGTCAGGATGATCACCTGGCCGTGGTCGCCCGCCCGCCCGAGCAGCGCGCCCATGTCGCGCAGCCGGGCCTTGTCGGACCAGCCGAGCGCGTCGTCGAAGATCACCGGCACACTGCCCTCGCCGGTGCTGACCAGGTGGCTGATCGCCAGCCGGGTGATGATCGCGAGCTGCTCCTGGGCGCCGGTCGACAGCGCCTCGACCCGCAGCCGCGCACCGTCCAGCTCCCGCTCGGCGACCGCGAGGTCGTCGTCCAGCCAGACCCGGAACGACGGCCCGTAGACACTGCGTCCGAGCGCCTCGATCCGGCTCTGCAGCGGTTCGGAGTACTTCGTCTGCGCCTCGGCGCGATGCCTGCTCAGCGTCTCGTGCACCCGCCGCGCCGCCTCGGCCCGACGCTGCAGGCTCTCGTGCTCCGCGCGTACCGCGGCCAGCTCCAGCTCGGCCACATCCCGCCGGGTCGCGAGGCCGTCCCGGCCGGACTGCTCCAGCCGGCCTTCCGTCGTACGCAACGCGTCCCGCAACCGGTCGCGCTCGTCCTGCAGCCGCTTCGCCACTGCCAACGCATGCGCGAGCTCGTCCGCGACCCGGTCCGCGCCGGCCGCATCGGCCTGCTCCTGGACGGCGGTCAGCTCCTCGAGCACTGCCTCGACCTCGGTCATGGCCTCAGCTTCCGCCGCACCGACCGCGTCGTCGTCGAGCACGGACCGCGCCGCCTCCAGCGACTCGACAGCCGCGGCCAGCCGTTCGCCCGCGAGCTCCGACCGGGCCCGCGCGTTCTGCGCCTCCGACCGGTCCTCGTCGGCCGCCTTCCGCGCCTGCGCGACCGCGAACTCGGCGTCCGCCAGCAACCGCTCGACCTCGGCGAGTGCGTCCCGCGCGGAGTCCAGCGCCCGCTGGGCACCCGTGAGGTCGTCCGGCTCGGGCTCCGGTTCCTCGAAGTCGTCGAACAGCGTGTCGTGCGGCGACGCGAACTCCGCGAACAACGACATCTGCCCCGGCACACCCTCGACCGCCGGCTGTTTCCCGCCGCGCTCGTCAGCCGCATCGTCCGCAGTGGCATCTTCGACCCCGAGCCGCGCGGTGAGGACGGCGATCCGCTCCCCCGGGTCGCCGCCGGCTGTCAGCGATTTCTCGGTCCGGCGGGCCTCGTTCAGCTCGGCGAGCGCGGTGTCCGCCTTGCGCAGCAGCTCCCGCGCCGCGGCGACGTCCTTCACACCCGCCTTCTTCAGCAGGTCCTTCTCCCGCCGTACGGCGTCGTCCACCCGGGACCGCAGCGTCGCAGCCTCCCCGCCGGCCCGGACCGTCACCTCGACCTGCCCCGGTACGCCGACCACCAGCTCGCCGGACACCAGCACCTCGGTCGACTCGTCGAAGCCCAGATCCGGCGGCACGTTGCCTTCCAGACCGGTCCCGGACAGCTCGACGGGCTCGGCGCCGAGGCGCCGTACGGTCACCTCGGGTACGCCGGCCGCGAGCGCGGCGCGCGCCTCGACGACTGCAGCGCGCGCGTCCTCCAGCGCCGCGACCATCGCGTCGTCGACCTTGATCCGGTCCAGGACCGTGCCGGCCGCGGCGATCCGCGCCCGCACCTCGACCAGCTCCGTCTGCTGCCCGATCAGCCGGTCCAGTTCGGCGCGGTCCATCAGGTCGGACACCCGGCGCTCGGCCGCCTGGACCTCGGTACGCCGTACGTCCTTGAGCTCGACGACCTCCGCGAGCGCGGCCTCGGCGGCCTGCACGGTCTCGGCCGCGGTCTTGGCGACCAGCTCCGCGTCGGCACGCCGGGCGGCGAGCTCGGCCTCGGTCTTCGTGAACCGCTCGACCTCGTCGAGCAGGCGCTCGCGCTCCAGCCGGGTGCGGGTGTGGTTCTCCAGGCGGGCCCGCGCGGTCTCCGCGCGGGAGCGGACCGAGTCGCGCCGCAGCAGGATCTCGTCGGTCGCCTGCTTGCGCTCGCGCAGCTCCTCGACACCGGTGAGGTGCTCGGCGAGGCGGCCCGACACGTCCTCGAGATCGAGGGTCAGCCGCTCGGCGCGGCGGATGTCGGACTGCACCTCCTCCATCGCCTGCAACGCCTGCTGGAAGGACAGCTCGGCCGCGGCGACGGCCTTCCCGGAGCGGGCGAAGTCGCCGGTCGGCTTGCCGCGCGGGGTCCAGTACCGCAGGTACTCGTGCTCGACGGCCGTCACCAGCGGCATCGAGGCGCCGTCGACCGGCGTGCCGGACTCGGCCGTGACCGCGGTGATCAACGGCTCCGCGTCGGCCGGTGTTGGCAGCACCAACGACTGGCCCTGGCTGACCATCAAGGTCTGCCAGAGCACCGGGTCGACGTGCTCGTGGAACAACCGCTCGGCCTCGTTGTGCGCCTCGCGGCCGGTCCAGGACTGCCGGCGGCCGTCGGGCTCGACGACCGTCAGCTCGGTGGAGCGGTTCTTCAGCCAGCGCTTGGCGTACGTCAGCTCGCGGCCGCCGAGGCTCAGCTCGACGGTGACCTCCGGCCCGACGTCCTGGCCGACCGGCTGGATGTCGCGGATCCGGGTCGACTTCGAGTCGTCCGGCAGGTCGAAGATCAGCCCGAACGCCTCGACCAGGCTGGACTTCCCGACCTCGTTGTCGCCGACCACCACGGTCGTCCCGAGCGCGCGGAACCGAACAGTACGGTCCCTGACGCCACGGAAGTCCCGTAGCGCCAAGCTGTGCAGCCTCATCCCGCGTCCCGCGCCAATCGGTGCATCAGGGAGAG
The DNA here is from genome assembly GCF_040254265.1 of Kribbella sp. HUAS MG21. GTDB lineage: Bacteria > Actinomycetota > Actinomycetes > Propionibacteriales > Kribbellaceae > Kribbella. Next base: position 7,410,767 of record NZ_CP158165.1, read on the forward strand.
CGCGGCCCCGGCGCCCTCGTCGCCGCCGGCCAGCGCCTGCCGCAGCTCCTCCATCGCGGCCCGCGCCGGGCCGCTCAGCTGCAGCGACTCCAGGTCCGCCGCGTCCGGAGCCGGCCGCACGGTCCAGAATTTCGCCCAGCGCTCGACACTCGCGAAGACCTCGCCCTGCGCGTCGATCATCGAGTCCAGCCGGGCCAGCAGCGGCAGCGACAGCGAGCCGTCACCGGCGAGCCGGACGTACGTCCGCTCCTTGTCCGGCAGCTCCGCGAACCAGTCCTCGAGCGCGGTGATCGACTCCTCGTCGAACAGCTCCACGCGGTGGTCGACCATGTGCCAGGCGCCGACCCGCACCGGCTCGACCTCGATGCTGTCGCCGCCGATCGTCACCTTCAGGACATTCCCGGGAGCGTCCTCCTCCGGCGAGGTGACCTCCTGCGTCCCGGAGAACCAGATCCGGTCCGTCACCCGGGTCGTCGAGTGGCGGTCGCCGAGGCCGACGTACTGCAGCCGGCCGTCCGCGACGGCGGCCTCGAGCGCCGCCTGGTCGATCGTCGGTACGTCGGACATGCCGCCGGACAGGCTGGTGAGCTGACCGTGCGCGAGCAGGATCCGGGTAGTGCCCGGGTCCGGCTCGAGGTCGGCGTACCCAGGAGCGGCCGGGTCGGACAGCGGGCGGCGCGAACGCCACGGCGCACCGACGAGCTCGACCCCCGGCAGGATCCGGAAAGGCGTCGTTTCGGTCAGCACCGTCACGTGCTCCGGCGCGTGCGCCAGCCACTGGCTCGACGTCCACAGCGATCCCGGCTCGAGCGCGTCGTGGTTGCCCGGCAGCAGCACGACCGGAACCGGGATCCGCTTGAGCGCCTCGCAGGCGCGCAGGATCGTCTGCCGCTCGACCTGGTTGTGCTCGAACACGTCCCCGGTGACGACCACGAACGCCGCCCCGGTGCGCTCCGCGACCTCGCCGATCCGCGCGACAGCATCCAGCCGCGCCTGACCCCAGCGGGCCTGGCCGTCCGGCCCCAGGAACCGGCGCATCATCCCCAGCTGCCAGTCCGAGCTGTGCAGAAACGTGATCGACTCGTCCATCGCGAAGAGAACGCTAACCCGGCCCGCCGACAACCACGCAACCCAACACCCCCAAACCCGCACACCGCCCACACTCCGGACGCGACCTTGAGCACCCATCAACCATTTCGCGGGCCGGGAAATGGTTGGTGGGTGCTCAAGGACGGTGAGAGAGTCCAGGCGTGGATGCGTATCTGGAGACGGAGCGGCTGCGGTTGCGGCGGTTCACCGGCGACGACCTCGAGCTACTCGCGGCGCTGGACTCGGATCCCGAGGTGATGCGGTTCCTGACGGGACAGCCGACGTCGCGGGACGAGGTCGGGAGTGTCGTGTTGCCGCGGATCCTCGAGGGGTACGCCGCGCATCCGCAGCTCGGGACGTTCAAGGCCGAGGCGCCGGAGGGGTTCATCGGGTGGTTCGGGCTGCAGCCGACCGCGGAGCCGCGGACCGTGGACGTCGGCTACCGGCTGAACCGCGCCGCCTGGGGCAAGGGGTACGCGACCGAGGGCACGCGCGCGTTGATCGCGAAGGCGTTCACAGAGCTCGGTATGGAGCGCGTCGTGGCGGACACGATGGCGGTCAACCACCGCTCGCGGGACGTGATGCGGCGGTCGGGCCTGCGCTTCGAGAAGCTGTGGCACGAGCACTTCGACGATCCGCTGCCCGGCACCGAGTTCGGCGAGGTGCTGTACGCACTCGACCGCGCGACCTGGGAAGCTGATGCGCATGAGTGACGAGCGCCCGTACGCCGTACTGGACATCGACGCGACCTTGTCGGACACCAGCCGGCGGATCCACTTCATCGAGAAGAAGCCGAAGGACTGGGACTCGTTCTTCGCGCACGCCAAGGACGACGCCGTACTCGACGAAGGGCTGGCCGTCGCGACCACGCTGGCGGCCGACCACGTGATCGTCTACCTGACCGGGCGCCCGGAGCGGATCCGCCGCGACACCGAGAAGTGGCTGCGGGACAACGGCTTCCCGGACGGCAAGGTGTACATGCGCGGCAACACCGACCGGCGGCCGTCGATGCTGATGAAACTCGGCCGGCTCAAGCGGCTCGCCGAGCAGCGGCCGATCGCGGTGCTGGTCGACGACGACGTCAAGGTGATCGCCGCCGCCAAGAAGGCCGGCTACCCGGTGCTGAGGGCCGACTGGGGACTCGACGCCGAGACCCAGCCGACCCTCTTCGAAGCCCAGGAGTCCGAAGGACGTACCTGAGGACTACTTGCTCAGCTACTTGCTCAGTCCGACGATCAGCTGGTTCGGGTACGGCGGGTACGCCGACAGGTAGAAGTTCTGCACCTTCGACCCGTGCAGGAACGCGTTCCGCGCGTACAGCAGCGGCACGATCGGCGCGTCTTCCATGATCTGCTTGTCGACCGCGCCCCACATCCCGGCCGCCTTGGCCCGGTCCGGCTCGGCGGTCGCCGCGGCGATCGCGGAGTCGACGGCCGGGTTCGAGTAGCGGGAGATGTTGTACCCGCCGTTGCCGGCCTCCGAGGACGCGAACAGCGGCTGGATGTTCCCGAGCGCGCTCGGGAAGTCCGGCAGCCAGCTGGACACGGTCAGGTCGAAGTCAGGCTTGTTACCGGTCGTCAGATCGACCAGGGCCTCGTTCTCCAGCGGCTTGATGGTGACGTTGATCCCGGCGCGCTTCAACCCCTGCTGGACTGCCTGCGCCACGCCCAGACCCATCACGTTGCTCGAGGAGTTGTCCGCGGCCAGCACCAGGTTGAGATTGCTGACCCCGGCCGCCTGCAGCATCTGCTTGGCCTTGTCGGGGTCACCGGCCGGCGGTGCCTCGTACAGGTCGTACTTGGCGTAGCCGTCGATGCCCGGCGTGATCAGCGTCGACGCGATCTCGCCGCCGTACTCCGCGCCACCCTGCGCGACCTGCACAGCCTGCTTGTCGACGGCGTACTCGATCGCCTTGCGGACGGCGGGATTGGCGAGCGCGGGCCGCTTCGTGTTCATCGCCAGGTACGCCAGCGCGCCGGAGGGCGACGTGGCGACGCGGGCCTTGACCGCCGGGTTGCCGTTGACCGTCGGGATCAGCGCGGCCGGGACCGAAACGCCGGTGGTGGCGGCGAACTTGTCGTCGCCGGCGTCGGCGATCAGCCGCTGGTTCACGACGTCGGGCTGCAGCCCCATGTTCAGCACGATCGCGTCCGGCAGGCCGGTGCGGGCCGGGTCGGTCGACTTGTCCCAGTTCGGGTTCCGCTCCAGCTCGAGCTTCGAGCCCGGCGTGTACGACTTCACCTGGTACGGGCCGCTCGCGGCCGGCTTCTCGCCGTAGTGCGCCGGGTCGGTGTCGGCCTTCTTCGGCACCGGGGAGAACGCCGGCATGCTGACGATCCACGGCCAGTCGCCGTACGGCTTGTTCAGCTTGAAGACCACCGTGGACTCGTCCGGGGTCTCGATCGACGCCAGCTGGCCGCCCGTGTACGGGCCGGTGTACTTCTCGCCGCCGACCAGCAGCGACTTGTGGTAGCCGAGGCCGCCGGACAGCTCGGGCGCGAACGAGCGCTCGATGCCGTACTTGATGTCGGCGGCGACGATCGGCGAACCGTCGGCGTACTTGAGTCCCGGCTTCAGCTTGTACGTCCAGGTCTTGCCGCCGTCGCTCACCTGGCCGGTGTCGGTGGCCAGGTCCGGCACCAGCTCGGCCGCCTTCCCCTGCTCCGTCTTCCACGACGTCAGGCCGCGCAGCACCAGGTGGATCGAGCTGATCCCCAGGTTCTGGCTCTTGGCCGGGTCGAGGCTGATCTCCTTGCTGGTGGTGAGGATGTGCCAGGTGCCGCCCTGCTCCGCGGCCGCGGTGCCACCGCCTCCTGGCGCGGACCTGTCGTTGGCGTTGCAGGCAGCCGCCGCCAGCGCGAGCACGGTCGCTACGGCGACCGCGCGGGTAATGCGTCTCATGATGTCCTCTCGGAGTTGGGGGGCTCAGGGCAATAGCAGGCGGCACGGTGCTCCGTATTCCCGTGGACGGGTTCCAGCACCGGTCGTTCGGTCGCGCACACGTCCTCGGCCTTGTAACAGCGGGTCCGGAACGGGCACCCGGACGGCGGGTCGATCGGGGTCGGTACGTCGCCGCTCAACACGATCCGCTCCCGCACCGCGCCCGGCTCGGGCACCGGTACGGCGGACAGCAGCGCCTTCGTGTACGGATGCGCCGGCGCCTCGTAGACCTGCGCGGCGGGCCCTTCCTCGACGATCGTGCCGAGGTACATCACGGCGATCCGGTCGGCGACCTGGCGTACGACGGCGAGGTCGTGCGCGACCAGCACGTACGACAGGCCGAGCTCGTCGCGCAGATCGGCCAGCAGGTTCAGCACCTGGGCCTGCACGGACACGTCGAGCGCGGACACCGGCTCGTCGCAGACCAGCAGCTCGGGCTTCACGGACAGCGCCCGGGCGATGCCGATCCGCTGCCGCTGGCCGCCGGAGAACTCGTGCGGGTACCGCTCGAGGTGCTGTTCGGCGAGCCCGACCTGCTCCAGCAGTTCGATCAGCTGCGCCCGGGTCGGGCGGATCCCCTGCGCGCGGAACGGCGTACTGAGGATCGTCGCCACCGACTGCCGCGGGTTCAGCGAGGCCTGCGGGTCCTGGAAGACCATCTGGATCTGCCGGCGGATCGGGCGCAGCCGGCGGCCTTTGATCTTCGTGACGTCCTTGCCGCCGATCTCCACCCGGCCCTGCGTCGGGTCGAGCAGCCGGGTCGCGAGCCGGGCGAGCGTGGACTTGCCGGAGCCGGACTCGCCGACCAGGCCGAGGGTCTCGCCCTTGCGGACGACGAGGTCGACGCCGTCGACCGCGCGGACGGCCTGCGCCTGTCGCCACGGGACGCCGCGCAGCCCGAAGTACTTGCGAACCTCCTTGAGATGCAGGAGTTCCTCGGTCATTCGACCACCTCCGGCCGCCGGCCCAGATGGCACGCGGCTTCGTGATCGCCCTCACCGGGACGCGGCGTCAGCTCGGGACGCTCGGTGACGCAGCGCTCCCCCACCAGGTGCGTGTACGCACACCGCGGCTGGAACGGGCAGCCGGTCGTGATCGCCCCCGGCGCCGGCGGGCTGCCCGGGATCGTGGTCAGCCGCGGTTTCGGCGGTACGTCGACCCGTGGCATCGCTCCGAGCAGCCCGAGGCTGTACGGGTGCGCCGCCCGGAAGAACAGGTCGCGGACCGTGCCGCGCTCGGCGGCGCGTCCGGCGTACATGACGAGAACGTCGTCGGCGACCTCGGCGACCACGCCGAGGTCGTGCGAGATCAGCACCAGCGCGGTCCCGAACTCCTCCTGGACGTCGTCCAGCAGGCGCATGATCTGCGCCTGCACGGTGACGTCGAGTGCGGTCGTCGGCTCGTCCGCGATCAGCACTCTGGGGTCGTTCACCAGAGCCATGGCAATCACGACCCGCTGCCGCATTCCCCCGGAGAACTCGTGCGGGTAGCTGTCCGCGCGGCGCGCGGCGTCCGGGATGCCGACCTTGTCGAGCATCTCGACGGCCCGCCGGCGCGCGACCTTCTTCGAGACGTCGTGGTGCAGCCGGTAGGCCTCGGCGACCTGCCAGCCGACCGAGTAGTACGGGTTCAGCGCGGACAGCGCGTCCTGGAACACCATGGCGATGTCGTTGCCGCGGATCTTGCGCAGTTCGTCGTTCGGCAGGCCGACCAGCTCGCGGCCGTCCAGCAGCACTTCGCCGCTGACGTCGGCGTTCGACGGCAGCAGGCCCAGCACCGCGGCCGAGCTGACGCTCTTGCCGGAGCCGGACTCGCCGACGATCGCGAGGGTCTCCCCCGGCGCGACCGCGAAGTCGATCCCGTCGACGGCCGGCACCAGGCCGCCCTCGGTGCTGAACGTGACGTGCAGGTCGTGGACCTCCAGCACCGGGTCAGCCATGGCTCACCCTCGGGTCGAGCACACCGTGCACTATGTCCACCACCAGGTTCGCGAGAATGATCAGGAACGCCGAGAACAACGTGACGCCGACGACCACGGCCACGTCGAGCTGACCGACCGCGCTGATCAGCAGGTCGCCGAGCCCTTGCATGCTGAAGACCTTCTCGGTCAGGATCGCGCCGCCGAGCAGGCTGCCGAGGTCGAGACCGAACAGCGTGATCACCGGCACCAGCACGCCACGCAGGCCGTGCGTCAGGACCACCCGTGCTTCGCCCGCGCCCTTGGCCCGGGCGGTGGTGATGTGGTCGAGGTTCAGCTCCTCGAGCATCTGCGACCGGGTCAGCCGGATGTACGACGCCGCTTGCAGCACCGCGAGCACGATCCAGGGGGTGACCAGGTGCCACGCCCAGTCGACCGGGCTCTCGGTGAGCGGGACGTAGCCGTTGACCGGGACCATGTTCAGCCAGAACCCGAACACCAGGATCGCGAGCAGGCCGAGCAGGAACGACGGCGTCGAGACGCCGAGCAGCGCGACGCCGACCGACAGCCGGTCGAGGACGCGGCCGCGGTTGAGCGCGGCGATCACGCCCAGCGAGACGCCGATCAGCAGCCACAGGACGGCGGCGCCGAGCGCGATCGAGGCGGTGATCGGCAGCCGGTCCACGATCAAGGTGGTGACCGGGCGCGCCAGCGGGAACGAGTACCCGAAGCACGGGGTTTGGCAGTTCACCGCCGCGGCGCCTTCGCCGAACGTCCTGCCGGCGAAGATTCCCTTCAGGAAGTTCAGGTACTGCTGCAGGGTGCTCTGGTCGAGCTGCATGAAGTGCCGCGCCTGCTCCAGGCGGTCCGGCGTACACGGCTTGCCGCACGCCAGATGGGCCGGATCGGCCGGGATCGCGTAGAAGACCAGGTAGACCGCGAGGCTGAGGGCGAGCATCACCAGCAGCGTCGCGAACAGCCGCCGGGCGACGAACCAGACGAGATCGGGCATCAGTTCGTCCTCCGCAGCCGGACGTCGAACGCGTCCCGGACACCGTCGCCGAGCAACGTGAAGCCGAGCACGGCGAGGAACAGCATCGCGCCCGGGAACAGCAGGAACCACGGGTCCGCGCCGGTGTACACCCAGGCGATCGAGTCGGAGATCGAGCGACCGAGACTCGGTGTCGGCGGCGGCACACCGACCCCCAGGAAGGACAGTGCCGCCTCCGCGCCGACGTACCCGGGAATGGCCAGCGTGGCGATCACCAGGACCGGGCCGAGCAGGTTCGGGAGCAGCTCACGGGTGATGATCATCCAGCCGGTCGAGCCGACGCTGCGCGCGGCCTCGACGAACTCCCGGGTGACCAGCGAGCGGGCCTGGTTGCGGATCAGCCGGGCCAGTCCCGCCCAGCCGAAGATGCTGAGCACGCCGATCAGCAGCAGGGTGCGGGACACCTGGCTCGGGACAATGATGCCGAGGGCAATCATGAAGACGAGCTGCGGGAAGCCGAACAGGAAGTCCAGCAGCCGGGACACGACCGCGTCGTACCAGCCGCCGAAGTACGCCGCGCTGATGCCGAGCAGGGTGCCGATCACGGTGGTGACGACGGTGACCGTGATCGCGATGACGAGCGAGGTCCGCAGGCCGAGCACGACGATCGAGAACAGGTCCCGCCCGGTCAGCGGTTCGACGCCGAACCAGTGCTCGCCGCTGATCCCGCCGACCGCGCCCCGCGGCGCGTTGCCGCGCGCCGGGTCGAGCAGGTCGATGTGGTACGTCGTCGCGTCCTGGCCGGCCAGCCTGACCAGCAGCGGCGCGGCGGCGGCGATCACGATCAGCAGCACGACCAGGACCACGCCGACCCGCGCACTGCGGTCACGCCGCATCCGGCGCATCGCTTGCCGGGTGGGCGACACGGTCCCGGCGACCGAGGAAGTCACAAGCGCTCCTGACGGGTTGAATTCGCAGCCGACAAAACCTAGGCCGCATCCTTCCACCACGCCGGTCACATCTCGAATCCCGAGAATGTCTGGTTGTTAACTGTGGATTCGGGTAGCCCTTGCCGGGTGGTTACGCTCCGCAGATGGATCAGGTGCTGCGGATCGGCGACCGGATGCTGGTGTACGCCGTGTACGGCACGCCGGACGGCGTACCGGTGATGTCGTTCGGAGGGACGCCGAGCACGCGGTGGAAGCGGCCCGAGGTGGTCGCGACCATCGAGGAGTCCGGCGTCCGGATGGTGATGCCGGACCGGCCCGGGTACGGCGGCTCGACCCGGCAACCCGGCCGGACCGTGGCCTCGGTCGCCGACGATGCCGGCGCGGTGGCCGATGCCCAGGGATGGGAACGATTCGCGGTCACCGGCGGTTCGGGCGGCGGACCGCACGCACTGGCCTGCGCGGCACTACTGCCCGACCGGGTGACTCGTTGCGCGGTCACTGCGAGCAACGCGCCGTCGATCGTCGACGGACCCGAGCCGACCGAGGAAGAGGAACAGGCCGACCCCCGCCGCAACCGCACCTCGTGGCGGGCGGTCCACGGTGACCTCCGGCCAGGGCTCGAAGAGACCGCACGGTCGATCATGGCCGCCGTCGAGGCGGGCGGGCCGGAGTTCCCACCGGATCCCGGCTCCCCACCGGGACCACCGGCTCGCGAAGACCCGGAGGCGATGGCGCGGCTGGCCGCCACGTTCGTCACCAGCCACGACGGCTGGATCGACGACCACATCGCGTTCGCGAACCCGTGGGGCTTCGAGCTCGGCGAGATCCGCGTGCCGGTCAGCCTCTGGCACGGGTCGCACGACGAGCGCGCGGGCAAGTACGCCGACCACCTGGCCGCCGCGATCCCGCACGCCGAACGCAAGTACTACGTCGGCGGCCACATCCCGCCGGTAAATGCGTACCGCGAACTCCTGCGCTGGTTGACACTGTCCTGATGGATCTCGCGCGCCAACTCGTTCAGGAACTGTATCCGGAGGCCCGGGCCGCATGGCTCGGCGGAAGCGTGGTGCGTGGGGACGCGGGGCCGACGTCCGACCTGGACATCACCATGTTGCTGGACGGCCCGCCGGCGCCGCGGCGGAAGTCGCTGGAGTACGGCGGCTGGCCGGTCGAGCTGTTCGTGCACACCGACAAGTCGCTGCGGTACTTCGCCGACAAGGACCAGGCCCGCCGCCAGCCGACGATGATGCGGCTGGTCGGCGAGTCCGTCGTACTGGTGGACACCGACGGGTCTGGTGCGCGCCTGCAGCAGGAGTTCGTTGCAGAGGTGGCCGCCGGTCCCAAGCCGCTGACGGACGAGGAGGTGCAGCTGCTGCGCTACACGATCACCGACCTGCTGGAGGACCTGGCTGGTGCGGCTGCTGACGTGCGGTTGGCGATCACCTCAGTGCTGTGGCAGGAGGCGGCCCGGCTGCTGCTCACAGGTTCCGGCCACTGGTCCGGCACCGGCAAGGGCCTGCTGCGCGAGTTGACGGCGTACGACGTTGCTCACGGCACCGACCACGCGACGGCCTTGCTGGACGGCGTCCGCGCGCCGGACGACCGCATCGTGTCGGCGGTGGACCGCATCCTGGACGCACACGGCGGCCGGCTGTTCGCGGGCTTCGAACTGGCTGCGAGCCTCTAGTCGATCAGCTCCCAGCGGCGCTTCGGGAAGAGCCGGAGGGCGACGACGGCGAGGCCTGCGCCGAGTAGTACGCCGGGGATGATCCAGCGCCAGCCGGTGAAGACACTGGTCGACTGGACCTGCGCTACGGGGGCAGGCGCCGGCTCGGGCTCCGGGGTGCTCTCGGGCGCGGTGTAGCCCTCGCCGATAGCCGGTCCGCCTTGGAAGTCGCCGCTGAGCAGCTTCAGGTCGGACAGCAGCCGGACCAGCTTGACGGGGTCGGTGGCGCGGTGCCAGGTGGGCTTGGTCGGTTCGTCCCCCACGATGATCTCCGTGAGGATCCACGGCCCACCGGGGGCGTCCGGATAGATGATGTCGATCCGCCACACGGACATGTCGTGGATGAGCCAGGTGGCGCGGACGAAGCGGCCGCTGCGGTGGTCACCCTCAAGCTCGCGCTTGTTGGGCTCAGTCAGCGTGCGGAGGGCCTCGTACCGCGGGTCGTCGTAGCCGAAGGCGGTGACGTTCGGCGGTGCGCTGAGGACGACGCTGGTCGGGCCGCCCGCCGAAGCGGGGGCTGTCGAGAGCGCGGTGAGGGCGAGGAGTGCGGCGACGAGGGCGAGAGTGCGGCGGATCATGGCTGCTCCTTTCACAGGTGGTACACCGCTCGCGCTCAGAAGGTTCCAGCCGCCAGCTCCACGGCGCGCGCCTTGTCGGCTCCTTCGAGCCGGTACGTGACACCGGCGCGCTCCCACACCAGGGTCGGACCAGCGATCCGTACGACGCGTTCGTCGACCAGCACCAGCTCGTGCGGCGTACTGAACCAGAAGCCGTCGATCTCGGGGACGCGCTCCAGCCGGTCGTAGTACTTCTTGACGTACAGCGGCGAGATGCCCGACTGGAACTGCTCCAGCCGTAGCCCGTCCCAGCTGGCCGCCACGAACCCACGGGACGCCTGCATGCCGCTTGGTGCACCGAGTGCCGCCGGCAGCCTGGGTGTGAAGCCGGCGACGCGCGCAGCCTCCTCCACGGACAGGCGGCCGCTCACTGTCGGAGGCGGTGGCGCAGCACTCGGACCCTCGCCCACTGGTTGCGCCTGCACTCCCCCGATCTGTAGCCACTCCGCAACCGTCGCACGCACCGGAGGCGTCAGCGCGGCACCCGCAACCAGGACCAGGAAGCCGGCGACGAACGCCCGCCACCTGTCCCGCAGCCGCTTCCGCACGGGAAGGCCGGCCACCCGACTCAGCACAGCCGCGGTCAGGTCGCCATCCACCGGAGGTACGACGGCAGAACGCCCGACGGCCCGCAGCTCGTCCTCGAGGCTCATCGCTGCACCTCCTTGTCGGGCAGTGTGTCGCGCAGTCGCCCCAGTGCGCGATGCAGGCGGGACTTGACCGTCCCGCGCGGCCAGCCGAGGACTACTGCCGTCTCCTGCTCGTCCAGGTCCAGCAGGTACCGACAGGTCACCACCAGCCGCATCGGCTCCGGCAGGGCCCGTACAGCGGCGAGCAACTCGGTCCGGCGCTCCAGCGACACCGCTTCGTCCGCAGGGTCCAGTACGACGTCCAGCGGCGCCGCCTGCTGCTCCCGCTGCGTCCGGCGTCCCCGTGCGCGTACGGCGTTCCGGGTCTCGTTGGCCACGATCCGCAGCAGCCAGGGGCGGAACGCGGCGCCCTCCCGGAACCCGCCCAGTCCCCGGTAGGCCTTCACGAAGGCGTCCTGGACGACGTCGTCCGCGTCCGCACCGGCGCCCAGGAACACCGCGGTCCGCTTCGCCACCGGGGCATGCCTGGTCACCAGCTCGCCGTACGCGGCCGTCTCACCGCCGCGGACCCGAGCCAGTACGTCGGCCTCGTCGCCCTCGCTGATCCTCGCCCTCCGTCAGCTGTCCGGCTGTCAACTTCTGGTCATGTCACTACACCGTCACTACACCGCCGGGGAATGTCGGGTTCCGTGTATAGGGTCGGTTTCGTGCCTGACATCGACGCGAGCTTTCTCGCCCTCCCCCGGCAGGAGCTGGCCGCGGCCGCCCTGCAGCGTGCCCGCGACCTCGGGGCCGCCTTCGCCGAGTTCCGGCTGGAGCGGATCCGGTCGGAGTCCATCTCCCTGCGTGACAGTGTGCTGGAGAGCGCGAAGGACGACGAGGACCTCGGCCTCGCCGTGCGCGTCATCCACGACGGCACCTGGGGCTTCGCGGCCGGTGTCGCGCTCACCGTCGACGAGGCGGTCGGCCTCGCCGAGCAGGCGGTGCACATGGCGCAGGTATCTCGCCCGATCAACGCCGAGACGATCGAGCTCGCCGACGAGCCGGTGTACGACGACGTCACCTGGATCTCGGCGTACGAGATCGACCCGTTCACGGTCCCGCGGGCCGAGAAGGTGGCGCTGCTGACCGACTACAGCGACCGGCTGCTCAAGGCCGAGGGGGTCGCGCACGTCAGCGTCCACGTCGCCACGATCCACGAGTGCAAGTACTACGCGAACACCGCCGGCACGTCGTACACGCAGCAACGGGTCCGGATCGGTCCGGAGATCACCGCGCACGCCGTCGCCGGGGACCGGTTCGACTCGATGACGTCCACCGCGCCGCCCGCGGGCCGCGGCTGGGAGTACATGACCGGCACCGGCTGGGACTGGGACGACGAGCTCGCCCGCATCCCGGGCTGGCTGGCCGAGAAGCTGGCCGCCCCGAGCGTCGAGGCGGGGACGTACGACCTGGTCATCGACCCGTCCAACCTGTGGCTCACCATCCACGAGTCGATCGGCCACGCCACCGAGCTCGACCGCGCGCTGGGCTACGAGGCGAACTACGCCGGCACCAGCTTCGCCACGCTCGACCAGCTCGGCACGCTGAAGTACGGCTCGCCGATCATGCACGTCACCGGCGACCGCACCGCGGAGCACGGCCTGTCCACCGTCGGGTACGACGACGAGGGCGTGGCCGGCCAGCAGTGGGACCTGGTGAAGGACGGGATCCTGGTCGGGTACCAGGTGGACCGCCGGATGGCGAAGAAGAACGAGGACGTGCTCGGCACGCCGCGCTCCAACGGGTGCGCGTACGCCGACTCGTCCGGCCACATCCCCATCCAGCGGATGGCCAACGTCTCGCTGCAGCCCGACCCGGACGGCCCGTCCACGGAGGAGCTGATCGGCCGGGTCGCGAACGGGATCTACATCGTCGGCGACAAGTCCTGGTCGATCGACATGCAGCGGTACAACTTCCAGTTCACCGGCCAGCGGTTCTACAAGATCACCGACGGCAAGCTCGACGGCCAGCTCCGCGACGTCGCCTACCAGGCCACGACCACCGACTTCTGGGGCTCGATGGAGGCCGTCGGCGGCCCGCAGACGTACGTCCTCGGCGGCGCGCTGAACTGCGGCAAGGCCGAGCCCGGGCAGAGCGGCGCGGTCAGCCACGGCTGCCCGTCCGCGCTGTTCCGCGGAGTCCGCATTCTCAACACCACTCAGGAGGCCGGCCGGTGACCGCCGTACAGCTCACCCCGCAGGACACCGTCGAGCGCGGCCTCGCGCTGGCCGCGGCCGAGGGCGCCGACGGCTGCGTCGTCCTGGTCGCGGAGACCTCCAGCACCAACCTGCGTTGGGCCAACAACACCCTGACCACCAACGGCGCGATGCGCGGGTCGAGCGTGACCGTGATCGCCACGGTCGGCGCCGGCGAGGGTACGGCGGCCGGTGTCGTCGGACGCTCGTCGGTCACCGAGGACTCGCTGCGCGAGATCGTCGCCGCCGCGGTCGCGACCGCGCGCGCGTCCGCGCCCGCCGAGGACGCCCGGCCGCTCGTCGACGGCACGACGGGCGCCGACTGGGACCTCGAACCGGAACTGACCTCGGTCGCCGTCTACGAGAAGTTCGCGCCGTCGCTCGGCGAGTCGCTGCGCCAGGCCACGGACGAGAAGCGCCGGCTCTACGGGTTCGCCAACCACGAGGTCGCGACGCTGTACGTCGGCTCGTCGACGGGCCTTCGGCTCCGGCAGGCGCTGCCCCGCGGGTACGTGTCGTCGACCGGCAAGAACGCCGACCTCAGCCACTCGGCCTGGGTCGGTACGGCGACCCGCGACTTCACCGACGTCGACCCGCTCGCGCTCGACACCGAGCTCACCCGGCGGCTCGGCTGGGCGTCCCGGACGGTGTCGGTCGACGCCGGGCGGCACCCGACCGTGCTCCCGCCGGCCGCGGTCGCGGACCTGATGACGTACCTCTTCTGGCAGCTCGACGGCCGGGACGCGTTCGAGGGTCAGACCGTGTTCTCGAAGACCGGCGGCGGCACCCGGATCGGCGACACCTTGTCGTCCCAGCCGGTGAACCTGCACTCCGACCCGGCGCTCGCGGGGCTCGAGGCGTTCGCGTTCGCGGTCGCGCGGTCGTCCGGCGGCTCGTCGAGCGTCTTCGACAACGGGCTCCAGCTCGCCGCGACGGACTGGATCCGCGGCGGCAGGCTCGAGCACCTGATGACGAGCCGGTACACCGCGGACCTGATCGGCGTACCGACCGCGACCCCCGACATCGAGAACTACGTGCTCTCGGTCGACGGCGCGACCGGTTCGACCGACGACTTGGTGGCTGGCCTCGACCACGGCCTGCTGCTGACCTGCCTGTGGTACATCCGGGTCGTCGACCCGCAGACGCTGCTGCTCACGGGACTGACCCGCGATGGGGTCTACCTGGTCGAGAACGGCGAGGTCACCGGGGCGGTCAACAACTTCCGCTTCAACGAGAGCCCGGTCGACCTGCTGGCCCGGTTCACCGCGGCCGGCGCGACCGTTCCGTCGTACTCCCGGGAGTGGGGCGACTACTTCTCCCGGACGGCGACGCCGCCGCTGCTGATTCCGGACTACAACATGTCGAGCGTCAGCCAGGCCAGCTGACGTCACCGAACATGCGAACGCCCCGCGATTCCTCGCGGGGCGTTCGGCCGTTCGGGATCAGACGGTCGGGTAACCCGGCTCCGCCGGACCGGCCGTCCCCGGCCCGCCGAACCGCTCGGCCGCCTTCGGGTCCGGACCGTACTGGTTGTCGCCGGCATTGCCCTCCTGGGCGGCCAGGACGATGAACCAGATGAACCCGACACACGGGATCAGGTTGATCAGGATCCACCAGCCGGAACGGTTGGTGTCGTGCATCCGCCGGATCGCCACACCGATCGACGGGAGCAGCACAGCCACGCCGTAGATCGAGGAGAGGATGCCGCTGCTGGTGTTCCCGGAGCCGAAGTCGGTTCCGATCACCCGGTCGATGATGCTCAGGATGATCGACACGATCGTGCTGAAGAGCACGAACATCCAGTACTCCTTGCGCCGGGCCCGGCCACTGAACACGGCGTACTTCTTGAGGACGTCGATGTACCACTGCATTGCTGTATCTCCGATGGTCGAAGGTGAGACGCGGAGAGAGCTTGTCGGAACCCGTCCGGCTCGTCAATGCGACATTTCGGTTGGTGACCACAACGCAACCTGCGCCGTCGGCAACCAACCGTCCGACTTGGAGCCGGCTTCAGGTTCCCGCCGGGGGCCTCGTCATCGCCACCAGCAGCATCCGCCGTCGCCCCTCGTCGTAGGGCCTGAGTTCGTCGAGCTGCCAGGCTCCGGCGAGCTCACCGACCAGGTCCTCGTCGAAGAACCGGCCGACGAATCCGTCGTGTGCCGACAAGCCGTCCGCGAGCTGCTGACAATACTGCGAGGAGGGGTCGTCGGCGGTGCGGACGGCGTACACGAACCGTCCGCCGGGGCGCAGCACCCGACGGACCTCGGCGACCAGCGAGTGCAGCTCGGACGGCGAGAACGCCATGTTCAGCAGGAGATTCGCGAACACCGCGTCGACCGTCGCGTCGGCCGGCGGCAGCGGGTCGCGGACGTCGTGCAACGCCGCGGTCACCCGGTCGTCGAGACCGTCACGCTGCGCGGTCTGCCGGAGCTGGTCCAGCGCCGGCTCGCTGAAGTCGGTCGCGTGCACGCTGAATCCCTGCCCGGCCAGGAAAAGCGCGTCCCGCCCGTGGCCGGAGCCGAGCTCGAGGACGTCGTCGATGCCCGCGGCACCGAACAGTTCGACCGCGCGGCGGGCGGCCGCCGACGGCTCGGATCCGTGCAGCTGCGGGCGTTGCGCGTACGCCGAATCCCACCGTTCCTGTTGAGCTCTCGCGAGCTCGACATGCCCTGTGTTCACTCTTTGCATGTGCTGCTCCCCGTGGTCGTCACGCCGGTCTGGACGATCGGCAGACCGCAGCAGCCTACGTCAGAACTTTGAGTAGACGTACTCAAGCGGCGAACCGTTCCGCTTCGCGACAGTGGAACGAACCCGAGGAGGCCCCGATGCCGACCGCCGCCATCACCTGCCCCACCTGCCATACCCACCTGCACCTGACCCTCACCCCGGCCCCTTATCCACAGCCTTACCCACAACCACGCCACGCCCCGTCCCCACCCCTTTCCTGGCCCACCACACCACCCCCACCCACCGCACCTCCGCCGGCCGCGGTTCCGGTTGACCCGCCTTCGCCGCCCGCAGCTCGCACAACCCACCACGCCGGCGCGCCCCTCCCGCGTTACACCTCGCGGTTCGGCGACCCTCGACCGCTGCCCCAGCCAGGGCAGCCACCGCAGCCCGCACCTCGCAAGCCCGCAGCCGCGTGGATCCGCCGGCTCAGCCCGCAGGCCACGCTGCTCGCGCTCGGCGTAGTCCTCCTCCTGGCGGCCGGCGTGACCTTCCTCGCCGTCAACTGGAACGCCCTCCCCGTCGCCGCCCAGGCCGCCATCCTCGGCACCCTCGCAGCCCTCGCGTTCGCTGCCTCCGTCCCGGCAAGCCGCCGTACCCTCACCGGCACCGCCGAAGCCCTCGCGATCCTCGGCACCGGCCTACTGACCGTCGACCTGTACGGCGCCCGCACCCTGGGCCTGATCCCGCCGCGCGCGATCGACACCCTCACCTACAGCGCCATCGTCTTCGCGACCGTCGCCGCCCTCACCCTCCTGATGACCCGCCTGGCCCCCAAGGTCGTCACCTACGGTGTCGCCACCGTCATCGTGAGCCAACTCCCACTCCCCCTCGTACTCCTCGACCGCACCACCCTCCCGGTCGTCCTCGGCACCCTCCTCGCCCAGGTAGTAGCCACGCTCTACCTTTCCGCCCGAGGCACCCCGATCGTCCGCCGCACCGGAGCGATCACCGCAGCCGTCGTCTTCGCCGGCATCCTCCTGACCGGCACCACCCGCACCCTCTGGGACCTGCTGACAACGCCCGAACTCCCAACCACCATCGCCACCGCCGCCGTAGTCTGCCTCGCATCCACCACCGGCATCGCGATCGTCCGCAAACGCCCACTCCCGGCCGCGATCCCACCCGCCCTCGCCGAAGCCACCTGCGCAGCAGCCGCCGCGATCGCCGTCGCAACCACGCTCCCGCAGCTCCCAGGCCCCGGCCGCTGGCTCACCACAGCGCTCGCCACCGCGCTAGCTATCACCGAGCTGATCACAGGCCGCCGGACCGGCAAACACGTCGTACTTCTGCACACCGCCACAGCCACCGTCGCAGCCGTCGGCCTCACGTACTGCCTGGCGACCAACGACTTCCGGCAACTGGGCTACATGGCCGCAATCCTCGCCGTGCTGGCCGTCCTGTCCGCCGTCCGCAAGCTCAGCGCCCTCGTCCCGACGGCCGCAGTGGCCAGCCTCAGCGCCCAGTTCGCGATCGTCCTGTTCGCCGTCGACGGGTACATCGACGCGTGGCCGGCGGCGGTCACGCTCGCCGTCGTCGCCGCGATCGGCATCTCCGTCAGCACCCGGTACGTCGGATCCGCACTCGAGCCCGTCCTCCTCACAACCGCCACCTGTGCCGTCGTACTGGCCGAGATCGCCGCCGCGACGACCGCCACACCGACCGCGACAGCCGTGGTCCTGACGATCGTCGCCGCACCGCTCATCGCCTACGGCATGAACCCGCGCCGACGCCCCGGCCTGTTGCTCGCCGCGTTCCTGCTCGTCAGCGCCAACACCGCCTTCATGATCGGCGCCGACGCGGACACACTGGAGTGGTACACGATCCCGCCGGCCCTGGTCCTGCTGGCGATCGGAATCCTTGCCTGGCGCAACCAATCCAGCTGGATCTCCCTCGCCCCCGGCCTCCTCCTCGCCCTGGCCCCCTCCACACTGGCCGCCGACACCACCCACGACTGGCTCCGCGCAACCCTGGTAGTAGCAGCCGCCGTTCTCCTCATCCTCATCGGCATCCGCCGCTCCCTCCAGTCTCCCTTCGTCATCGGCTCCGCCGCCGTCGCCAAGATCGGACTCGTCCAGTTCCTCGAAGTGGCGCCACTGATCCCCAGATGGATCACGTTGGCAACCGCCGGACTCATCCTTCTCACGACCGGAGCCACCTACGAACGCCGCCTGAGCCAGACGAAACTAGCCGCTCGCTGGATAGCAAAGCTCAGGTGATTTCGGGAATCACGGAAAGCGCAGGATCGGGCGACGCGCTGGCGAATTCCCCGCGCTCAGCCGTTGCCCGCATAATGGCAGTGTTGACCTCGCTGTGCTGGGGGGCGCGCGTATGTCCGACCACTTCGTCCAAGGGCCGACCGAGGCGTCCTACCTGGTGCCGGTCTTCGAATCCTTGCGACGGTACGACGGACTGACTGCCAAGCACTTGCAGACCGCACGCGTTGCCCAGCCGCTGCTGCGACTGCCGGTGGTCCAGAATCAAGCCGTCCGAAGTGGCAGCAAACCGGCAGAGGCCGCGATCGAGGTGATCGTCGAGCAGATCCAGGAGCTTGAGACAGTCACCGACCGCATCATCGCTGATGCCGTCCTCAAACTCGGCATTTACCTCGAGACCTACAAGACTCACGATCTGCCGAGACGAGCAGTCTATGCGCTGCAGGCCGGCGGGCTCGGCGCACGCCGAGGCGCTCTTGTCGAGCATTGGGCCGCACTTCACCACGCCCACGGAGCGGCGCCCATCTCGGAGCCACCTGGTGAGCACACGCTTCGTGCCCGAACGGAGAGCGAGGTCTTCGAACGGCTCGCCGCGCTCTTACTGAATCCGACGCCACCCGTCCAGCTCAGCGATCCCGGAGAACCGGTCCCGATCCCCATCGCCCAATCCGTCGATCCGGCCACCACCGGAAAGGTCGTGGTCGTCGGTGGCGTCGCGATCGACCATATCTGGCGGATCAGAGCGGTCCCCGAGATCGCGACGTCCACCATGGCGATGAGTTACACCCGATCCCCCGGAGGTAAGGGCTTCAGCCAGGCTGTCGCGGCCGCGCGCCTGGATCTCGACGTCTCGCTCATCGCAGCAATCGCGGCGGACGAGGACGGCCAGGAGATCGAGTCGCAGCTGCAGCGTGAAGGCGTCGACACCTCCCTGCTGAGGAAGATCGAGCACCAACCACGAACCGGCATCGCCCGAACTCCAGCCACCGGAATCTTCGAACTCCCGGCGGGAAACAGCTCGGCAGCGGTCTGGCGGGACGGCGTCGAACTGGACGTCTCGACGATCGACCGGCACGCGGAGGCGCTCACCTCGTGTGACGTGCTGCTGCTGACCTTCGAGGTGCCTCAGTCCGTCCTGCGCCACACGCTCAGTCTGGTCAACTCCAGCCGGAACCGGCCCGTCGTCATCGTCACACCCGGCCAGCCGTACGCCGACGGTCACCTTCTGAGCCCGGTCCTGAAGCAGATCGACTATCTCGTCGCGCATCTCTGGGAGCTCGAAGGGTTCGCCTTCTCCGACGAGTCGAAGTACGATCCGCAACTCCTCAGCGACGACCTGCTAAGCCTCGGTCTCCGCACACTCTGCCTTTTGGTCGACCGCGGCGGCACGATCTATGAGCGAGGCAAGCCCCAGGAGCCGATCCCCGTTCCGCATTCCGTGCTCAAGGAGTCGTCCATCACCCGTGACGCGTTCTGCGCAGCGCTCGCCGCACGCCTGGTCGAAGACACCTCGCTCACCGGCGACACTATCCGTTGGGCCGCGGCCGCCATGGCCAGCTTCGCGGAGAACTATCACTGGGCCCCGTCTCACCCGCGCCGCGCCACGGTCGACGAGAAGTACAGCCAGATCACACAAACCGCAGTCGAAACGGACTGAGCCTGCCAATTGGCAGCCTCGGCGGCAGGATTGGCAGATCACCTCGGATCGGTGTTCCCCCGCGCGTGCCAAAGTCAGACATCAGATGGCAAAACTCGCGCCTACTCAACGCAATTGCACCGGATGACCATGAGGTCAGATGTCACAAGCATCGCCAGCGGATCGACAGGGGCCGGGACCCCGAGCCTCGTCGAACGCGCGAGATCAAGAATCGAGGGACATCATGGCCGGCAAACAGACACTCGCACTGCTGCTGATCTTCGGCTTCTCCTTCGCGATCGCCAAGAACTGGAGGAAGGTACTCGTCTTCCTCGGCGCATTGGCAATGACGGCTGTTTGCTTCGGCGTCTACACGATCGTCGAGTCGGTACACAGTGACCTCGACCCGCGCATCGTTGCTCCGACCGACGTAAAAGCGGGCCTTCCGGACAGCGCCCAACCCAGCACGAGTCAAGAGGGCTGACAGATCTACGAACCGCCCCCCCCCCCCCCCCCCCCCCCCCCCCCCCCCCCCCCCCCCCCCCCCCCCACCCCGCAGAGGAGATGGCACAGTCCGATGGCCGGTAGCGCCGACGAGCAAGCAGTGAACACGCTGGTCCTCACCAATGTCCTGGAGAAGCTCCGCGCCCGCGCCGGACTCAGTGTCGAGGTTCTCCGTTCGGAGCGGGCTCGATTCGCTGGTCCTCTGCTGGATCTGGCCACGAAGCGGCATGGCGGCGAGATCTCCGGTGAGGATCGGGCGGATGCGGCGTTCGAGCTGGTAGCCAACTGCGTTCTCAAGGAACTGTACGGCACCCAGCGGATCATCGCCGACGTGATTCTTGCGTTACGACTGCACGCCGACGCCTTGACGGACGCAGGTATCGATCCGCAAGTCACACGGTCGTTGTACGGTCCTGTGCTCGGTGGCCGCCGCAAGACTCTCCTGAACAACTGGCATGAGCTGCACGAAGCGCTCGGATACCAACCGTCAGCTGCACCGAGTGATCGTGCCCTTCGCGGATCCAACGAGCCCGGCGTGCTGGGTGAGTTGGCTGAGCAAATCATCCGCCACACCGTTTCAGCCGGTCCTCACGGCCGACCGAGGTTCAGCAGGATGCAACGGGCCCGGGAGCTAGGGCATCCGGCCGGCCAGGTCGTGGTGGTGGGCGGAGCTGTCATGGACGCGACGTTTCGCATCACGGCTCTGCCTGCGCCCGAGACGTCGACCGAAGCCTACGGCTTCGACCTCACACCGGGCGGCAAGGCGCTGACGCAGGCCGTCGCCGCGGCTCGGCTCGGGCTGAAGACCTCGCTGATCGCCGCGGTTACGGACGATGCCTTCGGCGAGGAGATCATGCAGTACCTCCGTGAGGCCAGCGTTGACACGTCCCTGATCAAGCGCATCCGCGGTCGTCGTACGCCGGTCACCGGCATTCTGGAACGTGAACTGGGCGACAGTATCGCCGTCAATTGGCGCAACCAGGGCGAGGTCGTCCTGGAGGCCGAAGACATCGATGAGCGATACGAACACCTTGCCGGCTGCGATGCGCTCCTGCTGACCTTCGAAGTACCTCGTGAGGTGATGCAGCAAACGCTCGCTCTGACGCAACACGATCCCGGCAACCAGCCGATCGTGATCGTGACACCCGGTCAGCCCTACGTCGACGAGAGGATCTCACGGGAGGCCTTCGCGAGGATCGACTACCTGGTCGCGCATCCCTGGGAGCTCGGTCACTTCGCGCCGCAGGGGCTCGGTCCGTTCGACCCTGACCCGGTTGCCCGAAGCCTGGTCGCCTTCGGTCTGGAGACGCTCTGCCTGCTCGTCAACGGTGGGTGCACCGTCTATTCCCGAGCCTCGCACGAGGCGATCAGCGTGCCGAGCATCCCCTCGATCTACAAGGAATCCTCGGCGTCCAGAGATGCCTTCTGTGCAGCGCTCGCGGCAGGCCTGATCGACAATGAGCGCCGGTTCACCGGTGACGTGGCGCTTTGGGCTGCGGCCGCCATGTCCTGCGCGGCCACCGATTTCCCCCTGGCCAACTCCATGCCTGACCGCGAACGTATCGATACCCTGCTCGCCGGATCCCGGCTCAGTGGAAGTCGCGAGCCGTCCTGAGATCCTGACCCCGCCGGCCTGTCAACGGCGCAGCACGCGACAGTCCGCCGGTGCAACCTGCTCGGTCTCCCCGCGGAGACGGCTGCAGAAGATCGCCGAATTCAGAAGCCGGGCACGACTCTGTTCGAACCGATGCTCGCTGTGAGTGGCGCGCAGGTGTGACAGGTTCGCGTCGCCGAAACGAGCTCGAAGCTGCCGCGGAGTTGCATAGAGACCGTCAACATAAAGATATGGCCGGGCCGCGATCGACATCCATTTCTGCCAGTTCGCGGACCGGTAGCTGGACCCGGTGAATCCGAGATTCGGGTCGACCGCGGTGGTCAGCACCTGTGCAGTCGGCAGCTCGCGCCGGATCCACTGCCGGACTCTGCCCAGCAGGTAGGAGATCGCGTTCGCCGGTGCCACGTCGAACGAATAGACCCTGGAGACGTCCCAAGCGCCTTCGAGCGGGATGCCGAACTGCGTCCGCAATTGCCTCCCCACCCGTTTCCATTCCAACGGCGACACGCTGCACAGGGTTACCGGGAGCCTGTTCAACGGGTCGACGAGTGCGAAGTTCATCGATCCGGCACGAGCGCTGCGCAGGTAGTGCAGCCGACCGAATATCCGGTCGGCCACAGCGCTCTCGAGGCCGACGAATCGGAGATCCGAGAGCCCGTACTCGTCTCTCGGAATCAGCTCGCTGAGGGATTGCTGGTCGTGCCGCAGACGAGCAGCGCAATGATTCAGTTCGGCGATGACCCGCCGCCGGCTGACGACCCCGTCAGTGCGAGCCAGCCGCGGAAGCTGCAACAGAGCGCGGACGCTCAACGCCCGGCTCGGGACGTAGTGCCTGCTGGCGGCGGCAACCACCATGCCGGCGAATACCGGAGCGTGGCTTCGGCAGTCAGCCAGGCACAGCCCGTCTGCTGGAGATAGACGTTCCAGATCTTGCGACGGTGCGATGACCGTGCGATACGGCGTGCTCGCGATGCCCAGCAGGTTGCTGTCGATCGACACCAGCGCCTCGGATCCCGGGCCGATAGTGGACAAACGAACTGTCTCCCTCTGACCGTGGCGGTCAGCCCGACACCGTCGAGCAAGCTCACCTGCGGGCCGAACGGCACTAAGCGGTATCGGCCGCAGTGGACTCGGATCTGGCAACACGAGCCGATGCTCCCTTGCGGGTGATCTGCCCGGATCGAAAGGTTGTCATCATCTGTTTGATGGTGCGGCCTGTTTTCACCCAAGCGGGCCGGGTGGCCTCGTCCAGGAGCGTCAGCCTGGCCCAGACTGAGTCGCTGCGCAGTTCCTCCAGGCTCCTGCGGGTGACCGCCCGGTACTCGATCAACCGGTCGGTCAGGTCGCTGTAACGCTCGCAGAGCACCGGACGGCCTCTGAACAGCTCGATCTGAGCGAACTGGTCGCAGGTCACGTCGATCACGAGTCGTTGCGGAGACGACAAATCCCCCACCTCGACCCAGCAGTGGAACTCTGCGACCCCACCCTCGTTCCCCCCGAAGAACACGTCTCCGAAGCAATAGCGAGCCTCGGATCGCCATGGCCTGCTCAATCTCCGCAGCAGCCAGGCGGAGCTAGCTCCACATTGGCCGACCGAATCGGGCTGACCAGGGGTCCACGTGAGCTTGAAACTCGGATGCATCGTGTCGCGCGACCAGGCCAGCGCGAGAACGGTCCGATGCCTCTCCAGTTCGCGTCGCAGTCGTCGGATCCGTCTGCCGGAAGCAGAGGTCAGGGCGAGAGCGTTCGACCGGTCGACTGGGAAGACCCCACCCCCGTCCAGGCCCGGTGAATCCTGCGCTGGCGCGGAGCATTCCACCGCAGAGCGTTCGACAAGCGTCACCCCGTTGACTCCATCCAGCCAGTCGACGAACCGGCCACCCGACAGACTAAATCGGATGTTGCGCTGAGTGTCAACTTCGGCACTCTAGGTGTCAGCGATTGGGGCATTATGCGCTACCTGCACAGAGCGAATGCATGAGGCATTTCATCGGTTCGAGGGTGGGGCTGACAAGAGCAGCGCGGGTCTTAGCCGAAGTTCGGTGGAACCGGCGTCGCTGAGTGCAGCGGGTTGGGGATGGTGCCGGTTACCGGGATGGGTGGGCGGGTGTCGAGGTCGGTGTAGCCGAGGGTGAGGCGGTAGCCGTTGAGGGGGTAGCGGGCGAAGGACTCGCCAGTCAGGGCGGTGGCGGCCAGGCGGTCGGCGTACTCGGGGTGGGCGGTGGCGTAACGGTCGACCTCGGCGCGGGTCAGGGACCAGAAGGTGGGTTCGGGGATGAGGTTCTGGGCGGCGAGTGGATTGAGGACGCCCAGGAGGAGGGCGTCCACGACGTACTGGCGGAGGACGCGCCAGGGTTTGCGCGGTAGGACGCGGGCGTGCGAGTCCGGTTCGGGGCCGCGGGCAACGACTGGGTCGGTCGAGATGTTGATGTCGTCGACCAGGTCCTTGATGACGAGGCGCGTGGGGATGCCGGAGGCGTCGCAGATGATCGCGAGGTTCTCGCCGTGCGGGTTGACGGTGATCCCGTAGTGGTGCAGGAGATGGAGCAGCGGACGGAGCAAGGTGGACAGCAGGTGCTCGAGCCAAGTCCGCGCGTCGGAGCCGCTCCGCACGATCGCCGCCTCGGTGAAGCCCGGATGCAGTACTGCGGCCAACGGCCACACCACCTCCCCCTCCCGCAGCCGCGGGTCCACCGGGTCGCGCCAGATGCAGCCGAGCGTCTCGGTCCACTGGTACGGAATCCCTGTGTGTGTTGAGAGTTGCGGGTGCGGCACGGTGACCGACGCGACCTCTCCGAGAAGCTCGGTGCCCAGCTCCTGGAACACCTCGTCCCGCGCCCACAGGCCGCGCAACCACTGGGTGATCATGGGTGCGGCCAACGTGCAGTGCTCCGGGATGCCCCGGTAGACCGACGTGTTGAGGATCTTCAGCGGCAGCTTGACCTGGTACCGGTCCGGCCGGGTGACGTTCACCATCGTGCGGATCGACTGCGTGGGCAGGTACTCGTCGGGGCTATCCCCGAGTACGACGATCTCGCCGGTCGCGAGTTCGCGCGCCCACTGCGTCCGGATGACGTGGTCCAGCTGCCACGGATGACACGGCAGCCACACGTACGCGTCCGGGTCGTCCAGCTGGTCACGGAACGCCTCCACGGTGGCGGGGTCCAGCTCCCGAGCGATGACGGAGTGCTCCGAGAGGTCCGGCGTACCGCGGAACTCGGCCAGGCCGCGTCGTACGGCGAGCCAGACGAGGCGGAGCGGAGTGCGGGCCTCGGGGGCGTAGCGCAGGCTGTCCTCAGCCGAGAAGCCCAGCCGGCCCTTGTTCGCGACCAGGAGCGGGTGTCCGGTGAGGTGGCCTTCCAGCTGGGTGTGGTTCAGCTTCAGCAGCTCGGCCGCGGGGACAGCAGAGGATGCCATCCGGACGTCGGCAGCGAGAGTGCTCATCAGCTCCGCCACGTACCCGGCGACGGTGGAGCCGTCCACTCCCAGTACGCCGGCAGCCTCGACGAAGAACTGGATCGGGTCGGTGGCGACCTCGCTCTCGTCGTTGCCGAGGATGCCTGCAGTCGTACGGCGAATGGACGCCGGGTCGACCCGCCAGCTGCCGAAGCCGCCCCGGGTCGCCTCGAAGGTGTAGCTGACCGCACCGAGGTCCAGCCGGTTGTCGACCGGTTCGAGCAGCCCCTCCGTGCAGAACTGCGAGATCAGCTTGGCCAGCAGCTGCGCGGAGCAGTCGTTCCAGACACTCATCCGGGGATCGCAAACGTCGTGTAGGCGGTGGACTTCGGCAGCCGGAACACCTCACGTCCGGCGACACTGTTGAGGATCGTCGCGTTGCGGATCGCTCCGATGCCCAGGTCCGGCGCCGCGACCCCGTGGCTGTGCAGGTCGGCGTTCGCGACGAAGACGCGTCCGGCGAGCGCCTCCTCGGTCTGCACGCTGTGGTCGCGGTTGATGATCCAGCGGCCGGACGCGTCGTGGTGGACCTGCTCCTGCAGCGAGTCCAGGAACGGCAGCGGGCGGTTCCGGTAGCCGGTGGCCGCGACCACCGCGTCCGTCCGGTGCTGGAACGTCTTCCCGGTGTCCGTGTGCAGCATCGTCAGCTCTACACCGTCAGCGTGTCCCACCGCCGACACCACCTCCACACCGCAGAGGAGCTCGGCGGCGAGATCCCTGGTGTACAAGACGTCGTGGATGTCGTCCAGCGTCTCCGACGAGATGCCCTTGTAGTGCCGCCACTGCTCCTTCACCAGCCGGTCCCGCACCGGTTCGTCCAAGCCGTGGAAGTAGTCGACGTACGACGGGGTCGTCATCTCCAGCACCAGCTTGGAGTAGTCCAGCGGCGCGAACGACGGCGTACGCGTCAGCCACGACAATGCGGGGCCGTCGGCGCGCAGCAGGTCCAGGGCGCACTCTGCACCGGACTGGCCCGACCCGACAACGGTCACGCGACCTGTACGTAGCAGGTCGTCCCGCCGGAACAGGTAGTCCGCAGAGTGCAGGAACCGCTCGGACGGCAGCCCTGCCAACGCAGCGGGCACGAACGGCTCGGTACCGACTCCAACCACCAGGTGCCGAGCCTCGAACTGCTCGACGCTGCCACCGCGCTCCACGGTCAGCTCGAACGAAGACCCGTTCCACACCGCCTCCCGCACGTGGTGACCGAAGTGCAGCGAGTCCAGCTGCGCGGCACACCACCGCAGGTACGTCTCGTACTCCCGCCGCGTCGGGTGGAACTTCTCCCGCACGTAGAACTGGTAAAGCCGGTCGTTGTCCTTCAGAAACGACAGAAACGAGAGGTGGTGCGCAGGCTCCACCAGACTCACCAGGTCCGCCAGGAACGACACCTGCAGCATCGCGTCCTCGAACATCAGCCCGCGGTGCCACGTGAACTCCGGCCGACTGTCGAGCACAGCCAGTTGTACGTCGTCCACGCGGTCCGCGAGCGCTGCGAGCCCCAGGTTGAACGGCCCGCAGCCGATGGCGATCACGTCGTACATCTCAAACCTCCTGCGCGGTCCGGGTGCGGACCATCAGTACTGCTGTCTTCTCGGGCAGCTGTAGCTCCCCGTGCTGGACGAATCCGGCCGCGGCGAACGCGCGGACCGACGGTGTGTTCTCGATGTCCGGCTCGGCCACCACGCGGGTACAGGCCGGCTCGGTGCGCAGCAAGGTGTCCGCGACCGCACCGAGCAGCCGCCGCCCGAGGCCACGACCTACTCGCGTGGCGTCACCGATCGCCACGTGCACTCCCCAGTCCTCGTCGTCGTACGCGTAGTACTCGGCCAGCCGGTCGTGCCGGACGCGGTACAACTCCAGGTACGCGAAGTCCTGCGCGTCCAGCGCAGCGACGTACGGCGTGGAGTGCTCCCCGGCTGCCTGCTGCTCGATCTCCTGCGCCCAGCGCTCGACCGACCAGCCCTGATGCCACCACCGCCGGACGTGCGGCTGCGCCATCCACAGGGCGATGCGCGGGGCGTCGGCGGGCTCGGCCGGGCGCAGGTCGAATTCGGTCACCGCAGCGGATTCGGGATGTCTAGGTAGACCGACTGTGCGTCCAGTGGCGCCACTACCTCGTCGATACCGCGCAGCCGGGTGAGCATGTTCGCCTTGCACGGCAGAGTGTCCGCTTCGAGCCACCTGCGCGCCAGGCGATCCCCCTCTGGCCCAGCCGACTTCAGCAACGGCAGTGCGAGGGTCAGCCGCTCCCGAACCACACCAAGCAGTTCACCCTCGTCGGCGACACCGTCCGCTGCCAGGCAGCCGACCACGGCGAGCGCCTGGTTGTGCAGCAGGTAGTAGGTCAGCCGATCGTCGACGATCGGGTCGTCGACGACAGCCAGGGTCGAGTCGCGCAGCCCGGTCACCGCCAGCAGCCCACGCAGGTACGACGACGCGAGGTAGTACCCCTGGTTGTCACGGTACGCGCCGCCCTTGATCCGCCCGGCGCCGTCCAGCCGCACCAGCGTGTTCTGCTGATGCGCCTCCAGTCCGATGCCGGTTTCGGCGTACAGGTGCAGCATCGGGATCAGTACGTTGTCGATGTACGCCGCGGTCCAGCCCGCCGGGTCCTCGGCGGCGTACTCGCTCAGCCGGCTGACACCGCCCGGCCGCGGCGCGACCAGACCGGCCAGACAGGCGTAGCTGTTGACGTCCGCCGGAACCTCACGGACCGCGACGTCGAGACCGGTCAGCGTCGGTCCGCCCTCGTCCAGCGCGAGCCACGCCGGGTCGCGGACGATGCTGAACCGCGGATGCGCGGTCGCCGTACCGGCGTTGTACGCCGCGTCGAGCAGGCGATTGATCTCCAGGCCGCGGCGCAGCTCCGTCGGTGTCGACTCGCGGCGCGAGTTCGTGATCCGCAGTCCGAGCGACAGCTTCAGCATCACCGGAAGGTCGGGGTGGAAGACGGTCCGCAGACTCGACGTCGGGTACCACTGCGCGCCGTGCGGGCCGAGCGCCTTCACCCGGCCGGCGGCGATCAGTTCGGCGACCCGCGGCCGCTGCTGCACTGCTCGCGCCTGCCATGGGTGAGCCGGGACCAGCACCCGGCCCGACGACGGGGTGATACCGGCCAGCGCGCCCATCAGCTGCACAGCGTCCAGTCCCTGCAGCGAGGGCGCGCCGGCCACCTGGTCCGACGACACCAGTTCGGCGTCGGCTTCGAACCAGTGCACTGCGAAGCGGCCGCCGAGCTCCGGCGAGTACGCCGCCAGCTCGTCGCCGCTCAGTCCGTCCCGGCTCTTCGGCGCCGGGTGGTTCAGGTGCCCGAACAGCAACGCCTGCTCGAGCTCGAGGAAGCGTCCCGGACCGCGCCGGCCGTCCGCGTGCTCGACGAAGTGCGCCACGTTGCGCACCGACTCCGCCGTCCGCGCCGCCAGGTCGTCGATCTCGGCCGGATCCGCGCCGGCCGACAGCACCCGCACCAGCTCCTCGGGCTTCGGCGGTACGCCGTCCAGCAGTACGTCGCCGAACTGGTGCAGCCCGGTCCGCGACGCGTGTTCCACGCGCGCCGTCACGGTCTTGCCGCCGGCCTCGAAACTCAGCGGCCCGACGGCTACCGGCACGGACGACTCGCGGGTGTAACACCGCAGGATGGCGTTCAGATGCGCTTCGACTGCTACCTCGACTGCCACGGGACTCACGCTGCTCCTTCGCCGGTCAGGACGTCGAGGCCGGTGGCCACGACCTGGTCGAGCAGGTCCTCGATGTCCGTCGCGGTCGCGTTCGGGTTCAGCAGCGTCAACTTCAACGCCACCACCGCCGGCCTGGGTGAACTGCCGCCGCGGGCCGGTAGCTTGGTCCGGCCGATCAGCACCCGCCCGGAGGTCAGCAACCGGCGCCGGACCTCGCCCTGGAGAGCGTCCACAGCGGCTCCCTCCAGTCCCTGCCCGGCGACCCGGAACAACACCGTGGTCAGGGTCACCGGCGCCAGCAACTCGAGGTTGCTGTCGGCAACGACCCGGGCCGCGGCGGCGTGCGCGAGCTCGTGGCAGGTGTCGAGCATCGTTCCCAGCCCGGATCGTCCGTATGCCGTCAGCGTGGTGGCAACCTTGACCGCGTCCGGGCGGCGGGTGGTCTGCAGGCTGCGGCCGAGCAGACCGTCCAGTCCGGAGTCGATGTCGTCGGCCGGGTTCAGGTAGTCCACGGAGCGGTCGAACGCGGCGAACCGGGTACGATCCGCCACCAGCAGCACGCTGGTCGCGGCCGGCTGCCAGCCGATCTTGTGCAGGTCCAGCGTCACCGAGTCCGCCAGCGACAGCTCCGCGACCAGCGGCGCCAGCCGGTCGGAGAACAGCGCCCCGAAGCCGTACGCCGCGTCCACGTGCACCCAGGCGCCGTACTGCCGGGCCAGCTCCGCGACCGGCGCGATCGGGTCGACCGATCCGAAGTCCGTCGTACCCGCCGTGGCGATCACCGCGACCGGCGTCCGGCCGGGCTTGGCGAGTTCGTCGGCGAGGACGTCGGTACGCATCCGGAAGTTCTCGTCGGACGGGATCGTGACCACGGCCTGCTCGCCGAGGCCGACGGCGGCGCAGGCGCGCTGCACCGAGAAGTGCGCGAGCTCGGAGCAGAACACGACCGGCTGTTCGAGTCCCCGCAGACCGTCCCGCCGTACGTCGATACCGGCAGCCGCGGCGGCGCCGTCCCGGGCGATCAGCACCGCCAGCAGGTTCGAGATCGAGCCGCCGGGTGTCAGCACGCCGTCCGCCTGCGGGCCGAAGCCGGCCAGCGAGGCCAGCGCGCGCACCACCCACTGC
Organism: Kribbella sp. HUAS MG21; assembly: GCF_040254265.1. Classification (GTDB taxonomy): domain Bacteria; phylum Actinomycetota; class Actinomycetes; order Propionibacteriales; family Kribbellaceae; genus Kribbella. The sequence continues at coordinate 7,440,784 of NZ_CP158165.1, forward strand.
TCGATCGCCAGCGTCGCGGGGCCGGAGTCGTAAGTGTCCATCGACGCGTTGCTCGCGGACGCCAGGGCGTCTGCGTCGACCGCGACCTGGAGCACCGGCGGCTGCAGGTGCGCCGCCGCGTGCGGGTGACTCAGGTCGATCCCGTGGTCGTCGAGCAGCCCCGCGACCAGGTCGAGCGCGGCCGACTCCCCCACACCCGTCGCCGGCACCCGCGGCTCCCCCAGCACCTCGGCGGCGCGCCGCAGTACGGCTCCCGGCGACCCGTGCGGCAACGGCCCACGCTCACGATCCGACACCGTCGAGGCCAACGGCCACCGCGCGGCGAACGGCGCACGGGCGGAGGCTGCGGCGGCGGTGGTGGCGGTGGCAGTGGCGGGCTGAGTGGTCACGGTGCTCACGGTGGTCACGGCGGTCAGACGCGCGGGCAGCGACATCCAGTTCTCCCGGGAAGTTGTCGAGTAAGGCAACCCTTACTAAGGCAGCCCTAACTTTCTATCCGCCTCACTCACCGTGTCAACTCAACCACCCACGACGTGAACATCCTCACGATCCACCGCCGCGCCCCGGGAGAGGAACGCCGTCCGGGGCTAGATCGTCAGGGTCGACTGCTTGACCGGGGGTATGCACCAATGGGGGCCGGCGCTCCAGCCGAGTAGGCGGCGGCCTCCGCCTGGTGTGCGGCCGGTGGGGTCGAATCGGTCGCCTGCGGCGAGGTGCTCGAGGCCGGTTACGGCCGGAGCGAAGCGTGGGCCTAGGGCGGATGCGTGCTGCGCCAGCGTCGTGAGGACCTCGCGTTGGGCGGTGGTGTCGCAGAAGCTCAGGAAGAAGATCGCCTGTCGCCAGGCGTACGCCGTGTTCTTGATGCCCTGGAGCCCGGTGATCCACGTCGTCGCGGGTTGCGTCTGCCGCTGGATCGCCCAGCCGAAGGCGCGGGCGGCGAGATCCGGCGCGGACTCGCGCAACCAGCCCGTCAGGTCCAGTGCGTCGATCAGTACGGCGAGGTTGTGCGTGGTGAGGATCTGGCTCTGCTCCAGCACCGTGCCGTTCTGCGCGACGTACCCACCGGCCTCCGAGGTCTGCGCCTCCGCCGCCCGTCGGCGGCACTCGGCCGCGAAGTCCTCCGCGACCGGCTTGCCCCAGCGGATCCGCAGCCGCTTGCGCGGTGCCTCGATCGGCGCCCAGACGTCGGGCAGGTCGTAGTACCGCGCATACAGCGTCCCTGCCAGGACTCGGCTCGCGACGACCGCTGCCGCGCGCCACTTCTGCGTGAACGTGCCCATGAAGATGTCCGCGGCAACTTCCTCGACGAGCGGCAGCTTCAGCCCTGCCTGCGACGCGAGCGCGCTGAGCTCGCGGACGAGCGGGTTCGGCAGGATCGCTTGCGGGAAGGCGCCAAGGGCCGTCACCGTCGTCTCGCGCAGCGATTGGGCAGCCGCGCGCGTCGTGTGGTCCTGTCGCGCGCGCTGCGGCGCGATGGCTGCGATCCACGGCAACTCGTCGAGGCGCACCTGGTGCTCGAGGTTGAGCAGCAGCAGGCTCCGCCGACGGCGGAAGGCGGCGTACGTCTGGGCGTAGAGCGAGGCGAGCGCAGGGTCCTGGATGTTCGCCGCCAGCAGCTGAGACGTGATCTGCGGCAGCACGCGCGCGAGCACCTCCCCGGACGGGATGACACCACGCTCCACCAGCTCACCGATCGGCGCCTCGAGGGAGCGGGCGGCTTTCGCCAGCAGGTGCGGAGGAATCGACGCACCCGTCGCCGCGGCATCCTCGTCCTCGGTAACCTCCGCGGCGATCGGGTCGAGCGCAGGTAGCCCGCCGTCGGCCGGGAAGCGGTCCAGCCGCGCACTCAGCACCCGAGCGAGAGCGGCGTACGTCGGACGTGCGGCGACTGCTCCCTGGACAGCACGCATCGCGGCGCGGGGCTCGGATCCGGGCGCGCCGTGGGCGTGGATCGTGTTGGCCAGCGCGCGGCGGATCCAGCCGACGTCGCGACCGCTCAACGCCGAACTGTCCTCGGGGCACCGCTCGAGGGCCGCGTGCAGCCGCGCGAAGTTGCTCTTCGGATGCCTGGTGCCATGAGTCGCAGCCGCGGCGCTGTAGTCGTCGAGCCAGCTCCGGCGCCGCTGGGCCCAGTCGTCCGGCCACCGCCGGCAGGGCCAGCCGCCAGTCACTTCGCCGCCGGCGAGTCCCGGCAGCTCACCCTCGACTGTGTCGCACCACAGCTCCACGAGACGGTCGTAGAGCGGGTTCCAAGTCTGGATAGTTGCCCGCATGGCGGCGAGCTGCGGCGGAACCGTTGCCTGCAGCAACGCACTCCGGGTCTCCGCAACAGGTTGCAGACGCACGACCGCCCCGGACAACGCAGTAACGTCGGCGAACTTGGGCGTGAAGCGCAAGCGGTGCATCAACGGGCGCAACTCGGCCACCAGGTCCAGCGCCGCCGCGAAGTGCTGGTGCTCGAGCAACCAGGCGACGACCAGCAGCGCCGATTCCTCCGGTACGTCGACACGGTACCGGCCGGTGCGCAACGCCTGGCCGAGCTCCGCGAGCCCGTCGTCGCCGAGGTACCACAGGTTGACGCGCTCCCGATCGGTCGAACCTGGCGCGTCGGCCGGGATCCGCCGGAGCTCGTCGTCCTGCGGCGGGACCTCCGCCAGGTACCGACCGGTGGCGAATCCGCCTGTCACCACTTCGAGCGTGACCCAGGCCGGCGTGTCCGCGACCGGTGTCCGCGAGCCGACCGTCAGCTTCCCGGACAGCATCCCGTCCAGGACGTTGCGCCAGGCATCGACCCGGGCCGCGGCACGACGTCGTACGGCGGGATCGTCTGCGGTGAGCGCCCGCTCGAAGGCGTGCTCCAGCTGCCGCATCGCGTACCCCGCCGAGGCTTCCGCGCGTGACTCGTCCGGCATCCCGGTCCCCGTTCTCTCGACGGTCGCGCCTGGACCTGGAGGCGAGACTCGAACTCGCGCCCTCCCGGTCCCTAGCCGGGTGCTCTACCCCTGAGCTACTCCAAGGCATCGACATGGAGGCAGGACTCGAACCTGCGCCCTCCCGGGTAACAGCCGGGTGATCTACCCCTGATCTACTCCATGCAACGCCCAACAGCGTAGCCAGCGGGCCCCACCACCGACCACCCGTTTCCCCACGCCTGTGGACAACTCAGCGGCCGTACGGCGTTCTCGTGCGGACGAAGGTTGCGGCGGTCAGGCGATCGCGGCGATGTCGCCGTCGTCGAAGTAGATCGCCTGATGCAGGCGGCCGCCAAGGGCGGATGCGTAGCGGAGCAACACCTCTTGGCCGGAGATCTTGCCTTGCTCGATCTGGGAGACCCGGCCCTTGGTGACGCCCATCCGTTCGGCGACCTGCGCCTGCGTCAGACCACGCGAGCGCCGGATCTCCGCCAAGCGGTGCCCTTGAACCTCCGCGAGAAGCTCCTCCTTGCCGGCGGCGACGGCCTGCTCGCCGCCGGCACGCTCGACCGCCTGATCGCGGATGTCCCTCCAGTTCACGTAGCCGCTCATCGATCACCCTCCTCTTCGGCCTGGCGTTCCTTCACGTAGAGCTCGTACCGGTACTCCGCAAGCGGGATGGCTTCGTCGTACCAAGACCTCCATTGCCCTGCCTTGTCTCCAGCGACGAGGAGGATGCTAGATCGCCACGGGTCGAACGCGAACAAGATCCGCACCGTTCCCGGCCGCAGCTCCTTGAGATTCGGCAACCGGGATCCGGTGATCGTGTCAACAAGCGGTCGCCCGAGTCCTGGCCCAGCCTCGGCCAGCGCGTCGATCGCCTGCACGACCCGCCGATACGTGGCGTCATCCAGGCCGTCGATCCACGCGCGCACCTCGTTGACGATGTAGACGTCCCACTCGTGCATCGCCATACCCGGAGTATAGCAAACGGTATACCTCGTGGTCGGTCAACTCTCAGCGGCCGTACGGCGTTCTCGTGAGGATGAAGGTGGCGATGTTGAGGTGGGTGATGGTGTCGCCGTCGCGGATGACGTGGAGTTTTTCGCCCGCTAGGTAGCCGTCTCGGCCCTGGTAGAGGTCGGGGCCTAGCGGGGACAGGCGGCTGGTGAGGCCGCCGGTGAGTTGGAGGATCCCGGCGGACGCGGTGATGGTGAGCGGGGTGTTGCCCCAGTACCAGTGACCGAGCAGCTCGACGCCCTGGGTGAGCGGCGGCTCCGGGACCCACTCCTGGGCGATCGGCGGCTCGCGTTCCATCAGGATGCGGACCAGGTCCGGTGCCAGTGAGGCGACCCGGCCGTACGTCGCATTGCCCAACGTCACGGCTCCGACGCGACGGACGCGGTCGACGAACAGGCCGGCGAGGAAGCCCGGCATCGAACCGGTGTGGCCGATCAGCAGGTGCGGGTCGTCCGCGATCAGCCGCAGGCCGAGGCCGTACGACGCGTTCAATCCCTCACGCGGGTCCGCCGCGGCCGGTGTCGCCATCTCCTCGACCGACTCCCGGCTCAACACCTCCGGCACCGGATCGATCCAGAACATCGCGTACCGCGCCAGGTCCTCGATCGTGCTCCACAACTGCCCCGCCGGCGCCATCGCGCCCGAGTCGTACGCCGGCTCCGGGTCCAGCTGCCCGCTGAACGGGTGCACCGAGAACCCTTGCGCGGCCGAGCCTTCCGGGAAGCACGACGTACGCCGCATCTCCAACGGGCCGAGGATGCGCGCCCGCACGAGGTCCAGCCACGGCTCGCCGCGCAACCGGGCGACGATCTCACCGAGCAGGCCGTACCCGAGGTTCGAGTAGTGGTGCCGCCTGTCCGCGGGCCCGACGGCCTGCGCGTCGCTCATCGCCGCGGTCAGCTCGTCGAACGTGACACCCGGGTTCCGCTCCCACCAGGGGCCTTCGGGTTCGGCGTTCATCCCGCCGCTGTGCGCGAGCAACTGCCGGATCGTCCGGTCCCCGAACGCGATCCCCGGCAGATGCTTGCCCACAGCATCGTTCAACGCCAGCAACCCGTCGTCCCGGCACTGCAGCACCAGGATCGCCGTCAACGTCTTGGTGATCGACCCGACCCGATACTGCACGTCAGTCCCCGGCAGCGCCCCGTCAGCCGTCGCGAACCGCCCCCGCACCCCGCTCCACACGAGCTCCCCGTCCCGGACCACCCCCGCACACACCGAAGGCAACCGAGTCTCCCCCTGCGCCCCCGCCAACTCGGCGAACAGCGCAGCAGCAGTATCAGGACGCACGGAACTCACGCGACACCCTCCACAACCCGATCGGTTCCTCTACTCGAAGGCTTCTGGGGACGGGCAGGAGCAGATCAGGTTGCGGTCGCCGTAGGCGCCGTCGATGCGGCGGACGGGGGGCCAGTACTTGGAGGCGCGGTCCACCGAGCGGGGGAAGGCGGCCTCCTCGCGGGTGTAGGCGTGGTCCCACTTGTCGTTGATGACGGACTCGGCGGTGTGCGGGGCGTTGACCAGCGGGTTGTCGGTGGCCGGCCACTCCCCTGCGGCGACCCGGTCGATCTCGTGGCGGATGGCGATCATCGCGTCGCAGAAGCGGTCCAGTTCGCCCAGGTCCTCGGACTCGGTCGGCTCGACCATCAGCGTGCCCGCGACCGGGAACGACATCGTCGGCGCGTGGAAGCCGTAGTCGATCAGCCGCTTCGCGACGTCGTCGACGGTGATGCCGGTGTCCTTCGTCATCGGCCGCAGGTCCAGGATGCACTCGTGCGCGACCAGCCCGTTCTCGCCGGTGTACAGCACCGGGAACGCGCCCTCGAGCCGCTTCGCCACGTAGTTCGCGGTCAGTACGGCGGCCTTGGTCGCCTCGGTGAGACCGGACGCGCCCATCATCCGGATGTACGCCCACGAGATCGCCAGCACGCCCGCGGACCCGAACGGCGCCGCGCTGATCGGGCCGACGCCCGACTCCGGGCCGGCCTGGTCGAGCAGCGGGTGGTTCGGCAGGTACGGCGCCAGGTGCGCGGCCACCGCCACCGGACCGACACCCGGACCGCCGCCACCGTGCGGGATGCAGAACGTCTTGTGCAGGTTCAGGTGGCTGACGTCGCCGCCGAACTCACCCGGCTTCGCGAGCCCGAGCAGGGCGTTCAGGTTCGCGCCGTCGACGTACACCTGGCCGCCGTGGTCGTGGACGACCTGGCAGACCTCGCGGACGCTCTCCTCGTACACGCCGTGCGTCGACGGGTACGTGATCATGATCGCGGCCAGCCGATCGGCGTGCTCGGCCGCCTTCGCGCGCAGATCGTCCAGGTCGATCGTGCCGTCGTCGTTGCCCTTGACAACGACCACCTTCATACCGGCCATCACCGCGGAGGCCGCGTTGGTGCCGTGCGCGGACGCCGGGATCAGGCAGACGTCGCGGTCCGCCGAGCCCTGCGCCCGGTGGTACCCGCGGATCGCGAGCAGGCCGGCCAGCTCACCCTGGGAGCCGGCGTTCGGCTGGATCGAGACCTTCGCGTACCCGGTCACCTCGGCCAGCCAGCGCTCCAGCTGACCGATCAGCTTCACGTACCCGGCCGCGTCCTCGACCGGCGCGAACGGGTGCAGGTCCGCGAACTCCGGCCAGGTGACCGGCTCCATCTCGGTCGTCGCGTTCAGCTTCATCGTGCAGGACCCGAGCGGGATCATCCCGCGGTCCAGCGCGTAGTCCTTGTCGGACAGCTTGCGCAGGTAGCGCAGCATCGCCGTCTCGGACCGGTGCGTGTTGAACACCGGGTGCGTCAGGTACTCCGTCGTCCGCGGCACGCCCAGCGCCGCGGCGTCCAGCGTGTCGTCGTACTGCGCGCCGAACGACTGGCAGACCCGGGTCAGCGTCGCGACGTCGGTCTTCTCGTCGCAGGAGATGCCGACGTGGTCCGCGTCGACGAGCCGCAGCCAGATCCCGTTCTGCCGGGCCGCGTCCACGACGTCGGCGGCACGGCCCGGGACCCGGGCGAGCACGGTATCGAAGAAGTCGTCGTGGACGACCTCGACACCGCTCGCGCGCAGCGAGGCGGCGAGCTTCCCGGCGTACGAGTGCACGCGCTCGGCGATCGCGCGCAGCCCCTCCGGCCCGTGGTAGACGGCGTACATCGACGCGACCACGGCGAGCAGGACCTGCGCCGTACAGATGTTGGAGGTCGCCTTCTCGCGACGGATGTGCTGCTCACGGGTCTGCAGCGCCAGCCGGTACGCCGGGGCGCCGTCGGCGTCGACGGACACGCCGACGAGGCGACCGGGCAACGACCGCTCGAGGCCGGTCCGGACCGACATGAAGCCGGCGTGCGGGCCGCCGTAGAACAGCGGTACGCCGAAACGCTGCGAGGAACCGATGACGATGTCCGCCCCGGCCTCACCCGGCGCCTCGAGCACCGTCAGCGCGAGCAGATCGGACGCGACGGCCACCAGCGTGTCGCGCTCGTGCGCGGCCGCCACCAGGGGCTTCAGGTCGCGGACGGCGCCGTTCGAACCCGGGTACTGCACGAGGAAACCGAAGAAGTCGCCTTCGGGCAGGCCGTCGGTGGTGTCCGCGACCACGACCTCGATGCCGAGCGCCTCCGCCCGCGTCTGTACGACGGCGATCGTCTGCGCGAAGCAGTCGGCGTCGACCAGGAACCGGTCCGACTTGCTCTTCTTGTTCGACCGGTGCGCCAGCGTCATCGCCTCGGCGGCCGCGGTGCCCTCATCGAGCAGCGATGCGTTCGCGGTCGGCAGGCCGGTGAGGTCGGAGACGACGGTCTGGAAGTTCAGCAGTGCCTCGAGGCGGCCCTGGGAGATCTCCGGCTGGTACGGCGTGTAGGCGGTGTACCAGGCCGGGTTCTCGACCAGGCGGCGAACGATCACCGACGGGGTGAACGTGCCGTAGTACCCCTGGCCGATCATCGAGGTGGCGACGGTGTTGCGGGCGGCGAGCTGGCGGAGCTCGGTCAGCGCGTCGACCTCGGACGCCGGCTCGGGCAGCCGGAGCGCCTCGGCCGAGCGGATCGAGGCCGGGACCGCGGCGTCCACGAGCGCGTCGACGTCGTCGTACCCGAGGAGTTCGACCATCTGGGCGATCTCGTCCGGGCGCGGCCCGATGTGCCGGTCGGCGAAGGTCGCCGAGAGCTGGGGGATCTCGTTCACTAGAGGCTCCGATGCTGACTTGCTGACTGTCGCTGCGGTGGCCTCCCCCTCTGTCACGCGCGGTGCCTCTTTCGACAACGTGCGCTCCAGAGTCGCCTGTGACACTCGGTCCATGGGCCTGAGAGGTTCCGGGGAGGAATTGCCCCTTCGGCGCCCGTGACACGGGACTCTCCCGAGTGTTGTGTACGGCTGTCCCGAGGCTACCAGGAATCCGGGAACAGTTCGGGCAGCAGCCCCCGGGCGGCCGGCCGCGCCGCCGCCACCTGCTCCGCGGTCGCCGACTGCATCGGCCACCGCACCCGGGTGCCGACGTCGGCCCAGTCCCCCACCGCGGCGAGGAACTTGTCCAGCGCCGGATTCGACAGGCCGGCCTTCTGCATCGGTACGACATGCGCGGCGAAGAACTCGGCGATCCGGCGCTCGACGTCCAGGTCGGCGGCGTACGCGACGGCACCGTTCGGCGAGAGCGCCGCCACGTTCGAGTAGCTGCCGTGCGCGCCGAGTGACGACATACTCGCCAGGAAGTGTCCCGGCACGAAGATCGCCAGCCCCGACCGCGTGGCCTCGTCGAACCACGCCTTGTCACCGCCGGCGGTCTTCAGCCCGATCAGGCTCGGCACGGCTCGCGCCAGCTCGTACAAGTGCCGCGGCGTGACAGCCGTCTTCGCATGTGGCGGGTTGTACAACACGAGCGGTACCTCGCCGGCTGCCTCAGCCACCCGCCGGAGGAACGCCAGCAGCTCGGACGGATTCAATGGCAACCAGTCCGGGGCGATCACCTGGATCGCGCCGGGCGCGAGGTTCGCCGCCCGCTCGACACGGGACAGCTGTACCTGGGCCGACGGATGACTGGCACCGATCTGGAACGGTTTCCCGGTCGCGGCGAGTACTTCGTTGACCCGGTCGAACTCGTCCTCGGTCAGCGTCTGGAACTCCCCGGCCGTGCCGTGCGCGTACAGCCCGTGGACGGAGGTGGCGCTGAGCGTGTCGGCCTGTGCCTGCAGCCGCGCCCAGTCGATCGAGTCGTCGGCGTTCAGCGGCAGCAAAAGCGTCGCCCACACACCACGGAGCGAGTCGGCAGTGAGTGGGCGCACAGGGAGAAGCTCGGTCAGCCGGTCATCCGCGCGCGGCGGCGCGCCGCGAGCTCGTCGCTGGCGTGCGGCTCGGACTCGTCCTCGCCGTGGCCGTCGGCGCGCTCGGTGGGCAGCTCGGACAGCGAACCCTCGACCTCACGCCAGACGCCGCCGAGCGCGATCCCGAACACGCCCTGGCCGCCGGCCAGCAGATCGATGACCTCGTCCGGCGAGGTGCACATGTACACCGACGCGCCGTCGCTCATCAGCGTGATCTGGGTCAGGTCGTCGAAGCCGCGCTTGCTCAGGTGCGCGATCGCGGTCCGGATCTGCTGCAGTGAGATCCCGGCGTCCAGCAGCCGCTTGATCACTTTCAGCAACAGGACGTCACGGAAACCGTACAACCGCTGCGTCCCGGAGCCGGTCGCCGGCCGGACCGACGGGGAGACCAGACCGGTGCGGGCCCAGTAGTCGAGCTGCCGGTAGGTGATCCCGGCCGCGGCGCAGGCCGTCGGACCGCGGAACCCGACGTCCTCCGGCATCGGCCGCAGGTCGTCGTCGAACAGCAGACCCTGGACGCCGGCGGTGGCAGTAGCGGCTGCCACGGCCTCGGCGTGCGCGTCGGACGTCGACTGCGCCGTCAGATCCGTGTCCCCGGTGCGTGTCACGCCTGAGCCTCCCTGGATACCGACTGGAACGAGTCATCTCCGTGGAGTGACACCACCCCACGACTCCTTCACGGTAAGCCGCCGCCCGAACCGGGTCAACGACAACCGCACCGAGCCGGGAGCGTGTCGCGACCGTCGTACGAATCGTTACCTGACCGCACTTGCAGCTTACGCCGGACCGGCCGGTCAGCTCTTGTCGAAGTCCTCCGGGGTCACCTGGTCCAGGAACTCCCGGAACCGCTCGACCTCCTCTTCCTCCTGCACCTCGTCGGCGTCGTCGGTCTCGCTCTCCGGGACCGGGATCCCGGCCTCGGCGAGGATCTCCTCCGCGCAGAACACCGGTGTCCCGGTGCGCAGCGCGATCGCGATCGAGTCCGACGGCCGCGCCGAGATCTCGGTCTTGTCGTCGAACACCAGGATCGCCTCGAACACGCCGTCGGTCAGGTTCACGATCCGGACCTGGCTGAGCGTGTGCCCGAGCACCCGGATGGTCTCGGCGAACAGGTCGTGGGTCAGCGGCCGGGGCGGCTCCATGCCCTGCTGGGCGAAAGCGATCGCACTCGCCTCGGCCGCACCGATCCAGATCGGCAGGTACCGCTCACCTCCGACCTCCCGGAGCAGCACGATCGGCTGACTCGAGGGCATCTCCACCCGGACTCCGACCACGTCGACTTCGCGCACACCTTCAGCCTACTCCGCAGTCAATGCTCCGGCAGTCCCACCGTCCCACCCCGGACACCGGTCCGGCCGGGTTTCAGCGTGGCAGCCGGGAGCGGACCAGCGCGGTGTGCAGGCGGACGGTCAGCGCGGCCAGCTCCGCGGTCTGCTCGGTGCGGCGCGGGCCGGTCACCTGCTCGATCAGGCCAACTTCCCGGTCGGCCGCCGTACGGAACGCCCGGAGATGCCGCGGCTCGATCCCGTACGCCGCCAACTCGGCCGCAACCTGCGCGATCACGATCGCGTCGCCGCCGTAGTGGTTGCCGCTGGCCACCACCAGGCCGTGGCTCTCCAGCTCGTCGAGCAGCTCGGCCGGTACGCCGGCAGCGGTCCGCAGCTCGTCCCGGGTCAGCCGCAGCTCGGTGCCCGCGGCACCGAAGTCTTCGGCGACCGGCTGGCCCGGGGTCTGCGGCAACGAACTGGGCGCGACCGGCGGGCCCGCGGCGGCAGGCCGCAGCCCGCGGTCGATCGCACCGAGATGTTCCTTGATCACCTTCAGCGGCAGGTACTGGTCGCGTTGCGCGGTCAGCACGTAGCGCAGCCGCTCGACGTCGGCCGCGCTGAACTTGCGGTACCCGGACGCCGTCCGGGCCGGGGTCACCAGCCCCTCGGCCTCCAGGAAGCGGATCTTCGAGATCGTGACGTCGGCGAACTCGGCCTGCAGGAGCTGCAGCACCTCTCCGATGCCGCGGCCGCCGGCCGGCCCCTCGGCGCTCGGATCAGGCTTGGCCACTGGCGTAGTACACCAGCCGGTACTTGCCGATCTGGACCTCGTCGCCGTTGTTCAGCTGGACCTCGTCGATCCGGTCGCGGTTCACGTACGTCCCGTTCAGGCTGCCGACGTCGCGCACCTTCACGCCGTACGCGTCCCGGCGGAACTCCGCGTGCCGGCGCGACACCGTCACGTCGTCGAGGAAGATGTCGCTGTCCGGGTGCCGGCCGGCGGTCACCACGTCGACGTCGAGCAGGAACCGGCTGCCCGCGTTCGGCCCGCGTTGGACGATCAGCAGGGCGGACCCGGCCGGCAGCGCGCCGACGGCGGCCTCGTCGTCGGCGGTCAGCGGCTCACCGGTCTGCTCCGGTTCCGGCTCGGCGCCGATCGGCGTCAGCATCGCGGTGTCGGTGACACCGGGCGTCTGCTGCGTCCGTCCGGGCGGTGCCGCCGGAGTGGCCGCCGGGCGGTCCGCGCCAGGCAGCATCGCTCCGCACTGCGAGCAGAACCTGCTGCCCTCGGAGTTCTCGTGCCCGCACTGGTTGCAGAACGGCATGCTGTGATCCTCCCGATCGCCGGCGGTCCGGCGACGTCTTCGATAGACCCCGTGTTAACAGTGTGGACATGGGCCTCAACCCTCGACCAGCGGTTGAGGCCGGTAACGCTATCAGTTCTGGTCGAGCTGGCCCTGGTAGGCGTCGGCGTCCATCAGCGCGGCCACCTCGGCGGTGTCCTCGACGTCGATGTCGATCAGCCAGCCCTCGCCGTACGGGTCGGTGTTGATCAGCTCCGGCTGGTCCGCGAGCGCCTCGTTGACGGCGGTCACGGTGCCGCTCACCGGGGCGAACAGGTCGCTCACGCTCTTCGTCGACTCCAGCTCCCCGCAGGCGTCGCCGGCCCGCACCGCGCTGCCGACGTCGGGCAGCTGCACGTACACGATGTCACCGAGCTGGTCCTGCGCGAAGTCGGTGATGCCGACCCGCACCGGTCCGTCCTCGCCGGCTTTCACCCACTCGTGCTCGGCCGTGTACTTCAGGTCTTCGGGGTACACCTTCGTTCCTCTTTCGCTCAAGGACAGCTGGGGGTTCGGACTGGGTCTCAGGGTGCTTGCGCTACTTGGTGGGGCTGGGCGCCGGGCGAGCGTAACGATGCTCCTCCGGCGCGTGCAAGGCGGTGATCGAGACGCTCTCGAGCTCGGTCACCTCGGCCGTTCCGCCCACCTGCGGACCGGTCACCTCGCTCACCAGGCCGCCCGGGAAGTTGGCCGCCTCGGCGAGGTTGTGGGACTCCCCGATCGCCTCGATGACGTACGGCGAGGACACCTTCTGGCCGTCGATCCCGATGCCCGGGGCGTTGTCCACGAAGTCGGTGCTGGCCACCACCCGCACCGTCCCGTTGATCTGGATGGCCTCGGCGCCGGCGTCGCGCAGCTCCTCGATCGCGTCCAGCAGGTTGCTCGAGGTCATCTTGCCCTGCGGGTCGTTCAGCGTGATCCGCACCCCCGGGCCGACCGCCGGCATGGTGCCGGCCAGGATGCCGAGCGTGCGGATCTGCGCCTCGGCCTGCTCGCGGGCGGTCTGCGCCTTGTCGGCGCTCGAGGACAGCGAGTTCTTCCGCTCCTCGAGGTCGGCGATCTCGCTCTCCAGGCGGCGGGTGTTCTGGCCGAGGCCGTCGAGGATCGCGATCAGGTCCTCGCGGCGGGCGTTCTGGTAGCCGTCGTCGGCGCGGTTCACCCGGACCTGGACGACCGCGACACAGGCGACCAGCGCGAGCACGACCGCGACGATCGCCTGGCCGCGGGACGGCTTGAACCCGGCCTTCAGGCGCCGGAGCGCCAGGTTCGGCGTCCGCGGCTTCGGCATCGGGGTCGGCTTCTCCGGCTGCGGCGCCTCGGCGGGCCGCGCCGCCTTGTCGGCAGCCTTGTCTGCCGCCTTGTCTGCTGCTTTGTCTGCTGCCTTGTCGGGCTGCTCGGGGGTGTCCGGTGTGTCGTCGCTCATGATCAGGCCCGGAAGATGTGCCGGCGGATCGCCGCCATGTTGGTGAAGATACGGATGCCGAGGACGACCACGACCCCGGTGGACAGCTGCGACCCGACGCCGAGCTGGTCGCCCAGGTACACGATCAGCGCCGCGATCAGCACGTTGGACACGAACGACACGACGAACACCTTGTCGTCGAAGATCCCGTCCAGGAACGCCCGCAGCGCGCCGAACACCGCGTCCAGCGCCGCCACCACCGCGATCGGCAGGTAGGGCTGCGCCCAGTCCGGGACGTCGGGCGCGACCAGCAGGCCGACGACGACGCCGATCACCAGACCGAGTACGGCGATCATCTCGTTCTCACCTTCGCGTAGCGCAACGCGATCGTCGCATCGGCCGGCACCAGCAAGGATTCCTCCGTCGTGATCGTCATCCGGACACCGAAGTTGCTGACCAGGTACTGCACCCACCGCCCGCCCGAGCTCTGCGCGAACCGGGCCGGCATGGTGGCGGTGTCCCCGATCGCGAGCACCGTGTACGGCGGAGTCAGCGAACTGTAGTCGACGGTGATGGCACTGCCGGCGCCGCGGATCGCGGTCAGCGACGTGAGCCGGTGGCCGTTCACCGAGATCGCCTCCGCGCCGGAGGTCCAGAGGCCGTTGACCAGCTGCTGCAGGTCGACGTCGAGCAGTCGCCCTTCCTTGGAGTCCGCGTCCTTCGCGTCGTCGAGGACGGCCTTGATCCCCGGCCCGGTGACTGCGATCGCACCGGTCTGCAGCTCCAGGTCGTCGAGCTTCTGCTGCAGGGCCGCGCCGGCGCTGTCGTTGCTCAGTCCGCTCGCCTGCAGCCGGCGGACCTCGTCGGCGAGCCGGGTCTGGTGGCTGCGGAGCTCGCCCAGCCGGGTGTCGGCCTGCTCGATGCGGGTGATCAGCTCGTTGCGCTGCTTCTCCGCCTCCGGGGCGCTGCGGTAGTTCTGCGCGGCGGCGACCGCGAGCAGGAAGCCGAGCACGGCGGCCGCGACCGTCAGCAGCACCCGGTGCCGCGACCGGGTCTGCTTGCCGCCCTGCTTCGACCGGGTCCGGGCGGCGACGGCGTACCCCTCGTCGATCGGGTGCGCCATCAGGTTGTTCAGCAACGACATGGACGCGTCGACGCGTCGCGGCTTCGGTGCCGGAGGCGTCTGTGGGGCCTGCGGGGCTTGCTGGGTCACCCGGCCGAGTCCTTGATCGGTTTCACCGTCTGGACCAGGTGCCGCAGCTGGGCGAAGTACAGCGCGCCGGCCCAGTAGTACAGCCCGGTGCCCCAGATCGCGAACGCCCAACCGAAGACGCGGGCGAGCAGGTTGAGGGTGGTCTCGCCGTCACCGAGCAGCAGCAGCGGGAACGCGTACAGCAGGCAGAAGGTCGCGGACTTGCCGAGGAAGTGCACGGGCAGCGCGTTGAAGCCGCGGCGATGCAAGGCCGGCAGCGTCAGCGTCAGCAGGACGTCCCGCAGCGGCAGCGCGATCGCCAGCCACCACGGGATGATGTCGCGCAGCGCGAGCCCGAGGACGGTCGCGAAGATGTACAGCCGGTCGGCCACCGGGTCGAGCATCTGCCCGAGCCGGGTGGTCTGGTTCATCCGGCGGGCGATCTGGCCGTCGGCCCAGTCGGTGAACCCGGAGACGGCCAGCACGAGCAGCGCCCAGCCGTCCTCCTCGGGACCGAGGATCAGCCACAGGAAGAGCGGCACCCCCAGCAACCGCAGGAAGCTGAGCGCGTTCGGGATCGTCCACACCCGGTCGGACACTTCCAAGTCCGGCACGCGACCCCTCCCTCTCTCCACCCTGGATACCGTCGTAACTGTACTGGGGAGCGTCGACAGGTTTACGTCCGGCCGTCCCGGGGCAGGCCCCGCCATTCCTGTGACACCAGTCCCCTGATACCAGAACGTGACTCGCGGCCGCCCGCTACGCCCGCTGCGAACCAGTGACCCGATCGAGACCCCCTGGTGATGCTTACAGTGTGCAGATGAAGTTCCTCGTGCTGATCTACGGCAACCCGGAGTCGCGTGCGGTGTGGGACTCGCTCAGCGACGAGCAGAAGCAGGAAGGCATGGCGGGGTACGCCGCTCTGCACGAAGCGCTGGCCGAACACGGTGAGCTCGTCGCGTCGGAATCGCTCGACGACCCGGCGCTGACGAAGCAGGTGCTGGTCCGCGACGGCAAGCCGCAGACCACGGACGGGCCGTTCGCCGAGGTGAAGGAACAGCTGGCCGGCTTCTACCTGCTCGACTGCGCGTCGATGGACCGGGCGGTGCAGATCGTCGCGCAGATCCCGGAGGCGCCGTTCAGCGTCGTCGAGGTCCGTCCGGTGCGGGACCTCGGCGCGTTCATGTGATGCTCGAGGAGTTGCTCCGCGAGCAGGCGCCGCAGGTGCTGGGCGCGCTGGTCCGGCGGTACGGCGACTTCGACGCGTGCGAGGACGCCGTACAGGAGGCCCTGCTCGCCGCGGCGCAGCAGTGGCCGCGGGACGGCGTACCGGAGAATCCGCGCGGTTGGCTGATCACGGTCGCGTCGCGGCGCCGGATCGAGGTACTGCGGAACGAGGCGGCCCGCACGCGGCGCGAGGAGACGGTCGCGGCGTGGACTCGCCCGGAGCCCGCGCCGGCCGAGGACGACTCGCTGACCCTGCTGATGCTGTGCTGTCATCCGGCGCTGACGCAGCAGTCGCAGGTGGCGCTCACGCTGCGCGCGGTCGGCGGGTTGACGACCGGCGAGATCGCCCGCGCGTTTCTGGTGCCCGAGGCAACGATCGGGCAGCGGATCAGCCGGGCGAAGGCGAAGCTGCAGGGCGCGCGGTTCGCGATGCCGCCGGCGGCCGAGCAGCCCGAGCGCCTGGCCGCCGTCCTGGAGGTGCTGTACCTGATCTTCAACGAGGGCTACACGGCGTCGTCCGGTCCCGCGCTGCATCGGGTCGAGCTGAGCGCGGAGGCGATCCGGCTGACGCGGCTGCTGTACGCGCAACTGCCGGCCGAGGGCGAGGTGGCCGGGCTGCTGGCGCTGATGCTGCTGACCGACGCGCGGCGCCCGGCGCGGGCCACGGCGGACGGCGCGCTGGTGCCGTTGCCGGAGCAGGACCGGTCCTTGTGGGACGCGCGGGCGATTGCCGAGGGCACCCAGTTGATCGAGGCGACGTTGCGGTCGGCGCCGGTCGGGAGGTACCAGTTGCAGGCCGCGATCGCGGCCGTGCACGACGCGGCGGCGGACGCCGAGGCCACGGACTGGCGCCAGATCCTGATGCTGTACGAACTGCTCGAGTCGATCGCGCCCGGGCCGATGGTGACGCTGAACCGGATCGTCGCGGTCGCGATGGTGCACGGCCCGGCCGCGGGGCTGAAGCTGCTCGACGCGGTGGATCCGGCGCTACGGAAACACCACCGGGTGGCGGCCGTGCGTGCCCACCTGCTCGAACTGTCCGGCGACGAGGCGGCCGCGCGGCAGGCCTACGAGCTCGCCGCGCGACTCACGCAGAGCATTCCGGAACAGCGGTACCTGCTGTCGCGCGCCGCTAGCTCGGGACCTTCGGGCGCCCCCAGCTGAGCTCGGCCTCGATGGTGAGGTCGAGTACGCCGTCCTTCGCGTAGGGCGCGAGCGCCGCCGTCACACCGGCGTCAAACGCCGCGGCCTCGTCGGCAGGCATCAGGTCGCGGGCGAGGCTCGACGTCGAGTGCAGCCTCTCGATGTAGTCGGCGACCGTCTGCCGGTGCGTGACGCGGGCGGTCCGCGCCGTACCGGTGAGGTCGAGCAGGCCGCGCTCCCGGATCGCGTCGACGACGCTGAACTTCGGGTCGTGGTTCTGCTTGCGCGAGTGCCGTTCGATCACCGCGACGAGGTCGGCCGACCACGGCTCGTCGACCGGGCCGTGCTCGATGACGACGAGCTGCGCGTTCGGCGTCAGGTGCGGGACGATCCGCGCGAACGTCTCCTCCCACGGCATCCAGTGGATGCTCGCGCCGGCGGTCACCAACGCGTACGGGCCGTCGAGGTCGGCGGTCTCGATCGGGTTCACCTGCCAGCTGAGGTTCGGGTGGTCGCCGCCCGGGCGCTGCCGGCCCGCCTCGACCATCGGCGCCGAGAAGTCGATCGCGTCGACGTGCTCGACCCGCGGCGCGAGCGGGCGGGCGATCGCGCCCTCACCGGCGCCGATGTCGAGCACCCGCCGCGGCTCGTCCGTGATCAACTCGACCAGCCGGTCGAACACCTCGTCGGGGTACGGCGGCCGATGCCGGTACGCCTCCGCCACCGCCTGCTGCTTGAACGTCGCCGCGAGTTCAGTCATGGCTCGGAGCGTAGCCGCGGCTTCCGGCCCGATCACCGCTTTCTGCTGCGGGCCTATCCGTTCGCAGCGACGTAACGTGTCCGTCTCCTCCGGTCACGCAGCTGAAACCTGCGCTTCTTACTTTGGGAGCCCACGTCGGCCGCGAGGCGGTGATGCCGGATGTACGAGTACGTCGACCCGTTCATCGGGACCGGCGCCACCGACCTGCCCACGCCCAAGGGCCTGGCCGCGACGTGGTGGTGGCCCAAGCCGCAGGTCGGCAACACGCACCCGGGCGCCACGCACCCCTTCGGTATGGTGTCGGCCTGCGCGTACTCCGGGGCCTACCCGACCGGCTACGGGTTGTACGACTTCAACACCGAGGGCATGCCCGGCCTGTTGTACGACCGGCAGGTCGCGTCCGGCTTCACCCATTTCCAGCAGTCCGGCACCGGCGCGATCCGCAAGTACTACAACTACTTCCGGGTCACGCCGATGCTCGGCCCGCTCGACGACCTGGGCACCACGTGGGACCTACGCGACGAGGTGGCCGAGCCCGGGTACTACGCGGCGACGCTGAGCTCGGGGGTGCGCTGCGAGCTGACGGTCGGCCCGAAGTCGGCCGTGCATCGCTACACCTTCCCGGCGGATGACGCCGCCCGGATCGTCGTCGACGCCTCGACCGGCGGCCTGGCCATCCCGCACAGCCGGACCGTGCCGCTGAAGGCGCACCTGGCGCTGCTGGAGCCGGGCGTGGCGCAGGGCGAGATCCACGTCGAGGGAGTGCCGCTGGCCGTGCACCTGGAGGTCGACGCCCCCGGCTGGCGGCAGCTGCTGTGGTACGACCGGCGGCTGATGCCCGGCGGCACCCGGCTCGACTTCGACTACATCCGGCCGACTACCCTGCGGCCGTTCGGGCTGATGTTCATGGGTCCCGCGAGGGCCGACCAGACCGTCGAGGTGCGGCTCGGGTTCTCGCTGCGCGGGTGTGCGAAGGCGCGCGACAACCTGCACGCAGACACCGGCCGTACACAGGTCGCGTTCGCCGGGCGGCGCGACGCCACGGCGGCCACCTGGCGCGATCACCTCGGCAAGGTCGCGATCGATACCGGGTCCGGCGACCAGGCGACGGTCTTCGGCACCGCGCTCTACCATTCGCTGGTCAAACCGTGCTTCGCCCCGGACGAGAGCCCGTCGTGGACGACCCAGGGCCCCTACGCTTTCGACATCTGCACCATGTGGGACATCTACCGCACCCAGCTGCCGCTGATGACCACGCTGTTCCCGCAGCGTTCGGTCGAGCTGGCCGGCGCGATGCTGTCGATCTGCGAGCAGGAGGGCAACCTGCCGATCGGCTACCGGATGGCCAAGGGCGCCGACCGGTTCTCCCGGCAGGGCAGCGCGCTCGCGCACACCTTCCTCGCCGACCTGTGCCGGCTCGACCTGCCTGGTATCGACTGGGACTGGGCCATGGTGCACCTGGAGACGGACCTGCGCCGGACGTACGGCGAGGACTACCTGGTGCACGGGGTGGCGCATCCGATCAGCCACACCCTCGACCTGGCGTACGCCTACCACTGCACCGCGACGATCGCCCACAAGGTGCGCGACCGGGCGCTGGCCCAGCAACTGCGCGAACTCGCGCACGGCTGGCGGGCGGCGTACGACCCGGGCACCGGCCTGCTGCGCGACTCGACGTTCTACGAGGGCGGCCGGTGGAACTACTCCTTCCGGCTGCTGCACGACATGCGCGCCCGGATCGCGCTCGCCGGCGGCGACGACGCGTTCGTCGGGCTGCTCGACCGGTTCTTCGGGTACGACGCCGCACCGGTCACCCAGCCGGGGGTGGCGCCGAGTGCGGCCGAGCTGGACGCGGGGTACGGCCTGTGCCGGTTCGAGGGACTGAACAACGAACCGGACTACGAGGCGCCCTGGTCCTACCACTACGCCGGACGACCGGATCGCACCGCCGAAGTCGTGCATGCCGCGATCGCCAACCAGTTCGGCACCGGCCGGGGCGGGCTGCCCGGCAACGACGACTCCGGCGGGCTGTCCGCCTGGTACGTGTGGGCGACGCTCGGGCTGTTCCCGGTGGCCGGCCAGAACCTGTTCCTGCTGAGCGCGCCGGCCGTGGCCGAGTCCACCATCCAGCTGCCTGACGGCGAGCTGTCCGTCACCACCACAGGATTCGAGCCGGTCGACGCCGGCGGACCGGTGTCCTACGTCCAGTCCGTCGCGGTCGAGGGCAAAGCCCTCGAACGCCCCTGGATCTCCGGCCGGGAACTGCGGCACCTCCGCAACCTGCACCTCGAGCTCGGCCCCGAGCCCTCGGGCTGGGGCACCCGGATCAGGCCGCCGTCCACATCCGACCCGCAAACCACTAGTGGAGGTGAGGCATGACCATCACCGACGACAAGTCCACACCCACCCGGCGCCTGGTTCTCGTGGTCCGCGCCGACCCGGTGATCTGCGGGCACTCCGGGGAGGCACGGTGCCTCGCCGAGGTGGCGCGCACACGCGGGTTCAACGACGTACGGATCGTGACCTGGCCGCTGGACACGCTCCAGGCGGCCGGGCTGCCGTTGAAACCGCTCGATCGCGTGCTGCCGTACAGCCCCGGCATCACGGTGGAGCGGCCCGGCCCCGTCGGCGACTACCGGGTTCCGGACGGCCGCCACCTGGCCGGGCTCGTCGGCCGGCTGGTCGAGCTGTTCAGCGACGGGGTACCGACGGTGGCGATGTCGCTGTACCTCAGCCCGCACGCGATCGCCGTACAGGAGGCCGTCCAGGTGGCGCGCCGGATCGGGCCCGCGCGGGTCGTCACGATCGCCGAGGCGGTGGGCTCGGACATCACCAACGTGGTGCGCGACTGCGTGGCCACCGACCGGTTCGGGGCGGCCGCGCACATCCTGTCGGTCTACCTGGCGGCCGACCACTGCGTGGCGGTGTCGGAGTACACCAAGGACCTCATCGTGGCCTCGGCGGCGACCCTCGACGGTCTGCGCGGTACGACGTTCGCACAGCAGTGCGCGGAGCGGATCGCGATCTCCTATCCGGCGGTCGACTCCTGGCCGTACCTGTCGCTCAACGACGACCGGATCGCCGAGACCCTGGCCCGGCGTGGCCTCGCGCGGGACGGGTACGTGCTGTTCCTGTCCCGGATCGCTTCGGCGAAGGGGGTCGACGACCTGATCGACGCCTACGCGGGGTCGCGGTCGGCCGCCAGGGTGCGGCTGGTGCTGGCCGGGCGCGGGCCGCAGGAAGACGCGGTGGTGGCGCGGGTGGCGGCAGCGGGTCTGAGCGAGCGGATGCTGGTGCTGACCGACGTGGACGACTCGGAGAAGCCTGGGCTGATGGCGGGGAGTGCGGCGTTCGTGCTGCCGACCCGCGAGCAGCCGGAGTTCGTGGAGACGTTCGGGATCGCGCTGGTCGAGAAGGCGCTCGCCGGTGGTGGGCCGATCATCACCTGCGCGACCGGCGGGGTCCCCGAGGCGGTCGGTGACACGGCCCTGCTGGTCCCGCAGCGTGACCCGGTCGCGCTGCGGACCGTGCTGGACGAGGTCGTGTGCGACTGGACCCACGAGCAGCGGGCCGAGGCTGAGCGGCGCGCTCGGGCGTACGCGTTGCAGTTCGACCGGGTCGCGGTGTTCGACCGGCTCTTCGCGCTCGCCGAACCTCCCCCCGTCCCCGTCGCCTGAGCCCGGCCGGCGCGGGTTACTCGGTGCTCCAGACGGTCGCGTGCTGCTGGAAGTACTCCGGGTCGCTGTGCACCGGGATCACGCACAGCAGATGCCCGCCGGGCGCGCGGAGCGTGTGACAGCCCTGCCAGCTCGCGACCTCGACCGCGCCGAGGGCGGTCAGCCGCGCGACCTCGGCGGGTACGTCGTCGGTCTCGATGTCCAGGTGGTAGCGGGGCTCGTCGTCGACGGACTGGATGGCGGTCACGTATCCGGGGACGGCGTCGTGCAGGGTGATGAACTGCGGTTCGCCGTCGGGCGACGAGGTGCGGACGCCGAGGGCCGAGGCCCAGAACGTCGTGGCGTCGTCGACCTCGTCCTGCTTGACGTCGATGAGGAAGGTGGACACTCGGCTGCGGTGCATCTGGTCAACCTAAACCTTCTCGGGGTTCCGGAAGGCGGCCGTCCGGAACAGGGCCTAGTGTGCTCGGCATGCGGGTGATCGAGGAGTCGCAGGTGACCGTCGTCCCGGCGAACGAGGCGCCGTGGGAGGACCTGCAGGCGGTGTTCGGTACGGCGGACGCGGGCCAGTGCCAGTGTCAGCGGTTCAAGATCCGCGGGTGGATCTGGCGGGACTCGACACTGGACGAGCGGATGACGCGGCTGCAGGAGCAGACCGCCTGCGGTACGCCGGACGCGCCGTCGACGGCCGGGCTGATCGCGTACGTCGACGACGAGCCGGCCGGGTGGGTCGCCGTCGAGCCGCGCACGGCGTACCCGAAACTGCGCACCTCGCGGGTGCCGTGGGCGGACCGCGCCGAGGACAAGGACGACGAGAGCGTCTGGGCCGTCACCTGCCTGGTCGTCCGCAAGGGTTTCCGCGGGCGCGGCCTGACCTACCACCTGGCCCGCGCCGCGATCCCGCACGCCCGCGCCCGCGGCGCCCGGGCCCTGGAGGCCTACCCGATGCTCACCCAGCCCGGCAAGACCATCACCTGGGGCGAACTGCACGTCGGCCCCCACCAGGCCTTCGAGGAAGCCGGCTTCCACCAGCTCACCCACCCGACGCTCCGCCGTACCGTGATGCGCATCGATTTCTAGTCATAGGTGGCCTGGGCCTTCCAGGTGGCTCGGTGGAGGGTGAAGAGCCAGGCGCGGGTGTCGGCGGTGCGGAACTGGAAGCGGGCCTGGCGGGACTCGGTGGCGGGGTCCCACCAGCGTTCGGCGGTCAGCCAGGGGCCGGCCCAGGCGGTGATCGGGTACAGCTTGTTGCTGTCGGCAACTTGGTCGCCGCGGGCCGGGTGCAGCGCGAACGCGGTGGGGGTGCCGGACAGCTCGCCGCGGGCGGTGACCGCGACCTGGGTGCCGTCGGCGGCGAACACCTTCGCCGGGATCGGCTCCGGGAAGATCGTGGTCGGCGCGAGCGTCGGCCAGCGCGCGGGGTCCGCCCCGGTGATCGCCCCCGGCCACGGCTGGTCCGGAGGCCGCGCCGGGACCGCCGGGTCGCCCCACGGGACCAGCGTCTGCCGCTCCGCGAACCCGCGCCCGCCGCCGATCACCACCGACACGACCGCGCCGTGCCCGAGCATGCTCTGCACCCGCGACAGCGCGCGGTGGATCCGCTCGTCCGGCCCGCCGCCCCACAACCCGTCGGCATGCGCACCCACCGGGTCCGCCTGGTCCGGGACCAACCGGATCCGGACCACCGGCGAGGTCAGCTCGCTGGTCGCCGTGCCGCTGCCCTGGAGCTGCCAGCGCACCCGGTCCACGACGTCGGCCGCGGTGAACCAGCGCGGGTGCAGCCACTCGCGCTCGTGCACCCGGCCGGACTCGGTGCCGACCTCGACCCGCAGCGTCGTACACACCAGCCCGAGCTCGGTCAGCCGGACGATCAGCTCGTCGGCGATCGACCGGACCGCGAACGCGACCTGGTCGACGCGGTCGACGGACGGCTCGAAGTCGAGGGTCCGGGTGAGCTCCGGCGGGATCTCCCGGCCGGTCACCGGGCGGTCGTCACGCCCCCGGGCGAGCCGGTGCGCGAACGCGCCGTCCGGACCGAACCGGGTCAGCACCTCGGTCGCGGGCAGCTGCGCGAACGCACCCAGCGACCGCAACCCCAGCCGGCGCAGCAGGTCCGTGAGCGCCGGCTGCTCGAGGACGTCGACCGGCAACGGCGCGAGGAACTCCGGCGAACCGTCCGGCGGCACCACCCGCACCCGGGTCCGCGCGGAGCTCACCCGGGCCGCCTGCTCCGCGGCGAACGGGCCGTCGGCGATCCCGATCCGGCCACCCTGCACGTCGTACGTCTCCAGCCGGTCGAGCAGCTTGACCGCGGCCGCCTCCTCACCGCCGTAGAACCGCGCCGGGCCGCGGGCCTTCAGCGCGCACATCCCCGGACGGATCACCTGCACGCCCGGGGTGATCGCCTCCAGGCAGGAGATCACCGGGTCGAACGCGCGCGCGTCGAGGACCGGGTCGTACTTCAGCACGACCAGCTCCGGGCACCGCGACTGAGCGTCCCGCGCCCGCTGCCCGCGCCGCACCCCTTCGGCGCGCGCGGCGGCGGACGTGGCGAGCACCTTCCCCTTCTCCAGCACGGCGATCGGCTCGTCCGGGGACCGCCCGTCCGCGCCGGCAGCCGCCACCACCGGCCAGTCCGGCACCCACACCACCATTGTCCGGGTCAACCGCCGCGCCATCAGCCCACCGCGCCGATCTGTTCGGTCCACACGTCCTGGTCCCCGGCGCCGGCGAGCCGGGCGGGCTCGGCGGAGCGGACGGTGCCGTCGGGGCCGGGCAGCCAGAGGTCGTGCCGGGCGCGGACGGCGGCGCGGCGGCCGGTCACCGCGACCGTCGCCAGCCGGGCGCTGAGCAGGCCTTCGCCGTCGCCGAGCCCGCTCCAGGTGTTGCTCTCGATCTCGAACCGGGCCTCGCTGCCCGGCCAGGAACCGTACGCGATCAGCATCGCGCCGCGGGTCCGCAGCCGCGCGGCGAGCCGGGACGCCTCCCCCGGTGTCACCTCGCCGGGCGGACGGACGACCACCACGGTCAGCGCGTCGACCAGCGCGGCGACGACGCTGAGCCACTCGCGGCCGGGATCCGGGACGAGCACGAGCCGCTCCAGGTCCACGCCGAGCCCGCGCGCCGCCTCGGCCCCGAACGACGGCACCCCGACGACACCGCACCAGGCGCCCTCCGCGGACGGCCCGGCCATCAACGCCATCACCAGCGCGGCGCTCTCCCGCACGGAGTACGCCGAACCGCCACGCAGGCTCGCCCCGCCCAGCAGCTCCCGCACCGCCGGATGCGTCGGCAGCGCGCGCTCCACCCCCGCCGTGTCCAACGCCTGCTGCACCCGAGCCACCGAAGGCACCGGTCCTCCGACCGGGGCAAGCCGTCCCTCCGCCCGCTCCCGCCCGGAAACATCGGCGTCGGCCTTCTGCGCCTTGGCCTTGGCGAGGAGCAGGCGGGCGTGGTCGAGCGCTGTGACTCGGCCTTCCGCTGCCTTGCTCCCCGTCATACCCCCATGTTCGAACACCTGTTCGAACAAGTCAATCCGGTCGTCCACAGGGCCGCCGCTGGCTAGAGTCCGGGGCATGCGACGCGTCGATCACCCTCGGTTCACCGCCGCTCTCCGGCAGGTGGAGGACAGTATCGCCGCCGCCTGGGACAGTTTCTGCGTGGACGCCGGCGTCGACCCGGGTACGGCGGAAGCGCGCGAGCTGGCCGAGGTCGTACTGCAGGACACCTCCGAGTTCGACTGGCGGGTCGTGGACGGCGCGCTGAACCAGCTGACCTGCCCGGACTGCGGCTCGACGCTCGGCACCGGGGCCTCCGGGTGCCCGGGTTGCGACAAGGCGAACGGCTTCCGGTTCGCGGCGCGCGAGACCGACCGTCCCGGCGTACCTCCGGGCAACGAGCATGCGATCCGCGTGTCCTCGGCGGTGGCCCGTACCCGCGACCGCTACACACCACGCGCCCGCACCGGCTACGAGCTGCTCCTCCCCGACCTCCTGGCCGGAACGCTCCCCACGACCCCGGAGGCCCAGCGCTTCAAGCACCTCATCAACCAGCTCAGCGATCACGACCTGGAACACCTCGTCGACCCGGCAGACCTGCAGAGCAAGGAACACTGATGCACCAGCTGCACACCGAAGTCGTCCGCCACCACGACAACCTCGCCACCTGGCTCGGCAGCGAAGCGGATCCCGAACTCCTGGACGCGTTCCACCGCGCACACCACCCGGACTTCACCCTGACCTGGTGGTGTGCAGGTACCTCGAACGGCACTCGGTCGGTGGGCTTCGCCGGGTGACCGCCGTACTGGTTCCGCAGGGCGATCGCCTCCAGTGGCTCGCGGTCCACGAGACGGCGGTCGGCGCATAGGGTGAGAGGCATGCCAAGGACAATTGCCACCAACACCAAGGTCGGGCTCGACGAGTTGCTGGAGTTCGTGCGGCCGCGGCATCACATGCTGCTGATGACCACCAGGGCGGACGGGTCGGTGCAGGCCTCGCCGGTGTCGGGTGGGGTGGACGCCGAGGGGCGGATCGTCGTCTCGTCGTACCCGGAGCGGGCGAAGAGCTCGAACGTGAAGCGCGCCGGCAAGGCCAGTGTGGTCGTGCTGTCGGACGAGTGGAACGGCGCCTGGGTCCAGGTGGACGGTCGCGGCGAGGTGATCGAGCTGCCGGACGCGGTGGAGCCGCTGGTCGACTACTACCGGGCGATCTCCGGCGAGCACCCGGACTGGGACGAGTACCGCGAGGCGATGGTCAAGCAGGGCAAGTGCCTGATCCGCATCACCCCGGAACGCTGGAGCCCGATCGCCACCGGTGGTTTCCCGGCCCGGCTGGCTGATTGATGCGTACGGCGCTCGTCGTCCACGCGCACCCGGACGACGAGGTATTCGCGACGGCCGCCGCCACCTCGGTGCTGCACGAGCAGGGCTGGCACGTCGTACTGCGGGTCGCTACCGCCGGCCTGCACGGAGCCTCCGACCATCTGGACGCGTCCTGCGCACTACTGGGGATCGACGAGTGGGACTGGCTCGGTGCAGCAGGACAGTGGATCGACGACGGCGGCCGCAACGGCCCACGCACGTTGGCGGCCGCGTCACCACAAGACATCGCCGAAGCGATCCAGGCGGCGGCAGACGCGGTCGACCCGGAGCTGATCCTCACCGTGGGCAGTGACGGGCTGACAGGTCACCCGGACCACATCGCCGTCTCCCAAGGTGTCCAGCGCGCGCTGCAGCACCTTGACTGCCGTGCACTCGGCGCACGGGTCAGAGCGCAGGATGTACGTGCGGGTGCGCAACTGGTCCAGCAGCTCGCGCCAGGACAGCAGGTCGGGTCAGGGCACGTCAAAGGCTGTGACACGCCACTGCTGGAGGTCGGTGGAGCGTCGGAGCAGCAACGGCGGCTGGCACTGGACGAGTACTACGACGGTCTGGGCAGCAGGCCGCTCGCAGAACTGCTCGGAGTGCACAGAGCGAGCAGCGACGGCCTGCTGCTGCGGGCGGTGTTCGACGCGACCGGCTGGCAGACCGACCGGTTCGAGGAGCTCACTGCTTGGAGCGACGTTCCATCGTCTCGGTGATCCGCTGCATGGCGCCTTCGAGGTGTTCGCGCAGTGCTGTCTCCGCGGCTTCCTCGTCGTGGGCCAGGCACGCGTCGAGGATCGCCTGGTGCTCGCGGCGGGTCTGCTCGATCCGGGCCTTGGTCTGCCGGGAGCCGAACCGGTAGCGCTCGCTGTTCTGCCAGACCGGCTCGATCGCCCGCGGCAGCCACCGCGAACCGCCGGCCCGGTAGATCGCGAAGTGGAACTCGGTGTGCGCCTGCCGGGAGGCGATGTTGTCGCCCAGCTTCGACAGCCGGACGTGCTCGGCGAGCGCCGCCCGCGCGGTCGACGCGTCCGACTCCGAGAACCGGGTGGCGGCCGCGCGCACGGCCAGCGACTCCAGGGCCAGCCGGGTCTCGTGGGTGTCGCGCAGGTCCTCCAGCGACAGTTCCCGCACCCAGGCGCCCTTGTGCGGCACGATCTCGACCAGACCGAGCGCCGCCATCCGCCGCAGTCCTTCCCGGATCGGCATCTGGCTCATGTCGAGTCGCTTGGCGAGCTCCTCGAGCCGGAGCGCTGTACCGCTCGGCAGTTCGCCGGACAGGATGAGCTCGTGCAGCTCGGCCGCGGCCTCCTCGGCGAGCGTACGACGCCCGGTAGGTCCCCCAGGCGTGAGCTCGAGACGTCGGATCATCAGTAGCGGGCTGCCTCTCTCCTCTTCAGCTCTGGAGGTACCGTAGCCGCCTAGTGGGCATCCGGTGGCTTTTCGCTCACAGATTGCTCAGCTGAAGGCCCAGCAAACACAAGTGGTCTAGGCCGCGTGCTGCTCCTCAGAGAGCCGACAGGTCGAGCAGGACGCGTCCGCCCTGGCGGTGCAGCACCTCGCCGATCCGGTCGGCAGGTACGACGTCGTAGTCCGCCCGCCAGGACACCGGAGCGATGTCCGTCAGCGCCTGACCGACAGCATCAGGGGCCAGCACGGTCCGCTGCAGATTCACCGGCAGCACGCGCAAATCGCGGCCCACCAACTGGTGCAGATCGATCGTCGTGAACTCGCCGGCCTTGTAGCCCAGGACGGCGATCCGCCCGCCCGGGGTGACATGCCCGAGCACGCCACCGGTCACCGGACCGCCCATGGTGTCGATGACCGCGTCGCACCACGGCAGCTCCCGGCCCACCTGCCCCAGTCCGTCCACCCGGACGACCTGGTCGACCAGGCCCGCCGCACCGTCGGCGGAATCGTCCAGCGACACCAGCCCGATCACCCGGGACGCACCGGCCGACCGCGCGATCGCAGCACACAGGCGCCCGACCAGACCCGTCACACCGGTGACGACCACAGTCTCCCCCGGCTGTACGTCGGCCACTCGCCGTACTGCGGTATACGCGGTCAACGCGGGCGTCAGCAACGCCAGCGCCGCGCCCGCGTCCAGCGACGCCGGCAACGGATGTACGGCGGCATCCGGCACGATGGCGTACCGCCCCCAGACACCCGGCCGCGTCACGCCGACGCCCGCACCGCGGACCACGACAGCCGCGCCGACCGCCGCGACGTCCGAGCTGACCACCACCCCGACACCCTCGGAACCCGGCACGAACGGCACGGCCGGCTGCTTGCCGGCCAGCGTCGTCCGGTCCAGTGAGGTCACCGCGGCCAGCCGCATCTCGACCAGCGTCTCACCCGGACCGGCTGTCAGCTCGACCTCGTCGGCCTTCAGCTGCTCCCCCGGTCCGTTGCTCTGCAACACAGTCCCCCGTGCACTCACACCGCTACCCCGTTCCCCACGATTTGATATCTGATCACGACCTCGACCAGACGAAAACTCCGTCTCAGCACGCGACGACCTCCTTTGCGAGCGGCCGGGTGAGTACCTCGGCCGTCGCGGACCGCTCGGTGGCGCGCACCGTGGACACCTCGTCGCTGCCCATCGGGAACGGCCAGTCGCTCCCGGCCAGCACCCGCTCGGGCCCGAACGTCCTCGCCAGCAGCTCCAGTACGGCGGCGTCGTGCACCAGGTCGTCCACGTAGAACCGGCGCAGCGCCTCGGCGACCGGCAGGGACACCGGCTCGATCCCCGGCCGGGCCTGGTCGATCCCGCGCTGCCACCGTCCGGCGACGGCCGCCGTCACACCACCCCCATGACACAAGCAGAACCGGATCCCCGGGAACCGCCCCGGCACGTCCGCGAAGACGAGCGAGGCCGCCGCCACTCCGGTCTCGTACGGATTCCCCAACAGGTTCGACAGGTAGAACGAGTCAAGCCGCTTGTCGTCACTGTGTCCCGGGTGAATCAGCGTGAACGCCTCCAGCGCGTCCAGCACCCGCCACACCGGATCCAGGCCGGCGTAACTCGGCGTACCGAGGGCGAAGCCACCGAACACACCCTCCCTGCCCAGTGCTGCGGCTACGGCAGGTGCGTCCGGGTGGAGCAGCGGGAGGTGCGCCAGCACGCGCAGCTGCGGTGTGGCGAGCTCCCGGAGGCCCTGGTTCACCAGCTCGCTCCACTCGACGCCTGCGTCGTACCGGAAAAGGGCCGGCGGCACCGACACCACAGCGCCGTCCAGGTCCTGCGCGGAGACCCAGTGCAGCAGCGCCGCCGGGTCGGCCAGGCGGCGCAGCGGCAGCCGCTCCCCGTCGACGACCAGCGAACCGTTGTCGACGGACAGCCCGAACTCACCCCGGTGCGCCGCCGACAGCACGGTCGGCGGTATCAGGTGGGTGTGGATGTCCCAACCGGCCATGTCAGCGGGCGTCCTCGTCGTTGTCGTAGAAGTCCGGGCGCTCCGGGTAGTGCGGACCGTCGTACACCTCGAGCAGGACAGAGGTCTCCTCCGCCCGCGTCGGCCCGTGCACCACGCCCTTCGGGTTCCAGTAGAAGCTGCCCTTGGTCAGCGTCGTACCGGTCGGCAGGTACACGTACCGCCCGGACAGGCAGAACATGAACTGGTTGGAGGCGTGCTTGTGCTCCGACGGGATCCCGGACCCCTTCTCGAACCGCACGAGCGCGATCGACGCCTCGGTCACCGGGTCCCGCCAGAGCATCTTGTGGGACAGGCCCGCGAGCGACTTGTCCACCCACTCCAGGTCGTCCGTCTGCAGCAGGATCTCCCGCAACGGCTCGTCGAAACTACTCACGGCACCTCCCGTCCGGTGACCCGGGTGTACAGCTCCTCGGCGACACCGGTACCCATCGGAGCAACCGCGGCGATGTGACCGTCCGGCCGGAGCAGTACGACGCTGTCCGCCGGTACGCCGTACCGCTTGGTGGCGACGCTGCCCGGGTCGAACAGCGCCCTGTCCCGCAGACCGGAGTCGTGCGGCGCGTCCCACCGGGACACGGCGTAGTGCTTCAACGCCGGCGATGCGTTGGCCGGGATCTCCGGCCGCCGCCGTACGTCGGTGAAGTAGAGGGCCACGAACGCGTCGCGGCACAGGTCGTGGATCGTCGTCCGACCGGTAGGGCTCTGCAGCACCAGGTCCGGCGCCCGGTCGCCCGCCCGAACGGCGGGCGGCGCGGCGGACGTGGCCACCATCGACCAGTCGCCCACACCCTCGACGTCGAGCCGCACGCTCAGCAGCGTCCGGTTGTACGCCGTGGCCCACGGGCCCGTCGCCTCGGTGACAGCACCCTGCTGGAAGGACATGTACTTGCGGGCCGCCTCGGCCATCTCACCCGAGCCCTCGATCGCCACCGGACGCTGCTCCTGCTCGTAGCCGTCCAGCAACGACTCGTCGGCCCAGCCACGCAGTACCCAAGCCAGCCGCCACGGCAGGTTGGACGCGTCCAACGCGCCGGTGTTCAGCCCGAGCGCCCACATCGGCGTGATGAGGTGCGCCGCGTCGCCCATCAGGAAGACCTTGCGCTCCGCGGTCCACTGCTCGGCGACCCGGTGGTGCACGTTGTAGACGACAGACCCCAGGAGCTCGATGCGGTCCACCTCACCGATGAACTGCTTCACCTTCACCAGTAGGTCCTCGTCACCCGGCGCGTCGGCACCCGGCGCCAGCGGGAACAGGAACCGCCAGTTGTCCGGCTGCCGGATCAGCACCATCCACTCGGACTTGTCGGCGAAGTACGCGAGGTACGGGTAGTCCCTGGCGTTGTCGACGTCCAGGTCGACCACGACGTCGATCAGCATGTACCGCTCGGGCAGGGTCTCCCCCACCACCTTGACTCCGAGCGCGTCGCGGACCCGCGAGCGGCCGCCGTCGCAGGCCAGCAGGTGCGACGCCTCCAGCTCCTGCGGACCGTCCGGGGTCTCCAGCTGCAGGACGACGCGGTCGTCGCGGATCTCGAACGACGTCATCCGGTGCCGCGTCCGCACCGGCTCCGGCAGCGCGGCGGCCAGCAGCGGCTCCATCTTCTGCTGCGGCAGGTTGATCACGAACGGGAACTGCGTGTCGTTCACCAGCTCGGCCAGCTGCACCGACGCCCGCGGCGTGTTGGTGGCCCGGTCGATGTCACCGATCTCGTCGATCCGCAGCGCGGCGCCGAGGATGCGGTCCACCGCGCCGTACCGGTTCCAGATCTCCAGCGTCCGGCTGAGCGTCGTTCCGGCCTTGGTGTCGGAGGACAGTACGGCGTCCTCCTCGAGCAGCACGTACGGGATGCCGTAGTGCGCCAGGCCGAGCGCGGTGG
The DNA here is from genome assembly GCF_040254265.1 of Kribbella sp. HUAS MG21. Lineage (GTDB taxonomy): Bacteria > Actinomycetota > Actinomycetes > Propionibacteriales > Kribbellaceae > Kribbella. The sequence goes on from NZ_CP158165.1 coordinate 7,472,209, forward strand.
TCAGGCCGATCGGGCCCGCGCCGACCACCGCCACAGGCAGCTGTTCAGTCACTCGTCACTCCAGAGAAGCTCGTGAGCTTGCCAAAGGCCCGTTCCCGGGTCAGCGACGACCCGGTCATCGCGGCCGCGTCGGACAGCAGGAACAGCAACGGGCCGACCACGTCCTCGGGGTCACCGATACCTATGGTGTCCTGCCAGTGCTCCCGGTCCGCACCGGCGTTCGCTCCACGGAACTGCTCCGTGTCGATCACCCCAGGTGCGACGACGTTGACCCGGACCCGGTCCGCGGCCACCTCCGCGGCCAGCGTCTTCGCGAACGCCACCAGCGCCGCTTTGCTCGCCGCGTACGCCGCGGCGCCCGGGTAGCCGGTCGACGCCATGCCGGACGTGAACACCACCACCGAACCGGACCGGCGGGCCACCATGTGCGGTACGACCGCCTGACAGGCCCAGACCACGCCGTCCAGGTTCACCTGCAACGTCCGCGTCCACTCGGCCGGGTCCTGGTCCAGTACGGCTGACCGCGGCTGCACTGCCGCACCGGCGACCAGGCCGTCGATCCGCCCGTACCGCTCGACCACGCCGGCTACTGCCGCCTCAACGGCTGCCCGGTCGGCTACGTCGACCTTGACGTGCTCCACACCGTCAATCGGGGCAGCCATATCCAGGACTACCGCAGTACCACCAGCTGCGTTCACTGCTGCAGCCAGCGCCGCACCGATGCCCTGCGCGCCGCCGGTGATCAGCACGACCTCACCGGTCGCGTCGAAGCTGGCCCTCATGGGGTGTCCCGCTGCTTCGACGTCATGGTCTCCGTGATCCGCTGGAACGCCCTGGCCAGGTGGCTGCGCAGCGCCTGCTCGGCCGCGTCCGGATCACGCGCCACACACGCGTCCAGGATCGCCTGGTGCTCCTGCCGGCTCCGCTCGATCAGGAACGCGGTCGGCCGACTGCCGAACCGGTACCGCTCGCTGTTCTGCCACACCGGCTCGATCGCGCGCGGCAACCACTGGGAACCGCTGGCCCGGTAGATCGCGAAGTGGAAGTCCGCATGCGCCTCACGCGCACCGGCGGAGTCCTCTGCCCGCGACAACCGGAGGTGCTCGGCCAACGCCGCCGCAGCCTTCGTGAGGTCCTCCTCGTTGAAGCGGGCTGCCGCCGCCCGTACTGCGAGACTCTCCAACGCCAGCCGGGTCTCGTGCGTGTCCCGCAGATCTGCCAACGACAGGTCCCGGACCCACGCGCCACGGTGCGGAATGATCTCCACCAGGCCAAGCGCCTCCAGCCGACGCAGGCCTTCCCGCACAGGCATCTGGCTCATCTCCAGCCGGCTCGCCAGCTCCACCAGGCGCAACGGCGTACCGCTGGGCAGCTCGCCGGACAGGATCAGCTGGTGCAGCTCGGCGGCCGCGTGCTCGGCGAGGGTACGGCGACCACTCTTGCCGCCACCCGGCAGCAGCTCCAAGGGCCCGCTCACCTGCGCGCTACCCGGTTGCGCAGCTCACCGAGCTTGTCGGCACGCGTGACGACCACGTCACCCTCCTGCAGGAACACCTGCGGCTCGCGGGCGTTGCCGATGCCGGCCGGCGTACCGGTCAGCAGCAGGTCGCCCGGGCGCAGCGTCATACCGAAAGAGAGCTCACTGATCAGCGTGGCCACGTCGAACGCCATCTGGCGCGTGGACGCGTCCTGGCGCACCTCACCGTTGACCAGGCACTGCAGGCGGATGTCCTGCGGGTCGCCGAGCTCGTCCGCGGTCACGATCCAGGGGCCGAGCGGCATCGTGGCGTCGATGCTCTTGCCCTTCAGCCACTGCCCGCCGTGCGCACGCTGCAGGTCCCGTTGCGACACGTCGTTGGCGAGCAGGTAACCCCAGACGTGGTCCAGCGCGTCCTCGACCGCGATGTTCTTGCCGGTCTTCCCGATCACCAGCGCGACCTCGGCCTCGTAGTCCCACTTGGCGGAGATCGCCGGGTCCCAGGCGATGTCGTCGTACGGGCCGATCACCACGTCCGGGCCCTTGGTGAAGAACGTCGGGTGCTCGGGCCGGTCCACGTCCTGGCCCTCGCGCTTGCCCCGGCTCTCCTCGAAGTGGTCCCAGTAGTTCCACCCGGTGCAGAGGATGTCCCGCCGGAACCGCCGCAGCGGCGCCCGCAGGATCTCTTCGCGGTACGGGATCTTGTCCACCACCGCCGGCACGCCGGCGGTGATCACCTCGGTCAGGTCCGTTGCGTCGAGCAACGACACCGTGTCGCCCTCGAGGACGCCGGGCCGCTCGGACCCGGCGTACTCGACCATCACGTACTTCATCTCAGGTCCACTCGACACCGCGCACGAAATTCACCCCCGGTCAAGAGACCACCGCGATCGCGCTGATCTCGATCAGATAGTCAGGATGGGCGAGCTTGCTGACCTCGACCATCGTCGAAGCCGGCAAGGGTTCGGTGAAGTACTGCGCCCGGACCTCGTGGATCTTGGCGAAGTCCTCCATGTTGCGGACGTACACGTCCACGCGGCAGACGTCCGCGAGCGTGCCGCCGGCGGCCTCGACCGCGGCCTGCACGTTCTCGCACACCTGCCGGGTCTGCTCCCGCACGTCCCCGACGCCCGCGATGCTGCCGTCCGGGCGGCGCGCGGTCATCCCGGACACGAACACCAGCCGCCCGGTCGCCTCGACCGTGGTCGCCTGCGAGAACACCCCGTTCGGGCTCCGCAGCGCGTCCGTGGACACCTGTGTCTTGGGCATCAGCTCACCATCCCTCCGGCCGGGACGACGGCGCCGGCCGCGCGTGCGGCCGCCAGCAACCCGTCGAGTCCCGACCTCTCGATCAGCACACCGTTGCGCCGCTGCTGCGCCGCACGTTCCGCCTCGATCTCCCCCGGCAGGTACAGCCGGTTCACGCCCGGCGCGGTCGCGCTGCCGCGGATCCGGGCGGCCAGCCCGGACGAGCGCCGGCGGAAGTCCTCGACGCCGCCCATCAGCTCCGGATCGATGGCCAGGAACAGGTGTGCGCAGTCGTTCGGCCGGTCCGGCTCCCGGTAGAGCGGGCGGACCTGGTCACCCCAGCCGCCGCCGCTCAGGACGCCGGTGAGCACGTCGATCATCAGCGCCAGCCCGAAACCCTTGTGGCCCGCGGCCGGCAGCAGCATGCCGAGCACCGCCTCGTCCGGGTCCGTGGTCGGGGTACCGGAGGCGTCGGTCGCCCAGGTGTCCGGGATCGGCCGGCCCGCCGACGCGGCCAGCCGGATCTTGCCGAGGGCAACGGCCGACAACGCCATGTCCAGCACGATCTCCACGCCGGCCGTGGTCGGCACCGCGATCGCCAGCGGGTTGTTGCCGACCAGGCGCTCCGCACCGCCGGGTGCAGGCATCAGCGGCGTGGTGTTCGACATCGCGATACCGATACACCCCGCCGTACCGGCCTGCATGGCCCAGCGGCTCGCGGCGCCGAAGTGGTGCGCGTTGCGGACCGAGACGATGCCGATGCCGTACCGACCGGCGCGCTCGATCGCGTGGCCCATCGCCTGCGGGCTGGACAGCTGGCCCATCCCGCCGCGGGCGTCCACCACCATCGCGGCGCCCGCGTCGTAGAGGATGTCGAGCTCGCGCTCCCGGGTGACGCCGCCGGCGTTCAGCCGTTCGACGTACATCGGGACCAGCATCACGCCGTGCGAGCTGACGCCGCGCAGGTCCGCCTCGACGAGCGCCGCGGCGATCTCCGCCGCGTCCTCCGCCTCGAACCCGACCGCGGTGAACACCGCCTCGACCGTCGCCTCCAGCCACTCCGGCCGGACCAGCACCCGCCGATCCGCGTCGGAAGCTTGCGCGGTCATGGGGCCTCCCGTCCTGGACTGAGGAGCGGAGGGAGCGCAGCGACCGGAGCGACGAGGGAAGGACGGGAGTCACAGCCCCATGACCCAGCGCGCCGGAGGCGCGCAATATGCACGGTCATCGCTTTTCCTGGGCCCATGGCAGGAGTAAATGCTCCAGGAGGACCAGGCCATAGAAGAGGACGATGCTCATCACGCTCAGCAGGGTGATCGCGGCGAACGCGAGGGTGGTGTCCGCGCTCGCGCCGGACTGCTGGATCACGTAGCCGAGACCCTTGGTGGCACCCACGAACTCGGCGATCACCGAACCGATCACCGCCAGCGAGATCGCCACCTTGAACCCGGTGAAGATCTGCGGCATCGCGTACCGCAGCCGGAGCTTGAAGAACTCCTGCGCCCGGCTCGCGTTCAGCGAGCGCATCAGCTCGACGAGCTCGGTCGGCGTCGACTTCATCCCCTGCGCCGTCGAGATGACGATCGGGAAGAAGCACATCAGCAGCACCATCACGACCTTCGGCCACTGCCCGAAGCCCATCCAGATCACCAGCAGCGGCGCGATCGCCACCTTCGGGATCGAGTTCACCATCAGCAGCAGCGGGTAGACCAGGCGCTCGAGGATCACCGAGCGGACGATCACCAGCGCGATCGGTACGCCGATCACGATCGCGAGCAGGAAGCCCTCGATCGTCTCCAGCAGCGACGTCCAGGTCTCCGACAGCAGGGCGCCGGGCTGCTCGAAGAACTTGAGCACCACGTCCCACGGACTCGGCAGCAGGTACGGCTCGATCGCGAACACGATCGTCGCGAGCCACCACAGCGCGATCGCCCCCACCAGGCCGACGACCGGGAGCACGACGGCGGCGGTCGGCGAGGTGGTCAGCCAGGACCTCTTGGTCATCGCGACCGCACCTCGTCCGCCGGACGCACCTCAGCAGCGTCCTTCCCGGCATCCTTCTCGGCGAGCAGCGCGTGCAGCCGGCCGCTGATCGCGGCGACCTCGGTCAGGTGCGCGTTCTGGCCGAGGCTGCGCGGCCGCGGGATGTCGATGTCCACGACCTCCCGCATCCGGCCCGGCCGCGGCGTCAGCACGACCACCCGGTCGGCGAGTACGACGGCCTCCTCGATCGAGTGCGTGACGAACACGATCGTGGTGGACAGCTCCATCTTGATCCGCTGCAGCTCCTCGGACAGCTCGGTCCGGGTGAGTGCGTCGAGCGCCGAGAACGGCTCGTCCATCAGCATCACCTGCGGGTCGCGGATCAGCGACCGGCACAGTGAGACCCGCTGCTGCATCCCGCCGGACAGCTCGTGCGGCAGCCGCCGCTCGAACCCCTGCAGGCCGACCAGCTCGAGCAACTCGTGGGCCCGGTCCCGGTACGCCGCCTTGTCGCGCGTGCCCTTGTCGATCTCGACCGGCAGCATCACGTTCGAGAGCACCGAACGCCAGGGCAGCAGCGCCGGCCGCTGGAACATGAACGAGACGTCCCGGCGAGGCCGGGTGACGGGCTCCCCCGCCACCCGGACCGTGCCGGAGGTCGGCGGCAGCAGTCCCGCGATCAGCCGGAGCAGCGTGGACTTGCCACAGCCGGACCGGCCGATCAGCGTGACGAACTCACCGCCGCGAACGTGCAGGTCGATCTTCTCGAGGGCGGTCACCCGGCCCTCGCGTCCGTCGAAGACCTGCCCCACGCCGTCCAGGCGAATCATCCGGTTCCAGTACTCCTGTCCTCAGCTCAGCTCTTCGGGGCCAGGCTCAGCGTCACGACGTCCTCGGGCGTGACCGAACCCTTGGGCATCGCGTTCGACTCCTCCAGCAGCGAGATGATCTTCTGCACCCGCTCCTTGGTGACGTCGCCCAGCGGGCCGTTGAAGCTGTCCGGCTTGACGTACTTCTTCATGATCTCGAGTTCCTTGGTGGCCACCTCGAGGTCGGTGTTCGGCACGTGCTTCTTCAGGATCGCGGCGGCCCCGGCCGGGTCGTTCACGGTGTCCTGCAGGCCCTTGAGCAGCGCGTTGGTGAACTTCTTCACCTGGTCCGGGTGGTCCTTCGCCAGGTCCGACCGGGTGATGATCGCGTTGCCGTAGAGGTCCGGCAGCACGTCGCCGTACGGCAGCGTCTTGGCCTTACGGTGCTTCTCCTTGTCGGCCTTCTCGATCAGCGGCTCGCCGACCACGAACTGCCCGATGCCCTGCACCTTGCCGGACACCAGCAGGTTCGGCAGGCTCGGCGGCGGCGACGGGAGGAACGTGACCGACTTCGGGTCGATGCCGACCGCCTTCGCGTAGACCGGGAACATCACCGTGTTGGTGGACCCCGGCTGGTCGCCGATCGTCTTGCCGACCAGGTCCTTGGGACCGTTGATGCCCATGCCCTCGAGCGACATGATCGCGGCCATCGAGCGCTGGTGGATCATGCCGACCGTGGTCACCGGCAGCTTCTGCTTGCCGAGGGTGATCACGGTCGCGGTGAAGTCGCCGATGCCGTAGTCGGCCTGGCCGCCGGCCACCAGCTTCATCACGTCGACGGTGCCGGAGCCGGGCGTGATCTTGACGTCGAAGCCGGCGTCCTTGAAGTAGCCCTTCTCCAGCGCGACGTACGCGTACGCCTCGCGGCCGAAGGTGTTGAACGACGTCAGGTAGCTGACCTTCTGCAGCCCGTCGCCGGCCCCGTCCGCGGCCTTGTTGTCGTCACCGTTGCACGCACTCACCAGGGCGAGCCCCAGGACCGCCATCAGGGCGATGACGGAACGCCTCAACCTCATATCGACCTCTCTCGTCCCGATATTTGATCAAACATCAAATATGGAAAGGTGGTCAATCAGCCCGCGGGGTCTTCACGGGGACTTAACGTCCGCCGCACCGGGTCCTCGCAGTCCTGCTGGCCACCCGTCCTGGAGCCGTTCCCCATACCCGTCCGTAACCGGGCGGGCACCCGCCCCGACCACAGACCGTACCTGCCTGGGCAGCAGATCGCGACGCCCGCGACCGCCGAACCCGGCGGCACCGCGTCAAATTTGCGTAAACCCTCAACTTCTTCGTGATCCAGCCCACGTGGACGGCCCGGAATCGCGGGTCACTCCCCGGAGGGAGGCGGCACCGGCCCGGCTTTGACACGATGTCACCGTGAGCGAGGTGCTGCGACGGGTGGGGCGGGCGATCGGTTGCCTGTGGCGTCCGTCGACGTACCTGCGTTGGGTGTACCTGCTGCTCGGGGCGGCGCTGGTGCTGGCGTTCATCCTGGTGAGCAGCGGGCTGGGGGCGCTGATCTCCGGGCTCGGGCTGCCGAAGGTTGCCAACAGCATCCTCTGGGTGCTGTTCGGGCTGCTGCCAGCGGTCGTGCTCGGCCTGTTGCCGGCCGTCCGCGAGGTCGAGGGCATCGCCGTCGAGTCGCTGCTCGCGGTCCGGTTCGAGGAACGGCCGCTCGGTCCGTCGCGGACCTGGGCGCAGCGGCGCCGGACCACGCTCTGGTTCTGCCTGCATCTGCTGTCCGGCGGCGTGGTGGGCATCGTGAGCACGATCGTGTTCGGTGTCGGCGCGGTCTGGCTGGCGGCGCCGTTCCGCTTCCCCGGCTCGCACGAGATCGTCCCCGGCTGGTCGTACGACATCCGCGGCGACTGGACCGATCTGTGGATGCCCGTCGCGGCGCTCGGCGGCCTCGCGCTGCTCTTCTACCTGTCCGCCGCCGTCGGCGCGCTGCTCGCCTATTTGGCGCCGCGCGTCCTCGGACCCACCGCGGCCGAGCGGATCGAGCTGCTCGAGCAACAGACCGCGACGCTTGCCGAACGCAACCGTCTCGCCCGCGAGCTGCACGACAGCGTCGGGCACGCGCTCAGCCTGGTCACCATCCAGGCGGCGGCCGCGCGCCGCGTGCTGGCGAGCGACCCGGAGTTCGCCGAGACCGCGCTGGCCGCGATGGAGACCTCCGCGCGCGCCGCCCTCGCGGACCTCGACCACGTCCTCGGGCTGCTCCGCGACGACCGGCGGCCGGGCGCCCGGACGGCACCGCAGGCCACCCTCGGCGGACTGGACCGCCTGGTCGAGGCGACCCGCGCCGGCGGCATCACGGTCGAGGTCGAACGGTCCGGTCAGCTGGAGCAGCTGCCCGCGGCCGTGTCCCGCGAGGCCTACCGGATCGTCCAGGAAGGCCTCACCAACGCGATCCGGCACGCGGGCCGCCCGGCCGGCGAACTCGCCGTACAGCTCTCGATCTGCCTGGACGCGTCCGGCCTGCGGCTCGCGGTGAGCAATCCCGTCACCGGCAAGTCCGATCACTCGGGCGGCGGCCGCGGCCTGGCCGGGATCCGTGAAAGAGTCGCCGTACTGCGCGGCACCGTCGACGCCGGACCGATCACCCGCCCGGACGGCCCGGGCTGGCAACTGGCCGTCAGCCTGCCGGTCAGCGTGACGAGAGGATGACATGAACCTGTCCGTGGTCGTCGTCGACGACGAGCCGTTGATCCGTAGTGGGCTGCGGGCCATCATCAACGCCGAGGCGGATCTGACGGTCGTCGGTGAGGCAGGTGACGGCGCGGAGGTGCTGCCGCTGGTACGGCGGACCGGACCGGACGTCGTACTGATGGACGTCCGGATGCCCGCGGTGGACGGCATCCAGGCGACCCGGCTGCTGCTCGACAGCCTCGACCCGGCGCCGCGGGTGCTGGTGGTGACGACGTTCGAGAACGACGACTACGTGTACGACGCGCTGCGCGCCGGTGCGTCCGGGTTCCTGCTCAAGCGGACGCCGCCGGACGACATCATCGCGGCGATCCGGACGGTCGCGCGGAGCGAGTCGCTGCTGTTCCCGGAGGCGATCCGCGCGCTCGCGCTGGCGCACGTGGGCACCCCGGCGCCGAGCGGTCTCGACGAGTACCAGCTGACCGAGCGCGAGCAGGAGGTACTGCGGCTGATGGCCCGCGGGTTGTCGAACGCGGAGATCGCCGGTGAGCTGATCCTCGGTCTGCAGACGGTCAAGACCCACGTGGCGAACGTGCTCGCCAAGCTCAACGCCCGGGACCGCACGCAGGCCGTGATCCGGGCCTACGAGTCAGGTTTCGTCCCACTGCACTGAGCGGGGGCTAGGTGCTGGCGGGGTCCTCGGCCTCGGCCAGCACACACGCGTTGTGCAGCGGGTCGATCGAGTTGGCCTTCATCGCCAGACGCTGCAGGATCGCGCGGAAGCTCTCCCGCTCCGACTCGTCCAGGATGCCGAGCAGCGCGTCCTCCCGAGCCCGGAGCCGCCGCTCCAGGTCACACAGCGTCTCGACGCCCTTGTCGGTCGGCGCGATCAGCCGCGCCCGGCGGTCGGCCGGATCGGGCCGGCGCTGCACGAGGCCTTCCTTCTCCAGGTCGTCGAGCAGGTACGTCATCACGGTCCGGTCGACGTCGAGCTGCGCGGCCAGGTCGAGCTGCCGCTTCGGACCTTCGGCGCGCGTCGTCGCGAGCACCTGGTAACCGCGCGGCCCACCGGGCAGACCCTCCAGCGCCGCCGCGGCCGTCTTGGCGTACCGCCGGAAGACGACACCCAGCGCCCAACCGAGGTCGGCTTCCACGGGCGCGCCACTGGCGGCCTGGGGCTCGACCCCTCGCGCACCACGGGTCGCGATCTCGGGCGAAGTACTGGACATGTACCCATCCTACGTGGTGTACGCCACCCGGAATACGATCTGACTTGAATATGTTCTGCTTCACAGATTATCTTCGGAGCAGCTCAAACCGAGCTCGCCCCCTCAACTCGATGGAGACAGAACGAATGAGCACCCTGCTACGCGTCGACGCCAGCATCCGGCTGGCCGGTTCGGTGTCCCGCGCGCTGGCCGACAGCGCGGAGGCCGCCTGGAAGGCGGAGCACCCGGACGGTGTCGTGGTACGGCGTGATCTCGGGCAGCACCCGCTGCCCGCGACCGTGTGGCCGACCCTGGCCGCGGCCCAGGTGGGCCAGGAGCCGGTCGCCGACTCCGACCGGATGCCGCTGGCCGAGGCCCAGGCGATCGCCGCCGACCTGGCCGCCGAGATCCGGAACGCCGACGCGGTCCTGCTCGCCGTACCGCTCTACAACTACGGCATCGCGCAGAACGTGAAGACCTGGATCGACCTGCTGCTGATGGACAAGGACTTCGCCTTCGGCTCCCGCCCGCTCACCGGGCGGCCGGCGATCTTCGCGCTGGCGCGCGGCGGCGGCTACGGCCCCGGGTCGCCGAAGCACGGCTGGGACCACGCCACGCCGTACCTGGAGCGGGTCTTCGGCGACCTCTTCCAGATGACCATCCGCACCGCCGCCGCCGAGCTCACCCTGGCCCCGGTCACCCCGGGCATGGAGGAGCTCATCGACGCCTCCAAGGTGTCGGAGTCCGAGGCGCACGTCGAGGCCGAGACCCACGGCACCGTCGTCGCCCGCGAACTGATCGGCAACGCGGCCTGAGGCTGACCTGACCTGATCTGAAGCCGCTCAGTGGTGCCGAGCTCGAGCCGGCATCACCGCGGCGTCCAGACCGACAGCGTCACCGACAACGTGACGATCGCCGGTTCCGGCAGGACGGCGATCTTCTGCAGCAGCTCGCGGTAGTTCAGATGCCGCGCGCTCGGCGTCATCAGCACCAACTGCTCCACGGCCGACCGGTCGAGTGCCATGGTCTCCTCGATCACCTCGCCGCCGGCCCGGTCGAACTCCCCCGCCAGCGACTCCTCCAGCCGGCGTTCCTTCTCCTCGTCCACGCTGACCATGCCCAGTACGTCGACCAGCTCGGCGAGATGGCCCTGGTTCGGGGTGACGACGAGCAGGCGGCCGTCCGGGGCGAGCACGCGCGCCATCTCGGCGGCGTTGCGCGGGGCGAACACGTTCAGCATCAGCTGCGCCGAGCCGTCGACGACCGGCAGCTCGCGCCACGCGTCGCACACCACGGACGCGATCCGCGGGTCGGCCTTCGCCGCGCGGCGGGCGGCGTACTTCGACACGTCCAACGCGATCCCGCGGCGCTGGTCCGACGTACCCAGAACGCCTGACAGGTAGTAGGCGGTGCCGGCGCCGACCTCGACGACCAGGTCGTCCGCACCGAGGTCGGCCTGCAGGATCAGTGCGTCGCGGATCGGTGCGTAGTGGCCGGTGCCGAGGAACACCGTGCGGGCGCCGACCATCGCGGCCGAGTCCCCCTCGATGCCGTTCGACGCCGCGGGCAACAAGTTCAGGTAGCCCTGTTTGGCCAGGTCGTAGGCGTGTCCGTGCGGGCAGCGCGCCGTACGGTCCTCGAGCAGGAGGCCCTCGGAACAGACCGGACAGCGCAGGACGGCGACGAGGTCTGGTTCCACCGCCCTAGGTTATGTCGCGGCTCGTGATCCGGGCCCAGGCGGCCGCGTAGAAGACCGCGAGGTAGCCGCCCTGGAGGAGCAGGTTGCGGCCGATCTCGTGCCAGTACGGCGGGTCGCGGAGCAGGTCGGCGAACGACTGCCAGCGGTACATCAGCAGCCACGGGTGGATCGCGTGCAGCTGCGGGATCGCCATCAGGATCCCGAGCACGATGAACGTGCCGAACGTCGCCGCCATCGCGGCCAGCGGGGTCGACGTCAGCGAGGACACGAACAGGCCGATGCCGGCCAGGCCGAACAGCGACAGCGAAATCACGACCGCGATGCCGAGAGCGCGGAGCAGGCCTTCGCCGAGCGAGATCGTCGTGCCGGACAGCAGCAGCACGTCGCCGACCGGGAACAGCACGAAGCCGACGATCAGGCCGGAGATCCAGATCGTCATGGTCGCGGCCAGGCAGAAGATCGCGAGCGCGACCATCTTGGCGGCGAGCAGGCGGGAGCGGCCGGCCGGTGCCACGAGCAGGTTGCGCAGGGTGCCGAGGCTGGCTTCGCCGGCCAGCGACTCGCCGGAGATCACGGTCACCGCGGTCGGCAGGAAGAACGGCAGCGACAGGCCGAGGCTGGCGACGATCAGGAACAGTCCGTTGCCGGCGATCTGCCCGATGAAGCCTTCGGCGCCGGAGTCGGAGCCGGCGATCTTGATCGCGATCCCGATCACCAGCGGTACGGCGGCCAGCACCCCGAGCCCCACCTGCGTCCGTGCCCGCCCGAACACCAGCCGCAACTCGGACAGGAACAGCGCCACGGTATGCCGTCCCGCGCTGGGTCCCCGCTCGACGACAGCCTGCACGGGTGAATCGGCGGTTTCACTCTGCGACATCGAAGCCCTCCCCGGTGAGTGCGACGAAGGCGTCTTCGAGGCTGGGTCGTTCCAGGCCGAAGCCGTGGATGCGGACGTCGGCGGCGACGAGGGCGGCGGCGAACTTCTCGATCGGGAGCTCGCCGGGATCGCCCTCGACGGTCTCGGGGGTGGTCTTCAGGTCGGTGACGCCGAGACCTTGCAGCGTCTCCGCCGCCTGGGCGAGGTCCGGCGTACGGACGACCAGCCGCGGCCGGAGCTCGGCCCGCAGGTCCGCCACCGTCGACTGCCGCAGCAGCTTGCCGCGGCTCATCACGGCCGCGTGCGTGCAGACCTGCTCGACCTCGGCCAGCAGGTGGGTCGACGTGAACACCGTCGTACCGTCACTCGCCAGGTCGCGGATCAGGTGCCGGACCTCGCGCGTGCCCTGCGGATCGAGACCGTTGGTCGGCTCGTCGAGCACCAGCAGCTCCCGGCGCTGCATCAGCGCGACCGCGATCGCGAGTCGCTGCCGCATGCCGAGCGAGTACGCCCGAACCTTCTTGCCGGCCGCGTTCGACAGGCCGACCCGCTCCAGCGCCTCCCCCGCCCGTGCCTTGCGCGTCCTCGGGTCGGCGGTGCGGTCGGCGGCGTCGAAGCGCAGCAGGTTCGCCTGGCCGGACCAGAACGGGTAGAACGCCGGCCCCTCGACCAGCGCGCCGACCCTTGGCAAGACGCGCAGATGGGCCTTCGGCATCGGCTCGCCGAGCAGCTGCACCTCACCGGAGGTCGGCGCGATCAGCCCGAGCAGCATCCGGATCGTGGTGGTCTTGCCCGACCCGTTCGGCCCGAGGAAGCCGTACACGCTGCCGGCCGGCACCTCCAGGTCGACCGCGTCCACCGCGACCTGCCCGCCGCGGAACCGCTTGGTCAGCCCGTGGGTGACGACCGGCGCGCCCGCCATCTCGGTGGTCAGCGCGGGGCCTTCGCCGCGGCGGCCTGCAGGGTGTCCGGGGTGACCAGGCCGACGAAGACCCGGCCGTCGTCGGTGATCAGCGCGCTCACCATCTTGCTGGTCAGCACCTTCCCCTGGCCCCACGAGCCCTGCACGGTCGGCGCCTTCGCCAGCAGCTGCGCCAGCGGCCCGTCCCCGGTCAGGCCGGCGGTCTTCGCGCCGCGGATCATCGCGACACTCTCCCAGCCCTCACCGATCACCGTCGGCTCGCCCTGCCGCGCCGTACCGGGCTTCTTCGGCTCGACCTTCTTCGGCTCGTGCCGCGGCTCCATCCGCTTCGGCTCTGCGGTCGACGGGGCCTTCTTGTCCGTGACCTTGACGCCCGGCGGCGGCGTGAACGTGAACGTGCTCGCGGCCGGTACGTCGAACGACACCGAGCTGAAGCCCACCTCGAGCGCGGGGTCGTCACCGGTCCGCGGCATCACGGTCACGTCCAGCGGGACCCAGGTCTTGGAGTCGACCGCCACCGTTACCGAACCGACCGTGGTCTTGCCGGACTTCGGCACCAGGCGCAGCTTGTAGGCGTCCCGGCCGGCGACCTTCTCGGTGCCGCTGACCTCGACCTTGGTGGTCGGGTCGATCGCGGCGAGGAACCGCTTGGCGACGGCCTGCGGGTCGTAGGCCTCCGGGCGCGCCTTCTCCGGCTTGGCCGGCTTGTTCGCCTTGTGGGTGGGCACGGTCAGCTTGACGGCCTCCCGCCGGAACGAGTCGTAAGCCCAGGCGGACTTGCCGTCGGTGGTCCAGACCCGCTCGGCCTGGTTGTCCAGCACCGAGATCCGCGCCTTGTCCGGGCTCGCGAACGCGACCCGCGCGGTGTGCTCGCCGCTGAGGAACTCGGTCAGCTCCTGGGCCCCGGCCGGTGCGCCGGGGATCACCGGCAGACCGAGGTCCGCGTCCGAGCGAACCGTGCCGCTCAGCCCGTCCACCTTCGCGGTCTGCACCTTCGTGAGGAGCTCCTGTGCGGTGATCCCGGGCAGGTTCGGCGAGGCGTCCGCGACCACCGGACCGAGTGCCCCCACCCCTGCCACCACCGCGACCGTCGTGACCGGAACCAACCACCGTCGACTGCGCTGTGCTACGCCCATGGATACAGCCTCGCACCGGGCGGGACCGGAACCAAGTGCCCTCAGGGTAGGTTCACCCGAAAGAGTGAGACCGGCGTACGACTCTGGTCGTACGCCGGTCCTCGTTACCGATGGTCAGCGCGACTGGAGCGCGTCCAGGGCGACCGTCATCGCGGCCGCGACCCGGAAGTCCAGGCGCTCGTCCTGCACGGTGATCCGGTAGCGGTCCCGGATCGACACCTTGCGCTCCACCGACAGCACCTGCCGGCCGCTGCCGCGCTCGGTGAAGTCGAAGTGGAAGATGAACGGCAGCGGAATCTCCCCGACGAACGGCACGAACTCCCAGACCCGGCGGACGATCGCGACGGTCGGGTTCCGCTCGGTGCCGTCCGCGTCCACGCCCGGCGCGCTGAGCTGCCAGCTGGACCGCAGCAGGCTCTTGCCGAACTCCTTCTTGAACCACCCGATCGCCTGCCCGTCGGCGTCGTACACGTCGTACCCGGACCCGAGGTCGATCGCCTTGCGCGCCTTGAACGAGAACACCGGGCGCGTCTTGGTCTCGTCGGAGTAGAACGTCACCTGCTCCTTGAACGCCATCCGCTTCTGCTGTGCGAACGCGAGCAGCGGGCCGTCGCTCCCGTCGGGGTTGGTGGCGATCAGCTCGTACTTGTTCGCCATCATCGTCACGCGCTGCTTCATCGAGAACGCCGGGACGTACATCGGTGCATTCATGGGCAGGAGTGTGTCAGACCGGAGGCCGACGCACCCGTCTGCACGCCTTCCGCCAGGGCCTTGGCGAGCTCCGAGTCGTCGGCGAGGTGTACGGCGAGATGCCCGGCGCCCTGGAGTGCGAGGTCGCGGGCGATCTCCACGCCGTACTCGACAGCCTCCGCGGGCGACCGCGCCGGCCGCCAGAGCACACCGAACCCGGCGGGCGGCCGAGTCGCGCCGAGATCGACGACGAGCGCATCGGACTTCAGCAGGTCCGTAGCATCGCCGCCCACGATCACGTGGACCGGCCCGCCACTCGCCCGGACCGAGCTGTCAGCCGCCGTCAGGGCGTCGTCGACGATGGAGGTGGTGCGGTGGCCCCAGTGTTCGTGGTGGATGGCCCAGGAGAGGGGGCGGCGGCGGGCCCAGCCGGTGCGGACCAGTTCGGGGGCCGCGGCGAACTCCTCGACGTACCCGATGCAGAGGTACCCGACCAGCTCGACGTGGGCGGGGAGCCCGAGGACGGCGGCGACCTCGTCGGGTTCGAAGAACGACACCCAGCCGACGCCGAGGCCCTCGGCGCGGGCGGCGAGCCAGAGGTTCTGGATCGCGATCGCGGCCGAGAACCGGGTCGTCCGCGGGTCCGCGTGCCGGCCGAGGACGTGCCGGCCGCCGCGGCCGGGATCGCAGGTCACCGCGATGTTCACCGGTGTGTCGAGGATCGCCTCGATCTTGAGCCCGTCGAACGCCTCCCGCCGGTCCGCCGGCAACGACGCCGCGAACGCGTCCCGGTGCGCGCTCGCCAGCGCGTGCACCTTCTCCCGGGTCGCGCGGTCGCGGATCACGAGGAAGTCCCACGGCTGGCTGAGGCCCACGCTCGGCGCGCGGTGCGCTGCCTCGAGCACCCGGGTCAGCACGTCGTCGTCGACCGGCAGGCCCAGGAACCCACGCCGTACGTCGCGGCGCTCCGCGATCACCCGGTGTACGACGTCGCGTTCCGCAGGCGTGTAACCGGGTGCGGGCAGGCGGCCGGTGGCGATCGTGGCGTTGGTACTGCGGTGCTTGCGGGTCACGAGCTCCGCGCCGGCCGCGAGAACGGCTGCCTCCGCGACGCCGGGGACACCGACGAGCTGCTCCACCCGCTCACTCGGCGTCGGAACCGGCTGCTCGGCGAGCTCTTCCTTGCTGAAGGCCCGCAGCTCGGCACCGAACTGCTCGGCCAGCTGTTGGAGGGCTGGTTCGGATTCGCGGCCGGCAACAGTGACGATCAGGCGCACGTCGCCGCTCACGACCTCACGCACCAGCTCGCGCAGCTCGGCGTACGGCGTACCGGAACGGAGTCCGACGCCGACCACCAGGCTCATCGGGCGCGCTCGCGGGCGGCGGCGACCAGCCGGGCGGGCACGTCCGGGGTGGCCGTCCAGTGCAGGTGCAGGTAGGACGCGTGGACCTGCGGAAGCGTGACACCCTCGACGCCGCCCGGCAGATGCCACGCGGGATGTACGTCGCCGTCGAAGTCGACCGTCGTCCGATGGAACTCGTGCCCGCGCACCCGCCGCCCTTCGTCGAAGAACACGGTCGTGGTCGCCGCGACCGCCGTACGGTAGCCAAGCGTCAGCCGCTCGGTCATCCGCCCGGTCGCCGGCAGCACGCCGGTCATCGGATGCCCGTCGAGCTCACGACACAGGTACAACAGCCCAGCACACTCGGCGACCACCGGCATCCCACTCGCCGCGGCCGCGGCAACCTGGCGGCGCAGCGCGACGTTCGCCGACAGCGCCTCCGCGTGCAACTCCGGGAAGCCGCCGCCGAGATACAACGCAGCAGTTGCCTCCGGCAACTGATCACTCAGCGGATCGAAGGTCACCACCTCCGCACCGGCCGCAGTCAGCAGCTCGGTCGTCTCCGTATACCTGAACGAAAACACCGGCCCACCCGCCACAGCCACCACCGGCCGCGTCCCCACAACCGCCCCGACCTGAGGGCCGCCAGCAGGCAACCCGGCGGATGTCACCTCTGTGGTCGGGTTCCACGGGGTTGTCGGCTGTGCTGGGGCGGACTTGGCTGTGGCGAGCACCGCATCGAGGTCTACGCCGGTGCGGACCAGCTCGGCGGCCGCGTCTACTGCTGTTTCGGCTTGGGTGCGTTGTTCGTCGGCGGGGACGAGGCCCAGGTGGCGGCTGGGGACGGTCAGGCGGGTGTCTCGGCGGAGGGCGCCCAGGACTGGGATGCCGGTGGGCGCCACGCCTGCGCGTACTTCGGTTTCGTGGCGGTCGGAGCCGACCTTGTTGAGGATCACGCCGGCGATGCGTACTTCGGTGTCATAGGCGACGAAGCCCTGGACCACGGCGCCCACGCTGCGGCCCGCGGCGGACGCGTCCACGACCAGTACTACCGGTGCCTTGAGCAACTTCGCCACGTGGGCCGTGGACGCGAAGCCCTCGGTTCCGAGTGCGCCGTCGTACAGGCCCATGACGCCTTCGACCACGGCGACGTCCGCCCCGGCGGACCCGTGGGCGAACAGCGGGCCGACGCGTTTCTCGCCGGACAGCATCGGGTCGAGGTTGCGCCCCGGCCGGCCGGTCGCGAGCGCGTGGAACCCGGGGTCGATGTAGTCCGGCCCCACCTTGAACCCGGCCACCCGGTGCCCGGCGCGCCGCAACGCCGCCATCAACCCGACGGCGACCGTCGTCTTCCCGGTGCCCGACGCCGGCGCCGCCACGACCACCCGGGGGATCACCACTCGATGCCCTTCTGGCCCTTCTGGCCGGCGTCCATCGGGTGCTTCAGTTTCGTCATCTCGGTGGCGAGATCAGCCGCCTCGAGAAGCTTCGGGTGCGCGTCGCGGCCGGTGATCACGACGTACTGGTGCCCGGGCCGGCCGGTGAGCGTCTCGACGACCTCGTCGACGTCGATCCAGCCCCACTTCATCGGGTACGTGAACTCGTCCAGCACGTACAGGTCGTGCGTCTGCGCGCCGAGCCGGCGCTGGATCTCGCGCCAGCCCTCGAGCGCGTCCGCGGCGTGGTCCTCCTCGGTGCCGGCCTTCCGCGACCAGCTCCAGCCCTCGCCCATCTTGTGCCACTCGACGGGCCCGCCCTCGCCGGTCGCCGCGTGCAGCCGGCCGAGCGCCTTGAACGCGCTCTCCTCGCCGACCTTCCACTTCGCGCTCTTCACGAACTGGAAGACCCCGATGTTCCAGCCCTGGTTCCAGGCCCGCAGTGCCATCCCGAACGCGGCGGTCGACTTCCCCTTCATCTCACCGGTGTGCACCATCAGCAGCGGGCGGTTCCGGCGCTGCCGGGTGGTCAGGCCGTCGTCCGGTACCGCGACCGGTTGTCCCTTCGGCATCTCAGGCCGCCTTCCGGTCGCTGACCGCGCGGACGAGGTTGCCCGCGGCAACGTCTCCGAGGTCGAGGTACTCCGCTCCGAGGTCGGCGGCGAGCTCCGCGGCCAGGCCGAGGCGGAGGCCGCGGCGCGGTTCGCAGTCCACGACGACGGTCGCGATCCCGTGCTGGGCGAGCCATCCCGCGGCCTGGCGGGCGCGGGCGAACGCGTTGTCGCCGTACGTCGCCCGGCCGTCCGTGACGAGCACGAGCAGCGGACGGCGGCGGGGGTCGCGGATGGCGGCGATCCGCAGTACCTCGGCTGCTTGCAGGAGGCCTTCGGCGAGTGGGGTGCGGCCGCCGGTCGGGAGGGATTCCAGGCGGCGTACGGCGGTCTCGACGCTGCCGGTCGGCGGGAGCGCGACCGTCGCGGTCGGGCCGGCGAACGTGACCAGGCCGACGGTGTCGCGGCGCTGGTACGCGTCGAGGAGGAGCGAGACGATCGCGGTCTTCACCTCGCCCATGCGCTTCTTCGTCCCCATCGAGCCGGACGCGTCGACGCAGAACAGCACGAGGTTCCCTTCGCGCCCTTCGCGGACGGCGAGTCGTACGTCGGTCGCGCGCACGGCCAGGCCCGGTCCGGTGCGGCCACGCTCGTGCTGATGCGGCGCGGCACTCCGCAAGGTCGCCAGGAGATGCGGCCGCCCCGCCTCCCGCCCGACCCGAGCCCGGTCACCCACCACCCGCCCGACTTCAGTAATAGCCCGCGACCGCCGCCCCGCAACCCCCACCCCCGCCTGCTCCACCCGCAACACCCGAGCCCGATAAGGCACCCCACTCCCCACAACCTCCTGCACCCCGCCGGCGTCCCCCGCCTCGGCACCGTCCGCCGGGCGGCGCGCTCCCCCGCCCGCCGCGTCGCCCGCCGGCTGCTCCCGCTCCCCGGCGTCGCCGTCCACCGGCTCCGAGCTGTCGGCACCGCCGCCCGGCCCCGGCCCGTCAGGGCCGTCCGGGTCCGGGTCTTCGGGTGGGGTGCTGTTGTTGATGGCTTCTTCTAGTTGCTGGTCGTCGAGGCCTGGTGCGTCGAACGGGTTGCGGCGGCGCCGGTGCGGGAGGGCGAGTTTCGCGGCGGCGCGGACGTCTTCGACCTCGACGACGGTCCGTCCGCTCCACGCGGCGTGTGCCACCGCGGTCCGCGCCGTGACCAGGTCCGCGCGCATCCCGTCGACGTCGAACGCCGCGCAGATCTCCGCGATCTGCCGCAGCGCCGCGTCCGTCAGGATCACCTCGGGTAACAGATCCCGCGCCTTCACGATCCGCTCGGCGAGCTCCCGCTGCGGACCGTCGTACCGCGCGACGAACGCGACCGGATCCGCCTCGTACGCGAGCCGCGCCCGCATCACCTCCACCCGCACCGCGGGATCCCGGCTGGCAACCACGTCGACGGTCAGGCCGAACCGGTCCAGGAGCTGCGGCCGGAGCTCGCCCTCCTCCGGGTTCATCGTGCCGACCAGCACGAATCGCGCCGGATGCGTCACCGACACCCCGTCCCGCTCCACGGTCGCCCGCCCCATCGCGGCCGCGTCCAGCAGTACGTCGACCAGGTGGTCGTGCAGCAGGTTCACCTCGTCGACGTACAGCAGCCCACGATGCGCCGCCGCCAGCAGACCCGGCTCGTACGCCGTGACGCCCTGCGCCAGCGCTTTCTCCAGATGCAGCGAGCCGAGCACCCGGTCCTCGGTAGCGCCCACCGGCAACTCGACCAGCCGCGCCGCCCGCACCGATCGCTCATCGGTGTGCGGCCCGTCCGGGCACGCAGGATCCGGCCGCGCCGGGTCGCACGAGAAGCGGCACCCCGGTACGACGTCCACCGGCGGCAGGATCTCGGTGAGCGCCCGCACCGCGGTCGACTTCGCCGTACCCTTCTCGCCGCGGATCAGCACACCGCCGATCGCCGGCGAGACCGCCGCCAGGATCAGCGCGAGCTGGAGATCGTCCATCCCGACGACCGCGGTGAACGGAAACGCGGTGGATGAACCGCTGGTCGACACAACCCGCATCGCGGAGGTCCCTTTCGTCGAGCGGGTGTCCACGCCCGCTACGGCACTGGTACGCCGGTGAATCGGCGGACGAGCACAGATGTCCTGGCTTCCAGGGCCTCAACCCTGGTCACAGTGGCGGGACCGCCCCGGACTCCCAGCACGCTGGTCACCGGTGTTCCTCCACACTCGTCGGCCCGATCATGGCACACCCACCGGCACGACCTGCCGCCCAGGTCTACCTGTCGAGGAGGAACGACCGGACCAGCTCGGCGTACCGCTCGGGTTCCTCGAAGTGCGGGAAGTGACCGGAGCGGTCGAAGGTCACGACCCGCCCGCGCGGCACGGTGTCGTGGTACCTGCGGACCGAGAGCGGGTCCGTCGCCAGGTCGTCGACACCTTCGATGAGCAGGCTCGGTTGCGGCATCAGCGCGAGCCGGCCGAGCTTCGAGGTGTAGAGCTCGTCGAGCGTCGACAGGTGGCTGTTGCCGTACGCCCACATCTCGTCGGTGAAGCCGGCGTCCTCCCCGAGCCGGACGAAGTCGGCCCGCCACGAAGGGTCGTGGAACGACAGGTCCTGGAAGCGGTCGCCGAGGCCGAAGGCGAGCTCGTACGTCCGATCGGCCGCGGTCAGGCGCCGCTCCAGCGCCGCCAGCTCACGGCACCGGGCGGCGCGCACGGAATCGCCCAGCTCCTCGTAGAGCGCGGCGAAGAGCGGCAACCGGTGGCGGTCGTTCGCGTCGAAGTCCCAGCACGGGCAGTCGAAGATCACCGCGCTGACCACGGACGGATGCCGGATCGCGTACTCCACCGCGTAGTTTCCGCCGGCCGAGTGCCCGAGGATCGCCCACCGGGAGATCCCGAGCTCCGCGCGCAGCTCCTCGAAGTCGGCGAGCAGCGCATCGAGATCGACGGTCGCCCCGGGTGGAAGCGGGCCGGAGCGGAGAACGCCGCGTTGGTCCGGCGCGATCACCCGTAGGTCCTGCGCCAGCCGCTCGGCCTGGCAGCGCTGCCAGTGGTAGCCGCCGCCGTGGCCGTGGATGAACAGCAGCGCCGGGGCGTCGGCCGCGCCGTACTCCGCGACGTACAGCCTCATCGTGTCAGGCGTTTGGCGAGGGCGGTGGCGGCGGCGTCGTCCTTCACCTCGCGGATGCCGACGATCGGGGTGACGGTGACGAAGCCGGCGCGGAGCAGGGCCTCGTCGGAGCCGGGGACCGGGTTGGGCTGGATGGGTTCGACGGCGATCATCGGCTCGCCGGTGGGGGCCTTGGTGCCGACCAGGCGGGAGCGGGTGATCGGGGCCAGCGACGCGTGCCGGACGCCGGCCAGCTGGTCCAGCGGGCGGTCGGGGACGTTGATCGTGACCACCGTGCCGACCGGTTCGCCGGTGATCCAGCCGAGTGCCTCGCCCGCGACCGTCGCCGCGGTCGGCCAGTGCTGCGGGTCGTCGGCGTCCATGCTGACGGCAACCGCCGACACCCCCTGCCCGGCTGCGGTCAGAGCCGCCGCGACGGTGCCGGAGTGGAAGATCGGTACGCCGATGTTCAGTCCGCGGTTGATCCCGGAGAGCACGAGATCCGGCACCGGGCCGAGCGCGCCGACGGTCGCCAGTGTCACCGCCAGCGCCGGCGTCCCGTCGATCCCGGTGAACGTCACGCCGTTCTCCTCGTCGGACACGGTCCGGATCGGCCGTCCGACGCTCGCGGCGCGCGCCGACCCGACACCGCTCTCGTCGTTCATCGGCGCGACCACGACCACGTCGTACCCGAGTTCGGCGATCGCGGGCGCCAGCGCCCGGATCCCGGGTGCGCGGTAACCGTCGTCGTTGGTGATCAGGACCCGGGGCTGCTCAGGCGACATGCGTCCACCCAATCAGCCGCGGTCCTCGATGTCACCCTCCGTCTCAAGCAGCGCGGTGCGCAGGGTCTCGAGCGCCTCGGCCGACGGCTCCGCCCAGAGGCCGCGCTGCGCCGCCTCGAGCAGCCGCTCCGCGATCCCGTGCCGCGCCCACGGGTTGGACCTGCGGAAGAACTCGGCCATCTCCGGATCCGCGACGTACTCCGTGGTCAGCGACTCGTACATCCAGTCGTCCACCACGCCCGCCGTCGCGTCGTACCCGAACAGGTAGTCCACGGTGGCCGCCATCTCGAACGCGCCCTTGTACCCGTGCCGCCGCATCGCCGCCATCCAGCGCGGGTTCACCACCCGCGCGCGGAAGACGCGCTTCGCCTCCTCCTCCAGCGTGCGGGTCTTCACCTGGGCGGGGACGGCGGAGTCGCCGACGTACGCCTTCGGGTTCGCGCCGGTGAGGTGCCGCACCATCGCGATCATGCCGCCGTGGTACTGGAAGTAGTCGTCGGAGTCCATGATGTCGTGCTCGCGGGTGTCGGCGTTCTTCGCCGCGACCTGGATCCGGGCGTACGCGCGCTCCATCGAGCCGCGGGCCTCGGCGCCGTCGAGGTCCTTGCCGTACGCGTACCCGCCCCAGACGGCGTACACCTCGGCGAGTTCCGCGTCGGTCCGCCAGTTCCGCGCGTCGACCAGCGGCAGCAGGCCGGCGCCGTACGACCCGGGTCTGGAGCCGAACACCCGCGCCGTCGACTGCCGTACGTCGTTGCCCGCAGCAACGTCCTGCTGGACGTGCGCGCGCAGGTAGTTGGCGTCCGGCGACTCGTCTAGGTCCGCGACCGTCCGGACCGCCTCGTCGAGCAGCGCCACCACGTGCGGGAACGCGTCCCGGAAGAACCCGGAGATCCGGATCGTCACGTCGATCCGCGGCCGCCCGAGTTCCTCCAGGCCGACGACCTCGAAGCTCGTGACGCGGCGCGACGCCTCGTCCCAGACCGGGCGGCAGCCGAGCAGCCAGAGCACCTCGGCCAGGTCGTCGCCCTGGGTGCGCATGGCCGACGTACCCCAGACGGTGAGGCCGACCGAGCGCGGCCACTCCCCGGTCTCGGAGCGGTGCCGGGCGAGCAGCGAGTCGGCGAGCGCGACGCCGACGTCCCAGGCATTCCGGCTCGGGATCGCCTTGGGGTCGACGGCGTAGAAGTTGCGCCCGGTCGGCAGCACGTTGACGAGCCCGCGTGTCGGCGATCCCGACGGGCCGGCCTCGACGAAGCGACCGTCCAAGGCGCGGAGTACGTTCGCCAGTTCGTCGTCCGTGCGGGCGAGCCGGGGCACCACCTCGGTGGCGGCGAAGGTGAGCGATGCCTCGACCTCCGAGGCGGAGCGACCCAGGACCTCGGCCACCACCACGGGGACCTTGGCGGCGTCCCAGCTGAGCGTTTCCATCCCGAGCACGAGCTTGCGCGCCACGGCCTCCAGCAGGTCGACGCCGTCGGCGCCGGTCACTGCCGGGAGGTCGGCCAGCGTCGCCAGGTCGGCGAGCCCAGCGGCCGCGCCGGGGTTCGCCAGCAACTCGGCCTCGTCGACCCCGAACGCCTCGCCCAGCGCCGTCCGCAACCCCGGGATCGAGTACGACCCGCCCCACAGCTGCCGAGCCCGCAGTACGGCGAGCACAAGGTTGACGCGTGCCTCACCCGCCGGTGCCCCGCCGAGCACGTGCAGCCCGTCGCGAATCTGCACGTCCTTGATCTCGCACAGATACCCATCGAGGTGCAGGACGAACTCGTCGAAGTCCTCGTCATCAGGCTTCTCGTCGGTGTGCAGGTCGTGATGCAGCTGCGCGGCCTGGATCAACGTCCAGATCTGCGCGCGCAGCGTCGGCACCTTGTCCGGGTCGAGCGCCTGCACGGTCGCGTACTCGTCGAGCAGGTGCTCCAGCTTCGCCATGTCGCCGTACGTCTCGGCGCGCGCCATCGGCGGCACCAGGTGGTCGACGATCGTCGCGTGCGCCCGCCGCTTGGCCTGGGTGCCCTCACCGGGATCGTTGACGATGAACGGGTAGACCATCGGCAGGTTGCCGAGGACCGCGTCCGGCGCGCAGTCGGCCGCCATCCCGATGCCCTTGCCCGGCAGCCATTCCAGCGTGCCGTGCTTGCCCAGGTGGACGACGGCCTGCGCGCCGAACCCACCCTCCGCGGGCGACGCCTCCAGCCAGCGGTACGCCGCCAGGTAGTGGTGCGACGGCGCCATGTCCGGGTCGTGGTAGATCGCCACCGGGTTCTCCCCGAACCCGCGCGGCGGCTGGATCATCAGTACGACGTTCCCGAACCGCAGCGCGGCCAGCGCGATCGCGGGCTCGGCGCCCGACGTGTCGACGTACAGCTCCCCCGGCGCCGGACCCCACGCCTCGGTCATTGCCGTGCGCAACGACTCTGGGACTCGGCCGAACCACTGCTCGTAGACGCTCAGCGGGATCTTGGCGACCGCGTTCGCGAGCTGCTCGTCGGTCAGCCAGTCGACGTCGTGACCGCCGGCCGCGATCAGCCGATGGATCAGCCCGTCACCTTCCAGCTCGTCCACGTCGAGGTCGCCGACGTCGTAGCCGGCCGCCTTCAACCGCCCGAGCAGCACGACCGCCGACGCCGGGGTGTCCAGGCCGACCGCGTTCCCGATCCGCGCGTGCTTCGTCGGGTACGACGACAGCACCAGCGCGATCCGCTTCTCGGCGGGCGGGACGTGCCGCAGGCGCGCGTGCGCGACCGCGATCCCGGCGAGCCGCGCGCACCGCTCCGGATCCGGCGCGTACCGGGCCAGGCCGTCGGCGTCGTACGCCTTGAACGAGAACGGGATCGTGATCAGCCGCCCGTCGAACTCCGGGATCGCGACCTGCGTCGCCGCGTCCAGCGGACTGACGGCCGCGTCGCTGTCCACCCACTGCTCGCGGGTCGAGGTCAGCGCGAGGCCCTGGATCAGCGGGATGTCGAGGGACGCGAGCGCACCCGCGTCCCACGCGTCGTCCGCGCCACCCGCACTCGCGTTGGCCGCGACCGAGCCGCCCGCGGCGAGCAGCGTCGTCACCAGCACGTCGCACTTCCGCAGGATCTCGAAGAGCCCGGCGTTCTCGTCGCTGGTCGGATCGAGGCCGCGCAGCGTCCCGCAGTACACCGGCAGCGGCTGCGCGCCGGCCGCCTCGACCGCGGCAGCGAGCGCGTCGACGAAGGCGGTGTTGCCGGAGATCTCGTGGGCGCGGTAGTACACGATCCCCACCACCGGGCGGTCGTCCTCGACGTACGACCCGCGGACGCCGTACGCCGGGAGCGCGCGCGGCGGCTCGAACTCGTCACCGGTGAGCAGCAGCGTGTCACGCAGGAAGCCGGCCAGGTTCCGGAGGTTGTCCGCGCCGCCCTCTCGGAGGTAGGCCAGCGCCTCGGTCACCGCCCCGGCCGGGACGGTCGACAGCGACATCAGCTCGGCGTCGGGCACGGCCTCACCACTGACCACCACCGCGGGCTTGCCCGAGGCGAGCACTGCGTCGAGCCCTTCCTCCCAGGCCCGCCGCCCACCCAGGAGTCGTACGACGACCACCGCGGCTTCGTCGAGCAACGCCCCGAGCCGATCGAGCTCGAGCCGCGCCGGGTTGGCGACGGCCCACCCCGCCCGCGCCTCGGCAGCGGCCAGCAGATCGGTATCGGCAGTCGAGAGCAGCAGAAGATTCGCAGCCACGCGCACAGTCCTTCCCGGGGTGTCCACGCCCCGACCGGAGGTACGACGGCGGCAGTTCCTGACTCCCCCTGCACGGGGTCACAGTGGCGGGACCGTCCCGGACTCACACCGGGTTCCTGCTGATGCCGTCGATTGACGGGCCTGACTCTAGCGGTGCATGGCGTAGTGCGCCGCGAGCAGGTCGGTGCCCCAGTCGTTGCGGACGTCACGCCAGACCGAGTGGATGTGGTTGGCGTTGTCCTGCGTGTTGTCGTACTCGGCCAGGAAGGTCGGGCCGGCGATCGAGTAGTAGTGGCGATGGCCGCGGCCGGGGGTGGTTTCGCCGGCCCAGGCGAAGGTCAGGCGTTCGATGCCCTGGGCGGTGATGTCCTGCCAGGTCTGCAGGCCGATCGGGCCGGCGGCGCGGCCGACGTACTGGCCGACCAGCAGGCTGAGGAGCTGGCGCTGGTCCTCGGTCATGTCGCCGTACGCCAGGCCGCGGTGCAGCAGCGACGCGTCGGCGACCGGGTCGTGGCGGGTCAGGATGTCGTCGGGAGCCTCGGGCGAGACGAGCGCCACCTCCAGCTGGCCGGGCTCCAGGGCGTGCAGGAGCTGGAAGCCCAGGTCCTGCTCGGCCGCGAGGAACCGCCGTCCGGTCTCCGGTCCGCTCAGTACTTCGGCCGGGTTGGAGCCGATGAACTGCGGGGTGAACGCGATCGCGCCGTCCACCACCGTCACGTGGATCGCGAGGTGGTGCCCGTTCAGCCGCCACGCCCACGGCTCCGTCCCGGACGGGTCGCCGAGCACGCGCAGGAAGTACCGGCCGCCGAGCACCGAGCCCTCCCAGTCGCCGGACTCCGGCAGCGCCGGGATCCCGCGCAGGATCACCTCCGCGTCCAGCACCGCCCAGGAGTCCGCCGCGCCACGTTCGCTGCAGCCGAGCTCGACCAGGCGCTTCGCCAGCACCTGCTGCGCGGGCGTCAGCTCGGACAGCGGCAAGCCGGGCCGGTCCCCCGGCAGGTACGTCCACTCCTTGTGGTCCGGGGTGTCGAACGGTGCTCTGATCCTGCTGAGCTGCGCGGGCGACAGGCTCGCCAGCAGGTCGAGTACGGCCTCCCGCGTCTGCGCTACAACCATGCCGATCGCTCCCGTTCCGTCGGTTCGTAGGGTGTCCACTGCTCGAACGGCCGATCCAGCTTGTACCGGAAATCGGGTTGCCGCAGCAGCACGCGTGTTTCCGCGTTGCCCGGGTTCCGCAGCGACTCGAAGAACCGCACCGACCAGTGGAACCATCGCATGCAGAACAGCCGCATGGTCAGCCCGTGCGACACCAGCAGCACGTTGCGCGGCGCGTTCGGCTTCTCGAAGTCGCGGTGCATCGTCTCCAGGAACGTCGACACCCGGTCGTACACATCCGACCCCGACTCGCCGTGCGTGAACCGGTAGAAGAAGTGCCCGAACGAGTCGCGGAGCTGCTCCTGCCGCTCGATGTCCTCGGTGTCCTGCAGGTTCGCCCAGTCCTGCTCGCGCAGCCGCGGCTCCTCGCGCGCCAGGCCGATCAGGTCGTCCAGCCCGAGCGAGTCCAGCGTCTGCCGCGCCCGCAGGTACGGCGACACGTACACGCGCACCGGCTCGTTCTCGAACAGCTCCCGCAGCTCCCGCCCCGCCTTGGCCGCCTGCTCGTGGCCGTGCGGTGTCAGCGGGACGGCGTGGTCCGGAGTGCGCTCGTAGATCGTCTTGTCCAGATTCGCCTCGGACTCCCCGTGCCGGATCAGCGCGATCCGCAACGGGCGGTGACTCAACCCCATCGCTGCCCCTTCCTGAGCAGGGCGATGCCCGCCGCGACCCCCGCCGCCGCGATGCCGACCCGCTTGGCGAGTTCCGCCGTACGGCGAACGTCGGCGACGGCCGGCGCCGGACCGTCGCCCAGCGTGCCGCGGTCCTCCTGGTAGCTGCCGTAGCTGTTCGTCCCGCCCAGCGTCAGCCCGAGCGCACCCGCGAACGCGGCCTCGACCGGTCCGGCGTTCGGGCTCGGGTGCTTGCCGGCGTCCCGCCGCCAGACCGCCCCGGCGTCGGCCGGTCGCCCGGCCGCGAGCCCGGTCAGCGCCGCGCACACCCTGGCGGGCAGCAGGTTGAGTACGTCGTCCAGGCGCGCCGCCGCCCACCCGAAGTTCTCGTACTTCGGCGACCGGTAGCCGACCATCGCGTCGAGCGTGTTCGCCGCGCGGTACCCGAGCAGGCCCGGGATGCCGAGCACACCACCCCAGAGCAGCGGCGCGACGCAGGCGTCGGAGGTGTTCTCGGCGATCGACTCCACGGTCGCGCGGGCCAGCTCGTCGGCCTCCAGGTACGTCGCCTCGCGGGCGCACAGGTGGCTGAGCCGATCCCGCGCGGCCGGGATGTCCTTGTCCTCCAGCAGCGCGGCCATGGCCTCGGCCTCCCGCTCGAGGCTGCGGGCGCCGAGGACAGTCCAGGTGGCCGCCGCAGTGGCTGCGGTGTGGACGATCGGATGCCTTCGGGTCAGCCGCTCGATCGCAAGGCCCAGAACCGTTGTGGATCCGACGAGCACGGCCGCGTAAGCGGCACCGTGAGGACGCGAGTCGGCGTACACATGCTTCTCGACGCGGGCCGCCGTACGGCCGAAGCCGGCCACCGGGTGGAAGCGTCGCGGATCGCCGAAGACACGGTCGGCAGCGAAGCCGAGAAGGATGCCGAGAGCCCGGGACACCCTGGGAAGTCTGCCAGGTCCTGCGTTGTGATTGGGTGACCGCATGGGAATCGCGGAGCTGCTTCGGCGGGTCGACGGGAGCGGGGAGTTCGGGGTCTGGCTGGGCCGGTTGGACGGCACGCCGGTGTTCGTGCACGAGGCGGAGCGGCCGCACTACTCGGCGAGCACGATGAAGCTGCCGGTGGCGATGGCGATGATGCGCAAGGTCGAGGCCGGTGAGCTCGAGCTCTTCCAGCCGGTGCTCGTGCACAACGACTTCGCGTCCGCGGCCGGCGGCCGGTTCGGGGTGAACCCGGACGAGGACGAGGCGCCGAAGACCTGGCAGCAGCTGGGCAAGAAGGTGCCGCTCACCTGGCTGGCGACGGAGATGATCGCCCGGTCCAGCAACCTGGCGACGAACCTGGTGCTCGAACAGGTCGGGGTCGCGGCCGCCAACGCCGCCCTGGTCGAGGCGACGCTGCCCAGCTCGCCCGCACCGGCCTCCCAGGTCCGGCGCGGTATCGACGACGTCCCGGCGGCGCGCGCCGGGATCAGCAACCTGATGAGCCCGGCCGGGATGGCCGGCGTGCTCGTTGCGGTCGGCAACCGGAAGGACGACGCCGGCGAGTACCTGCGCGAACTGCTGGCCGGCAACCAGTGGAACGGCGAGATCCCCGCGCTGCTGCCGAAACGGACCCGCGTCGAGCACAAGAACGGCTGGGACACCCGGATCCGGCACGACGGCGGCATCGTCTACCCGAAGGACGCCGAGCCGTTCGTGCTGGTCGTGTGTACGACGTCGGAGCTGCCGGACACCGAGGCGCAACAGCTCATCGCGGCGATCGCGCTCGAGGCGTGGAACCACCGGCACAACCTGGAGGCGGTGCGGTGAAGCTCACCACGCATCTGGTTTCGGCGCCGCTGCACACCCCGTTCGTCACCGCGCTGCGTACGGCGACCCACGTCGAGTCGCTGCTCGTCGAGATCAGCGACGGCGAGCTCAGCGGCTGGGGTGAGGCGCCGCAGGTGTGGAAGGTCACCGGCGACTCGCTCGCCGGTTCCCAGGCCTGCATCGAAGGGCCGATCGCGACCGCGCTCGACGGACTCGGTCCGGACGACCTCACCGAGGCGCTGCGCCGCGTGCAGGGCGCGGCGGTCGGGAACTTCGGCGCGAAGGACGCGGTCGACGTGGCGCTGCACGACCTCGCGGCCCGCCGGCGCGGGCAGCCGATGCACGGCTTCCTCGGCTCGACGGTCGACGTCGTGCGCACCGACATGACGCTGTCGGTCGGCGACGCGGACACCCTCGCCGAGGCCGGCAAGGCGCGGGTCGCGGACGGCTTCGACGTCCTCAAGATCAAGGTCGGCACGGACGCGACCGGTGACATCGAGCGGGTCCGCCGGGTCCGCGACGCGATCGGCCCCGAGCCGCGGCTCCGGCTGGACGCCAATCAGGGCTGGACCCGGCGCGAGGCGGTCACCGTGATCCGCGCGCTGGAGGACGCCGGGTGCGCGATCGAGCTCGTCGAGCAGCCGGTTGCCGCGGCCGACCTGGACGGCATGGCGTGGGTGACCGACCGCGTCGGCACGCCGATCCTCGCCGACGAGTCCGTGTACGGCGTCCGCGACCTGGTGGACGTGATCCGCCGCGGCGCGGCCGACCTGGTCAACGTGAAGCTGGCCAAGTGCGGCGGGCTGGCACCGGCGCGGACCCTCCTCGAACTGGCCCGCGAGCACGGCCTCGGCGCGATCGTCGGCTGCATGATGGAGGGCCCGGTCGGCGTCGGCGCGGCGGCCGCGCTGGTGTCGGCGTACCCGACGACGACGGTCAACGACCTCGACGCCGCCTGGTGGCTGCGCGAGCCGCCGGTGACCGGCGGGATCCGGTACGACGGCGCGCTGATCCACCTGCCTTCTGCTCCCGGACTCGGCGTGACAGGGTTGAGGTCATGAAGTTAGCCGCCACCAAGGTCCCGGTCAGCACGGTCTGGACCGCGCCGGACGCGCCGCGTGACATCGACGCCCCGGCCATCTCCGCACAACCGGACGTCGCCGCCTGGGCCAAGTCGATGGACACCGAAACCCGGCTCGGGCTGCACGGCCGGACACTGACCCAGCTGCTGTTCGCCGAGCCCGTGCTGGTCCGCTCGGAGCGCGACGGCTGGTCGGAGATCGTCGCGCCGTGGCAGCCGTCGTCGCAGGACGCCCTCGGATACCCGGGCTGGGTCCCGTCGAGCCACCTCGGCGAACTCCCGCAGAGCGCGTCGGACCCGGTCGCCATCGCCGCACCGACGGCTTCGCTACTGGCCGAGCCCGGCGGCCGGCCGCTGGCCGAGCTGTCGTTCGCGACGGTGCTGGCGTCGGACGAGCACGCCGACGGGTACACGCGGGTCGCCACCCCTGACGGTGGCTCCGGCTGGCTGCAGGACGCCGTACTGCGGTCTGTGTCGGAGCCGTCGGAGCCGGAGGACCGGTTGCGGCTTGGCGAGCTGTTCCTCGGGCTCGAGTACCTGTGGGGCGGTACGTCGGCGTACGGGCTGGACTGCTCGGGGCTGATCCACACCGTCAGCCGGGTCCTCGGGCTGCGTACGCCGCGGGACGCGCACGACCAGGCGGACACCCTGCCGAACATCCCGATCGACGAGGCGCGGCCCGGCGACCTGTACTTCTTCGCCCGCGAGGGCAAGCGGGTGCACCACGTCGGCTTCGTCTCCGCCGCGGGGATGCTGCACGCCTCCGAGACCGGCAAGCGGCTGGAGAACGAGGCCCTGACCGACGATCGCCGAGCGACGCTGGTGACCGCCGCCCGCTTCTGACGCCGCCCGCTTCTGGCATTGCCGCAGACGTACGTCGCCCCCGGATCGCGTCGGCGATCCGGGGGCGACGTCGGTCTGAGTCAGCTCTTGTGCTGCACCTGGTCCTGGACCGGCTCGTCCTGGACCGGTCCGTCCTCCGAACGCTCGTCCGGCGTCGCGGAGCCCACCGCCGCCGACGTCTCGGCCTGCAGCTTGCGGGACTTCACCAGGCTGGCGACCGTGGTGATGCCGAGCGTGATGATGATGAAGCCGAGCGAGAACCAGATCGGGATCTCCGGGGCCCACTCGATGTGGTGGCCGCCGTTGATGAACGGCAGCTCGTTCACGTGCATCGCGTGCAGGACCAGCTTCACGCCGATGAACGCGAGCACGACCGACAGGCCGAGCGACAGGTAGATCAGGCGGCGGAGCAGGTCGCCGAGCAGGAAGTACAGCTGCCGCAGACCCATCAGCGCGAAGACGTTCGCGGTGAAGACCAGGAACGGCTCCTGGGTCAGGCCGTAGATCGCCGGGATCGAGTCGAGCGCGAACAGCAGGTCCGTGGTGCCGAGCGCAATGATCACGATCAGCATCGGCGTGACCATCCGCTTGCCGTTCTGCACGACGGTGAGCTTCACGCCGTTGTACTCGTGCGTCGCGTTCAGCCGGCGCTTCGCGAACCGGATGACCGCGTTCTCCTTGAAGTCCTCGTCGTCGTTCTCACCCTGCTTCGCCAGGTGGATCGCGGTGTAGACCAGGAACGCGCCGAACAGGTAGAAGACCCAGGAGAACTGGTTGATCGCCGCGGCGCCGACCGCGATGAAGATGCCGCGGAACACCAGCGCCAGGATGATGCCGATCAGCAGCGCGGTCTGCTGGTACTGCCTCGGCACGCCGAACCTGGACATGATGATCAGGAAGATGAACAGGTTGTCGACGCTCAGGCTGTACTCGGTGAGCCAGCCGGCGAAGAACTCGCCCGCGTACTGACCTCCGGAGAACCACCAGACCCCGAGGCCGAAGATCACCGCGAGGCCGACGTAGAAGGCGATCGCGGTGGCCGATTCTCGGGTGCTCGGCTCGTGCGGCCGGCGGCCGATGACGAAGACGTCGAACGCCAGCAGCGCGAGCAGCAGGCCGACGGTGATGTACCAGACGTAGTCAGCTACGTGCACAAGTATCCTCCGGAGCTCAGACCGAGACAGCTAACTCCGAAGGTCTCTTCCGCATCACCCTGAGTGACGAGTGACGCCGGAGGCACCGGGTCAGGCACTGGGTCCCGACCGTGATGACGATGCCGCCGCGAAAGGAATACTCCCCTTCTCCGGACCTATTCTGACGGTTCGGCGTCCAAGTCTCCAAATCCGGTGCCCGCTGTCCGCCTGTCGAAATCATCACAGGCAGGTGAGGGAATAGTTGCGAACCGTGTTTGGTTGAAGCCGTCTATCAAACCGCCCCGGAGCTCACCCGGGACGCTGGCTCCTGGGCAGTTTCGCGACGATCGTCTCGTACGACGCGTCGATCAGCTCGAGCACCTCGTCGTCCGGCACGGCTCCCCCGAACCGCACCGTGTTCCACCCCGACCGCCCGATGTACGCCATCTTGCTGACGTCGTCCGGGTAGGTGTCGACCAGCTCGTCCGCTTCCTCCCGGTTCGCCCCGCACTTGAGCCCGACGCTGCCGGCCCCGAGGAACGCGAAGATCTTCGGCCCCACCTTCGCCACCACGTCCCCCTCCCACGGCTCGTCCTGCCAGGCGCCGGGCTTGGCCAGGCAGTACTCGAGGATGTCGGAGGCGCTCAGTCGTGCCATGTCACACGTCCAACCCGAACAGTTTGACCGCGTTGTCGTGGGCAATCGCCCGTTGCTCGTCGGCCGTGAAGCCGAGGGTGTCCAGGGCGGCCAGTGCCGACCCGATCCCGCCGAGCGGATAGTCGGACCCGAGGAGCAGGCGGTCCACCCCGACCCGGCGGATGCTCCAGGCGAACTGCTCCCGGAACGGCGAGTCGGCGTACAGCGCGCCGCTGAACGACAGGTCGACCCAGATGTTGCGGCTCCACAGGTCCGGGAACTTCGTCAGTACGTCGTACACCATCAGCTCGGCGAACCGCTGGCCGAGCGCGTGGGCGATGATGATCTGCGCGTCCGGAACGCCCATCGAGAGCTTGACGAACTTGCCTGGCTGGAAGGGGTCGACCGGCGAGTAGCCGTCGAACAGCACCGGTACGCCGTGCGTGGCGATTCGCTGCACCACGGCGGCGACCCGCTCGTCGCCGAGATCGAACGCCTGCGTGTTCGGGTGCAGCTTGAAGCCCTTCGCGCCGGCCTCGGCGACGCGGTCGATCTCCGCGAGGGCGGCGTCGCCGTCGTGCGGGTGCACCGAGCACAGCGGCAGCCAGCGCTCGTCTTCCCGGTGCAGCTGCAGCACCAGGTCGTTCAGCCGACGGGTCTCCTCCGGCCGCCCTTCCGGCGCCATCACCAGCGCCGCGGCGTTCCGAACGTCCAGCCCACCCGCCTGCGTCAGGTAGTCCCCCGCCCGATGCGCCCCGAACCCCCGCATCGCCGCGTCCTGCCCAAGCTGCAGGTGCACATGCGTATCCACAATCGGCCCGCCATAAACCACCACCGCCGTACCGTAAACCGCCCCCCGGGCCAGGACCAGAGATCGTCCCGCCCCTGATCCGGCCCCTCGCCCGGCTACTTGGCGCCGGCGTTGGTCATTTGGCGGAGTTCCTTTTTCAGTTCGGAGATTTCGTCGCGGAAGCGGGCGGCGACCTCGAACTGGAGTTCGGCGGCGGCGTTGTGCATCTGGTCGGTGAGTTGCTGGATCAGGTCCGCCAGGTCGGACGACGGCAGGCCGCCGGCCAGCTCCTTCGCCTTCTCCCCCGCCTTGGCCTTCCCGCCGCCCGGCACCGGCGCCTTGCCGCGGGACTGCGTGCGGCCGGAGCCGAGCAGCTCGGCGGTGTCGGCGTCCTCGCGGGCGAGCATGTCGGTGATGTCGGCGATCTTCTTCCGCAGCGGCTGCGGGTCGACCCCGTGCTCTTCGTTGTAGGCGATCTGCTTCGCCCGGCGCCGGTTGGTCTCGTCGATCGCCTGCTCCATCGACGGCGTGATCTTGTCGGCGTACATGAACACCTGACCGGACACGTTCCGCGCGGCGCGGCCGATGGTCTGGATCAGCGACCGGCCCGACCGCAGGAAGCCTTCCTTGTCCGCGTCCAGGATCGCGACCAGCGACACCTCCGGCAGGTCCAGGCCCTCGCGGAGCAGGTTGATGCCGACCAGGACGTCGAACTCGCCCATCCGCAGCTCGCGCAGCAGCTCGACGCGCCGCAGCGTGTCCACCTCGCTGTGCAGGTACCTGGTCCGGATGCCCATCTCGAGCAGGTAGTCGGTCAGGTCCTCTGACATCTTCTTGGTCAGCGTGGTGACCAGCACCCGCTCGTCGCGCTCGACCCGGGCCCGGATCTCGTGGATCAGGTCGTCGATCTGGCCCTTGGTCGGCTTCACGATCACCTCGGGGTCGACCAGGCCGGTCGGCCGGATGATCTGCTCGACGTACCCGTCGGACTTGTCCTGCTCGTACTGCCCCGGGGTCGCGGACAGGTACACCGTCTGGCCGATCCGCTCCAGGAACTCCTCCCAGCGCAGTGGCCGGTTGTCCATCGCGGACGGCAGCCGGAACCCGTGCTCGACCAGGGTCCGCTTCCGGGACATGTCGCCCTCGTACATCCCGCCGATCTGCGGCACCGTGACGTGCGACTCGTCGATGACCAGCACGAAGTCCTCGGGGAAGTAGTCCAGCAGGCAGTGCGGCGCCGAGCCCGGCTCGCGGCCGTCGGTGTGCCGCGAGTAGTTCTCGATGCCGGAGCAGGTCCCGATCTGGCGCATCATCTCGATGTCGTACGTCGT
The DNA here is from genome assembly GCF_040254265.1 of Kribbella sp. HUAS MG21. GTDB lineage: Bacteria > Actinomycetota > Actinomycetes > Propionibacteriales > Kribbellaceae > Kribbella. The sequence continues at coordinate 7,507,292 of NZ_CP158165.1, forward strand.
CCGCATCCGGAGCCGCTGCGCCTCCAGCAGCTGCCCATTGCGCTCGAGCTCCGCCAGCCGCTCCTCCAGCTCGGCCTCGATCGAGGTGATCGCGCGCTCCATCTTCTCCGGCGCGGTCACGTAGTGCGTCGCGGCGCCGATGTAGAGCTCGTCCTCCTCGCTCAGCACCTCGCCGGTGAGCGGGTGCAGCGTCATCAGCCGCTCGATCTCGTCGCCGAAGAACTCCACCCGGACGGCGAGCTCCTGGTACACCGGGAAGACCTCGAGCGTGTCGCCGCGGACCCGGAACGTGCCGCGGGTGCCGGCCAGGTCGTTGCGCGCGTACTGCACCCCGACGAGCTTGCGGAGCAGGCCGTCGCGGTCCATCTCGGTGCCGACCTTCACGTGGATCATCCGGTTCAGGTACTCGTCGGCGGAGCCCAGGCCGTAGATGCAGGACACGGTCGCGACCACGATCACGTCGCGGCGGGTGAGCAGCGACCAGGTCGCCGAGTGCCGCAGCCGCTCGACCTCCTCGTTGATCGAGGAGTCCTTCTCGATGTAGGTGTCCGTCTGCGGGACGTACGCCTCCGGCTGGTAGTAGTCGTAGTACGACACGAAGTACTCGACGGCGTTGGCCGGGAAGAACTGGCGCAGCTCGTTCGCGAACTGGGCGGCGAGCGTCTTGTTCGGCTGCAGGATCAGCATCGGGCGCTGGATTCGCTCGGCCAGCCAGGCGACGGTCGCGGTCTTCCCGGTCCCGGTCGCGCCGAGCAGCACGACGTCCTGCTCGCCGGCGTTGATCCGCCGCTCCAGGTCCGCGATCGCGGCGGGCTGGTCACCCGCCGGCTCGAAGTCCGACACCACCTTCAGCGGGGCGACCATCCGCTGGAGTTCCGACACCTGTCTCATGCCCTCCACCGTACGGCCGCCCGCCGACAGTTTCTAAAAATCCCAGGTCAGAGCCCAGATCGGGCCCTCAGAAGCTCTTGATCACGCTGTTGTTCATGTAGATCAGCTCGTTCACGCGGCGGGCGTAGACCCGGACCTCGAGACCCGCGTCGGTGGCCGTCACCCGGTCGAACTGGTCCTGGTAGGCGGTCACGAAGCCCTGGAACGGGATCCGGGTGCCGTTCTTCGCGACCCAGATCCCGGTGTAGGTGAGCGCGTAGCAGGCCTTGATCTTCGGGTTCGCCGGCCGGCACACGGTGCCCTGGCCGATCCGCACACCCTCCATCCCGTTCGACTCGACGTCGACCAGGTGCTCCGCGAAGCCCTTGGCGTCGTACAGCTCGGTCTGGCGGACCCAGTAGTACCCGTCGATCAGCCCGCGGGCGTTGAACTGCTGGAGGATGTAGTTCTTCCCGGCCTTGGTCTTGTCCCAGTCCGGCAGCCAGCCCTTGGACGGCGTGAACCAGATCCCGTAGCCGACCTCGACGCCGACGTCGTTCGGGCCCTTGGCGTCGTCCGGGGTCGGCGTCGGCGACGGCGTGTACATGGTGCCGATCGGCTCCGGCGTCTGCGGGCCGTCCCCGCCCGCCACCGGCGTGTCGTCCTTGCCGTTCACCAGCAGTACGACGCCGACCGCGACCAGCAGGACCGCGACGATCGCGGCGGCCATGATGATCCACGGCGTCCGGTTCGGCTTCGGCGGGTGGCTCGGCCGCATCGGGCCGGGACCCCAGCCACCACCCGGCCCGCCACCACCCGGCCCGCGACCGCCTGGCACGCCGCCGCCGGCACCGCCCGGACCGCCCTGCGGGCCCTGCGGACCGTGGGGGGCGTGCGGCGCCTGCTGCCCGGTGCCCCAACCGCCGGGAGCGGGTGCCGGCGGCGGGCCCGGCGGTGGACCGTACTGCTGACTCATAGTTCTTCCTCGCGGTAGTTCTGGGGATGCTGCACTGCCCACAGGGCTTCAGTCACACGGCTTCGGTCACAGGCTGTCGATCACGGACTTCTTCATCACCGCGGCGTCCGCCTCGGCCTTCTGGGCGAAGTCGGCCCGGGTCCGGAAGTCCAGCGCGGTGACCACGCCGTCCTTGCGCCGGTACGCCTCGACGGAGCCCTTCACCTTCACCTCCGTGCCGTCGGCGTGCTTGTAGGAGGACGTGTAGTCGAGTGCGACGCACTCCACCAAGACGTCCTTCGGGCACGGCAGGTTCCGTACGTTGCCGAGCTGGGCGATCTCCTCCTCGGTCTCGCCCTCGACGATCCCGAGCACGTACGCGTTCGCGGTGACGTCCTGCTTCTGGCGCACCCACAAGAACGCCCGCGCGTCCTCGGTCTTGTTCGGCGGGTAGATCGCGACCTGCTTGCCGCGCTTCTCCTTGGTGACCTCGACCCAGCCCTGGACGGGGACGATCGAGACCCCGAACCCGACCGGGAGCGCGTTCGGCGGCGGCTGGTACGACGACTTCGGCGCGGTCGGCGTACTGACCGGCGTACTGGGCGTCGTCGGGCCGGCCTTCTCGTCGCCGCCGGACAGCGCCACCAGGACGACGGCCACGATCGCGACCACGAGCAGGCCGGCGCCGATCGGGATCAGCAGCGGCGGGATCGCGAGCTTCTTCTTCGGCGGCGGCGGCCGGCGCAGCGACGGCGGCCCGACCTTGTCACCCCAGGCCGACGACGTCTCCGTCGCCGGCCCACCGCCAGGCCCCGGCCCGCCGCCGGGGCCGCTGCCCCCGCCCGGGCCGGCCTGGCCGCCCCACGGTGACGGGGGCGGCTGGACCTCGAGGTTCCAGGGCGACGGCGGGAGCTGCTCCTCCGGCTCGACGTCGTCGTCGGCGTCCGGCCCGGGCTGGTTGACCCAGGGGTTGCCGCCCGCGCCCTTGTCTCGCTTTCCGCTCACTGACTCTTGACCACCGACCGCAGCATCGCCGTGGAGTCCGCGTCGACGCTGGCGAGCTTGTCGCGGCGCCCGTACACGCGAATCGCGGTCAGTACGCCGTCGTTGCGCTCGATCACCGCGACGAACCCGACCACGGACATACTGCCGCTCTGGGTCGTCGCGACCGCGCTGTAGCTCTGCGTCATCACGACCTTGACCGGGGTCTTGTCGTCCGGCCCCGGCCGGGTCTCCTTCGGCTGGTTGGACTTGACCCCGGACAGGCCCTTGGTCTCCGCCTTCAGCAGCTGCGGCAGCAGGGTCGCGGCCGTCGTACCGCCGCCCTTGGCGGCCTGCACCATGAAGTAGGCCTCGCCCTGCTTGAGCAGGTAGACGCCCTTGAAGTCCTTGAGGCTCTTGCGGATGTAGCCGGGCTGGGGCTTCACGTAGATGCCCTCGGCGACCTGGATGCCCTCGTCGCCGTTGCTGGGCTCCCCGGTGGGCTCCTCGCTCGGCGACGTGGTCGGCGAACCGGTCGGCTCCTCCGTCGGCTCGCCCGTCGGTTCCCCGGTCGGCTGTTCCGTCGGCTGGGAGGTCGGCTCGGACGTCGGGGCCGGGTTCGGGTTGGCGGTCTCGTCGTCGCCGCCGCGGAAGATCAGCGCCAGTACGACGCCGATGATCGCGACCGCGGCGAACGCGCCACCCGCGATCAGCAGGGTCTTGCTGCTGCCACCGCCCTTGCGCGGCGGCTGCTGGTTGTACCCGCCGTACTGCTGCTGGCCGCCGTACTGCTGCTGACCGGGGAAGCCCTGCTGCTGACCCGGGTACCCCTGCTGCTGTTGCTGCTGGTACTGCGGCTGCTGACCGGGGAAGCCCTGCGGAGGCTGGCCCTGCGGTGGCTGGCCCTGCGACGGGTAGGGCGGCTGCTGGCCGCCGTAGCCCGGCTGCTGGGGCGGCTGCTGCCCATACCCCGGCTGCTGCCCGTAACCAGGCTGCTGACCCGGCTGCCCCGGCTGCGCGTGCTGCCCAGGCTGGCCCTGCTGCCCGGGCTGGCCCGGCTGTTGTCCGTGCTGCCCCGGCTGTCCGCCGTACGGCTGCTGTCCGCCCTGACCACCGTACGGCGGCTGCTGGTTGCTCATGCCCGCGTCTCCCCAGTCGTCGCGCCGGTCGTCGTCGCTGATACCCCACGTGCGGACTTCGGCACCGAACGGACCGAGTTACCGCAGGCGGAGCAGAAGTCGGAGTGCGGCAGGAGCGGCATCTCGCAGCGCGAGCAGAACGCCAGGTCCCCGGACGCGTGGTTGGAACCACCACGCGCGGCCGACTCCAGCGCCGCCTCGAGCAGACCCTTGTGCAAGACCGTCCGGACCCGGATGATCAGCGCGCCGAGCAGTAACAGGCCCCAGACCACGCCGAGGATCGAGCCGATCGTCGAGCCGTGCCCGCCGACGAACGCCAGCAGGTACACACCGCCGTGGAACAGCGCGTTCACCGCCATCGCCTGGAGCAGAGCGCCCACCCAGCGCGGCGTGAACCCGTCGTACCCCTCACCGAGGCCGGAGAACTCCGCACCCGCGAGACCGGTCGCCGAGCCGTAGATCAGCGGCTTGATGAAGCCGTGCAGTACGACGATCGAGATCCACGTCCCGGCGCTGCTGCCCGGTCCGGCGAAGCCGCCGCTGATCCAGCCCCAGTGCAGCACCAGGGTCTCGAAGCACGCGAAGCCGACGCCGGCCACGACGCCGAAGGTGAAGCCGTCCATCAGGTCGTCGTACCGCGGCCGCGACGCGAGGTAGAGCGGGCCGACCTGGCGGATCAGCTCGGACACCACGGGCACCAGCAACAGCAGGATCAGCAGGTCCCGCAACGACGGCCCGGCGCTGTTACTGCCGATCGTGTCGATGGAGAGCGCGAGCTGGTCGGACCAGAGCCAGGTGAACACCGCGGCGAGTACGCCGGTCAGCACGAAGGCTGCGGCGACCACCGGGATCGGCTCGTCCTCCCAGAGGTTCACGTCGTACAAGTAGATGATGTAGACGATCGGGATCGCGAACGCCGCGATCATGATCGCCACCGGCAGCGCGCCGAGCGCGGCCGTCACCACGGTCAGCAGCAGGGCGATGCCCAGCGCGACCTTGTAGGTGTACGGCTGCTGGCCGGAGCCCTGCGGCATGATTGTCGAGACCAGCTTGAACGACGCCACCGGCTCGTCCGGCCTCGCGGCGTACGCGTTCTTCCGCTCCGCGTCCCCGGTGCGCACGTCGCTGCCACAGTGATGACAGAAGTGCGACACCTCGGGGACGTCAGAGCTGCAGCGCGGACAAACCACGCCATCCTCCCAACCTCGGACGTCCGGACCGGCGCGGGGCGCACCGGTCCGTGGCCGGCCTCCCCGACGAACTGCTGACGAACTGCCGAGCATGATCACCGCGGGCCGGACCGGGACAGATTCTCGTACAGCCGGTCCCGGAAACATCATTTACCGCGCAGGGGTCACCTTTTCGTGTCCGGACCGTGGCCTGACCGGTCCGTGAATGTGTTCCACACCTCGTCCACGCGGCGGTCCAGGTCGGCCAGGCTGCCGGAGTTGTCGACCACCACGTCCGCGACCGCGAGCCGGTCCTCGCGGGAGGCCTGGCTGGCGATCCGTTGCTCGGCCTCCGCGGCGTCCATGCCGCGCTGCGTGGTCAGCCGCCGCAGCTGGACCTCGACCGGTACGTCGACCACGAGCACCACGTCGAAGCGGTCGGCCTGACCGGTCTCGACCAGCAGCGGGATGTCGTGGACGACGATCGCGTCCGCGTCCGCCTGGTCCTCGATCTCCGCGGCCCGTGCCCGGACCCGCGGGTGGATGATCGCCTCGAGCTTCCGCCGAGCGGCGTCGTCGCCGAACACGATCTTCCCGACCGCCGGCCGGTCCAGCTCGCCCGCGGCCGTCAGTACGCCGGAACCGAACGCGGCCACCACCTCGGCCAGCCCGTCGGTGCCCTTCGCAACCACTTCCCGGGCCAGCACGTCCGAGTCGATCACCACGGCCCCGCGCTCCGCCAGCCGCGCCGACACCGCGCTCTTCCCGGATCCGATCCCGCCGGTCAGTCCCACTCTCAGCACCCCCGCACCCTAGCCGCCCCTCGACTTTGGGCACCAACCAACCGTTTTCGGGCCGGCGAAATGGTTGGTGGGTGCTCAAGGTCAGCGTGGGGCGGACGTGCGAGACCCCCGCATCCGGTGCGGATGCGGGGGTCTCGGAGTGAGCTAGCCGATCAGCCCTGGCCGGTCAGCTTCTCGCGGAGCGCCTGCAGCGCCTCGTCGGAAGCGAGCGCACCCTCGACCGGGGCGTCGTCCTTCGGGGCAGCGGCCGAGGAGTACGAGGACGCCTCGCCGGCCTCCACGTCGGCCGTCTTGGCCTCCTCGATCTGCTTCTTGTGGGCCTCCCAGCGCGCGTGGGCCTCGGCGTACTGCCGCTCCCACTCCTCACGCTGCTTGTCGAAGCCCTCGAGCCACTCGCCCGTCTCCGGGTCGAAGCCCTCCGGGTAGATGTAGTTGCCCTGCTCGTCGTACGTCGCCGTCATGCCGTAGAGCGTCGGGTCGAAGTCGTCCGAGACCGGGTCGACACCCTCGTTGGCCTGCTTGAGCGACAGCGAGATCCGGCGCCGCTCCAGGTCGATGTCGATGATCTTGACCATGACGTCGTCGTTGACCTGGACGACCTGCTCCGGGATCTCGACGTGCCGCTCGGCCAGCTCGGAGATGTGCACCAGACCCTCGATGCCCTCCTCCACGCGGACGAACGCACCGAACGGAACCAGCTTGGTGACCTTGCCGGGCACGATCTGGCCCATCTGGTGGGTCCGGGCGAACTGCTGCCACGGGTCTTCCTGGGTCGCCTTCAGCGACAGCGAGACGCGCTCGCGGTCCATGTCGACGTCCAGCACCTCGACGGTGACCTCCTGGCCGACCTCGACGACCTCGGTCGGGTGGTCGATGTGCTTCCAGGACAGCTCCGACACGTGCACCAGGCCGTCGACGCCGCCGAGGTCCACGAACGCACCGAAGTTGACGATCGAGGACACGACGCCCTTGCGGATCTGGCCCTTCTGCAGCTGGGTGAGGAAGTTCATCCGCACCTCGGACTGGGTCTGCTCCAGCCAGGCGCGGCGGGACAGGACCACGTTGTTGCGGTTCTTGTCCAGCTCGATGATCTTCGCCTCGATCTCCTGGCCGACGTACGGCTGGAGGTCGCGGACCCGGCGCATCTCGACGAGCGAGGCCGGGAGGAAGCCACGGAGGCCGATGTCGAGGATGAGACCACCCTTGACGACCTCGATGACGGTGCCGGTGACGACGCCGTCCTCCTCCTTGATCTTCTCGATCGTGCCCCAGGCCTTCTCGTACTGGGCGCGCTTCTTCGAGAGGATCAGACGGCCTTCCTTGTCCTCCTTCTGGAGAACCAGGGCCTCGACGTGGTCGCCGACGTTGACGACCTCGTTCGGGTCGACGTCGTGCTTGATCGACAGTTCGCGGGAGGGGATCACGCCCTCGGTCTTGTAACCGATGTCGAGCAGGACCTCGTCCCGGTCGACCTTGACGATGGTGCCCTCGACGATGTCGCCGTCGTTGAAGTACTTGATGGTCTGATCGATCGCCGCGAGGAAGTCTTCCTCCGACCCGATGTCATTGACCGCTACCTGCGGGGTGTTGCGCACTGCGGGGTCGAGGGGAGCCTCGATGCTGGCCGTCATGTGGTGGGTTGCTCCGTGGACTGGTGGTGTCGTGCGGTTGTGCCATGGTCCTTTGGATCGCACCAAACCGCGGGATTGCCTGACGACGACAGATTCACCACCGACTGCTGCGAGTCACGAGCCTGCTCCGTCCGAGGTCGCGCGGGCCCATAGCGCATCTCACAGAATACCGGTCTTGACGAAGACAGCACAACCTGGGGCACCCGGGGTCACCGGCCGCCCGCCGAGGTCTCCCGACGTGCCACTGTTCTCAATGTACGACGCCGAGGGGCGGACGGCCGCCGGCCAGCGTGCCCGTGTCCGCCATTCGGGAGACCAGCCGGTGCGCGGCGGCCGCCACCTCGTTCTCCGCGGCCCGCTGGGCGAGGTCCAGCAGCGCCCACAGGTCGGCGGCCCGGCCACGCTCGACCAGCCGGTCCCCCAGGCCCATCCCACGCAATGGCTCCAGCACCGCCGCGGCCAGGACAGGGTCCTCGGAGAACCGCAGCAGGTTGCCAAGATCGGCGTACGGCGACCCGGCGTGGCTGAACTCCCAGTCGATCAGCCCGGTGATCCGCGCCGTACCGGGGTCGACCAGCAGGTTCTTCGGGTTGAAGTCGCTGTGCACGAGGCAGGCGCGGTCCGCTCCGCCGGCCAGCAGGTCCTCCGCCTCGTCGATCACGGCCGCGAACCCGTCGCCCAGCTCCAGGTCCAGACCGGCGAGGTACTCCGTCAGGTCACCGAGGCCGAACGGCTCCACGCTCAGCTCACCGTCCCGGAACATGCCGGCCCGCAGGAACGGCATGCCGCTCAGCCGCGCCAGCAGCTCGCCGAGCTGGGTCCCGACCCTCTGGCGCTGGTCCGCGGTCGCCGTCTCCAGGAAGACCTGCAGGTTGATCCCCGGCAGTCGCTCGGTCAGCAGGTACGGCGGATCGTCGTACGAACCGTCCCGCTTCAGGTCCAGAACCCGCGGCACCGGCAGCAGCCCGCGCACCAGTTCGAGCAGCGCGGCGTCGACGGCGGCCCGCTCGGGGTCCCGCGCGTAGAACTTGATGACGGCGTCCTCGTCGCCGGCGCTGACCGCGAACGTCTGCCCGCCGTACCCGCCGGTCAGGGGCACGGCGCTCGCCGCGAAGTCGCTCATGGCCCCGATCCTGCCAAATCGGCTTGAAGTTGACGTAACGGCAACATCTACGGTCGGGGCTGTCGACGGAAAGGAGCGGTGGGAATGGCGTGGTCGATCGCGGAAGTGGCCCGGTCCTCCGGTGTCACCTCGCGGACGCTCCGGCACTACCACTCCATCGGTCTGCTGGTGCCGGCCCGCGTCGCCCCCAACGGGCGGCGGTACTACGAGCAGGAGCAGCTGCTGCGGTTGCAGCAGATCCTCCTGCTCCGGGACCTCGGACTGAGCCTGGACGTGGTCGGCGACGTGATCGCGCGCCGCGACGGGCAGGACGTGATCGAGGTGCTCGCCAGGCACAAGGAGTGGCTGGTCGAGGAGCAGCTGCGCCTGGGCCGGCTGGTCCGGACCGTCGACGCCACCATCGAGAACCTGCGGAAAGGAGGAGAGATGTCACCGGAGAAGGTCTTCGAAGGATTCGAGCACAACCCGTACGAGGCCGAGGCGCGCGAGCGCTGGGGCGACGCTGCGGTCGACGCGAGCTACCAGCGGATGCAGGGCTGGACCGACGCGGACGCGGAGAAGGCCCGGACGGGCTACACCCGGGTCCACGAAGGACTGGCCGCGCTCAAGGCGGAAGGAGTCGCCGTGACCGAGCTGAGTGTGCAGGAGCTGATCCAGCTGCACTACGAGGTCACCTGCCTGTTCTGGACGCCGACACGGGATGCGTACAAGGGTCTCGGACAGATGTACGTCGACGACGAGCGGTTCCGGCAGAACATCGGCAACGGCGACGACGCCGTCGTCGAGTACCTGCGCGACGCGATGACCGTGTACGCCGACAACAAACTGGAGAACTGATCCACGGCCTCGGAGGCTGCAGACTCCGAGGTCCCTTAGGGTGATGCGGTGGTGGAGCCGCAGAGGATCGAGCTGACGGAGGCCCAGACGTCACGCGCCAGCCGGACGTACTGGGACTCGGCGGCCGCGGAGTACCTGGCCGAGCACGGCGACTTCCTCGGTGACGACCGGTTCGTCTGGTCGCCGGAGGGTGTCGACGAGGAGGCGGCGCAGCTGCTCGGGCCCGTCCGCGGGAAGCGGATCCTCGAGGTCGGCTGCGGCGCCGCGCAGTGTTCCCGCTGGCTGGTGACCCAGGGCGCCGACGTGGTCGCCTTCGACATATCCGTCGAGCAGCTCCGGATGGCGCAGCAGCTCGACGCTCGCACCGGCACCGCGGTCCGCACAGTGGCCGCCGACGCCGTCGCGCTCCCCTACCGGGACGCGGCGTTCGACATCGTCTGCTCGGCGTTCGGCGCGCTACCGTTCGTGGCCGACGTCGGTACGGCGTTCCGCGAGATCGCGCGCGTCCTGCGGCCGGGCGGCCTGCTGGTCTTCTCGGTGACCCACCCGATCCGCTGGACGATGCCCGACGACCCGTCCCCGGCAGGCCTACGGATCACCCATTCGTACTTCGACCGGACGCCGTACGTCGAGGTCGACGCGGCCGGCACGCCGGTCTACGCGGAGCACCACCGCACCACCGGCGACTGGATCCGGGCGCTGACCGGCTCCGGGTTCGTCGTCGACGACCTCCTGGAGCCGGAGTGGCCGGCCGGGCACGACCTCGTCTGGGGCGGCTGGGGCCCCGAGCGCGGCCGGTTCGTCCCCGGTACGGCGATCTGGACCGCCCACAAGGGAGAAGGCTCATGACCCGCTTCCCGGCGGTCGACGGCCTGCGGGTGATCGCGGCGGCCGCGGTTGTGACGTCACAGGTCGGGCTGCACACGCAGGCGCCGTTCGCCGGGGTCGTGGCGCGGCTGGACGTCGGCTGGGCGATCTTCTGCGCGCTGTCCGGGTTCCTGCTCTACCGGCCGCACGTGCTGGCGTGGTTCTCCGGCACGCTGCCGCCGCTGACCTTGCCGTACCTGCGTGGCCGCGCCCTGCGCATCCTCCCCGCACTGCTGGTGACTGTGGTGCTGTCGATCGTCCTCGTGCCGGAGCCGGCAACGACGTACCTGCGCTGGGCGGTCCTGACGCCACTCCCCTTCTATTTACTGCTTCCTGGACTAGGCCGGCTGTTGACCGGCTACGAGCGCCCCACGCGACGCAGCGTCCGCTGGCGCCTCCTGGTTCTGGTTGCCCTGACGATCCTCGGCCCCGTCTGGATGGCCGCGGTCATGGCGACCGGCCACCCGGAGGCAGGTCTCTGGCTGCCCGGCTACCTCGGCTGGTACGCCGTCGGCATGGGCATGGCGCTCTGGCAGGTCGCCCGCGCCACAGGTCGGCTCGGCCCGTCGACCCTCGACACGCTGACCAGGGTCCCCGGGACGCTGTGGGGAATCGCCGCAGCCCTCCTCCTGATCGCAGCCACTCCGTTGGCCGGTCCTTACGACCTCTCTGCTCCCACCCCGGCGCAGGCGTTCGTCAAGAGCCTCCTCTACACCGCGGCCGTCGCCTGTGTGCTCTTCCCGGTTCTGACTCCCACGGCTCGGACAGTCCAGGTGCTGGGCAGCCGCCCGGCGCGGCTCGGTGCACAGCTGTCGTACGGCGTCGTGGCGTACCAGTTCGTCGTACTAGGACTGCTGGACGGGCCGTTCGCGGTACAGCTGCCTGTGGCGTTGCTGGCGTCTGTCGTGCTGGCAGCGGTCAGCTACCGCTTGGTCGAACGGCCGCTCGTGCGCTTCGGGAAGAAGACGGCCACAGCAGCTACCGCAATCAGCGCGACCAGTCCGAGCAGCAGCCCGGCGCGGTAGGTCCGGTCCGGCATGAAACGTGCCGTGACCACCTGCTCCGGTCCGGCCGGCAGCAGCCAGCCCTGCTGCCAGCCGCCTACCCGGATGGGCGTGAGCTTCCGGCCGCTGCCGTCGTAAGCCTCCCAGCCCTCGGTGTAGTTCTGCGCGATCGCCAGGACGGACTGCTCGTCGGCTCCCGGCACCTCGACCGTCAGCTCGGCAGGGTTCGGACGCCACACGTCGACACCCTGCACCGGCGTCACGGCCATGTCACCGAAGCCTGCCTTGGCCAGCGTCGCTTCGATCGGTACCAGCCCGCCGTTCGGCTCCAGCTCGAGCTGGTGATGCCCGGAGCGCAGCGGCACCGTCGACAGCGGACCGCAGAGGCTGAACGCGATCGGCCGCCGTTGCAGCAGGTCCCGCATCGTGGCCGCGACCTGGGTGCGCATCGGTACGCCGTCCACGCGCACCGCCGGCCCGTTGCCGCAGTACGTCGGGACGCGCCCCTGCGGGGCGACCGCCTTGCGGAGATCGTCCGCACCCAGCAGCTCGACCTCAGTCACGCCGACCGGGCTGGTCCGCGCGTCCTGCAGCGGCTTGGTCGCCGTGAAGTCGATCCTGATCGTCCGTCCCTGCCGCGGCGGGAACCGGACGAACCCGTCCGCGTCGACCGCGGCGTTCAGCGAGGCGCCGCCGTCGAATGCGACAGTCACCTCCGCGGGCCGCGAGCCGCTCAGGTAGGCGTCGGCCCGGAACCGCAGGCCCTGGACGCTTCTTGCCGCGGGCAACTTCAAGGTCAGGCTCGGCTTCGGGTCGTCCGGCGCGGCCAGCCACCCGGTGCCGGGATCGCGGTCGACGGCTGCTCCCGGCCGCGCTTCCGGCGCGCTGACAGCGCGCGACGACGCGGTGGCGGTGACCGCGCCCGGCACCGCGAGCAGCTGTTCGAGCGTCTCGCCGTCCTTCGGCAACGCGATCCCGCGCAGCTGGTACGACGCTGCCTGCGGGAGCTGCACGCCACGGCTCAGGCCGTTCGGCTCGGCGGACTCCTTCGCCTGGTCCGGACTGCACAACGCCCGCGCCCCGACGTGCAGACACGCCGACCGCCCGATCTGCCGGTTCCGCAGTACGACGGCACTCGGCTGCCGGTCGACCTCCTGGTCCCGCGCCTCGATCAGCGGCAACTGGTCGAGCTTGTTGCTCGCGTCGTTCCGCAGCACCGCGGCGCCGTCACCACCGAGCGCGGACACCACGGTCGGTACGTCGTCGGCGGTGCCACCGACGGCGACCAGCCGGGACTGCGGGATCAGCCGGCCCGGTGTGGTCGCGCCGACGTCGTAGATCTCGACCATCGGGTACGGCAGCCGGGTCTGGCCGGCCGGGCCGAAGTACGCCACCCGCGCGATGCCCGCGTCGGCGAGGCTCTCGTGGATCGCCAGGGCCGGCGTACTGTCCTGCCGGTCGTTGCGCACGACAACGTAGCGGACGCCGTTGCGGGTCAGCTCCTGGCGCAGCGCCTTGTCACCCACGCCGGAATCAATGCGGCGCGCCATGTCGTCGGTCAGCGCAGCCAGAGGACGCTCGACCAGGACCGCGAGCGGTTCGGTGGACGCCGACAGCACCAGCACGCTCCCCGGCGCGGTCTGCTCGTCCAGCCAGTGCGCTGTCTGCTCCCAGTGCGCCGGAATCGCTGCGACCGCGCCTGCCGGCCGGATGAGCGCGGCGGCCACTGCGAGACAGACGGCGAGCGCTGGTACGACGCGACGGTGGACGCCGCGGGAGACGCTCAGAGTCGTCAGGCGCCGCAGGTAGTGCGCTGCGGCGACGGCAAGCGGCAGTCCGACGACAACACCCGCTACCGGCAACCAGCGTGGAGCCGGCGGCGTAGCGCCGTACGTGATCGACATGAGCAGCGGGATCAGCCACCAGGTCGACACTGCGACCACGAAGCCCGCCCAGACCAGCAGGAGCTTCACCCTGGCACGGGCGACGAGCCAGCCGGCCGGTACGACGAGGGTCGCGGCGCCGGCTACCGGGTTGGCGCCGCCGATCAGCGCGAAGGCGAGCGCCGACCAGCTCGCGCGCCACCAACCGGAGCGAGGACGTGGCGAGACGAGCGGCAGTAGTACCCAAGGAGCCAGCGCCATCGGCCATACCTCGATCGGCAGCTCGCCGAACGCGCGTGGGACCAAGACATAGAGCAGTGCGGCAGCGAAGCGCGTCCACGCGACGCCGTACCGCAGGACGTTGCACAGCTTCCACACCCCGAGGAAGCCGACGCACAAGACCAGCGACCACCAGAGGCGTTGTGTTACCCAATCGGGCACCGACAGCGTGTCGAACAGCCAGTGGAACGGTCCTAGCGGAAGGAGGTAGCCGTACGTGTCGCTCTGCAGCTGACCGAAGCCGGTGTGCGGATCCCACAGGTGCAGCGCGCGGGCCAGGAAGTCGTCCGGCCCGGCGGTCAGTTCGAGCCTCCGGTCCGGGATGATCTGACCGGGTGCCTGCTGGAAGCACAGGGCGATCAGCGCCAGGCAGCCCAGGACGAGCCGCGCCCGCCACAGGACCTGCTCCGGACTGCCCGCCTTCAGCCTCCTCACCGGCGGGACATTAACGGATCCGGCGGCTCCCCGACGGCATCGTTGCCGTACCGTGAGGTCCGGCAAATCTCACACGATCCGAGGGCAGCATGACTTCTGGCACCACCCCGGCGCCGCAACCGCAGGCTCCGCGCCAGAGCTTCCTGCGCAGCGCCACCGTCGTCGCCGTCGCGATGGCGATCATGAACGTCGCCGCCTACGGATTCACGCTGATCGGCTCCCGCCTGCTGCTGCAGGAACAGTTCGGTGCGATCACCGCGCTGCTGGGTCTGCTGCTGATCGGCAACGTCGCCTCGCTCGGCCTGCAGGCCACCGCCGCACGCCAACTCGCCACGCACACCGGCGACGATGCGAAGAGCCTCGCCGACGCCATGCTGCGGGCAGGCCGCCGGTCCGCGCTCGGGCTCACCGTGCTCTGTCTGCTGCTGACGCCGGTGTTCATGTGGTTGCTGCACATCGACTCGGTCGTCGCGATCCTGCTGCTCGCTCCGACGCTGGGCGGCCTGACGCTGATGGGCTCGCAACTCGGCGTTCTGCAGGGCAGCCACCGCTGGACCGAGCTGGCTGCGGTCTACACGTCCGCCGGTCTCGGCCGCCTGGTGCTCGGTGGCGGCGCGCTGCTTGTGCACCCCTCACTCGACTGGGCGATGGCCGGTCTCGCCCTCGGTGCCGCCGTACCCGCTACGCTCGGCCAGTTCTTCCTCCGCGGCTCACGCGGTGCGAGCGGCCGGCAGATCCGGGAGGTACTGCGGGAGACCGTGCACGGCACGCACACGCTGCTCGCGTTCTTCGCGCTCGCCAACGCCGACGTCCTGTTCGCCCGCGCACTGCTCGACGAGAAGGACAGCGGGTACTACGCGGCCGGCCTGATCGTCGCCAAGGCCTGCCTGTTCCTGCCGCAGTTCGTCATCGTGCTGGTGTTCCCGTCGCTGGCCAACTCCCCCGGCGACACCGTCCGGCTCCGGCGTGCGATCTTCGCCGTCGCCGGTCTCGGCGCGTGCGCCGTCGTCGGCACGCTGATCCTGCCCGGGATCGTCGTCGAGGTGATCGGCGGCAAGGAGAAGTACGCGGCGCTCGGCCCGTACACCTGGCTGTTCGCCATCGCCGGCTCCGCGTACGCCGTACTGCAGTTGGTGGTGTACGCCGCGATCGCGCAGCAGGAGAAGCGCGCCGCGCTGGGGATCTGGCTCGGACTCGTCGTGCTCGCGGTGGCCGCCGGGATCGTGCTCGGCACCGGCACCGCGACCGGTCTCGGCGGCGTGCAGGTGCTGGCCGCGATGACCAGCACCTGCGCCGTACTGCTGTCGGCAGGTCTGGCGGCGGGACTCCACCGCCAGACCGCCGACTCACCACAGACTTGACTTGGCGAACCGCCGGGCGAACGCGTTCGCGACCACCAGCAGCACCAGACCGATCACCGATCTGAACAACCCGATCGCGGTCGCATAGCTGAACTGCGGCACCGCTGACGCGAGACCGATCTTGTAGACGTAGGTGTCGATCACTTCGGCCGCGTCGAGGTTCAGGTTGTTCTGCATCAGCAGGACCTTCTCGAACCCGACGGACAGGATCGAGCCGATGTTGAGGATCAGCAGGATCACCGCCACCGGCACGATCGCCGGCAGGTCGATGTGCCACATCCGCCGCAGCCTCGACGCGCCGTCCACGATCGCCGCCTCGTGCAGCTCCGGCGGCACGCTGGTCAACGCGGCCAGGTAGATGATCGCCGCGAATCCCATGGTCTGCCAGGCGCCCGACCACACGTAGAGGTGCCGGAACAGCCCGGCGTCGCCCATGAAGTCGACCGGGCCGAGACCGAACAGCCCGATGATCCGGTTCGCCACGCCGGTGCTGGGGTTGGTCAGGACCACGATCAGCCCCACCACGACCACCGTGGAGATGAAGTGCGGCGCGTAGGTGATCAGCTGGGCGGACCGGCTGAACCACTTCTTCCGGACCGTGTTCAGGCACAGCGCCAGGATGATCGGCAGCGGGAACGTCGCGACCAGCTCGTACAGGTGCAGGCCCACCGTGTTCCGGATCAGCCGCCAGAACTGGTACGACTCCACGAACCGGTCGAAGTGCTTCATCCCGACCCACGGGCTGCCGAGGATCCCGGAGACCACGTTGTAGTCCTTGAACGCGATGATCACGCCGTACATCGGCCAGTAGGCGAAGATCGCCAGCCAGACCAGCGGCAGCGCGAGCATCACGTAGAGCTGCCAGTGCCGGCGCATCCGGAGCCCGAGGCCGACGGACGGCTTCGCCGTGCGGGAGCGCGCGCGGGTCGCCTTCCGGACCGACGGGCGGGCTTGTGTCGAGGTCGTCATACTCATCCCTTCAACGAGCCGACCATGGCTCCCTTGACGAAGTGCTTCTGCACGAAGGGGTAGACCAGCAGCGGCGGGATCATGCCGATCACGATCAGCGAGTACTTGAGCTGCTGCTGGAGTTCCTTCAGCTGCGCGAGCTTGCTCGTGTCGGGCATCTGGGACGGGTCGACCTTGCTCTGGATGAGGATCTGCCGCAGTACCACCTGCAACGGGAACAGGTGCTCGTTGGTCAGGTAGATCAGCGCGTTGAAGAACGAGTTCCACTGCC
This sequence comes from Kribbella sp. HUAS MG21, assembly GCF_040254265.1. GTDB lineage: Bacteria > Actinomycetota > Actinomycetes > Propionibacteriales > Kribbellaceae > Kribbella. Next base: position 7,523,869 of record NZ_CP158165.1, read on the forward strand.
CGACGGCGTAGAACAGCAGGTTCACCGCGATGATCGGCTTGCTCAGCGGCAGCACGATCCGCCAGAAGAACCCGAAGTCGCTGCAGCCGTCGACCTTTCCGGCCTCGACCAGTTCCTCGGGGATCGTCACCATGAAGTAGGTCCGGGTGATGATCACGTTCCAGACGGCCAGCGCGGTCGGCAGGATCATCGCCCAGCGCGTGTTCAGCAGGCCGAGCTGGTCCACGACCAGGTACGTCGGGATCAGCCCGCCGCTGAACATCATCGTGAACACGAACGCGGCCATGATCAGGCCCTTGCCCGGCAGCCCCTTCCGGGACAAGGGGTACGCCGCCAGCAGCGTGAGGACTGTCGCCACCACGGCCCCCGCCACCGCGTAGTACACCGAGTTGCCGAAGCTGCTGACGATCGAGTCGTAGTCGAAGATCGCCTTGTACGCGTCCAGCGTGAAGCCGACCGGCCACAGCCAGACCTCGCCGGCCGACACCTTGCCGGTGTCGCTCACCGAGGCGCTGAGCACGTAGACGATCGGGTACAGGATCGCCAGGCAGAACAGGCCGAGGGCCGCGTAGATGCACGCCAGGGCGATCTTGTCGCCCCGGGTGTCCTGGATCGGCGCACCTCCTCCCAGCCGCCGCTCGTCCGGCGCCAGCGTGCCGGTGCCGCCGCTCATCCGTTGTAGGTTTCGTAGGCGGCCTGCTGCAGCTCGAGATACGCCTTCACGCCGATCTTCTCGACGCGGTCCTTGAAGTCGTTCCAGGCCGCGTCGTCGTTCGGGTTCAGCTGTCCGGTGACGAACTTCGAGAACGACAGGTCGACCTCGCTCTTCAGGTTCGTCTTCAGCTCCGCCTCCTGCGCCGCCTGGTCCTGGTCCAGGGTGACCGGCGGGAACTGCATCTCCTGCGGCTGCTTGTACGGGAAGTAGTTGTCGACCGTCTGCTGGTACAGCGGCTGCTCGAAGGTCAGGTCCTTCGGGTTCACCCGCTCGGCCAGCCGGAAGTCCTCCGAGCGGTACATCGTGTTGTCCTGGTTCCAGGTGATGTTCTTCTCGGTGTTCCAGGTCGCCGAGAACCCGTAGACGGCCTGCTTGCCGTTGATCCCGAGCTCACCCTTCTTGGCCCACTGGAACTTCGGGCCGCCGTACGCGCGCAGCACGGCCTCGAGCTCCAGCTGGGCGTCGGCCCACTGGACCAGCAGCTCGGGCTTGGCGCACTTCTTCGTGATCACCAGGTTCGCCACCTCGACGCCGACGCCGAGGTAGTTCCAGGCGGCGTACCGGACGCCGTTCGGTCCCTTCAGCGGCGGGATCGCGAGGTACTTGCGCCAGCGGGCGTTCGGGTCCTTCTGGTCGATGTCCAGGAAGCCGCCCCAGTAGTACGACCGGGCGCCGCCGATGATCGGCTTGCCCGGCGCGTTGCCGTAGCGGTTCATCTGGTCCTGGTCCGCGGTGAACACGTCCTTGTTGATCAAGCCCTCGGCGTACATCCCGTTGATGAACTTCAGGCCCTCGCGCCACTCGTCCTTGACGAACGTGACGTCGACCTTGCCGTCGTTCACCACCAGCCACGGATCGCCGGGGTTGTAGAGGAACGAGTTCATGAAGAAGGTGTCGAACGGCGCGTCCTTGTACCCGCAGAACGGGATCGTCCGGCCGTTGCCGCCGAGGTCGGCCTTCTTGAAGGCCCGCAGCAGCTCGACGAACTCGTCGGTGGTCTCCGGGATGTCCAGCCCGACCTGTTCGATCCAGTCGGTGTTCAGGAACGTGCGCCCGTTGCTCGCCCGGCAGTGGTAGCAGTCGTTGAAGTTCGGGAACGAGTAGATCTTCTTGTCCGGCGCCTGGACCAGCTTGCGCGCGTCCGGGTAGTCCTTCATCGCCTGCTGCAGGTTCAGCGCGTACGCGCCGATGTACTGGTCGACGTCGGTGAACAGGCCCTGCTGGCCGTAGAGGAACAGCTGGGACCGGGTGAAGTCGATGCCCATGAAGGCGTCCGGGATGTCGCCGGCGGCGATCATCGCGTTCACCTTGGTCATGATGTCCTCGTCGGTACCGCCGACCTGGTTCCACTCGATGTGGATGTTGGTCTTCTGCTCGAGCCACTTGGTGAAGGCGTTGGTCCGCCAGTCCCCGATGGTCACGTCCTGCGGTACGACGATCTTGAACGTCACCTTCTCCGAGGTGATCGGCTTCAGCTCGCGGGCGACCGGACCGACGTACCCCTCCGGGTACTGCACCGTGGTCAGCTTCGGGCCGAGGCTGACGCTCGGCGCGGCTGCCGCGGCGCCACCGGCGCCGCTCGCACTGCTCGAGCCGCTGCATCCGCTGAGCAGACCCCCGCCGGCTGTCGCCGCGGTCAGTCCGAGTGCCCCCGCGATGAGTGATCGACGGCTGAGACCTCTGCGCGCGTCGTCGTTCGGCATGGTTCCTCCTAGGCGGCTGGGTCGGAACGGAGTCGATACGAGATCCGATAGCGATATCCAATAGGATCTCGGATCTTTGACCCGGAGAATGACATAGATCAGCAGACTGCGGAAGACCCTGGTGATCACCGGCCGGAATCGGCTGGACACTGTCCGGATCTTGCAGGAAAGCGCCGGGTGGTGAACGTTTCACTTGCTGTTTCTTGCAGGGAAACGCGCTGGGCGGCGCTTGGGTAGGGTCGGGGCATGCCGACGCCGAAGTTCATCCTCGACCTGCGCGACAAGATCGGGCACGACCTGCTGTGGCTCACCGGGATCACCGGGGTGGTGCTGAACGACGCCGACGAGGTCCTGCTCGTCCGGCGCGCCGACACCGGACGCTGGAGCCTGGTCGCCGGCATCCTCGAGCCCGGCGAGCAGCCCGCGGTGGGCCTGGTCCGCGAGATCGAGGAGGAGACCGCGGTCCGGGCCGTGGTCGAGCGACTGGTCAGCGTCGAGTCACTCCCACCCGCCAGCTACCCGAACGGCGACCAGGTCCAGTTCCTCGACCTGTGCTTCCGCTGCCGCCCGGTCGCCGGCGAGCCCCGCGTCAACGACGACGAGTCCCTGGACGTCCGCTGGTGGCCTCTCGCGGACCTACCGGACCTACCCGACCGCGAGCGCGTCTGCCTCAAGAACGCCCTCTCCCCCGATCCCCAACCGACCTACCTCACCGCCGAAGACTGACCTGCAGCTCGCGCAGCCACCTCTCGGAGACCGCCGCCTCCCGACCGAACAGCTCCGCGACCGGGTCAGTGGGCGGCTTCGTGCCAGGTGCGGCCGATGCCTACTGAGACGTCGAGGGGGACGGCCATCTCGACGGCGTGGCCCATGTCGTGGCGGACCAGTTGTTCGAGGGCTTCGCGTTCGCCGGGGGCGATCTCGAAGACGAGTTCGTCGTGGACCTGGAGGAGCATCCTGGACTTGAGGCCGGACTCGCGGAGCGAGTGGTCGACCTTGAGCATCGCCATCTTGATCACGTCGGCGGCCGAGCCCTGGATCGGGGCGTTCAGCGCCATCCGCTCGGCCATCTCGCGGCGCTGGCGGTTGTCGCTGGTCAGGTCCGGCAGGTAGCGCCGGCGGCCCAGGATGGTCTCGGTGTACCCGGTCTTGCCGGCGTCGATCACGATCGAGCGCAGGTAGTCCCGGACCCCGCCGAAGCCCTCGAAGTACTCGTCCATCAGGCCCTTGGCCTCGTCGACGCCGATCTTCAGCTGCTGGCTCAGCCCGTACGCCGACAGGCCGTAGGCGAGGCCGTAGTTCATCGCCTTGATCTTCGCGCGCTGCTCCTGGGTCACCGCGGACGGCTCGACCGAGAACACCCGCGACGCGGTCACCGAGTGGAAGTCCATCCCGGAGGTGAACGCGTCGATCAGGCCCTGGTCCTGCGACACGTGCGCCATGATCCGCATCTCGATCTGGCTGTAGTCGGCCGACATCAGCGACTCGTTGCCCTCGCCGACCACGAACGCCTGCCGGATCCGGCGGCCCTCCTCGGTCCGGATCGGGATGTTCTGCAGGTTGGGCTCGGTGGAGCTCAGCCGCCCGGTCGCCGCGATGGTCTGGTTGAACGTGGTGTGGATCCGGCCGTCGCGCGGGCTGATCGTCTTCAGCAGGCCCTCGACGGTCTGCCGCAGCCGGGTCGCGTCCCGGTGCGCCAGCAGGTACGCCAGGAACGGGTGCTCGGTCTTCTCGAACAGCGCCTGCAGCGAGTCCGCGTCCGTGGTGTAGCCGGTCTTCGTACGCTTGGTCTTCGGCATCTGCAGCTCGTCGAACAGCACCACCTGCAGCTGCTTCGGCGACCCGAGGTTGATCTCCTTGCCGATCACCTCGTACGCCGACGTCGCCGCCTCCCGGACGCCGGTGGCGAACCGGTCCTCGAGCTCCTCCAGGTACGGCCGGTCGACCGCGATGCCGTCGCGCTCCATGCCGGCGATCACGTGGATCAGCGGCAGCTCGACGTCGGCGAGCAGCGCCGTACCCGCCTGCTTCTCGAGCTCGGCGTCGAGGGTGTCGGCGAGGTCCGCGATCGCGCGGGCGCGGAGCATCGTGTGGTCCGCGGCCGGGCCGCCCTCGACGTCGTCGAAGCTGAGCTGGCCGTTGTCGGCCTCCTCGTTGCGCAGCTCGCGCTTGAGGTACCGCACGGTCAGGTCGGCCAAGTCGTAGGCGCGCTGGTCCGGGCGGACGAGGTACGCGCTCAGCTGGGTGTCCGAGCTGAGGCCGTTGAGCGTCCAGCCGCGCTCCAGGAAGCCCAGCAGCGGACCGTTCACGTCGTGCAGCGCCTTCGGCTGCTTCTCGTCGGCGAGCCACGCCTGCCAGGCCGCATCGTCGTCGGGCGTCATCACGGTCGGGTCGAACCAGGCCGCCGCGCCGGAGGTGGTCGCCAGCGCGAGACCGGTGATCTGGCCGGTGCCGCCGCCCCAGCTCCCCTGCACCGCGACGCCGACCCGCTCGCCGCCGCTCACGTGCTCCTTGAGCCACGCCGCGAGCTCCCCCGGCTTCAGCTGTACGCCGTCCAGCTCGAAACCGTGGTCGACGGTCGCGTCGACCTCCTCGTGCTCCGCGACCAGCCGCTCGCGCAGCACCCGGAACTCCAGGCTGTCGAACAGCGTGTGCACCTTGTCCCGGTCCCACGGCACCCGGACCAGGTCGTCGACGGACACGTCGAGGGTCAGGTCCCGGACCAGCTCGTTGATCTGCCGGTTCCGGATCACGTCGGCGAGGTGCTCGCGCAGCGACTCGCCGGCCTTGCCCTTGATCTCGTTGACCCGGTCGACCACGTCGTTCAGCGAGCCGAACTGGTTCAGCCACTTGGCCGCGGTCTTCGGCCCCACCCCGGGAACGCCGGGCAGGTTGTCGCTCGTCTCCCCCACCAGCGCGGCGAGATCCGGGTACAGCCGCGGGGTGACGCCGTACTTCTCCTCGATCGCGGCCGGGTCCATCCGGGCGATCTCGGACACGCCGCGCTTCGGGTACAGCACCGTGACGCTGTCGTTGACCAGCTGGAACGAGTCCCGGTCGCCGCTGCTGATCAGCACCTCGAAACCCTGCTCGAAGGCCTGCGTGGCGAGCGTCGCGATGATGTCGTCGGCCTCCCAGCCGTCGATCTCCGCGGTCGGGATCCGGAGCGCCTCCAGCACCTCCTTGACCAGCGAGATCTGGCCGCTGAACTCGTCCGGCGACTTCGAGCGGCCGGCCTTGTACTCCGCGTACTGCTCGGTGCGGAAGGTCTTGCGGGACACGTCGAACGCGACGCAGACGTGCGTGGGCTGCTCGTCGCGGAGCATGTTGATCAGCATCGAGGTGAAGCCGTACACCGCGTTGGTGTGCTGCCCGGTGGTGGTGGAGAAGTTCTCCACCGGGAGCGCGTAGAACGCCCGGTACGCCAGCGAGTGCCCGTCCAGCAGCAGGATCCGCGGCCGGGCGGCCGCGTCACCCGTGGACTGCGCCGTGGACTGCGGAGTCATCGTCGTCGTGTTCGTTTCTGGAGCCACACACCGACTCTAGTGGGTCCCACGGACAGTTCTGACACACTGCTTCCGTGACAGACGAATCGAACTTCGGACCGGGCATGAGCATGGAGGGCACCCTCCTGCAGACAATGGGAATCGTTGTCACCGAGGCCGCGCCGGACCGCGTGGTCGCCACGATGCCGGTCAAGGGCAACACCCAGCCGTACGGGCTGCTGCACGGCGGCGCGTCCTGCGTGCTGGCCGAGAGCCTCGGCTCGATCGGGTCCGCGCTGCACGCGGCGGCGTACGGGAAGGTCGCGGTCGGCGTGGACATCAACGCCACCCACCACCGCGCGGTCCGCGACGGGACGGTGACCGGGGTCGCGACGCCGATCTACCTCGGCCGGACGACCACGTCGTACGAGGTGGTCGTCACCGACGACCGGGACAAGCGGGTCTGCACCGCGCGGATCACTTGCCAGCTGATCCAGGCGCCACCCGGGAGCTGACCGCCCGGCGGGCGATCGCGGAGCGTCGCGAGGACAGCAGGGCCAGCAGGTTCGGCGCGTGCTCGGAGGCGAGCCGGCGACGCACCGTGTGCGTGTTCGCGAACCGCAGTACGCCGGCCTGCCCGAGACCGAGGCGGGCGAGGAAACGGTTCGCCTCGCGGGCGATCGCGGGCGCGACCACGGCCAGGTGCGCGCAGCTCTCGTGCTCGGCCCAGGTGACCGCCTCCGCGATCAGTGCCTTGCCCAGGCCGTGCCGGCGGGCCGTGTCGCTGACGTGCAGGTACTCGACCGTGACCGTGGCGTCGTCGTGCAGCGGGCTGACCGCGGTCCGCCGCAGGTACGCCATGCCGTGCACCTGACCGTCCAGCTCGACCACCAGCAGCCGGCCCGCCGGATCCGCCAGGTGTTTGCCGACAGCAACTTCCGCCGCGGTCTCCGACGGCGGCGCCGGCAGCCGGGACGGCAGCCCGGCGGAGGTGCTCAGCTCACGCCACAGCGCGACCAGGGCACCGGCGTCCCCCGGCTGGGCGTCCCTCACCTCGACGGCTGCCACCACAGCGACCTCCCGGTCCGGTCCACCCCCGAGGTGAACAGACGGGCCGATACGCTCGTCCTCGCGCAACAGTAGGCCCTCCGGGGGCACCTGCAAAGTCGAGTGGGAGACCAGTTTGTTCATCGGGATCGGGACGGTCGTGAACGTCGCGACGGTGCTCGTCGGTTCGGTACTCGGCGTACTCGTCGGCCACCGCCTCAGTCACCGGACCCGGGACCTGGTCACCGACGCGCTCGGGCTGGTCACGCTGCTGATCGCGATCAGTTCGGCACTCACGGTGGGCGACGACGTGCTCGGCGCCGCGGTCGGCGACAGCGCGCCGATCCTGATCGTGCTCGGCGCGATGCTGATCGGCGGGATCCTCGGTTCGGTACTGCGGATCGAGCAGCGGCTGGAGGACTTCGGCGGCTGGATGCAGCGCCGGTTCGACCGCGGCGAGGGACGCGGTACGTTCGTCGAGGGGTTCGTGTCCGCGTCGATGGTGTTCTGCGTCGGGCCGCTCACGTTTCTCGGCGCGCTGAACGACGGCCTCGGGCGCGGCCCCGACGAGCTGCTGCTGAAGGCGGTGCTGGACGGGTTCGCCTCGATCGCGTTCGCCGCGTCCTTCGGCTGGGGCGTCGCGGCGTCCGCGCTGGTCGTCCTCGTGATCCAGGGACTGATGACAGCTGTCGGCGCTGTACTGGGCGACGTACTGCCCGAGGCCCACGTTACTGCGCTCGGCGCCACCGGTGGCGTGATGCTGATCGGTGTGGCGCTGAGACTACTGAAACTCAAGCAGGTCGCCGTCGCGGACCTGCTGCCTGCTCTGATCGTCGCGCCGCTGCTGGTCCAGTTGCTCGTCGTGATCCGCAACTGAACCAGCAGCGACCCCTTGCGTCAGTCCTCGCCGAGGTAGGCCTTGCGGACCGAGTCGTTGACGAGCAGGTCCCGGCCGGTACCGGACAGCACGATCTTCCCGACCTCGAGCACGTAGCCGTAGTCGGCCCGCTTCAGCGCCGCCTGCGCGTTCTGCTCGACGAGCAGGATCGTCGTACCCTGCCGCTGCAGCTCGGTGACCGTGGACATGATCCGCTTCATCATGATCGGCGACAGCCCCATCGAGGGCTCGTCGAGCATCATCAGCTTCGGCCGGCACATCATCGCCCGGCCCATCGCCAGCATCTGCTGCTCACCGCCGGAGAACGTCCCGGCCGGCTGCTTGCGGCGCTCCCCGAGGATCGGGAACAGGTCGTACGCCGCCGCCAGATCGGCGCGCACGCCCCCGGGGTCCCGGCGCGAGAACGCGCCGAGCATCAGGTTCTCCTCGACCGAGAGCCGCGGGAAGATCCGCCGCCCCTCCGGCGAGTGCGCCAGGCCCCGGGTCACGATGTCGTGCGCCGGGACGTGGTCGATCCGCTCGCCCTGGAACCAGATCTCGCCGGCGTTCGGGCGGAGCAGGCCGGAGATCGTCTTCAGCGTGGTGGTCTTGCCGGCGCCGTTGGTGCCGATCAGCGACACCACCTGTCCCTGCTCCACGCTGAAGCTGATCTTCTTCACCGCAAGGATCTTGCCGTAGGCAACTTCGAGGTCCTTGACCTCGAGCATCGGGCTCATGGCCTGCCCTCCTCGTCGGAGACCGTGGTGTCCTGGACGTGGGCCTCGCGGACGTCGACGTCCTCCTCGTCCTCCTCGCCGGTGCCGATGTAGGCCTCGATCACCCGCGGGTCGGACTGCACCTCCTCCGGCGTGCCCTCGATCAGGGCCTGGCCCTGGACCAGGCAGAGCACCCGGTCGCAGAGGTTGAAGATGAACCGCATGTCGTGCTCGATCACCACGACCGACAGGCCGGAGTCCCGGATCTTGAAGATCAGGTCCATCGCCTGCCGGGTCTCCTGCGGGTTCATGCCGGCGGTCGGCTCGTCCAGCAGGATGAGCTTCGGGTCGGTGGCCAGCGCCCGCGCGATCTCGAGCCGGCGCTGGTCGCCGTACGGCATGTTCCGGGCCAGGTGCTCGGTCGACCGGCCGAGACCGACGAAGTCGAGCAGCTCCTGGGCCCGGGCCCGGGTGGCCGCCTCCTCGCGCCGGAACTTCGGCCCGTGCAGCACCGAGGTGAGCGCTCCCGCGCTGGTCCGGCAGTACCGCCCGACCATCACGTTCTCCAGCGCGGTCATGTTCGCGAACAGCCGGATGTTCTGGAACGTCCGCGCCATCCCGGCCCGGACCACGGCCCGCGGCTTGGGCGGCAACGGCGTACCGGAGAACCGGACCTGCCCGCCGGTCGGCTTGTACAGGCCGGTGAGGCAGTTGAAGAACGTCGTCTTGCCGGCGCCGTTCGGGCCGATCAGGCCGACGATCTCGCCCTCGCGGACGGTCAGGCTGACGTCGTTCACGGCCAGCAGGCCGCCGAACCGCATCGTCACGCCGGAGGCTTCCAGCACCGGGTCGCCCGCCGGCCGCGCGGCCGGGCGCCGGGTCTCGGTGACGGTCATTTCGCCTCCCCCACTGCCAGCCGTTCCTCTTCGACCTCGACGGCCAACTCCTCGTCCTCCTCGTGGAACTCGAGCTGCCGCCGCCTGCTCGCGACCAGGCCCTCGGGCCGGAACCGCATCATCAGCACCAGCAGCAGGCCGAACAGCAGCAGCCGGTACTCCTGGAAGAACCGCAGCTTCTCGGGCAGCAGCTTCAGGATCGTCGCCCCCAGCAGCACACCGGCGATGGTGCCCATACCGCCGAGCACGATCGCGGCGAGCAGGAACGCCGACTCCAGGAAGATGTACTGGTCCGGGCTGACCGCGCCGTCCTGATGGGCCTTGATGGTGCCCGCCAGGCCGGCCAGGAAGGCGCCGATCGCGAACGCGAGCAGCTTCAGCCCGAACACGTTCACGCCCATCGCCTCGGCGGCCTTCTCGTCCTCCCGGATCGCCACCCAGCCGCGACCGATCCGGCTGTTGTTCAGCCGGGCGAACGCCAGGATGACGCCGCCGATCAGCAACAGCAGCAGGAAGTAGTAGTTCGAGAACCGGGTCAGCTCGATCCCCGCGATCGTGTGCGACCCACCGAAGTTGAAGCCGAACACCTCCAGGTCCGGGATGCCCGGGATGCCGTTCGGGCCGTTGGTCAGGTTCGGGCCGTTGTTGCCGTCCAGGTTGAACATCGAGAACCGGAAGATCTCGCCGAAGCCGAGCGTCACGATGGCCAGGTAGTCACCCGAGACCCGCAGCGTCGGCGAACCGATGATCAGGCCCAGCACCGCCGCCACGCAGGCACCGACCAGGACGACCACCAGGAACGGCGGCTTCCAGTCGATGGTCGCGAACGCCGACGTCGACAGCGTCGCCGCGACGTACGCACCGGATCCCAGGAACGCGATGTACCCGAGGTCCAGCAGTCCGGCCAGGCCGACCACGATGTTCAGGCCCATCGCCGTCGCGCTGAACACCAGCACGGCGCCGGCGATCGACATGTTCGTGTCGTCGCCGTTCTGCGTGAACGGGAACAGGAACGCCGCCACGAACGCCGCCAGCGTCAGCACCCTGCGGTGCCGCTGCCCGGCGTGCCCGACGAACGTCATCGCGCCGGACCGGAACAGCCCGAACGCCGCGGTGGCCACGAACACCAGGCAGAGGATGAACGACCACGCGTCCGGCAGCCCGAGGGCGTACGCCGCCACGAACAGCAGCGCCGCCATCAACGCCGCGATCGAGGCGATCTCCATCCAGGCCGGGAGCCGCGCCTCGCTCATGTCCCGCAACTGCCGCAGCGGCAGCATCCAGGCGGAGACCGCGATCAGTACGGCGCCCGCGAGCGTCACGTACCCGCCCGGGTTGACGTTGATCAGGCCGTCGGACTCGACCGAGATCGCGATCAGCACCAGCACCATGTACAGCGTCAGGCCGGTCCCGAGGGCCCGCAGCCCGAGGGTCGCGTCCAGCCACGAGCCCAGCCTGACCAGCGGGCCCTTCTCCGCCAGCAACAGCACCAGCGACAGCAGCGCGACGATGATCGCCAGGATCTGCAGCCCGCCGGGGTAGAAGTTGATCGACAGGTCGTTGAGGATCCGGCCGTCGTAGCTCCAGGACAGGAACGAACCGACGATCACCAGCGCCACACCGGCCAGGCCGAGCGGCCAGGCGATCGGCTTGCCCGGCTCGGCCGCCGGAGTCTCCGCGGCCTCGTCGACCGGAGTCTGAATGTCGGTCATGCGCGGTCCACCACCCTCGCGCCCAGCAGGCCCTGCGGCCTGAACACCAGAACCAGGATCAGGATGACGAAGGCCCAGACGTCCTTCCAGGTACTACCGCCGAACTGACCCGGGATGTACTGCGTGGCCATCGCCTCGACGACCCCCAGCACCAGGCCGCCGACGACGGCGCCGTAGATGTTGCCGATACCGCCGAGCACCGCGGCGGTGAACGCCTTGAGGCCCGCCAGGAAGCCCATCCGGAACTCGATGTTCGTGTTCTGCAGGCCCTGCGAGACACCGGCGATCGCGGCCAGCACCGCACCGAGCACGAACGCGACCACGATGATCCGGTCGACGTTGATACCCATCAGCCGCGCGGTGTCCGGGTCCTGCGACACGGCCTGCATACCGCGGCCGAGGCGGGTCCGGTTGATGAAGAACCACAGCAGCCCGGCGCAGATCACGAGCGCCGCGACCGTGAAGATCGCGGACCGCTGGATCGTCACCCCGCCGACCTGCAGCGCGTTGCCGGTCACCACGTCGATCTGCGGGAACGGGATGCGCAGCTTCGCGCTCGGCCACTCCACGCTGGTGATCAGCTTCTTGAACAGCACCCAGCCGACCTCGGCGACCAGGGCCGCAGCGGCCGCGGTCGCGACGATCGCGGCCACGGGAACCTGCACCCGGGCGTTCCGTCGTACGGCGAGACCCGCGAGCCAGCCGATCGCCGCGCCGAGCAGCGCGCCGACCACGACCACACCGACGCCGAGCACCACGGTCACGTCCCGCTCGACCAGCCGGGCGACGATCCACAGCGCGACGGCACCGCCGGCGGCGCCGAGCAGCGGGCCGCGGTCGTACCACTTCGACACCGGGTGGTTCAGGTCGGTCTTCGCGACCGCACCGCCGACCAGGTAGCCGACGAACACGGCCAGGCCGGCGAACACCACGACCGTCCAGGCGGGCTCCTCGTAGAAGAGCCGGATGAACTCCTGCAGGAACACCGAGATGCCGATCGCCGTGATCAGCGGCGCGAGTCGTGGCGCGTTCCGCAGGGGACGATACGCGACACGCTCCATCAGCACCGCGGTGCCGACCGACGCGATCATGGCGCCGACGATCATGATCGGCAGGATCCACACACCGGTCTGACCGTCGAAGAACAACAAGTACGTTGTCAGCGCGCCGAACGCGCCGATCATGAACACCTCGCCGTGGGCGAAGTTGATGAGCTGCACGATGCCGTACACGACGGTGTATCCGACCGCGATCAGGGCGTACAGCGAGCCCAAGGTCAGCCCGTTGACGAGTTGCTGGAAGAACTGGTCCACGTCGACCTCCTATCTGCCTCGTTTTGACACGCCACGGGGGCGGGAGGATCGCTCCCACCCCCGAGACATGAGGTCGACTCTGCCTACTTGCTCTCGAAGTCCTTGGTCTCCACGGTGGCCCACTTGCCGGCGGCAACCTTGTAGACGGTGAGGACCTTGGAGGTCGTGTCGCCGTACTCGTCGAAGGCGACCTTGCCGGTCACACCGTCGAACGAAACCTTGCTCAGGGCATCGACCGTGGCGGCGCGCGCCGACTCGACGTCCTTGGCGTCCTTCAGCGAGGTCTTGAGCGCGTTGATGATCGCGTTCGCGGCGTCGTAGGAGTAGCCGCCGTACGCGGCGTACGGCTCCTTGTAGTTCTGCGCGTTGTAGTCCGCGACGAACTTCTTCGCCGACTCCAGCGAGTCCACCGGCGCGCCGACCGAGGTGGCCAGGTCGTTGTCGGCGGTCTTACCGGCCAGCGTGATGTACTTCGGGTCGAAGATGCCGTCGCCGCCCATCAGCGGGACGTTCAGGCCGGCGGCCTTCATCTGCTGCGACAGCGGACCGGCGTTCGGGTACTCACCGCCGTAGTACACCGCCTGCGGACCGGCCGGCTTCACCGCGGAGATCACGGCCTGGTAGTTCGAGTCGTCCGGGTTGATCGTCTGCGCCGACACGACCTGACCGCCGAGCTTCTTGAACTCCTCGGTGAAGGTGCCGACCAGGCCCTGGCCGTACGCCTTCTTGTCGTGGATCGTCGCGACCTTGGTGATCTTGGCGGTCTCGAACAGGTACCGCGCGGCGAACGGACCCTGGATCGCGTCCGTCGTGCAGGTCCGGAAGTACGTCTTGTACGGACGCTGCGGGTCGGTCTGCCACTTGGCGCCCTGGGTCAGGCCCGGGCCGGTGTTGGCCGGCGAGACCTGGACGATGTTCTTCGGCGCGAGCACCGGCTGCACCTGCTGGCTGACGCTCGTGTTGAGCGTGCCGACGACGCCGATGACGTCCTTGTCGCTGGCCAGCGCCGTGGCGGCGTTCTTGCCCGGCTCGGTCTTGCCCTCGTCGTCCTTGGCGTCCACCTCGAGCTTCCAGCCCGGGATCGCGTTGGAGTCGTTGGCCTGCTTCACGGCGAGTTCGACGGAGTGCTGGATACCCAGACCCAGGGCCGACAAGTCTCCGGACAGCGGCGCGATGACGCCGATCTTCGCGGTCTTGGTCGAGCCTCCGTCGCCCCCGCCAGAGCCGTCGCCACTGCGTGAGCCGCAGGCAGTCAGGGCCAGCGACGCAACGATCAGCGACGCGCCGACCCGTACTACGGAACGCTGTTGCACTGTTCCTCCCATGTCTGGATGGTCCCAGCGAATCCGGGACCCTCGCGCATTTGCCGCGAGCATCCGCAGGTTAGACCCAGCGATGGCCCCAAGCGAACAGCGCACAGGCTGTGTTGTGAGGTCGTTACCCCGGTAAGTATCGTCCCTCAACCTGATTACTGACCTAGCGGGTAGTGCGGTGACTCAGGGTCAGCGGGCGGCTTTGCTGCGTGAGAACGGTGGAAGGGTGCCGCCGGAACCGCCACGGTTCGTCACCAATCTCCGGGGAGGTTCGCGCACGGTTACGACACGCCGGGATGGCTCGCGGATCACGGCGGAAAGTGCTTGTCCGGTCAGGAATCGCCGGCCTCGTTGACCACCAGCTCGGCGACCTGGCGCATCGACACCCGCTTGTCCATCGCGGTCTTCTGGATCCAGCGGAACGAGTCCGGCTCCGACAGCCCGAACTTCGTCTGCAGGATCGACTTCGCCCGGTCGACCAGCTTGCGCGTCTCGAGCCGCTCCGCGAGGTCCGCGACCTCCCGCTCCAGCTCGGCGAGTTCGACGTACCGGGAGGCGGCGATCTCGATCGCGGGCAGCAGGTCGGCCTTCGAGAACGGCTTCACCAGGTACGCCATCGCGCCCGCGTCCCGGGCCCGCTCGACCAGCTCCCGCTGCGAGAACGCGGTCAGCATCAGCACCGGCGCGATCCGCTCCCCCGCGATCTTCTCCGCCGCACTCAACCCGTCCAGCTTCGGCATCTTCACGTCGAGAATCACCAGATCCGGCCGCTGCTCGATCGCCAGCCGAATCGCCTCCTCGCCGTCCCCCGCCTGCCCGACGACGTCATACCCCTCTTCCGCGAGCATCTCAGCCAGATCCATCCGAATCAGAGCCTCGTCCTCAGCGATCACCACACGCTTAGCAGTCACACCCGACACCTTATCGACCCCCACTCAGCTCTTCGGCCCGACAAACACATCGAGCGCCGCAACCGCCTCCTTCCGACTCACCGCGATCGCGTTCACCCGCGGCTGCCGCCAAGCGATCCCGAGCAGATCCAGCGTGTCCGTGAGTATCTTCCGGATGTCGTCGGACTCGTTGGAGAACATGTAACGCACGTAGTAGTACCGCTTCTCGCGCCCCGGCTTGCTCGCCCAGTTGACGACGCGGCAGCCGTCCGAGTGGAACAGCCCGCGGAGCAGTTGCTCTGGGTACTTGGCAACGATCTCCCGTTGCCAGTCGGCCAACTCGATTCTGCGCAGGTGCTTCCGCCCAGGGCCGTGCTGGGGGAACACACACGGCCAGTGCTTCCAGCGAGCCTCGACCCGGATCGCACCGCCCCCGCCACGCAAGCAAGGACTCGCCGTCGGCTTCACCCGCCTGATCGTTGCCGCGATCTCCTCGTTGAGTACGCCGTACCGCTCGTCGTTGACAATCTGCAGGGTGAACACGCCCCGCCGTGCCCGCGCGATCGATCCGTCCCCCAGATACCACCCCAGCAACAGCGCGTACGCCGCCTCGTCCAACTCGGCCCCGTCACACCGCGGACACGGCGTCCCCAGATAGCCCCTGCGACCGCCACGCGTCCGCCCCTCTTTCTGGTATCGACGCCGCCACGTCCGGATCGTTCGCAGCGCCACCCCGTGGATCTCCGCGTTGACACGATCAGGCACGCCGTCGTCGGACATCTGCAACGCCGACTCCACCGTCTCCCGCGATCTGAAGTGGGCCATGCCCGATACTTGCTCGGACCACCGACATTTTCTGATCGGGCGGCTGGATGGGCTACCATCGTCGGGCGCGGCTCGAGCGCATCAGCCCTGGTAGCCCAACGGCAGAGGCCATGCTCTCAAACAGCATCCAGTGTGGGTTCGAATCCCACCCAGGGCACAGAAACTTGTCGGCGGCGCCCGCGAAGCTTTCTTCATGTACGACGAGCGGATGCGGACGATTGCGCTTGCGGCGATGGGGGCCGGCGAGAGTCTGAACTCGGTCAGCAAGCGGCTCGGAATCAGTCGGGCCGCGCTTCGGGAGTGGCGGGATCGCGGGGAACGTCCCCTGCGGCCGAGCGAGTGCCCGCGGTGTGGGACCGGGACGCTCGATGCCCCGTCGTACGCGCAACTGCTGGGGTTGTATCTGGGCGATGGTTGTCTGTCGCGGCATCGGCGGGATGTCTATGCGCTGCGGATCGCGTGTGACGACGTCTATCCGCGGCTGATCGACGAGGCGGAGGGCGTCGTACGTGCGGTGCATCCGGGGCGGCCGGTGCATCGGGTGCGGGCGGTCGGATGTACGTCGGTTGTCTCGTACTGGAAGCACTGGCCGTGCTTGTTTCCGCAGCACGGGGCGGGTCCGAAGCACCGGCGTACGATCGCGCTCGCCGACTGGCAACGGGAGATCGTCGCCGCACATCCCGAGTTGTTCCTGCGCGGCCTGTTCAACTCCGACGGCTGCCGGGTCGCCAACTGGGCGACGCGCACCGTCGCCGGTCAACCGAAACGGTACGAATACCCCCGCTACATGTTCTCGAACGAGTCCGCCGACATCATGCGCCTCTGCCAGTGGGCGCTCGATCTCCTGGACATTCCCTGGCGCATGCCCCGTCCCAACGCCCTCTCCGTCGCCCGCCGCGATGCCGTCACCACCCTCGACACCTTCATCGGTCCCAAGTCCTGAGAACCGTTGAGGCGGGCGGCCTGTCCGGCCGCCCGCCTCGAGTCAGATCTTCTGTCGCCTGGTCCGCTGGTGCCCGGTTACGGGTTGGGGTTGCGGTAGGCGGGGGCTATGCCTTGGATGGCGTCGCCCATGCGGTGGACTCGGAGGGCGTTGGTGGAGCCGGGGATGCTGGGTGGGGAGCCGGCGACGATGACTACCAGGTCGCCCTTGTCGAGTTTGCCGAGTTCGAGGAGGCGCTGGTCGACCTGGCGGACCATCTCGTCGGTGTGGTCGACCGTCGGGACGATATGGGTCTCGATGCCCCAGACGACCGACAGCCAGGAGCTGACCGACGGGACGGGGGTGAAGGCGAGCACCGGGATCTCGGTGCGGTACCGCGCCAGGCGCAGGGCGGTGTCGCCGGACTGGGTGAAGGCGACCAGGTACTTCGCTTCCAGCCGCTCCGCGACGTCCGCGGCCGCGCGGGCGATCACGCCGCCCTTGGTGCGCGGCTCCCACTCGATCTCCTGGACCCGGCCGAGGCCGTGCTCCTCGGTGGACTCCACGATCCGCGCCATCGTCTTGACGGTCTCGATCGGGAACCGCCCGACGCTGGTCTCACCGGACAGCATCACCGCGTCGGCGCCGTCGAGCACCGCGTTCGCGACGTCGGAGGCCTCGGCGCGGGTCGGCCGCGGCGCGGAGATCATCGACTCCAGCATCTGGGTGGCGACGATCACCGGCTTCGCGTTCAGCCGGGCCTGGTCGATGATCAGCTTCTGGACCAGCGGGACCTCCTCGAGCGGGAGCTCCACGCCGAGGTCGCCGCGGGCCACCATGAACCCGTCGAACGCCTCGATGATCTCGTCCAGGTTGGCGACCGCCTGCGGCTTCTCGATCTTCGCGACGACCGGGATCCGCAGCCCTTCCTCGTCCATGATCTTGTGCACGAGCTGGATGTCGGCCGCGTCCCGGACGAACGACAGGGCGATCATGTCGGCCGGCAGGTGCAGCGCCCAGCGCAGGTCCTCGGCGTCCTTCTCGGACAGCGCGGGCACGCTGACCGCGACGCCCGGCAGGTTGATGCCCTTGTGGTTCGAGACCGGCCCGCCGACGGTGACCCGGCAGACCACGTCGGTCTCGGTGACCTCCTCGGCGACCAGCGCGATCCGCCCGTCGTCGATCAGCAGCTGGTCGCCCGGGTTCACGTCGCCGGGCAGCCCGTCGTACGTCGTACCGCAGATGGTCTGGTCGCCGGGCACCTCCCGGGTGGTGATCGTGAAGCGCTCGCCGTAGGTCAGCGTTGCCTTGCCCTCGGCGAACTCGGCCAGCCGGATCTTCGGGCCCTGCAGGTCGACCAGGATGCCGACGTTGCTGCCGGTCTCCGCCGCCGCGGTCCGGATCCGCTGGTAGATGCGCTCATGCTCGGCATGGGCGCCGTGGCTCAGGTTGAGCCTGGCGACGTCCATCCCTGCTTGGACGAGTTCAGTGATGCGCTCCGGGGCGGCCGTAGCCGGGCCGAGCGTACAAACGATCTTTGCGCGACGCACGTCACAAAACCCTACTCCTGCAAACCACTGGGTCCGCTGGTCCGCCCCCGTTACTGGACAGTTAACACTGGACGACGATCGGCGGCGGCGCCTGAATCGTCAAGAACCAAGGGGTGTGTACGGCACCACCGTCACCGCGCCGCTCGGCTGCGCGGTGACCGCCTGCAGCCCGATCGGGAGCCCGTCGCGATAGGTGATCAGCGTGACCTCGCCCGGCTTCCGCAACGTGTACCCGAGGGCGAACGCGTACGCCGCTCCCCCCGTCGTCCCGTTCGTGTACGTCGTGACCGCACGGCCGGCGACCACCCGGTGCTCGGGGCCGACCTGGCGGTGCAGGTGCCCGGACAGCAGCAGCGTCGCGCACCCGCGCGCGGCGGTGTCCGCGAACGACGACGGGTCGTGCACCAGCATCGTCGAGATCCGCTTGTCGTCGGGCTGCCGGCAGGCGATGTCGGCGAGCCGCTCCGACTGCTCCTCGATGGTCTCCTCCCCCGGGCTGTCCGCGCTGCCGAGCCCGGTCCGCGTCGGGTCGCTGTCGCCGAGGAACCGGATCCCCTCGACCTCGACCGGCTTGCTGTCGAGCACCGTGAACCCGGACTTGCGCATCACGTCCTCGACGTGCCCGCCGGCGTCGTGGTTGCCGGCCACCGCGACCACCTTGAAGTCCTTGAAGTGCTGGCGCAGCGAGTTGATGCTGAACGACTCCCAGCTCTGCCCGGACGAGGTGTCGTCGCCGGCGTCGATCAGCACCTTGGCGCCGCCGGCCTTGGCGACCTCGGCCGCGAAGGCGTCGATCCCGATGTTGTCGTGCCGGTCGGACACCAGCAGCGCCACGGTCTCGTCCTCACCCGGCTGATGGATCTGGGTCGCGACCTCGCCGACGCCCTCCTTGAGCCGGCCGTACAGCTCGGTGGACTTGCGGTACGTCTCCACCAGTGTCCGGATCACCCCGACACCGCCGGTGGTGGAGAAACCGGACGCGACCTCGACGTTCTTCAGCCGCTCGTCGAAGGACAGCTCCGGCAGCAGCTTGGACAGCGGCTGCCACTGCGTCGGCGGTACTTCGGCCGGCCGCATCCGTCCCGGTCCGTAGATCGACGCGATCGTGATCAGCATCGCGACCAGGACGACGATCGACCGGTGCTCGAACCGGCGCTCGTGCCGGTGCACCATGTGCCACAACTCGCGCCGCCGCCGGGCTCCCAGCGCCGTCCACAGCGTCGCGACCACGACGACCACCAGCAGGCCCGTCCCGGCGCCGGCCACCGCGTTGTCGACGGCCATCTGCTGGATGACCTGCCGGATCCGCCCGATCTCACCGTCGGGCTGGGACGCGATCAGCGCGTCCCGGGTGAGCAGCTCGGTGAGGTTGTCGGCGTCGGTCTCCTGGACGTCGATGTTGACGCCGATCCCCGCCGGGGTGTCGGCCGGGATCCGCAGCCGCGGCAGGACAGCGCCGAGGTCGAGGGTCGCGTGCCCGTCGAACGTCGGTGACACGGTCGCGGCGTGCGCGCCGATCGTGACCCGCTCGGAGTCGTTCGCGAACCCGAACAGGCCCACCAGGACAGAGGTCACCACGAACAGCGCGCTGAGCCCGGCCCACGGCGCGATCGCCCGGAGCCGAGCCCTGGTCACCAGCCGCCTAACCACGCTCCCAACCTACCGAGGAGGTCCACCTCGGGCACTCACCGCGCGTCGCGTGGCGGGTGCCCGAGGGTCGGGACCGTCAGACCGCCAGCGGGCGGGCGGTGGGCGGGATGGGCGTGGGCAGCGTGGACGAGCCCGTCAAGAAGCTGTCCACGCCGTTCGCGCAGGACCGGCCCTCGGCGATCGCCCAGACGATCAGCGACTGGCCGCGGCCGGCGTCACCGCAGGCGAACACGCCGTCGACGGACGTGCGGTAGTTGTTGTCCCGCTGCACGTTGCCGCGCTCGTCGAGCTCGACGCCGAGCTGCTCGAGGAAGCCCTCGCGCTCCGGGCCGAGGAAGCCCATCGCGAGCAGCACCAGCTGCGCCGGGATGGTCCGCTCCGAGCCCTCGACCGGGGTGAACTTCCCGTCCTTGAACTCGACCTCGACCAGGTTCAGCCCCGCGACGTTGCCGTCGGCATCGGCCTCGAAGTTGACCGTGGAGACGGCGTACACCCGGTCGCCGCCCTCCTCGTGCGCGGACGCGACCCTGTACGTCATCGGGTACGTCGGCCACGGCTGGTGGCCCGGGCGCTCGTCGGACGGGCGCGGCATGATCTCCAGCTGGGTGACGGAGCGCGCGCCCTGGCGGTGCGCCGTACCGAGGCAGTCCGCGCCGGTGTCGCCGCCGCCGATGATCACCACGTCCTTGCCAGTGGCAACGATCTGGTCCGCGACGCTCTGGCCGAGCGCCACCCGGTTGGCCTGCGGCAGGTACTCCATCGCCTGGTGGATGCCGCCGTACTCCCGGCCGGGCACCGGCAGGTCGCGGGCGGCCGTGGCGCCGGTCGCGATGACGACGGCGTCGTACCGCTGCTTGAGCTGAGTGCCGGTGACGTCCACGCCGACGTTGACGCCGGAGCGGAAGACCGTGCCCTCCTCCTTCATCTGCTGGATCCGGCGGTCGACCTGGATCTTCTCCATCTTGAACTCGGGGATGCCGTACCGCAGCAGGCCGCCCGGAGCGTCGGCGCGCTCGTAGACCGCGACCGTGTGGCCGGCGCGGGTCAGCTGCTGCGCGGCGGCCAGGCCGGCCGGGCCGGAGCCGACGACGGCGATCGTCTTGCCGGTCAGCCACTCGGGCGGCTGCGGCTGGACGTCACCGGTCTCCCAGGCCTTGTCGATGATCGCGACCTCGACGTTCTTGATCGTCACCGGGTCCTGGTTGATGCCGAGCACGCACGCGGTCTCGCACGGCGCCGGGCACAGCCGCCCGGTGAACTCCGGGAAGTTGTTGGTCGCGTGCAGTCGCTCGATCGCGCTCGACCAGTCGTCGCGCCAGACCAGGTCGTTCCACTCCGGGATCAGGTTGCCCAGCGGGCAGCCGTTGTGGCAGAACGGGATGCCGCAGTCCATGCAGCGCCCGGCCTGCTTCCCGATGATCGGCAGCAGCGCCTTGCCCGGCCCGCCGGGGTAGACCTCTTTCCAGTCCTGAACCCGCTCGCCGACCGGCCGCCGCTCGGCGACCTCCCGCCCGGTGGTCAGGAATCCCTTGGGGTCAGCCATCAGATGGCCTCCATCATCGCTCGCGTGGTGGCGTCCTCGTCCAGGCCGTCGCGCTCGGCGGCCGCCTTGGCCGCCAGCACCCGGGCGTAGTCGCGGGGCATCACCGTGGTGAACCGGGCAGCGGCGGCGGGCCAGTCGGCGAGCAGCTTGGCCGCCCGTTCCGAGCCGGTCTCCTCGTGGTGCCGCCGGACCAGGTCCTGCAACAGTCCGGTCTCCTCCTCGTCGGCCGGCCGCAGATCGACCAGCTCCGGGTTGACGAGGGCGGGGTCCAGGTCGAGCACGTGGGCCACGCCGCCCGACATGCCCGCCGCGAAGTTCCGGCCGACGGCGCCGAGTACGACGACGCGCCCACCGGTCATGTACTCGCAGGCGTGGTCGCCGACCGCTTCGACGACCGCGGTGGCGCCGGAGTTCCGGACGCAGAACCGCTGGCCCGCACCGCCGCTGATGAACAGCTCGCCGGACGTCGCGCCGTACGCGATCACGTTGCCGGCGATGATCTGGTCGGCGGCGTCGAACCGCGCCCGCCGGTCGGGCCGGATCACGACCCGGCCGCCGGACAGGCCCTTGCCGACGTAGTCGTTGGCGTCACCCTCGAGCCGGAGGGTGACCCCGCGCGGTACGAAGGCGGCGAACGAGTTCCCGGCCGACCCGGTGAAGGTCAGGTCGATGGTGCCGTCGGGCAGCCCGGCCGCGCGGTACTTCTTGGTGATCTCGTGGCCGAGCATGGTGCCGACGGTCCGGTTGACGTTGCGGATCGGGACCTGCGCGCGGACCGGCTCGCCGTTCTCCAGCGCCGGTTGGCAGATCCGGATCAGCTCGTTGTCGAGGGCCTTGTCGAGGCCGTGGTTCTGCTCGACGGTGCGGTGCCGCGACGCGCCCTCGGGCAGCGCCGGGACGTGCAGGATCGGCGACAGGTCGAGGCCGTCGGCCTTCCAGTGGTCGACCGCGCGCCGGATGTCCAGCACCTCGGCGTGCCCGATCGCCTCGTCCAGCGTGCGGAAGCCGAGCTGCGCCAGGTACTCGCGGACCTCCTCGGCGATGAACTCGAAGAAGTTCACCACGAACTCGGGCTTGCCGGAGTACCGCTCGCGGAGCACCGGGTTCTGGGTGGCGACGCCGACCGGGCAGGTGTCCAGGTGGCAGACGCGCATCATGATGCAGCCCGACACCACCAGCGGAGCGGTCGCGAAACCGTACTCCTCCGCGCCGAGCAGCGCCGCGACGATCACGTCCCGGCCGGTCTTCAGCTGGCCGTCGGTCTGGACGACGATCCGGTCCCGCAACCCGTTCAGCAGCAGGGTCTGCTGGGTCTCGGCGAGGCCGAGCTCCCACGGTCCGCCCGCGTGCTTCAGCGAGGTCAGCGGCGCCGCGCCGGTGCCGCCGTCGTGACCGGAGATCAGTACGACGTCCGCGTGCGCCTTGGAGACACCGGCGGCGATCGTGCCGACGCCGACCTCGGAGACCAGCTTCACGTGGATCCGCGCCTGCGGATTCGCGTTCTTCAGGTCGTGGATCAGCTGCGCCAGGTCCTCGATCGAGTAGATGTCGTGGTGCGGCGGCGGCGAGATCAGGCCGACGCCCGGCGTCGAGTGCCGGGTGCTGGCGACCCACGGGTACACCTTCGGGCCGGGGAGCTGCCCGCCCTCGCCGGGCTTCGCGCCCTGCGCCATCTTGATCTGGATGTCGTCGGAGTTCGTCAGGTACTCCGCGGTGACGCCGAACCGGCCGGACGCGACCTGCTTGATCGAGCTCCGCCGGGCCGGGTCGTAGAGCCGCTCGGCGTCCTCGCCGCCCTCACCGGTGTTCGACTTGCCGCCGAGCTGGTTCATCGCGATCGCCAGCGTGGTGTGCGCCTCGGCGCTGATCGAGCCGTAGCTCATCGCGCCGGTGGAGAACCGCTTGACGATCTCGCTGACCGGCTCCACCTCCTCGATCGGGATCGGCTGCCGGTCGCTGCTGAACCCGAACAGGCCGCGCAGCGTCATCAGCCGCTCGGACTGCTCGTCGACGCGGGACGTGTACTGCTTGAAGATGTCGTACCGCCCGGTCCGGGTGCTGTGCTGCAGCCGGAACACCGTCTCCGGGTCGAACAGGTGCGGCTCGCCCTCGCGGCGCCACTGGTACTCGCCGCCGATCTCGAGCTTGCGGTGCGCCGGCAGGATGCCGTCGGCCGGGTAGGCCCGCAGGTGCCGGCGCCGGACCTCCTCGGCGATCGTGTCGAGGCCGACGCCGCCGAGCTTGGACGCCGTACCGGTGAAGTACTTGTCGACCAGGTCGGGGGCCAGGCCGGTGGCCTCGAAGATCTGGGCACCCGTGTACGACGCCACGGTCGAGACGCCCATCTTCGACATCACCTTGAGGACGCCCTTGCCGAGCGACTTCACCACGTTGCGGATCGCCTGCTCGGGCTCCACACCCGGCAGGTAGGTGCCCTGGCGGCACAGGTCCTCGACGGACTCCAGCGCCAGGTACGGGTTGATCGCCGCGGCGCCGTACCCCATCAGGAGCGCGACGTGGTGCACCTCGCGGACGTCACCCGCCTCGATCACCAGGCCGACCTGGGTCCGGGTCTTCTCGCGGACCAGGTGGTGGTGGACGGCCGACGTCAGCAGCAGCGACGGGATCGGGGCCTTCTCGGCGTTCGAGTGCCGGTCGGACAGCACCAGGATGCGGGCGCCGTCCTGGATCGCGGCACTCGCCTCGGCGCACAGCTCGTCGAGCCGCGCCTTCAGCGCCTCGCCGCCGCCCTCCACGTCGTACACGCCGCGCAGCACCGTGGTGGCCAGGCCGGGCATGTCGCCGTCGAGGTTGATGTGCCGGAGCTTGGCCAGCTCGTCGTTGGTGATCACCGGGAACGGGATCACCACCTGGCGGCAGGACGCCGGGCTCGGGCTCAGCAGGTTCGACTCCGGGCCGAGGCTGGACGACAGCGAGGTCACCAGCTCCTCGCGGATCGCGTCCAGCGGCGGGTTCGTGACCTGGGCGAACAGCTGCGCGAAGTAGTCGAACAGCAGCCGCGGCCGGTCGCTCAGCACCGCGATCGGGGTGTCGGTGCCCATCGAGCCGATCGGCTCCGCGCCCGACTTCGCCATCGGCGTGAGGATGACCCGCAGCTCCTCCTCGGTGTACCCGAAGACCTGCTGGCGCCGGGTCACGGACGCGTGGCTGTGGACGACGTGCTCGCGCTCGTGCAGGTCCTCGAAGCGGATCAGGCCGGCGTGCAGCCATTCGTCGTACGGGTGCTCGTTGGCGAGCGCGTTCTTCACCTCGGCGTCGGTGATGATCCGGTGCGCGTCGACGTCGACCAGGAAGATCCGGCCGGGCTCGAGCCGGCCCTTCTCGGTCACCGTGGCCGGGTCGATGTCCAGGACGCCGGCCTCGGACGCCAGGACGACGAGGCCGTCCTCGGTCACCCAGTACCGCGAGGGGCGCAGGCCGTTGCGGTCCAGCACCGCGCCGACCTTGGTGCCGTCCGAGAAGACCACCGACGCCGGGCCGTCCCACGGCTCCATCAGCGTCGAGTGGAACTCGTAGAACGCGCGCCGCTTCGGGTCCATCGTGGTGGCGTTCTCCCACGCCTCCGGGATCATCATCAGCATCGCGTGCGGCAGCGAGCGGCCGCCGAGGTGCAGGAGCTCGAGCACCTCGTCGAAGGACGCGGAGTCGGACGCTCCCGGCGTACAGATCGGGTAGAGCTGCTCGAGGTCGCCGGGGATCAGGTCGCTGGCGAGCAGCGCCTCGCGGGCGCGCATCCAGTTCCGGTTGCCCTGGACGGTGTTGATCTCGCCGTTGTGGGCGATGTACCGGTACGGGTGCGCGAGCGGCCAGGACGGGAACGTGTTCGTCGAGAACCGGCTGTGCACGACGCCGATCGCGGACGCGAGGTCCGGGTCGGTCAGCTCCGGGAAGAACTTGTCCAGCTGGTCGGTGGTGAGCATCCCCTTGTAGGTGATGGTGCGGCCGGACAGCGACGGGAAGTACGTCGCGGTCTCCTTCTCGGCGCGCTTGCGCAGCCGGAACGCCATCCGCTCCAGCGCCAGGCCGAGCACGCGGCCCGTCTGCGCGGTCACGAACAGCTGCTTGAACGTCGGCATCACCGAGCGTGCGGTCGCGCCGAGCAGTTCGGGGGTGGTCGGGACGTCCCGCCAGCCGACGACCGTCAGCTGCTCCTCGGCCGCGAGCTCCTCGATCCGCGCGACCGCCTTCGCGGCGTCGTCGGCGTCGGCCGGGAGGAACGCGATGCCCGTCGCGTAGCTGTGCGGCGCGGGCAGCTCGAACGCGCACACCTTGCGGTAGAACGCGTCGGGCACCTGGATCAGGATGCCGGCGCCGTCACCGGAGTCCGGCTCGGCACCGGACGCGCCACGGTGCTCGAGGTTCCGCAGGGCGGTCAAGGCCTTCGCCACGATGTCGTGGCTGGGTTCACCGGTCAGGGTCGCGACGAAGGCGACACCACAAGCGTCATGCTCATGCTGTCCGTCGTAGAGACCCTCGCTCGGGAATGGGGGGACACCAAACATTCAGGAGCTCCCGTCGTCCTACGGTCAACACAACTGGCCGCGGGACAACACTGGCCCAAGCCGGGAGTCCCGAGACTACCTCATGACGCCCGCCAGATGGACTTCTTGTCCACCGCGAAACGCCTTGATGACGCTGTGTAAGCAAGCGCTCACTCGGTCCTCCATCTTCCCAGCCGGACGCGCCCGCAACCACCCAGGTCACAGGAAATTCACTTGCTGAGACTGATAGGCCGGATCACGTGACCTGGCAGCCCTCCCCCGATTGGCAACCGCTCACCACCGGCACCGGACAGGCCACCGGCGGCGTCTGGCGGACACCCGACGGGCAGGTCGTGAAGCGGCTGGTTCCCGGGGTGACCGATCCGCGGCACCACGGCTTCTGGGAACGCCAGGCGCTGGTGGCCGAGTCCGGCATCGTCGCCGGTACGGCGGGACTTCGCGCGCCGGCCTGCCTGGGCGTCGAGCGGGATGCGGACGGCATCACGCTGCGGATGGCCGACGTACCGCCCGCGGAGTGGCATCCGGAGGGTCTGGCCGCGGCTCTGGGGCGGTTTGCGGGCTGTTCTGTGGCTGAGCCTGCCTGGGGTGCGCGCGACGTACTGCGGGACCGTCTGAGGACCGTGGAGCGCCGCGGCGGCTGGGCTCCGTTGACCCGCGCGGGGCTCGCGTCGGCGGCGGTTGAGGAGCTGTGGGCGCGGCGGGCGTCGGCGCTGGCCGTCCTCGACGGGCTGCCTCGGGTGCCGACGCATGGCGACGCGCACCCGGTGAACCTGCTGGGGCGCTCCGGCGACGATGTGGTCGCGATCGACTGGGAGCAGTTCGGGCTCGGACCGGCCGGGTTCGACCTCGGCTACCTGCTGCTCGCCACCGACCTACCGCTGGACGACCTGCTCGCCGCGTACGACGGTCGTACGGCGGACGTGGGTGCTGTCCGGTGTGGGGCGACGTTGGTTGCGGCGTACACCGGGGTCTCGCGGGCCGCGTGGGCGATCGAGCGGCCCGGCGCTGAGGATCACCTGGAGCGGTTGGCCAGGTTGTCGGCAGTGGTGGACGAGGCGGTGAGCCACGCGTCGTAGAAGGCGCGGTAGTTCGGGAAGCGGGTTGTGGTGGCTTCGATCAGGACCTGGTGGAGTTCGGGCGGCGGGTCCGGGAGCAGGACCAGGGCGGTGCGGGCCATCACGTAGGCCGTCGTACGGGTGTCGACGGGGGCGCCCAGGACGTGTTCCTCGGGTGCCATGAAGCGGCTCGAGCCGAACATCCGGCCCATCGTGTTGCGGTACGGGCCGCGGTGGTAGGTGTCGAGGTCCATCACGGTCAGCCGGCGGGCGGTGAAGTCGTACAGCAGCGCGCCGTCGTAGAAGTCGCCCTCGACCCAGCCGGCCGCGTCGAGCGCGACGTGCAGGTCGTACAGCGCGTCGAGTGCGGCCAGGATCTCCGCGGTCGGCAGCGCCTGGAAACGCTCGCGGACCGCCGGTTCGTGCAGGAGCTCGCCGTCGCGCCACTCGTAGACGAGGACCGGTCCGGCCGGCGACTCGAGTACGGCGTGCAACTCGGGCACCACCGGGTGCGGGACCGAGCGCGCGAGTTCGGCCGCCGTACGGAGCAGGTCGACGCGGCCGGCGAAGTCCAGGTACGGGCGGGTGTCCGCGGGGTCGCCGGCGGACTTGACGAAGTACCGCGCGGCGCCGGTCCGGACGCCGTACGAGACGTTGCCGGAGTCCTGGGTGCCGAAGCGGGTGAAGATGGTGCCTAGCTGGTCGAGGTACGTCGCGGGCGGGACGTCGATCGCAGCGGGGAACATCCCGCCGACCTTACTGGAGGAATCCCATGGCGCTCAGTGATTTTCCGCGGTACCCGTTGCTGTTCGGCCCCAGTCCCGTGCACCCGCTGGAGCGGCTCTCGGCGTACCTCGGCGGCGCCCGGATCTGGGCGAAACGCGAGGACTGCAACTCGGGTCTCGCGTACGGCGGGAACAAGACGCGGAAGCTCGAGTACCTGATCCCGGACGCGCTCGCGCAGGGCGCCGACACGCTCGTGTCGATCGGCGGGTACCAGTCGAACCACACCCGCCAGGTCGCCGCGGTCGCGGCGAAGGTCGGGCTGAAGGCGGTGCTGGTCCAGGAGAACTGGGTGAACTGGCCGGACGCCCTCAACGACCGGGTCGGGAACATCCTGCTCAGCCGGATCATGGGCGCCGACGTGCGGCTGGACCCCTCCGGGTTCGGGATCGGGTTCAAGGACAGCTGGAAGCAGGCGCTCGCGGACGTCGAGGCCGGCGGCGGTACGCCGTACGCGATCCCGGCGGGCGCCTCGGACCATCGGCTCGGCGGGCTAGGGTTCGCGCAGTGGGCCTACGAGGTGGAGCAGCAGGAGCGGGAGCTCGGGGTCTTCTTCGACACGATCGTGGTCTGCTCGGTCACCGGGTCGACGCATGCCGGGATGATCGCCGGCTTCGCCGGGCAGGACCGGCCGCGGCGGGTGATCGGCATCGACGCGAGCGCGAAGCTGCAGGAGACCCGCGACCAGGTGGAGCGGATCGCGCGGGCGACGGCGGAGCTGATCGAGCTCGGGCGGGAGCTGCGCGACGACGAGATCACGGTGCTGGAGGGCTGGGCAGGCGACGAGTACGGCATCCCGGTGCAGTCCACGCTCGACGCGATCCGGCTCACCGGGCAGCTCGAGGGGATGATCATCGACCCGGTCTACGAGGGAAAGTCGATGGCCGGGCTGATCGACCTGATCCGCACCGGCGACATCCCGAAGGACTCCACCGTCCTGTACGCCCACCTCGGCGGCCAGCCCGCGCTCAACGCCTACAGCAGCCTGTTCACGCAGAGTCAGCCGATGCCGGGGCCGACGAGGGTGCCGACGAAGTAGGTGAGGGCGGCCGCGGCGGCGCCGAGGAGGAGTTGGCGGAGGCCGGAGTACCACCAGGACCGGCTGGTGACGCGGGAGACGACGGCTCCGCAGACGAAGAGCGCGGTCAGGGAGAGGATGAGCGACGGCAGGACGTTGCCGGCACCGAACAGGTACGGCGCCACCGGGACGAAGGCGCCGATCGCGAAGCAGATGAAGGACGACGCGGCCGCGATCACCGGGTTCGGGAGGTCGGTGGGGTCGATGCCGAGCTCCTCGCGGACGTGTTCCTCGAGGGCCTGGTCCGGGTCGGAGTGGAACTGCTTGGCGACCTTGCTGGCGAGGTCCGGGTCGAGGCCCTTCGCGCGGTAGGTCTCGGCGAGCTCGATCTCCTCGTCGATCGGGTGCCGCTTGATCTCGGTGCGCTCGACCTCGATCTCGGCTCGGGCGAGCTCGCGTTGCGAGGCGACGGAGGTGTACTCCCCCGCCGCCATCGAGAACGCACCCGCGGCCAGGCCCGCGAGGCCGGCGAGCACGATGAACTTCGAGCCGGAGCTGGTGCCGCCGTCCATGCCGGCGATCAGGGCGAAGTTCGACACCAGCCCGTCCATCGCCCCGAACACCGCCGGCCGCAGCCAGCCGCCGTTCACATCACGGTGCGTGTGATCCCCGTGATGCTCAGCCGAAACCCCCGGCGTCTCAGTCACGAGCCCCGTCGGCCGGTTCTGGGCCGTTGGATCCGTTGGGGCTGCCGGCCTCCACCTTCTCGGTGTCCCCCGAAGCCTCCTGGCCTTCCGGCTTGTCGTCCTCGACCTTCTCCGACACCTCGGCCTCGGACGTGTCGGCCTTCTCGGGCTCGGTCGGCGTACCGGCCGCCGGGCCGGTGGTGATGTCTTCCTGGCCTGGGTGGCGTTTGGCGCTGATGACGTAGGCGATGACGGCCAGGGCGAACAGGATCAGGGAGGTCCAGACGTTCAGGCGGAGGCCTAGGAAGTGGTTCGCGGTGTCGATGCGGAGGTTTTCGATCCAGGCTCGGCCGGCGGTGTACGCCGCGACGTACAGGAAGAACGCGCGGCCGTGGCCGAACTTGAAGCGGCGGTCGAGGATCAGGATCAGCGCCATCACGCCGAGGTTCCACAGCGCCTCGTACAGGAACGTCGGGTGGAACGTCGCGAAGTCCTGGTACCCGGCCGGGCGGTTGTTGAAAGCGATCTCCAGGCCCCACGGCTGGGTTGTCGGCTTACCGAACAGTTCCTGGTTGAAGTAGTTGCCGAACCGGCCGAACACCTGCGCCAGCGCGATCCCGGGCGCCATCGCGTCCGCGACCGCAAGGAACGGCACCTTCGCCCGCCGGCACGCGATCCACGCCCCGAGCGCGCCGAAGCCGACCGCGCCCCAGATGCCCAGCCCGCCGTGCCAGATCTTCAGCGCGTCGATCGGACTGCCGGGTCCCGGGCCGAAGTACTGCTCAGCGTCGGTGATGACGTGGTAGATCCGGGCCCCGACGAGCCCGAACGGGATCGCCCAGAACATGATGTCGGCGAGCACCGGCGCCGAACCGCCGCGCGCCACCCAGCGCCGGCGGCCGAGCCAGTACCCGACGAAGATGCCGGCCAGGATGCACAGCGCGTACGCGCGGACCGGGACCGGACCGAGATGCCAGACGCCCTGGCTCGGGCTGGGGATGGAGGCCGGAATCAACACGGCGGCAGTCAGACTAGACATGGCAAGTGGGAACGCTACTCGACCCGCCTGACCACGGCCAGAAACCCACGGTCACGATGGGGCCTCAGAGTCCCGATCGTCCTCTCAGCTCGCGATCGCGTCGACGGCCTTCTGCAGCCCCTCGGCGGTCAACTGGTCCGACGGCAACTGCTTGCCGTCGACGAACACGGTCGGTGTCCCCGTCACGCCGCGCTCGTCGGCCGCCTTGCCGACGGACTCCAGCCAGCTCGCGTACTCGTTGTTCTGCACGGCCTGTTGGAACTTCCCGTCGCCGATCCCGAGCTGCTTGCCGAGCTCGATCAGCTGGTCGGTCGTCCATGACTTCGAGAAGTCGCCGTACAGCTCGCCGACGAAGCCGACCGCCTTGCCGTTCGCGGCCGCCGCGGCGAACGCGTTCGCGAGCCGCGGCGAGGCGCCCGGGTTCACGAACTGCATCGGCCAGTAGGTGAGCGTCGCCGCACCGTCCTCGACGAGCTTGTCGACGGTCGCGCCGGTCGTCTCCTCGAACTCCGCGCAGTGCGGGCAGCGGAAGTCGAGGTACACGTCGATGTTCACCTTCGCGCCGGCCTTGCCGACCGTGACGCCCTTGCCGGCCGTACCGGGGCCGGTGATCACCGTGGGCTCCGGGCGGCCGGTCGAGCTCACCTCGACCTTGGAGTGGCCGCGGTAGTACTGCACGCCGACACCGGCGCCGAGCGCCAGCACCAGGACGATCACCACGATGATCCCGGGTGAGATCCGACGCTTCTGCTGCTGCAGCAGCGGATTCACGGGGGGCTTGGTCTTGCTCACGACGCGGTGACTCCTCGCGGTTCTGGGTCCGGCTCCGGGTCCGGTTCCGATACGACGGCGAACTTACTGACCGGGCGCAACCACAGCCAGCCGGCCAGCGCCAGCAAGCCGATGTCCCGCAGGATCTCCTGCAGGTACTTCGTCTGCCCCGGGGCGACCTGACCGCCGCCGCCGAAGCAGCCGCAGTCGATCGACAGGCCGCGGGCCCAGGCGGAAGCCACCGCGACGATGAACACGACCATGAAAACACCGGCCGCGACGGCCGCGGCGCGGACACCGAAGCCGATGATCAACAGCAACCCGATCGCGATCTCCAGGAACGGCATCCCCCAGCCGACCGGCTCGACCAGCGTCGCCGGCAGCAGCTCGTACGCGCGGACCGCCTGGGCGGCGGTCTCCGGATCGGTGACCTTCAACGCCCCGGCCACCAGCATCACGCCGCCGAGAACGAGCCGCGCGACCAGCGAGATCCACGGGAACCATGCCCTCACCGGTTGACCTCCACCAGCTTCCCGAAGTCGTGCGCGAGGTCGCCGATGGCGGCGTTCGACAACCAG
Source organism: Kribbella sp. HUAS MG21 (assembly GCF_040254265.1). Taxonomy (GTDB): domain Bacteria; phylum Actinomycetota; class Actinomycetes; order Propionibacteriales; family Kribbellaceae; genus Kribbella. Next base: position 7,555,479 of record NZ_CP158165.1, read on the forward strand.
AGCACGTTCGCCTTGTCGTTCTTACCGAACCCGATCACCTGCGCTCCGTGACCGACCTCGTACCCGCCGGAAGGCAGCTTCTGCATCCCCTCCACCGGTACGCCGACCGCCTTGGCGACGTCCTTGATCGACGTCAGCGACCCGGTCAGCCCGACGAACGCGGGGTCGAACCGGTCCAGGTACTTGCGGATCACCGGCCCGGTGTCGCGCGCCGGGTCGGTGGTGATGAACAGCACCTGGATCTGGTCCTGCACCTGCTCGTCGAGCTTGGTGAGCGCGGACGCGACGTCGGCCATCACGGTCGGGCAGACGTCCGGGCAGTTGGTGTAGCCGAAGAACACCAGCGTGACCGGCTTCTTGGTCGAGGTGACCAGGTTGAACGGGTTCCCGCCGGTGTCGGTCAGGGTGGTGGCCGGCATCGCGTACGGCCGGTCGAGCGTCGCGCCGCGCAGCCCGTTGGGGTCCTGGCTGCTGCGGATGATCGCTCCGCCCGGGTTGTCCGGCTTCTCGTCCTTGCCACTGCAGCCCGCGAGGGCGATCAGAGCCACCGCCGCCAACAGCAGGACGGCGGCCGAGCGACACGCTCCAGTTCGACTCACGGCGGTACTAACGATCGACGGACGGGCGGGGTTCCCGGCGGACGCCTTCGGACAGGGATTCGGCGAGCGCGCGGACGCCGGCCGGGCCGCCGTCCTCGAGCGCCTTCACCAGTGCCGCGCCGACGATCGCCGCGTCCGCGAACGCGGCGACCCCGGCCGCCTGGTCCGCGTTCGAGATCCCGAGGCCGACGCCGACCGGGATACTCGTTGCCGCCTTCACCCGGGCGACCAGCGGCGCGGCCAGGTCCGACGGCTTGTCCCGCGCCCCCGTGACGCCCATCACGGCGGTCGCGTAGACGAACCCGCGGCAGGCGGCCGTGGTCATCGCGATCCGCTCGTCGGTCGACGACGGCGAGACCAGGAACACCTTGTCCAGCTCGTTCTTGTCCGCGGCCGCGATCCACTCCGCGCCCTCGTCCGGGATCAGGTCGGGCGTGATCAGCCCGGCGCCCCCGGCGGCGGCGAAGTCCGCCGCGAACCGGTCCACGCCGTACCGCTCGACCGGGTTCCAGTACGTCATCACGAGCACCGGTACGTCGGAGTACGCCGCGACCTTCTCGACCGTGCTGAGCACGTCGCGGGTCCGGACGCCGCCGGCCAGCGCGGCCGCGGCGGCCCGCTGGATCGTCACGCCGTCCATCACCGGATCGCTGTACGGCAGGCCGATCTCGAGCACGTCGCAACCGCCGTCGACGAGCGCCTTGATCGCGTCGACACCGCCGTCGTACGACGGGAAACCGGCCGGCAGGTACCCGACCAGGGCACCGCGGCCCTCGGCGTTCGCCTTCCGGATCGCGGCCCCGGCCTTGCCCAGGGCAACGAGTTCACTCACCGTGGGCCTCCTTCCCCGCCAGGCCGAACCAGGTCGCGGCCGTGTCCATGTCCTTGTCGCCGCGGCCGGACAGGTTCACCAGGATGGTTGCCTCCGGCCCCAGTTCCTTCGCGATGTCGAGCGCGCCGGCGACCGCGTGCGCGGACTCGATCGCCGGGATGATGCCCTCGGTCCGGGACAGCAGCCGGAACGCCTCCATCGCCTCGGCGTCGGTGATCGGCCGGTACGACGCCCGCCCGGTCTCCGCGAGCCACGCGTGCTCGGGTCCGACGCCGGGGTAGTCCAGGCCCGCGGAGATCGAGTGCGACTCGATCGTCTGGCCGTCCTCGTCCTGCAGCAGGAACGACCGCGCGCCGTGCAGTACGCCGACCTGGCCGGCGGTGATCGTCGCCGCGTGCCGACCGGTCTCGAAGCCGTCGCCGCCCGGCTCGATGCCGTAGAGCTTCACGTCCTCGTCCGGAATGAACGCGGTGAACAGGCCGATCGCGTTCGAGCCGCCGCCGACCGAGGCGACCGCCGCGTCCGGAAGCTTGCCGGTCAGCTCCAGCGTCTGCTCGCGCGCCTCGTCGCCGATGCCGCGGACGAAGTCGCGGACCATCGCCGGGAACGGGTGCGAACCGGCCGCCGTACCGAGGATGTAGTGGGTCTTGTCGACGCTGGCGACCCAGTCGCGGAGCGCGTCGTTGATCGCGTCCTTCAGCGTCCGGCTGCCGGTCTTGACCGCGATCACCTCGGCGCCGAGCAGCCGCATCCGGGCCACGTTCAGCGCCTGGCGCTCGGTGTCGACCTCGCCCATGTAGACCACGCACTCGAGGCCGAGGTAGGCGCACGCGGTCGCGGTCGCGACGCCGTGCTGGCCGGCGCCGGTCTCGGCGATCACCCGCGGCTTGCCCATCCGCTTGGTCAGCAGCGCCTGGCCGATGGCGTTGCGGATCTTGTGCGCGCCGGTGTGGTTCAGGTCCTCGCGCTTCAGCAGGATCCGCGCGCCGGCCACGTCCGACAGCCGGGTCGCGTCGTACAGCAGGCTCGGGGCGCCGATGTACTCGCGCAGCATCCGCTCGAACTCACCGGTGAACTCCGGGTCGGCCATGGCGTCGCGCCAGGCCTGGGTGAGCTCGTCGAGCGGCGCGATCAGCGCCTCCGGCATGAACCTGCCGCCGAAACGGCCGAAGTGCCCGAGCTGGTCGGGCAGCACAGTACTCATCCGAACAAAACCTTCCAAGCCCGGCCCTGACAGCACGGGAGAGTTTCCTTCCCGGTGCCGTTTGGACCGGCCCGGATGTACTAGTGCCGCTGCTGGATGGCGGGGTGCGATCCTGCGGCGACGAGGTCGGCGACCGAGGCGCGGGGATCGCGGCCGGTCACCAGGGTTTCACCGACGAGGACGACATCGGCCCCGGCGCGCGCGAACTCGATTACATCATGCGGGCCGCGGACCCCGGACTCGGCCACCCGGACGAGCTCGGTCGGGATCGTCGGCGCGACCCGGGCGAAGGTGTCCCGGTCGACCTCGAGGGTCTTCAGGTTCCGGTTGTTCACGCCGATGAGCTGGGCGCCGGCGTCCACCGCACGCCGGGTCTCCTCCTCGTCGTGCACCTCGACCAGCGGGCACAGCCCGATCGACTGGGCGCGCTCGATCAGCGAGACCAGCGCCTCCTGCTCCAGCGCGGCGACGATCAGCAGCACCATGTCGGCCCCGGCCGCCCGCGCCTCCCAGAGCTGGTACGACGAGACGATGAAGTCCTTGCGCAGCACCGGCACGTCGACCCGGCCGCGGACCGCGCGCAGGTCGTCCAGGCTGCCGTTGAACCGGCGCTCCTCGGTCAGCACCGAGATGGCCGCGGCGCCGCCCTGCTCGTACTCCCCGGCGAGCGCCGCCGGGTCGGTGATCTCGGCCAGCTCGCCCTTGGACGGGCTGGAGCGCTTCACCTCGGCGATCACCGCGATCCCGTCGCCGCGGAACACCGGCATCGGGTCCTTGGCGTCGGGCTTGCGCTGGGCCTCCAGCTTCAGGTCGTCCAGGCTGACCCGCGCCTGGCGCTCCGCGAGGTCCTCCCGGACCCCGGCGAGGATGTCGTCAAGCACAGTCATGTCCGTCCGCCCCTTCAGTGATGGCCGTCGGTGGGGACCCCGAAGCCCAGCAGCTGCAGCACCTTGCCGGCCAGGGCTCCGAGCACCGCGATGCCGACCGAGATCCAGAACAGCACCCAGTTCGGACCGAGCACCATCGCGATGGCGCCGATCGTGAACGCGATCAGCACGATCGCCACCGCGGTCCACGCCGCCGGGCTGTTGCCGTGCAGGTCGTGGGGAACTTCCTCAGTCGCCCGTGCCGCTTGATCGGCGGTCGTATTCTCCATGATTGGCGCCACTCCTCCTTGGTGTCCCGTCCTATTGTGGCGGTAGCCCGCCGCGATCAGAGAGTCGGGTCCTCCCCCGCGTCGATCGCCTTCCACTGATCCGCGGGCGTGGCGCCCGGATCACGCTCGTAACGCTGGGTCGCGCGCCGCCAGCGATGCGCTGTCAGCACGGTCAGCAGCCCGGCTCCGGCCAGCGCGATCCCGCCCGCCAGGGCGAACCACGGCGCCGGGCCGCCGGCCTGCGTCACCTGGTCCGCCAGTACGTCGCTCAGCTCCGGCCGCAACCGGCTCAGTTCCGGGCCATCGGGGCGGACGCTCAACGAGACGACGATCGCAGCCACACCGAGCAGCACCACCAGACCGCCCAGAACTCTCCGCAGGAACGTGCCGGCGAGCTTGGTCACGACGACCGCCACCACCCCGGCCAGCGCGAGCGTCACCGGCGCCTTGGTGATCGTGTAGCCGCTGAGCTCGACGACGGGCCGCCCGTTCCCCGGGTCGGCCGAGACCCAGGTCAGGTACGCCGACAGCCCGAGCAGGGCCAGCGCCGCCAGGGCGAGGACGTCGACCAGTCGCTGCGATCTCATACGTCGCTGAACGTTCCCGCGACGGCGATCGCGTTCAGCACCGCGGCCGCCTTCGTCCGGCACTCGGCGTCCTCGGCGGCCGGGTCGGAGTCCGCGACGATGCCGGCGCCGGCCTGGACGTACGCCGTCCCGCCGCGCAGCACCGCGGTGCGGATCGCGATCGCGGTGTCCGCGTCCCCGGCGAAGTCCAGGTAGCCGACCACCCCGCCGTACACGCCGCGCCGGGTGACCTCGAGCTTGTCGATGATCTCCATCGCGCGCGGCTTCGGCGCCCCGGACAGCGTGCCCGCCGGGAACGCGGCGGTGAGCGCGTCGAAGGCGGTCATCCCGGCCTTGAGCTGCCCGGTGACCGTCGACTCCAGGTGCATGACGTGGCTGTAGCGCCGGACGTCCATGAAGTCGACGACCTCGACGGTGCCGGGCGCGCAGACCTTGCCGACGTCGTTGCGGCCGAGGTCGACGAGCATCAGGTGCTCGGCGCGCTCCTTCACGTCCGCGCGCAGCTCCTCCTCCAGCGCGTGGTCCTCCTCCGGCGTCGCGCCGCGGCGGCGGGTGCCGGCGATCGGGTGCAGGATCACCTTGTGGTCGGTGACCTTGACCAGCGCCTCCGGGCTGGAGCCGACGATGTCGAAGCCGTCCAGGCGGACCAGGTACATGTACGGGCTCGGGTTGGACCGGCGCAGCACCCGGTAGATGTCCAGCGCGGACGCCGCGGTCTGCAGCTCGAACCGCTGCGAGACGACGATCTGGAACGCCTCGCCCGCGCGGATCTCCTCCTTGGCGTGCTCCACGGCCTCCCGGTACTCGGCGCTGGAGCGCTGCCGCTGCGGCTCCGGCCGGGCCTGCCGGTCGGCGCGGACGACGTACGACGGGGTGGGCCGCGCGAGGTCGCGCTCCATCGCGTCGAGCCGCCGGACCGCGTCGGCGTACGCCTCGTCGACGCGCTCGTCGGAGTCGTCCCAGTTGACCGCGTTCGCGATCAGCCAGATCTCGCCGGTCTCGTGGTCCAGCGCGGCCAGGTCGGTCGCGAACAGGAACGTCAGCTCGGGCAGGCCGAGGTCGTCGGTCGTTGTGTCCGGCAACCGCTCCAGCCGGCGCACCGCGTCGTACCCGAGGAAGCCGACCATGCCGCCGGTCAGCGGCGGCAGGTCCGGCAGCCGCGGGGTGTGCAGGATCTCCAGCGTCTCGCGGAGCGCCTTCAGCGGGTCGCCGGTCTGCGGCAGGCCGACCGGCGGGTTGCCGGTCCAGACGGCCTCGCCGTCGCGCTCGGTCAGCGTCGCGGCGGAGCGGACGCCGATGAACGAATACCGCGACCAGACGCCGCCGTTCTCCGCGGATTCCAGCAGGAACGTGCCCTCGCGCTCGGCCGCGAGCTTGCCGTAGACACCGATCGGCGTCTCCGCGTCGCCGAGCAGCCGCCGCGTCACCGGGATCACCCGGCGGTCCTTCGCGTACTCCCGGAAGGTCTCCAGGTCCGGCGCGGTCACGCTGCCTTCACCTCGATCTCGCCGTGCTCGAAGCAGCTCCGGGTGCCGGTGTGGCAGGCCGGGCCTTCCTGGTCGACGAGCACCAGCAGGGTGTCCGCGTCGCAGTCGACGAGGATCTGCTTGACGTGCTGACGATGGCCGCTGGTCTCGCCCTTCACCCAGTACTGCTGCCGGCTGCGCGACCAGAACGTGCTCCGCCCGGTCTCCGCGGTACGGCGCACCGCCTCGGCGTCCATCCAGCCCACCATCAGGACCTCGCGCGTGTCGTACTGCTGCACCACCGCCGGGATCAGCCCGGCCGCGTCGAAGGTCAACTCGTCGATATCCACCAGCCCATTGTCCCCGATCCGGGGGTGGCTGCTGACCACGGTCCCGAACTGCGAGGATGGCCGCTATGACGCTGACCGATTACCGGGTGATCGACGGGCACAACGACCTGCCGATCGCTTTCCACGAACTGTGCGGCTACGACCTGGACGCACACGACCTGAGCGGCTCGGTGCCGTCGCTGAACACCGACCTCCCCCGGCTGCGGCGCGGTCAGGTGGGCGGGCAGTTCTGGTCCTTGTGGGTGCCGCAGGACGAGCACGCGGTACGGCGTACGTTCGAGCAGCTCGACTTCGTCCGGCGCCTGGTCGAGCGCTTCCCCGCGGACCTGGAGCTCACCGACACCGCGGACGAGGTCGAGGCGGCGATCAAGGCCGGCAAGGTCGCGTCGCTGATGGGCATGGAGGGCGGCCACTCGATCGGTGAGTCGCTCGGCGTGCTGCGGGTGATGCGCGCGCTCGGCGTGCGGTACATGACCCTGACCCACAACAACAACGTGTCCTGGGCGGACTCGGCGACCGACGAGCCGGTGCTCGGCGGGCTGAACGACTTCGGCGAGGAGGTCGTCCGGGAGATGAACCGGATCGGCATGCTCGTCGACCTCTCGCACGTCTCCGCGGACACCATGCGGCACGCGCTGCGCGTCACCAGCGCACCGGTGATCTTCAGTCACTCCTCGGCCCGCGCGGTCTGCGACGTACCGCGGAACGCGCCCGACGACGTGCTCGAGACGCTCGCCGCCAACGACGGCGTCTGCATGGTCACGTTCGTGCCGTACTTCACCTCGCAGGCGTACGTCGACTGGGTCGCCGGCGCGCGCGCCGCGGCCGAGGACCAGGGCCTGAACCCGCTCAAGCCCGAGCACCAGGCGAAGCTGGCCGAGATCTACGGGCAGCCCAAGCCCGAGACGACGCTGGCCGACGTGGTCGCGCACGTCGAGCACGTCCGCGAGGTGGCCGGCATCGACCACATCGGGCTGGGCGGCGACTACGACGGGTGCCCGGAGTTCCCGGTGGAGCTGCCGGACGTGGCGTCGTACCCGGTGCTGTTCGAGGCGCTGGCCGACCGCGGCTGGAGCACCGAGGAACTCGGCAAGCTTGCCAGTGGCAACATCCTGCGCGTACTCCGGGCCGCGGACGACGTCGCTTCCGCCTAGGCGTCTCGGTACTGGGCGCGGATCTCGTCGAGCGCCTGCATTCCGGCTGCCTGGTACGTCGCCACCGCGCCGACGTTGGTGGCCGGCGTACAGGTGTAGATGCTCGACGAGCCCAGCTCCTGAAGGGCCCGCGCGCACGCCAGGACCATCGCCGTGCCGTACCCGCGGCCGCGGTGCAACCGGTGGACGCCCAGCGGCTCGATGTAGCCCGGGCGTCCGTCGCCGGCCGACCACACGGTCGCCGCGGCGACGGACTCGCCGAGCTTGTTGCGGAGCACGAGGCAGCGCGCGTCGGCGTACGGCAGGCCGTCGGACATCGCGAACCAGCGCTCGTCGGTGAACGTCGACCCGTCGAACGAGGCCCGCTGGACGGAGGTGCGCTCGTGCGCCTCCTCGGCACCGATGACGTCGACCCGCATGCCCGGGTCCGGGACGGGTTCACTCAGGTCGCGGCGGAGCGGGATCCAGGGCGCGTCCGCGTTCCAGCCGTCCTTGAACAGCAGCTCCTGGACCAGGGCGCCCATCGGCGTCTCGACGTACACCTTGCCGTCGACCAGGATGCTGGACACGTCCTCGACGATCCGCTGCGCGAGTTCCTCGTCACGCTGGGCGTCCGGGAGGATCGCCGTCCGCAGCCAGTCCGGCTCGTCGAGCAGGCCGATCGCGACGATCTGCCCCTCACGCCGCCAGACCCGCGTCGCCGCCGCCGTCCTGTCCTCCCCGAACCGCCAGAACCAGCCGAGGTCCCCCGGGTGCAACTGCAGCGGCACGTCCTCCCGCTGCCAGTCCCGCAGCGTCGCCACCACGTCACCCAGCTCACCGATCCCCGGCGTACTCAACTCGATCGCCATACCCCGATCACACACCATCACCACTCCGCATCCCACATTGAGCCCCCACCAACCACTCATCCGCGTCCTTGGGCACCCGCCAACCAACTTGCGCCGAGGATTTTGGTTGGTCGGTGCTCAAAGAGGTTGTCCACAGCTGCGGAGGTTCGAGGGTGCGGGAGTGCGGGGTGGGGAGCGAGGGTGGTGGGATGGATCGGCTTGGGTACGGCGTGCGCGAACGGCTGCTCGTGCTCGCGCGAATTCCGCGGCGGCGGGCGGCGCTGCAGGATCTCGGACTGGGGGACGCCGATCTCCGGCGGCTCGTCCGGCGCGGGGTCCTGCAGCACCACCACGGCCACTACGTCGACGGACGTCTCGACGCGGACCTCGCGACGATCGCCTGTGCCCACGCGGCGTACCCGGGATCGGTGGTGAGCCATTTCAGTGCGGCCCGGCTGTTAGGTCTCCCGACGTGGACCGACCGAGGTCGTCCTGCCGCCCCGCCTGTCGATGCGGCCTGGCTGACGCGGCCGCCCGAAGCCCAGCGCAACCAGCGGCGCGCGAACATCGTCGTACGACGTGCCGGCCTGCCGCCGGCTGACCTGTCGCATGAGCCATGGCTGCCAGTCACAGATGTGGCCCGCACGGTGCTCGACCTCGCCCGCGAGCTGCCGCTGCACGAGTCCGTGGTCACCGTCGACGCGGCGTTGCGCAGCGGTACGACGCTCGCAGCTCTCAGCGCGGTGGCTGACCGCCAGCACCATTGGCCCGGCATCCGGCGGGCACTGGCGGCCGTCGCGTTCGGTGACCCGTCGGCGGAGTCCGCCCTGGAGTCGATCGCCCGGGTCAGATTCGCGGCGGCCGGGTTGCCCGCGCCCGTCCTGCAGGTGCAGTTCTTCGACGGGTTCCGCTGGATGATCGAGCGGGTCGACTTCTGGTGGCCTCAGTTCCGAACGATCGGGGAAGCGGACGGGCTCGCGAAGTACGAGGCGAGCACCGCCGAGGAGCGTCGGCGTCTGCTGCGCAGCAGCCACCGTCGTGACCAGCGACTCAGTGACCGCGGCGTCGAACTCGTTCACTTCGGATGGGAGGACGTCGTCGATCCGAGATCCGATCTGACCGATCGCCTCCGGTCCGCCTTCACGCGCGGCGCAGCACGCCGCACCGACCCACCCGCATGGCGTACCGCTCCGCCGCCGACCGCCCGCGCCGCGTGACCTTGGGCACGGACCAACCATTTCCGGGGCGGTCGGGTGGTTGGTGGGTGCCCAAGGTGTGTTTGTGATTCCGGCGGTCGGGCACGGGGCGGGGGCTAGTGACAATCGACGGATGGAGTTGCTGTGCTGACCCTGACTGAGAACGCGACGCTGGTGATCAAGAGCATCACCGGGGTCGAGGGCGCGCCGGCGGGCGCCGGGGTGCGGATCTCGCAGGAGAACCCGGCGGATCCGGCACTCGCGGTGACCACGACCGAGGCACCGCAACCGGGTGACCAGGTGGTGGAGGAGGCCGGTGCGCGGGTCTTCCTCGAGGAGAACGCCGCCAACGCTCTCGACGACAAGATCCTCGACGCGGCAGTCGACGACAAGGGCGGTGTCGAGTTCCTCCTGGTCCCGCAGCCGGGCCAGGGCCGCGAGAACGGCGCCGCCCCGACCCCCTGACGAGGCGAACCGTGCCGCCGGCCGGGACTGCTCCCGGCCGGCGCACGGCCACGTCCCTGGAGGGCGCTGCCCTAGAGGGCGCTGCGCTGGGCGATCCAGCTTTCGTGCAGTCGCGTGTAGACACCGCCGGCGCCGACCAGCTCGGCGTGCGGCCCGCGCTCCACGATCTCGCCCTCGTCGAACACCAGCACCTCGTCGGCCGCCTCGGCCGTCGACAGCCGGTGCGCGATCGTGACCGACGTACGCCCGGCCATCAGGCGCTCGAGCGCCGCGTTCACCCGGACCTCGGTGCCAGGGTCGACGGCTGACGTCGCCTCGTCCAGGACCAGCAGGTCCGGGTCGGCGATGTTCGCGCGGACCAGCGCCACCAGCTGCCGCTCCCCCGCGGACAGCGACTCACCGCGCTGCCCGACCGGCGAGTTCAGCCCGTCCGGCAGCGACTCCAGCCAGTCCGTGAGGCCGAGCGACTCGAACGCGGCGAGCAGCTCCGCGTCGGTCACGTCCGGCCGACCGAACCGCACGTTGTCGGCGAGCGACGCGTCGAACAGGTACCCGTCCTGCGGCACCATCACGACCCGCTCCCGCAGCGACTCGAACGAGATCTCGCGCGCGTCCACCCCGTCCAGCTTCACCGCCCCGGACGTCGGGTCCATCAGCCGGGTCAGCAGTTTCGCGAACGTCGTCTTCCCCGACCCGGTCTCCCCCACGACGGCGACCCGCCGATGGGGCTCGATCCGTACGTCGACATCGCGCAGCACCAGCTCACCCTCCGGGTAGGCGAAGTCGACGTCGTCGAAGTCGACCGTGATCGGCCCGCGCGCCTGCTTCACCCCCGCCTCGCCCGGGTCGGCGACGTCGGCCGGCGTGGCGATCACGCCGAGCACCCGCCGCCAGCCGGCGAACGCGCTCTGCGCGTCGGTCAGAACCTGGGTGGCGATCTGCACCGGGTCGGAGAACAGCGCGACCAGGAACATGAACGCCAGCAGCTCACCCAGCGTCGCCTGCCCGTCCACGCCGAGCAACACGCCGACCGTCAGGACGCCCGCGTTCGCCAGGCCGGCCGCCAGACCGCCGATCGAGAACGTCAGGCCGGTGATCGCCTGCGCCTTGGTCGCCGTCCGGCGGTAGTCGTCGATCGACGCGTCGATCCGGTCCTGGGTGCGCTGCTCGATCGCGTACGACCGGACCACCTGCGCGCCGACGACCGGCTCCGCGATCGCGGACAGCATCTCGCCGACCTTCGCCCGGACGACGCCGTACGCCGACGACATCGCGCGCTGCAGGTACTTGAGGCTCGCGAACAGCGGGATGAAGCACAGCAGCACGACCAGCGCGAGCTGCCAGGAGTAGACGAACATGACGATCGTCGCGAGCAGCATCTGCCCGAGGCTCACCAGGAAGATGAAGCCGCCGAACTGCAGGAACTGCGACACCGTGTCGACGTCCGACGTGACCCGGCTGACCAGCGCCCCACGCCGCTCGGTGCTCTGGGTCAGCACCGGCAGGTCGTGCACGTGCCGGAACGCCTTGATCCGCATCGTCGCGAGCCCGTGCTCGGAGTTGACCGCGAGCCGCACGGTCGTCAGGTACGACGCGCCCGCGGTGAGGATCACGCCCAGCGCGCAGACCAGGCACATCCAGGCCACGTACGACATGTCCGGCCCGCCCGGCCCGGACAGCCCCTTGTCGATCGTCTGCTGCACCGCGATCGGTACGACGATCCGCCCGGCCGTCATGGTCAGCGCCAGGATCCCGGTCAGCCACCACCCGCGCCCGAGCTCCGGCGAGACCTTCAGCCCGTCCTTGAGCGTCTGCAGCCCACCGGCGTTGTCACCATGATCCAGCCGACTTGCTTCCGCCGCGCTCACGCCGATGCTCCTTCCGAGTCGAGGTCGTCGAGGTCCGCCGCGAGCTCCGCCTCTTCCTGGCGGCGCTCGGAGTCCTTCTCGTAGGCGTCCACCAGGTCGCGGTACGCCGCCGACGACGCCTGCAGTTCGGTGTGCGTGCCCTGCGCGCGGATCCGGCCGTCGTCGAGGAACAGCACCTCGTCGGCGAGCGAGATCGTCGCCTTCCGGTACGCGATCACCAGCACGGTCGTCGCCGCTCCGGCGTCCTCCTGGACCGCGGACCGCAGCCCGGCGAGGATCCGCGCCTCCACCTGCGGGTCGACCGCGCTGGTCGCGTCGTCCAGGATCAGCAGCCGCGGCCGCCGGACCAGCGCCCGCGCCAGCGCGATCCGCTGCCGCTGCCCACCGGAGAGCGTCGTACCGCGCTCGCCGACCTTGGTGTCGAGGCCGTCCGGCAGCGCCTTCACGAAGCCGTCGCCCTGCGCGATCCGGAGCGCGTCCCAGACGTCGTCGTCGGTGTAGTCACCGCCCAGCGTGATGTTGCCGCGGATCGTGTCGTCGAACAGGAACGCGGTCTGCGCCACCAGCGCGACCGAGCCGGCCAGTTCGTCGCGGGCGAGGTCGCGGACATCGATCCCGTCGACCTTGACCGCGCCTTCCTCCGGGTCGACCAGCCGGGTCAGCAACGTGGTCAGCGTCGACTTCCCGGAGCCCGTCGGCCCGACGACCGCGACGGTCTTCCCGGGCTCGATCGTGAAGTCCACCCCGGCGAGCACGTCCCGCTCCGGCAAATAGCCGAAGCGGACACCGGCCACCTGCAGCCGGGCCGCCTTCGCCGACGTCAGCCGCGCCTCGCCGTACTCCATCCCGCCCTCGGCGGTGAGCACGCGCTGCACGCGGTCCCAGCCCACGACCGACCGCGGCAGCTCCCCGAGCACCCAGCCGAGCGCCCGGATCGGGAACCCGATCAGCGTGAAGAGGAACGCGACCTGGACCACGTCGCCCGCGTCGGCGCCGCCCGAACGCACCCGCCCGACGCCGACCAGCAGCACCGCCAGCACCCCGAGCCGGGGCAGGCCGTCGATCACCGGGTCGAACATGCCGCGGGCCTTGTTGACCGCGATGTTCGCGTCCCGGAGCGCGTACGTCGGGGCGCGGAAGCGCTCGGTCTCCGCGGCCTCGCGGCCGAGCGTCTTCACCACCAGCGCGCCGTCGAACGACTCGTGCGCGACCTCGGAGACGTCGGCGCGCAGTTGCTGCGCCCGGGTCGCGAGCGGCTGCAGGTAGCGCTGGAAGATCACGTTCGCGAGGAAGACCAGCGGGAACACCAGGCAGCCGACCAGCGCCAGCCAGACGTCGGCCGCGAACATCGCCACGGTCGCGAACACCAGCATCGCGATCACGCCGATCGCCATCGGCAGTGGCGCGATCACGAACCAGGTCGACTCCACGTCGGCGTTCGCGTTCGACAGCAGCATGCCGGTGGAGTGCTGGTGGTGCCACTCGAGCGGGAGCTTCAGGTACTGCCGGGTGACCCGCCGGCGGTACGTCGCCTGCAGCCGGAACTGCATGACACCGGCGCCGAGCCGCCGCCCGACCACGCCGATCGCGTTCAGGATCGCGATGCCCATGAACAGCGAGATCAGTGCCGCGATCGCGCCCGCGCTGGTGTCGCCGCGCTCGAAGGCCGGCCGGATCAGCCGGTCCGTGGACCAGCCGAGCGCCCAGCCGCCGGCCACGGTCATCGCGCCGTACAGCATGCTGGCGAGCACCGACAGCGCGAAGACGCCCGGCTCCTCCCAGATCGCGACCCGCAGCACCCCGAAGCCCCGCCGGGTGACGCTGCCCTTGTCCGGGACTTTCGGTGGCACGGGCAACACGCTCCAAGCAGTCAGGTGGCAGTCAGTGGCAGTCGGGTGGCAGTCAGGTGCATCAACAGGGCACGGGAATGACAACGATTGACATTCTGCCACCCGGTCCGGACAACTACGATCGAGAATGTGACCGACTACAGCCGGGTGGAACGACTAGCTCTGTGTGACCTCCTCGACCAGGTCGGACCCGCCGCCCCGACGCTGTGCGAGGGCTGGGACGCGTACGACCTCGCCGTACATCTGTACGTCCGGGAGGCGGACCCGATGGCCGGGCCCGGACTGGTGATCCCGGCGCTGTCGGACACCACCGAGCGGCGGATGCAGCGGGTGAAGGAGCGCTACGGCTTCGCCGAGCTGGTCGGCATGGTGCGCAGCGGTCCGCCGCCGGTGTCGCTGTTCTCGGTGCCGAAGCTCGGCGCGCAGCTGAACACGACCGAGTACTTCATCCACCACGAGGACGTCCGCCGCGCGCAGCCGTCGTACGACGTCCGCACGCTGCCGCGCGAGCAGCAGGACGGACTGTGGAAGGCGGTCCGGCTGTCCGCGAAGGCGATGGCGCGGAAGGCGCCGAGCGGCATGGTGCTGCGGCGGCCCGACGGCACGAGTTCCGTCGCGAAGCGGCCGAACGAGCGCGGCTCGGTGACCGTGACCGGTGAGCCCGCGGAGCTGGTGCTGTTCTGCAGCGGGCGGCAGGCGGTGGCCGACGTACAGCTGGACGGCGAGGCGGAGGCGGTGGAGCAGCTCCGCAACGCGTCATTCGGCCTCTGAGCGCTTGCGGCGCGCGCGCCGGATCAGGTTGCTCACCACCGTGGTGAGGATGACCAGCGCGATCGCGGCGACCACGCCCTCCCACGGCTCGTCGAAGAGCGCGTAGCCGAGCAGGCCGATCGCCATGTAGACCGCTGCCCACAGCGACGAGGCGGTCAGGTCGACGAGGGCGAACCGCTCCCACTTGTACCCGGCGAGCCCGGCGGCGAGCAGCACCGGCACGCGGCCGCCCGGGATCAGCCTGGACGTCAGCAACACGGTGATCTCGTGCTCGGCCAACCGTTCCCGGAGGTTGTCCAGCGACGCGTTGTCGCGGAGCCAGCCGATCCGTTTGGCCAGCCGCTCCCCGCCGAACCGGCAGCCGGCATACACGATCAGGTCCCCGACGTACGCGCCGGCCGCGCCCGCGATCAGCACCCCGACGAGCCCGATCGGGCTGCCGTGCGACGCCAGTACGGCGCCCGCCGACACCGCCGCACCCGTCGGCAGCACAGGCAGCACCGCCCCGATCAGCACCGCGCCCGCCAGCGCGAACAAGTACCAGAGATCGAACTTGGTCTCTCCGGTCATGGGGCCTCCCGTCCTGGACTGAGGAGCGGAGGGAGCGAAGCGACCGGAGCGACGAGGGAAGGACGGGAGCAACAGCCCCATGACCCAGCGCGCCGGAGGCGCGCAATGTGCACCGTCATGGGCTGACCTCGACCGACTCGCCCGGCACCAGAACCTCCACCTTCACCGCGGGATCCACCTCGGTCATCGCGGTCTTGAATCTGTCGCCCGGGGCCAGGAAGAGGTCCGGCCGGACCCAGTCGAGGCCGATCGGCCAGAACGTCCCGAAATGCACCGGCACCGCCATCGACGCGCCCACCCGCCGCACCGCCTCCGCGGCGCGCAGCGGGTCCAGGTGCCCCGGCCCGAGCGACGGGCCCCAGCCGCCCACCGGCACCAGCGCCACATCGACCGGCCCGGTCTCCGCGGCGAGCCCGTCGTACAGGTCGGTGTCGCCCGCGAACCAGACACTCGGCGCGCCGTCGACGCGGTACCCCACCGGCTGCGCGGAGTACGCCGACCAGGGCAGCCGGCGCCCGTCGTGATGCGCGGTGACGGCGGTGATCTCGAGCCCGCCGATCCGCACCTGGTTGCCGGGAGCAACTTCGATGCAGCGGTCCGAGTACCGCGGTCCGCGGTCGGCGTGGATCAGCCGCGCGGCGCCCCGCGGCACGACCAGCGCGGCGTCCGGGGAGACGAACGGCAGCGAGGTCAGGTGCAGGTGGTCGGCGTGCAGGTGCGAGATCAGGACCGCGTCGCACTCCCCCGCCTCCGGGGCCGGCGCCGGACCGCGGCGGCGGCGCAGGTGCGCGATCCGCGGGGTCAGCACCGGGTCGGTCAGGAGCCGCGTGCCGTTCGCCTCGATCGTGGTGGTCGAATGCCCCCACCAGGTGACTCGCACGCGTCAGGCCTCCACCTTCGCCGGTTCCGCCACGTCCTTGCGCTGGCCGAGCTTCTCCAGCCAGCCGACCAGCACCGCGTGGACCGCGTCGGAGCCTACGGGAGGCTCCTCCAGGACCCAACGACTCGGGTGCACCAGCACCGCCTCGGTCTGCCAGCCGCCGATCCCGCCGTGGCAGCCGACCAGCTCCTCGAACGCCGCCACCTCGTGGGTGAACTCGTCGAGCCGGCTCACCACCACGAGGTCACCGTTGTGCGGCATCTCGGCCTGGCGGAGCATCGACGCGGCCGCGAAGTCGCCGTACCGCGCCAACGGGTCCTCGCCCTCGACCCGGCCGGAGCGCAGCACCCGGACACCCGCGCGGCCGATCGCGACCGGCCCCTCGGCGAGCGAGTCGACGACCACGAACCCGATGCCGGGGTGGGTCGCGAGGCCCGGGATCAGCTTCGGGTGCAGCAGCTCGATCTCCTCCAGCGGCACCCGGCCGGGCGTGGTCGCGAGGTAGATCAGCGCGAGGTTGCCGGACGCGGTGACCACCATCTGCTCGTCCGGGGTGACCTGTGGCTCGCACTCCTTCGGGCCGAGCTCCACCTCGCCGTCCTTCAGGTGCAGTGCCTTCCGGGTGACGGTGCCGGCCACGCTGCGGCGCATGCTCAGCTCGGTGAGGAACGCGTTCACCGGGCCCCAGCCCTCGGACTTGCCGACCGCGGCGACCGGCTCCTTGGTGGTGTCGACCAGGTCGTCGACCACCTCGGCGAGCGTCCGGCCGTACCGTTGCAGGAACGTCGAGCCCTGGCTCTGGCCGTGGTCGGACAGCACGACGATCTCGTACGAGTGCGGCAGGATGTCGATGATCCGCTGCAGCGCGCCGAGCACCCGGTCGAGGCCCTCCAGCGTCTGCAGCGACTCGGCCCGGGTGGGGCCGGCGTGGTGTGCGACCTCGTCGTAGTCGACGAAGTCGCAGTAGATCACCGGGGTGCCCTTCACCAGCTCGTCGGTGATCAGCGAGACGTTCAGGTCGCGGAGCAGGACGTTGGTGACCGCGCGCAGGAAGATGTAGGCGCCGCCGCGCTTCACCCGCGGGACCAGATGCCGGGCGCGCTGGCGGCGGGCCTGGTGCAGTTCCTTGATCATCTCCGCAACGCACAGGATCAGGCCGCGCGCGGCGCCCTGCGGGCTGGAGAAGAACCGGACGTACCCGTGGCTGCGGCTGTTCGGCAGGCCGGCGCGGCTGAACACCAGTTCGCACTTGTCCGCGTCGCCGGACCAGTTGTTGCTGATGCTGACGCCGCCGTCCGCGAGCAGCCCGCGCCCGGTCGACATCCGGGCCTCGATCTCCGCCGCGTCCCGGCCCCGGTTGGTGACCATCACCCGGCCGGTCTCCTTCTCGTACCAGCGGAACGCCGGGATGTGCCCGGAGCCGCCGTGCAGGATCCCGGCCTGGCTCGCGGGGGTGGTCGCCGGGACGCCGGTGTGCCAGGCGAGCATCGAGTGCCGGCCGTCGCGGATCCAGCCGCCGAGGTTCGGCAGGTTGCCGGCCAGCACCATCCAGTTCAGCAGCGGTGCGGACAGGCCGTCGATCTGGATGATCAGCATCCCGGTCTTCGGCGCGGGCTGGATCCGCCGGGCGCGGCGGTGCACCAGCCGCATCACCTCCGCGACGTACGCGTCGTCACTGCCCGCGTACGCGACCCAGCCGACGAAGGCGCTCACCGACGACATCACGATCGCGACCAGCACCGGCGCCTCGACGCCGCCGTGCAGGTTCACCCCCGGGTCGACGGTGATGCCGAGGTAGACGACCGCGAACTGCGACAACAGGCCGCCGACCAGGACGCCGATCGACCCGATCAGTACCGCGATCCCGGCCAGGATCCAGCGCATCAGCACCGAGAACACCGCCAGCAGGACGACCAGCCGCAGGATCGGCAGCCGGCCGTCGCTGCTGATCTGCGGCAGCGTCCAGAACGTGATGACCAGCGTGACCAGGGAGGCGAGGCCGCCGTACAGCATCGCCTGGAGGCCGCGTCCGGTCCGGCGGACGTCCAGCCACAACGGACGTCGCCGCCGTTCCTTCGACAGCTGTTCTGGTGGTTTCGCCATCGCCTGCTTCGTGCTCTCCCCGTCCGGTCCCGCTGTGCAGTACGAGACTACGGGGTCGCACCTACAGGATTACTGCACCTCGAGGTAGTCGACCTCCGTGTACAGCGTGCCCTTGGTCAGCCGGATCGTGTTCCAGCCGGCGTTGAGCGTGATCGCGACCGAACTCTGCCGCCAGTTGTCCCAGCCGGTGACGGGGTAGCTGACCGAGCCCGCGTTGTTGCCGTTGACAACGAGACCGTGGCTGGCGGCCGACGCGGAGCCGTTGGCGTACCCGACGTGCAGCGTGTAACCACCCGCCACCGGAGCGAACACGGTGTTCTCCACCCACGAGTCCGCGTAGTCGATGTAAGCGACCACCTTCCCGTCCGACGCGCCGGCGGCGTTGGAGCGTACGACGCAGTGGTTCAGCGTCCCGCGCTCCGCCTCGTACCGGACCCGGCTGCCGCGCACCACCGGGTAGTCGTTCGCCCACCCGACGTCGGCGACGTACATGTGCCGCCCGCCGTTGACCCAGCCGTGGACGAACACCTTGTTCCCGACGAAGTCCGCGCCGCCGGGGCCGCAGATCCGGTTGTCGAACGACGCGGTCGTCATCAACGGCCGGTACGCCGTCGTCCACGGACCGCTCAGGCTCTTCGAGGTCGCGTACGACGTGAGGTAGTTGCAGTCGGTGTACCCGCCGCCGGAGAAGAACAGCACGTACTGCGACCCGCGCTGCACCAGGTCCGGCGCCTCGATCACGCTGCTCGACGTCAGCAGCGCGGTGTTGCCGCCGACCAGGGTCCGGCCGTTGTCGGCGGTCCGGGTGAGCCAGAGCGTCGATGCCTTGCCGATCGCGTTGCCGTCGTTCTTCCAGACGAGGTAGCGGGTGCCGTCGTTGGCCACGAACGTGTTCGCGTCGATCGCGCCGCCCAGGTCCAGCGGGCAGATCAACGGCGCCGTACCGATCGGCTGGAACGGGCCGAGCGGATTCGTCGCGGTGGCCACGCCGATGCACTGCCGGCCGGAGGCCTTGTGCCAGGCGGTGTAGGTGAGCGTGAAGCTGCCGTCGGGGTTCGGGTGGACGTCCGGCGCCCAGGTGCGGCCGGGCTGGGCCCAGGCGCCGGACGGGCCGCCGGGCATCGCGTCGCCGCGGACGGTCCACGGGCCGTTCGCGCTCGGCGCGGTCGCGACCGGCAGGGTGCCGCGGCCGCCGTTCGTGGCGTAGGCGTACCAGGTGCCGTTGTGCTGGAACACGTCCGGATCGGGGAAGTTCTCGCCGATCACCACGCTCGGGATGACCGCGGCGGTCGTGGCGGCCTGCACAGGCGCGGAGAGGAAGGAAGTGAGGCTGAAGACAGCCAGAACGGCTGCCAGAAGTCGTCTCATACGGGACTCCTCAGGTGGGGGCGGATACCTGTGCGAACAACTTTTCCATCGATTCACCTGAAACGCGAGACCTCAATCCCTGGACCGGGGGCGAATCCGCGGTGGAGACTCCCGCTAGTTGGTTTCCGCCTGGGTTGAGGGAGTGTCTCGTGAGTCTTTTACGAAGAGTGTCGGGGCGCGGGGTGGTCGCCGCGGTGACCGTTGCGGCCGCGGCCGTCGGCGGTGTGCTGACGCAGTCCGCCGCAGCGCCGACCGCAGTACAACAACAAACAGCGCTCCAGCAGAAGCTGGACAGCCTGCTGAACGACAGCCGGTACGACGGGTCGCAGGTCGCGCTCGTGGTCCGCGACGCGACGACCGGCGAGACCCTGTACGACCGGAACGGCGGTCAGCGGATGCTGCCCGCGTCCAACACCAAGCTGTTCAGCTCGGCCGCCGCGATGGACGTCCTCGGTCCGTCGTACCGCTTCCACACCGACGTCCTCGCCACCGCACCCGTCCGCGGTGGACAGCTGCTCGGTGACCTCTACCTCAAGGGGTACGGCGACCCGACCGCGCTCGAGTCGGACTACGCCGCGCTCGCCAAGCAACTGAAGGCGGCCGGCGTCCGGCGCGTCTACGGCAACCTGGTCGCGGACGACACGTACTTCGACAACGTCCGCCTCGGCGACAGCTGGGCCTGGGACGACGAGCCGTTCTACTACAACGCCCAGATCTCCGCGCTGACGCTCGCTCCGGACACGGATTACGACTCGGGGACGGCGATCGTCGAGAGCCGCCCCGCTGCCACCGTCGGCGCGCCGGTGCAGCTCGACCTGGTCCCGGCGAACGGCGTCCTGAAGCTGGTCAGCACCGCGACCACCGGCGCGGCCGGTTCGCCCAACACGCTGAGCATCGAGCGCGAGCACGGCACGAACGTCGTCCGCGTCACCGGCTCGGTCCCGCTCGGTGCGCCGGTCGGCGAGGAGTGGGTGACCGTCTGGGAGCCCCAGCTGTACGCCGCCGACGTGTTCCGGCGCGCGCTGGCCGCACAGGGCATCACGGTCGGCGGCCGGATCAAGAACGCGGCGACGCCCGCGGGTGCGACCCGGCTGGCGCGCGACGAGTCGATG
This sequence comes from Kribbella sp. HUAS MG21, assembly GCF_040254265.1. Classification (GTDB taxonomy): domain Bacteria; phylum Actinomycetota; class Actinomycetes; order Propionibacteriales; family Kribbellaceae; genus Kribbella. The sequence continues at coordinate 7,575,840 of NZ_CP158165.1, forward strand.
ACGGTCGGCGAGCTGATGACGCCGTTCCTCAAGCTCTCCAACAACATGCACGCCGAGACGCTGGTGAAGGCGATGGGCGCGGCCGCGAAGGCACAGGGCAGCTGGCCGGCCGGGCTCGGGGTGACGACCGACTACGCCAAGAGCGTCGGCGTCGACACCAGCCGGATCCGACTGTCGGACGGGTCCGGACTGTCGCGCAAGGTCAACGTAACCGCCGATGCGCTCACCGACCTGCTGATCGGCGTCCAGCAGGAGTCGTGGTGGCAGCAGTGGTACGACGCGCTGCCGATCGCCGGCAACCCTGACCGCTTCGTCGGCGGAACGTTGCGCAGCAGGATGCGGAACACGCCCGCCGCGAACAACCTGCACGGCAAGACCGGCTCGCTCACCGGCGTCACCTCCCTGTCCGGGTACGTGACGACCAAGGACGGCCGGAAGCTGGCGTTCGCGATGATCAGCAACAACTACCTGAGCAGCCCGCGCTCGATCGAGGACGCGGTCGGCGTCACGCTCGCGTCCTGGTCCGACCAGGCGCCGGCTGCCGCCGCGTCCACGCTGCGGACGGCGCAACCGGCCTGTGAGCTGGAGTGGGACAAGGCCTGCTAATTGAGTAGCCGGTGCGGCGGTCGTTCAGCACCATGTGTGGATGACCGCCGTACTGCCTGAGACCCACTCCGTCCGGCCGCCGACATCCGAGGACGCGCGGGCGATTCTCGAGCTGGTGTCCGACTACAACACGTCGGTGATCGGCTTCGCCGACTACACCCTCGAAGACGCGCAGGACGAGCTGTCCGAGCCGGGCTTCGTCCCCGAAACGGACGCCTGGCTGGTGTACGTCGGCGAGCAGCTGGTCGGGTACGGATCGATCTTCGGCAAGGGTGACCACCGGGACCTCGACGCGGACATCGTCACCGCCGACGTGGACGTCGAGCGCTGGCTGCTCGACCGCGTGCTCGGCCGGGCCGCGGAGTTCGCCCGGGAGTACGGGCACCCGGCGGTGCAGGTCGACACGGTCACCTACCAGGCCGACGTCGCCCGCCGCGACCGCTTCGCGGGCTACGGGTTCGAGCGCGGTACGACGTTCCACCGGATGCGGATCGATCACGCCGGGCCGGTCGCCGTCCCCGAGGTTCCGGCCGGGGTCACGGTACGGCGAGGTACGCCGGACGAGGCCGGTCAGCGGGCCGCGCACGACGTACTGAACGCCGCTTTCGAGGGGCAGTTCGGGTTCTCGCCGCGGCCGTTCGCGGAGTGGAAGGCGTCGCAGGAGAACCACTCCGCGTTCGACTGGTCCCAGCTCACCTTGCTGGAACTCGACGGCGAAGTGGTCGCGATGCGGCTCTGCAACGACCAGTTCGTCGAGGACGAGAACTGCGGGTACGTCGGGCGGCTCGCGGTGCTGGACAAGGCGCGTGGCCGCGGGCTGGCGAAGTTCCTGCTGCGGGACCAGTTCGCGGTCGACGCGGCGGCCGGGCGGAGCGGGACCATCCTGCATGTCGACACGAACAACCCGACCCCGGCGCTCGGTGTGTACCTGTCGGTGGGGATGCAGGCGGTGCTGGTGATGGAGGTCTGGCGGCGCGAGGTCGGCGCATGAGCCTGCCGGCCGGGCACGCCGCGCGGGCGATGCGGTTGGATGACGCCGCGCTCATCGCCGAGCGGTCCGGTGTCTACACGTCGGCGCTGCTCGGGTTCGCGAAACACAGCCCCGAGGACGTCGCGAACTACCTCCGCGACCCCGGCATCGACCTCGCGACCGACGGCTGGGTGGTGGAAGGTCCTGACGGGTTCGCCGGGTCGGCGACCGCGGTCGCGATCACGGGCGGCTCGCACCTGGGCGTCGACATCCTCGCCGAGGACCCAACCGTCCTGCACTGGCTGCTGGATCAGGCGGAGCGCCGGGCGCACGAGGTCGGCCGCATCACCGCACACCGCGAGGTCGTCGTACGAGTCGGCGTCATCCGCCAGGACCAGCTGCTGCCCGAGATCCTCGCCGCGCGCGGCTTCGCCGTCGGTACGTCGGTGCACCGGATGCGGATCACCTTCGACGGCCCGGTGCCGCAGCCGCCGGTGCCGGACGGTGTCGTCGTACGGCGGGGTGCTCCGGACGAGGCCAGTCGCCGGGCCGCGCACGCCGTACTGATGGAGGCGTTCAAGGAGCAGCCCGGCACTTTGCCGCGGCCGTTCGCGGAGTGGGCGGCGTCGCGGGAGAGCCGGTCGACGTTCGACTGGTCGCAGCTGACGATCCTCGAGCTCGACGGGCAGCCGGTCGGGATGACCGAGTGCAACCACAACTTCGTCAGCACCGAGAACTGCGGGTACGTCGGGCGGCTGGCCGTCGTTCCGGCCGCGCGCGGTCGCGGGCTGGCGAAGTACCTGCTGCGGAACACGTTCGCCGTCGACGCAGCCGCCGGACGCGCCGGGACGATCCTGCACGTGGACACGAACAACCCGACCCCGGCGGTCGCGCTCTACACCGGTGTCGGCATGCGCCCGGACCTGATCAGCGACGTCTGGATGCGCACGATCTCGATCTGAGACATTGCTCTCAGATATCTGAGAGACTACTCTCGAAACATGTCTCTCAAGAATCCGTACGGCGATTTCGAGATCACCGACCCGCAGGCGATGCGCGCGCTGGCGCATCCGGTGCGGCTCGCCGCGCTCAGCTATCTGCAGCGCAACGGCCCGTCGACGGCCACCCAGCTGTCCGAGCACGTCGGCGCCTCCCCCTCGGTAACGAGCTGGCACCTGCGGCACCTGGCGAACTTCGGGCTGGTGGTCGACGTACCGCCGCCGAGCGGCACGGACCGCCGGCAGCGGTGGTGGAACGCGGTGGCGCGCGGGTTCCGGTACGACATGCCCGACACCCAGGACGGCGCCGAGGCCGGGCGGCTGTTGCGCACCGAAATGATGAACCAGGCGCTCGAGGCGGCGCAGCACTGGCTGGGCGAGACCGAACCGCAACTCGAGCCGGAGTGGAGCCGGCTGGCCGGCTCCGCGAACACCCTGCTGCTCGTCACACCCGCCGAGGAGGAAGAACTCGAGGCCGCGATCGAGCAGCTGCTGGCGCCGTATGTCCAGCGGCACAGTAGCGACGACGTACCGGCGGATGCCCGGCCCGTCCGGCACTTGCGCTTCTCGTTGCCAGAAGCAACGGACCGGCCATGAAGACGCTCGCGGCCACGAGCCTGTGGCGGGACCGGCGGTTCCGGACCTTCTGGTCCGCGCAGGGCGTGTCCGAGTTCGGCGACCGGATCACGGAGCTGGCGCTGCCACTGATCGCCGTGACCATGCTCGACGCCTCCCCCAGCCAGGTCGGCTTCCTGACCGCGGCGGTCTGGTTGCCCAACCTCGCGTCGTTGTTCATCGGCACCTGGGTCGATCATCGGCGCGACAAGCGCCCACTGATGATCGCCGCGGACCTGGCCCGGACGGTCCTGCTGCTCACGCTGCCGGTCGCGTACTGGCTGGATTTCCTTGCCCTCGGCCACTTGTACGTGATCGCGATCCTGGCCGGTACGGCGCATGTCGTGTTCAACACGGCGTACGCGTCGTTCTTCGTCCGGATCGTCGGCCGGGACCAGTACCTGGAGGCGAACAGCAAGCTGTCCGCGACGCGGTCGTTGTCGTTCATGGGTGGCCCGGCCGTCGGCGGCCTGCTCGTGCAGTGGCTGACGGCGCCGATCGCGATCGTCGTGGACGCGCTGACGTTCGCGTTCTCCGCCGTACAGCTCAGTCGGCTGAAGGTGGCGCCCGGGGTCCCGGAGGAGTCGGAGGAGCCGCTGCTGCGGCGGGCCGCGGCCGGGATGCGGTACGTCCTGAAGCATCCCTACATCAACCGCAGCCTGGGGTGCGCGACCACGGTGAACTTCTTCAACCTGATGAGCATGGCGCTGCTCGTGCTGTTCGCGAGCCGGCACCTGGGGCTGTCCGCGGGCGTGATCGGGGTGGCGTTCGGGGTCGGCGCGTCGGGCGGGCTGCTGGGTGCGGTCGCCGCGTCGCCGCTCAGCCGGCGGTTCGGCGCCGGGCCCGTGATCGCCGCCGGGGCCGTGATCTTCCCGGGGTCGGTCGCGATCGCGGCGCTGGCGGGCGGGCCGACGTGGTGGAAGGCGGTCGCGCTGGCGGTGGCCGAGTTCGTCGGAGCGTTCGCGGTGATGTGTTTCGACGTACCGCTGAACTCGTTGCAGGCGGCGGTCATCCACGACCACATGCGGAGCCGGGTCGTGGGGGCGTTCAGCAGTATCAACTACGGGATCAGGCCGCTCGGCGCGGTCGTCGGAGGGTTCCTCGGCACCTGGATCGGCGTCCGGGAAACCCTCCTCGTGTCCGCGGCCGGCGGCCTGCTCGCCGTTCTGTGGCTGGTCGGCTCACCGATCATCCGCACCCGCGAACTGACCGGCCTGGAACCGCCTTCGCTCTAGTCGTCGATGGGATCGAGCTTGGCGACGGTCTGGCGGAGCGGGACCTCCTTGATGAACGCGACCGCGACCAGGCTGACGACGGCGCAGGCCGCCGCGATCAGGAAGATCCGCCCGGTCGCGTCGCCGTACGCGTGCCGGACCAGCTCGGCCAGCTGCGGCGGCAGGTGGTTGACGTCGAGGAGGCTCGTGCCGCCTTCCTGCAGCTTGCGCGCCGCCTCGGCGCCGTTCGGGCCGGCGAGTACGCCGGCGACGATCAGGTCCTTGACCCGCACCGCGAGGACGGCGCCGAGCGCCGAGACGCCGACCGCACCGCCGAGGCTGCGGAAGAACGCGACTGTCGCGGAGGACGCGCCGATCTGCGTCACGTCGACGGTGTTCTGGACGGCGAGCACCAGGTTCTGCATCGTCATACCGGTTCCGAGGCCGAGCGCCAGCATGCCCGCGCCGACGAGCCAGTACGGCGTGGTGTGGTCGATGGTGCCGAGGATCAGCAGGCCGCCGAGCAGCAGGACGCCGCCCGCCACCAGGTACCGCTTCCACTTGCCGTACCGGGTGATCAGCTGCCCGGATCCCGCGGAGCCGATGAACGAACCGAGCATCATCGGGATCGTCAGCAGGCCGGCCTCGGTCGGGCTGTAGCCGCGGGCGATCTGGAAGTACTGCCCGAGGAACAGCGCACTGCCGAACATCGCGACACCGACCGCGAGGCTCGCGACGATCGCGAGTGCCGTCGTACGCTCCCGGACGACCTTCAGCGGGACCAGCGGCTCGGGGGTACGGCTCTCGACCAGTACGGCGAGGAACCCGAACAGCAGCGTGCCGCCCACGAACAGCGCGGACTGCCACGACATCCAGGCGAAGTCCGTACCGGCGAAGGTGACCCACAGCAGCGGCAGGCTGGCCGCGACGCTGATCAGGACGGCGCCGAGGTAGTCGATCCTGACCTCGCGCTTGAGCACCGGCAGGTGCAGGTACTTCTGCAGGATTACCAGGCTGACCACGGCCAGCGGGACGCAGACGTAGAAGCACCAGCGCCAGCCGAGCCACGACGTGTCGACGATGACGCCGCCGATCAGCGGGCCGCTGACCGTGGCGACGGCCATCACGGCGCCCATGTAGCCCGAGTACCGGCCCCGCGACCGGGGTGGGATCGCGGCGCCGATGATCGCCTGCGCGAGCGCCATCAGACCGCCCATCGCGAGGCCCTGCAGCACCCGGGCGCCGATCAGGAACGGCACGTTGTGCGCCAGCCCGGCGAGCGCCGACCCGATCACGAAGACCGAGATCGCCAGCTGGACCAGCAGTTTCTTGCTCATCAGGTCGGCGAGCTTGCCCCAGATCGGCGTGGACACCGTGGTGGCCAGCAGGCTCGCGGTGAGTACCCAGGTGTACTGCGTCTGGGTGCCTTCGAGGTCCGCGATGATCGTCGGCAGGGCGTTGCTGACGATGGTCGAGCTGAGCATCGCCGTGAACAGCGCGGCGAGCAGCCCGACCAGGATCTCGAGGATCTCGCGGTGGGTGAGTTCCGGCGTACTCAGCAGTTCCCGCCGGGTCTCGGTGACGGTCATCAGTCTCCAGTCTTGGGGTAGCGCCTCACGACCTGGTTGGCCTCGGTGATGGCGACCGCGATCCGCTGCAGGGTGGCAGCGGCCGCGATCAGCCCGTCGTCGTCGAGGTCCGCCAGGGCGGTTCTGAGCTGCTGGGTGTAGGACGCGTAGAGGGCTTCCAGCTGGGCCCTCCCACGGGGCGCGAGGCTGACCAGCCCGACGCGGGCGTCGGCCGGATCCGGCCGACGGCTCACCAGTCCGTCGGCCTCCAGCGCGGTCAGCTGGCGGCTCACCACCGAGGCGTCGACGCCGAGCTTCGCGGCGATCTCCCCGCCGCGCTGCTCACCGCCCTTCAGCAGCACCTTCAGCACGCTGGCGTCCGACCGGCGCAGGCCGCCGTCGTTCGTCAGTTGCCGGTGCTCGATACACCGCACGGCCCGGACCAGGGAACTGACTCCTTCGAGCAGCTCCTGGGCGGCCGCATCCCGCTCTACCCCCGGGACGAGGGGTTCCTGAGCTAGTTGCATAACCCAACTATATAGGCAGATAGTTGGTTTCTGCAACCATGTGTGCGTGTTGAGACTGCCCGGTGACAGTTAGTTACCGGGCTGTGTGGCTAGCCGAGGTCGGCGTTCAGGCGGTTCAGCAGGCGGCCGAGGTCGGCGAGGTCGGTCGGGTTCCAGCGGTCCAGGATGGCGCGGAACTCGGTCTGCCGCTGGGTCCGCATGGCCTCGAATCGCTCGGCGCCGGTGGTGGTGAGGCGCAGCAGCCGGGCGCGGCCGTCGTCCGGGTCGCCGACGCGTTCGATCAGCCCGAGGTTCTCGAGCTGGGTGATGCCGCGGCTGACCGTCGACTTGTCGAGACCGAGCACCTGCGCGACGTCGGACGCGCGCACCCCGGCCCCGCCGCCGGTGCCGAGCTCGATCTGGGAGATCAGGGCGTAGCCGGCGGCGTCCATGTCCGGGTGGACACGCCGCGCGAGCCGCAGCGACGCGGATCGCGAGCGCCGGAACAGCGCGGACAGCTCCTGCTCGATCGCCGCGACCAGTTCCTCCGACCGCTCGACCTGCAGGCCGGCCGCCGACTCCGTCGGGCTCACCGGACCACGATCCCCGCGTCGCGCAGTGCCTTCTTCACGTCGGCGATCCGGAAGTCGCCGAAGTGGAACACGCTGGCCGCGAGGACGGCGTCCGCACCGGCCTGCACCGCCGGCGGGAAGTGCTCGGGCGCCCCCGCTCCCCCGCTGGCGATCAGCGGTACGTCGACCACGGCGCGGACCGCCTTGATCAGCTCCAGGTCGAAGCCCTGCTTGGTCCCGTCGGCGTCCATCGAGTTCAGCAGGATCTCCCCCGCACCCAGCTCGCACCCGCGCTGCGCCCACTCGATCGCGTCCAGCCCCGCCGAGCGGCGCCCGCCGTGCGTCGTGACCTCGAAACCACTCGGCTGCTCCGCGGACCGCCGTACGTCGAGGGACAGCACCAGCACCTGGTTCCCGAACCGGTGCGCGATCTCCCGGATCACCTCGGGCCGCGCGATCGCGCCGGTGTTGATCCCGACCTTGTCCGCCCCCGCCCGCAGCAGCCGGTCCACGTCGGTCACCTCGCGGACGCCACCGCCCACGGTCAACGGGATGAACACCTGCTCGGCGGTACGGCGCACGACGTCGTACGTCGTCTCGCGCGACCCCGACGACGCGGTGATGTCGAGGAAGGTCAGCTCGTCGGCGCCCTCCGCGTCGTACACCTGCGCCATCTCGACCGGATCGCCCGCGTCCCGCAGATCCGCGAAGTTGACACCCTTGACCACCCGCCCGGCATCGACGTCCAGACAGGGAATGACCCGCACAGCAAGACTCACGCGGCCAAGCGTAGCGTTCAGCGCCCCGCGATCAGCCCGACGACCGCTCCGAGGACAGCACTGCCCGCGAGGAAGGCCACGATCAGCGGGAGGTAGCTGCTCCCGGAGCGTGGAGCGCCGGGGATCGCGGGCAGGTTGAAGAGCGTGGTGACGCGCTGCGGCAACACGACGCCGCGTGCTGCCGCGCTGCTGAGGGCTTCCTTGACGGCCGGGAAGACCTCGGGCGGAAGCGGTACGACGAGGACGACGTCGGTCAGGTCATCACTCAACCGGAGACTGACGGACCCACCACGGGAACGCTGCCAGCGGGCGCCGATGAGGTTGTCCAGGTCGAGTGCTTGGCGGCCGATCATCGTGGAGACCTCGAGGTATTGCCCACGAACCCGCGGCCGGACACCGAGATTCATGACGAGCAGGGTGCCGGCGATGATCGCCGCACCGGTCCCAACGATCACGACGGCCTCCGGGGCATCATCACCGGACCGGAGCCACAACCACCACGCCCCCGCCACAATCAACCCGAGCCCCACCGCCCCGCCATACCGCCCCCACCGCGAAACCCGCCGCACCCCACCCTCGCCCACCACCCGCACCCTACCGACCCCCAGGTCTACGCGGCCCCACCAACAACACGCGCGTATCGGGCCCACTGAACCCAGGCGATGCCGGGCGCGCCAAGACGTCGGGCAGCCGAGACGCCTGGGTGCCGGGCTGCCGGAGCAGATCAGGGCAGCGCCGGGCGCCGGGGCTGCCGGGCCGGAACGGATGGCGGGCGCATGCGGTTGGCGAGGCGCCGTGACGCCGATGACGTCTAAGGGCCGAGCAGCTCGGGGCCAGTGCGCCAGGGCGCCAACTGCCGAGGACGTCGATCGGGCAAAGCGTCACGACGCCGGGGTGGCGGGTACTGCGGGAGGCCGGTGCACCGGGGACGCCGGAGGTCGGCGACCCGTGGGTAAGCCGGCTAGAGCCGCGCGCCAGTCGGTCCGCCGCGAACCGCGTGCGAACTTGCGATAGGCCCTGGGGACACGAGACACGTCATTACCTGTCTCCAGTCCCCACCACGTGTCGCGAGATCGCCCGGGATCTCCGCCCCAGATCACATCCGGGGGCGCGGTGCGCAAGCGCGCGCCTCGGGTGGGTGGGCGGGCCAGGACCGCCACCCCGCGCTTTACCTCCCACAACAACCACAGCCGACGGTGGGTGGGCGGGACGGTGCCTCCGCCTTTAGCGCCACCGCTACCCAAAGCCGGTGGCGGGTGGGCGGGACACTACCTCCGCCCTTCACCCCCCGCATCCGGCGGTGGGTGGGCGGGACACCAACCTCCAGCCCCCACACCACCTCCCCACCAACCAACCCCGGGGTGGGTGGGCGGGACAGTACCTCCGCCCTTCACACCCACACCTCCCCGCATCCGGCGGTGGGTGGGCGGGACACCGACCTCTGGCCCCCGCGCCACCTCCCGGCGAGCCAGCTCCGGGGTGGGTGGGCGGGGAGGTGACTGGTCTGCCCGCCCACCGGTGGGCTGGGGGTTATTTCCAGGCGCGGCGGCGGTTGTCGGTGGATTTCAGGGGGCGGGTGGATTCCCAGACTCGGCGCCAGTGGGCGGCGTCGGGGCCGGTTTGGGAGGGGGAGGTGCCCAGGGCGGCTCGGCGGCGGGATTCGTACCAGGTGGTGGATTCCTCGTCGAGGAGGGCGGAGACGGCGGCGGCGATGCGGGGCGCGAAGTCGCGGGCGCTTTCACCGTCGGCGGGGCGGAGCGGGTCGCCGTACCGGACGTGGACGGCGGGGCGCCCGGGGACCGGCCAGCCGCGGCCGCGGGGCATGGCGGCGAAGGAGCCCTTGATGCCGACGGGGATGACGGGGACGTCGTGTTCGACGGCGAGGTAGGCGGCGCCCATCCGGAAGCGCTGCACCCAGCCGTCGGGTGAGCGGGTGCCTTCGGGGAAGACGACGACGTTCCAGCCGTCGGCGAGCAGGTCGCCGGGGGTGGAGCTCATCTTGCCGCCGCGGCGTTCGATCGGGAACGTGTTGAACACGATCGCCGACCCGGCCGCGCGCCACCACGTGTCGAAGAAGTAGTCCGCCGCGGCCGCGAACGCCGTACGGCGGCGCATCGCGTCGGGCAGCGACAGCAGCAGCAGCGGGGTGTCGAGGTGCGACGAGTGGTTGGCGACGATGATCGCCGGGCCGTCCAGCTTGAGCAGCGAGTCGAGTCCGCTGACCTGCGGGCTGACCTCGAAGTTCAGGACGGCGTTCAGCGGGCCCTTCTGGATCAGGTCGCGGACCGCGATCGCGGCCGGCGTCCGGGCCCACTTGGTCGGGAAGACCGTGGTCTCCTTGGGGATCACGTACGGCTCGGCGGACCGCGGTACCTGCGGCCGCCGGCCCCAGCGCCACCCGCGCGCGACCTGCTTCACGTCGCGCACGGTGTCGCGGCTGAACTTCACCACGCTGTTGCCCATCAGCGCACGTCCGCGATCAGGTGCGGCGGGTTGTGCAGGTACGTGATCGACGGCGACCGGCCGACCGAGTGGCTGACCATCTCGAGCGCGTCCTGCAGCGTGGACGCGGACCGGAAGCCCATCCGCTCGACGGTCTTGCGGTTGGCGCCGACCCAGACGACGTCGCCGCAGTGGTCGAGGCAGTGGCTGATCCAGTACCACATGTAGAACGGGTGCACGCCGTGGTAGGCGTACGACGTCCGGTACAGGTGGATGTACCACGGGTCCTCGGCGTACTGCTTCTCGAACTTCGCCTCGATGGTCGCCGGGTCGGTGCTCTCGGCAAGCACTTCTTCGAAGAAGTCGACGTACGACGGGTGGTGCAGCTGGCTGAACTCGTACGGCACCGGGTGGTACAGGATCAGCGCGCCGTCCTTCCGGACGATCGGGTTCCCGCGGTAGGAGTTGAAGTGGTAGCCCATCCCCATGCAGGCGGCGAGGATCGGGTTCATCACCGAGTTGACGTTGTACGGGCCGAGATACGGTACGCCGATGACGCCGACGTCGGCCTGGCCCTGGACCTCGACGAGGTGCTGGCGGTGCACCATCTCGAGGGTCTTCTCGTGCACCGGCTCGATGGCGCCGGCGTTGACGCCGGTGAGGCCGTAGTTCGCGCGGACGTCGGTGAAGATCTTGTGCCGCAGCTTCGGCGGCGCGGCGGCCAGCGCCCGCTTGGTGCCGAGCATCGAGGCCTGGTCCTTGAGCGACCACTCCCACTCGCGCTTCTGCAGGAACTCGATCGGCCCGCCGAAGATGTCGTTGCTGAGCGTGGTCTCGATCTGGAAGACCTTGACGTGCTCGGTCAGCACCTCGCCCATCCGCCAGGCGGAGTGGTGCATCTTCGACGCCTTGTGGTCCATGAAGGACCGCGAGTGGATCATCGTGTGGCTGTTGTGGTGGTGCTTGAGCGACTTGTACGACGCCAGCCCGATCGACGTGGACTTGTGGCCGCCGTCCATCGCGACGAGGTTCACGTTCACGTAGACGAGCAGGTCGGACTCGGCGGCGCGCTTGGAGATCTCGACGTCCTCGCCGTGCCGGGTCTGGCCCAGGTGGGTGAGGTTGTCGCGGTCCTCGGCGTCGAAGTTGTAGAGCTTGCCGTCGGGGAAGAACGACCGGAAGACCCGCTCGCCGACGATGTCGCGCAGCTCGTTCGGGGTGAGCCGGCGGTGCAGCGCGTTCGCCGAGATCAGTTCGACGTCGTCGACGCCGGCCTGGGCGGCGAGCTCGAGCACGGCCTCGATGACGCGCTGCCGGATGTCCGGCTTCTTCATCGGCGGCAGCGGCAGCGAGATGTCGTCGAACGCGATGGTCAGCCGCATCCCGGGGCGCAGCAGCTCCGGCAGCGGCTCGGACTCGATCGGGTTGAGCAGCGCGTTCTGGATCGCCTCGTCGACGTCGCGGACCGCGGGCAGGGCCTCCGGCGGGTACACCACCCGGGTGCCGAGCGGGAAGCGCTCCAGCAGGAACCCTTCGCCGTTGTGCACGATCAGCGGCGGCGTCCGGTCGTCCACCTCAAGCACGAAACCTGGCCGAGACATGTCAGAACCTCTCTCGTCGTACGTCGTTCAGCGCCCTCATGAGGCCCTCACATCGAATGCGACCTTGACCGTGCCGAGTCGGCCGGCCGAATGCGCGTGGTCCAAGGCCTCGCGCCAGCGGTAGAGCGGGTAGCGGGCCCCGACGATCCCGTCGAGCGGGGCGCGGCCGGCGAGTTCCAGCGCGGTCTCGAACGCCGGGCGGCCGTTCGGCTCCTCCCGCGCGGAGGCGTAGGTGCCGGTGACCTCGAGCTCGCGGAACCACACCGGCGACAGGTCGGCGCCGCTGGCCGGCATCCCGGACAGCACGACCCGGCCGCCGGCCTTGGTGACCCGCAGCACGGTGTCGATCGAGTTCTTGCTGCCGACCGCGTCGACCGCGACGTCGACGCCGCCGAGCAGGAACTCGCCGCCGCTGAAGTCCTGCTTGAGGCGGAAGGCTCCTGTCGACCGGCGCACGCCGCGGAACACCTCGTCGGGCGCGACCACGTCGCTGGCACCGAACGCGCGCGCGAGCTCGCGCTGCTTGGCGTGCTTGGCGACCACGGTGATTCGACCGGCCTGCGTCAGCTCCCGCAGCGCGAGAGTCGTGAACAGCCCGACCGCGCCGGCACCGCTGACCAGCACCGACTGCCCCGGCTGGACCTGAGCGCGCAGCGCGGCGTGCACCGCGCCCGCGAGCGGCTCGACCAGTACGGCGCGCTCGTCGGACATCCCGTCCGGTACGGCGTACAGCTGGCTGCGATGCGCTACGACGAGGTTGCCCCAGCCGCCGCCGGTGTCGCGGCAGAACCCGGTCTGCAGGCCGGGCGCCACGTGCCCGACGGTGATCCGGTCGCACCGGTTGGTGTTGCCGGAGACGCAGCCCTCGCAGGGCTCGACGCCACGAGCCGCGCAGGTGAGGACGCTGTCCATCACCACGCGGGTGCCTTTGGGCAGGTCCTCGCAGTCGTCGAGCAGCTCGCCGACGATCTCGTGACCGGGGACGAACGGCATCGACACGACCGCGGAGAAGTACAGCTTGGTCGAGCCGGTCACCATGCCGAGGTCGGAGCCGCAGATCCCGGACAGGATCGGGCGGATCCGCGCCCAACCCTGCCGCTCGGCCTTCGGTTCGTCGATGGTGACGAGGCGCAGCGGCGCGGCCGGCCCGGTGAGGACACCGGGGATGCGGCCGCCGACCGCCTTGGCCGCCAAGTACTTCGCCGGCGACCGGTACATCTCGAGCGCTAGCATCATCGGGCCAAACCTCCAGAACGCTGCACCCCAGGGAGCTCCAGACGGGACGAGGTGGACGGGGTCTTCCAGTCGACGATCTGCCAGCGCGCGGCCCGGGCGGCCCGGAACAGCGACACGTCCGGCGACACCGCGACCGGGTTGCCGACCACCGACAGCATCGGCAGGTCCGAGTGGCTGTCGGCGTAGGCGTACGACTTGGACAGGTCGATGTTGGTCTGCCGCGCGTGGTGCTTGATCCACGCGGCGCGCGACTCACCGACGAGCGGCGGCCCGGACAGGAAGCCGGTGCAGCGCCCGCGGTCGTCGACCGCCAGCTCGGCTGCGACGATCTCGTCGAACAGCGGCTCCAGCGGCCGGGTCAGCGGCCGGACGGCGCCGGTGATCAGGATCGTCTTGTGCCCGGCGGCGCGGTGTTCGCGAATCCGCCGTACGGCGGCGCCGCTCAGCCGTTCGAGTACGTGCTCGGCGAGGATCTCGTCGACGATCTGGTTGAGCTCCTCCAGGTCCGCCCCGGCGTACCGGCGGTAGATCGTGCGGAGGAACGTGCCGCGGTCCTTGCGCTCGGCGGCGATCAGCTTCGGCAGCTTGCGCAGCATCGCGCCGATCTCGCCGACCCGCTGGTGGCTGTCCAGCTCGGGGAGCCGCATCCACAGGTAGGTCTCGATCACGTTCGACGACAGCAGCGTGCCGTCCATGTCGAAGGCGGCGATCACCTGGCTGTCCGCGTGCGGCTCGACCTTCTTGAGCACACCGGCCGACTCCGCGAGGGCCTTGTTGCGCTTCTTCCGGACGACGTCCAGGCGGCGCATCGACTCGGTGACGCTCGGGCAGTGCAGCTCCTGCAGGTAGTACTGCCAGTCGACGACGGCGGTGTCGCAGGCGAACTTCTCCTTGTCCTCCCCCTCGAGCGCGTTGTGCAGGGCGAGGACGTTGTCGTCGATGAACTGCAGCTCGGCCTGCGCGTACTCGGAGTACAGGTCCATGTAGCGCCGCAGGAAGTCCAGCCGGCGCTTCTGGACGTCGAGCTCGCGGGCGTACTTCCGGGTCCGCTCACCGCGCGGGACGGTGGTGATGATCTTGTCGGCGATCTTGTGCGCGCGTTCGCCGTACCTGAGCATGCTCTCGACCGAGTCGCCGCCGGGGAACTTCCAGACCGGCAGCCGCACGGCGCCCCGCTCGCCGAGGTCGAACGGGTGCTTGGAGAAGTACTCGCGAACGCCGGCGTACAGCTGCTCGAAGGTCAGCGGGTTCCGCGCACCGGAGCCGATGTGGTAGTACTCCGGCTTGCTCAGCTCGGGCTCGGTGGCCATCACCGCGCAGATCGCGCCGACCACGTGGTCGACCGGGATGATCTCGATGACGGAGTCCGGCGAGGCCGGGAACTCGGGCAGCTCGCCGCGGCCGTAGGCCAGGATCAGCGGCTCGGCCATCTTGAAGCCCTCGATCCAGCCCGGGTGCGGGCTCTGCACCGCGGACTCGATGATCGCCGGCCGGACGATCGAGGTCGGCAGCGTCGACGCGAACTCCTCGACGACGCGCTCGCCGAGCGCCTTCGTGAACGTGTAGCAGTCGGTCCAGCCGAGGCTGCGCGCCCGCTCGGTGCCGGTCTCGACGAGCCGCTTGGCGACCCATTCGTTGCGCCGCCGCTCGGTGTCGGCCGCGGCGGTCAGGTGACCGGCGCGGCGGTGCAGCTTCTCGGCCTCCTTGCGGAACTTCGCGAGCATCGGCGCGGACCGGGACTGCTCCTCGATCCGGGCCTTCATCGCCATCCCGGCCTCGGCCTCGGTGCGCCAGTCGACGAAGTGGTCGACCGGGGCCTCCGGGATCGCGCCGCGCCGGCGGCCGGCGGTGTACGCGGTGGAGATGTGCACGTAGTGGACCGGGCGGCCGGTCTCCACGATCCGCTCGAGCAGGCTCTTGGTGCCGAGCACGTTGGTCGTGAACGCCTCGTGGATCGGCGGGTCGAAGCTCACGTCGCCGGCGCAGTGCACGACGATGTCGAGATCCTTCGGCAGCTCCGGTACGTCGGCCAGGTCGCCCTCGACCACCTGGATCCGCGCCGCGGTCAGCGCCTCCGCGTCGGCGTACGGGGTGCCCTCGCCGTAGAACGGCTTGAAGATGTCCTTCTTCAGCAGCTGCGCCATCCGGTCGACGCCGGTCAGCGAGCCCTTCGGCCGGATGATCGCGGCCACCGTGGTGCCGGGGAGCTCGCCGATGATCCGGTGCAGCAGCGCCTCACCGACGAAGCCGGTGACACCGGTGACCAGGACCTTCTTGTCCTTGAGCTTGTCGGCCAGCCTCACTTGTCGCCTCCACGCGTGAGCTCGAGTGCCTCGGTCAGGGTGAACGCGCCGGCATACAGCGCCTTGCCGACGATGACGCCCTCGACGCCGTCCGGGATCAGCGTGCTGAGCGCGCGCAGGTCGTCGAGGCTGGAGACGCCGCCGGACGCGATGATCGGCTTGTCGGTGCGCGCGCACAGGTCGCGGTACAGGTCCAGGTTCGGGCCCTGGAGCATGCCGTCCTTGGTGACGTCGGTGACCACGTACCGCTCGCAGCCGGCCTCCTCGAGCCGCTCGAGCACCTCGTACAGGTCGCCGCCTTCCTTGGTCCAGCCGCGCGCGGCCAGCGTCCGGCCGCGGACGTCCAGGCCGATGGCGACCCGGTCGCCGTACTGCTGGATCACCCGCGCCGACCACTCCGGGTCCTCCAGCGCGGCGGTGCCGATGTTGACCCGCCGGGCACCCGTCGCCAGGGCCGCGGTGAGCGACTCGTCGTCGCGGATGCCGCCGGACAGCTCGACCTGGACGTCGAGCTTGCCGGTCACGTCGGCCAGCAACTCACGGTTGCTGCCGCGGCCGAACGCCGCGTCCAGGTCGACGAGGTGGATCCACTCGGCGCCGGCCTCCTGCCACGCCATCGCCGCCGCCAGCGGATCGCCGTACGACGTCTCGCTCCCGGCCTCGCCCTGCACGAGCCGGACCGCCTGCCCGTCCGCCACGTCGACGGCAGGCAGCAGCACCAGGTTCTCAGACATGGGCCACACCCTAGAGGGCGAGAGTTCAGGATTCGTAACCCGGAGGGCTCCTGAGTCGTTCATATCCAATCTGTCTCAGCGATACCAGTGTAGTGAGTGGTCTTACGCCTAGGCTGTCCGGGTGGTGACCGTCGAAGAACTCGAGAACGATCCGCACCCGGCGCTCGCGGCGATCCGTCCGGTCGGCTGGGTCGAGGCCTTGAACAGCTGGTTCGTCACCGGTCGCGCCGTCGCGCTCGAGGTACTGCGTGACCCCGAGACGTTCACCGTCGACGACCCGAGGTTCTCGACCGCCCAGGTGGTCGGCCCGTCGATGCTCTCGCTGGACGGCGACCCGCACAAGGCTCACCGCGACCCCTTCGAGTCCCCCTTCGGCCTGGCCGAAACCCGCCGCCGCTTCACGGAGCCGGTGCGCCAGACGGTCAACGACCTGATGGCCGAACTCCAGGGGCAGGAGGCCGACCTGCGGACGGCGCTCGCCGGACCCCTGTCCGTCGCCGTCGTGGCCTACTCGCTCGGGCTGCCGCCGGCCTCCGCGTCGACCGTGCTGGGCTGGTACACGGCGATCTCGGACTCCGTGTCCGGCGTGTCCGCCGGCCGTCCGGTCACCGACGCCGGGGCCGCGGCGTTCGCCGAGCTGCACAAACATGTTGCCGCAGGCATCGACTCCACCGACTCGCTGCTCGCCGCGGCCGCGCACGCCGGCCTCGGGGTCGACGACATCGTCGCGAACGCCGCCGTCCTGATGTTCGGCGGCATCGAGACCACCGAGGGCATGATCGCCAACGCCCTCTGGCACCTGCTCACCCACCGCGACCAGCTCGACCTCGTCCTGGCCGACCCGGCCCTGCTCCCGAACGCGATGGAAGAATCACTCCGCCTCGAACCGGCTGCCGCCGTAGTCGACCGCTACGCCACCCGCGACGTCGACCTCGCCGGCGAGAGGATCCGCCGCGGCGACATGGTCACCGTCTCCCTCGCGGGCGCAGGCCGTGATCCAGACGTCTTCGACTCCCCCGACACCTTCGACGTACGCCGCCCCAACGCCCGCCGCCATCTCGCGTTCGCCAGCGGTCCGCACATCTGCCTCGGCATGCACCTGACCCGCCTAGAGACCCTCACCGCCCTGGAAGCAGTCCTCGCCCTCCCCGGCCTGCGCCTGGCCCCGGACTCGCCTCCCCCGCGCGGCCTGGTGTTCCGCAAGCCGTCCGCGCTGCGCGTCACCTGGGACGCGTGAGCACCAGCATCGTCGCGGAGTGCACCGGCAGCACCCGGTCCGGATCCCGCTCCGCATCCGCCGCGAGCCGCGCGAACCCCGCCTCGACCTCGTCGTCCGCGAGGTGCTCGAACGTCGACAACGCCCGCAACCGCAGCCGCTCGTAGCTCTCCCGCAGCGTCCGCGGGTCCTCACCGACGATCCGTACGACGTCCGCGCCCGGCACCAGCCCCGCCCGCGTCACGAGCTCCTTGGTCTCGTCCACCGACCAGTACATCCCCGCGTCGACCGCCCGCGCGGCCGGGAAGTACTCGTACCAGTACAGGTCCGGCATCAGGTCCGCGAACTGCGTGCGCAACAACGCCGCTCCCCCGGGCCGCAGCACCCAGCACACCTCGCGAAGCCCTCGCAGCGGATCCCGGAAGTGGTGGAACGACAAGTTCATCAGCACCGCGTCAACCGATGCCTCAGGCAACGGAATGGCCTCGGCGCTGCCCTCCAGGTAGGTCACCCCCGGGTGCGGCGCCTCCTCGGCCACCGCGCGCATCCGGCTCGAAGGCTCGACGCCGTACACCCGGCCCCGGAACTCGGCGGCCAGGCCGGGCGTCAGCCGGCCGGTACCGCTGCCCAGATCGAGGACGTCGAGCGGCCGCCGGGCCGGAAGGTACGTCGCGAACGCCGTCACCCAGCGCCGGACCTCGGCCGGCGAGATCGCCCGGCCGGCGCTGTACACGGCGCCCAGCCGGCCGTTGTAGTCGACCATGCCGCAAACCTATCGCAGTACCTCAGGCGAAGAACACGTCGTACGCGAGCCGCAGGATCAGCCCGGACACGACCACCAGGAAGACGATCCGGACGAACCGGCTGCCGCGGGCGACGGCGGTGCGGGCGCCGAGCAGGCCGCCGAGCATGTTGGCGGCGCCCATGATCAGGCCGAGCCGCCACAGCGGCGCGCCGTGCAGTGCGAACACCCCGATCGCGCCGAGATTGGTGGCCACGTTGGCGATCTTGGCCTTGGCACTGGCCTGCAGGAAGTTGTACCCGAGCAGGCCGACCAGCGCGAAGATCAGGAACGACCCGGTGCCCGGCCCGACCGCGCCGTCGTAGAAGCCGATCAGTACGCCGACCCCGCTCGCCGCCAGGTAGTGGTCGCGACCGTCGAAGCGCAGCGCCGTCCGGGCACCGAGCGACGGCTTCAGTGCGGTGTAGATCGCGACCCCGACGAGCAGCACCAGCACGATCGGCTTGAACCACGACATCGGGATCTTCGTCGCCACCAGCGCCCCGGCCGCGGACCCGAGCCCGGCGAGGATCGCCAGCGGCAGCACGGTTCTACGGTCCGGTCGCAGCTTGACACCGAACGTGACCGCGCTGGTCGCCGTACCGAACAGCGACGAGATCTTGTTCGTCGACAGGATCTGCGCGGGCGACGCGTTCGGGAGGCCGAGCAGCATGGCGGGCAGTTGCAGCAGCCCGCCACCGCCGACCACGGCGTCGATCCATCCCGCCGTGAAGGCGGCCACCACCAGGAACACCAACGTCAGCAACGAAACATCAGGCACAGCAGTACGTCCTCACGGCCTCGATGATCAGGTAAGGCCGTAGTACCGCTCAACCCTTACACCGGCCGGTGAGAGCTATGACACCCGGTCCGGGAGAATGGCCGGGTGAAGTTCCTACTGCTGATCCACAACAACCTCGAGGCGCTCAAGGGGTACACCGACGACGAGCTGACCGAGATGTCCGGCGGCCGCGAGCACGTCGCCGCGACCGCGCGTGAACTGCTGACGACCGGCGAGCTGGTGTCGGTCCTAGGGCTCGACGAGCCCGGCGAGTCCAAGGAGGTCCAACTGGTCGCCGGTACGCCGGTGATCTCCGACCGGCCGTTCCTGGAGACCAAGGAGTACCTGGCCGGCGCGATGGTGCTGGACTGCGCGTCGGTGGAGCGGGCCCTGGAGATCGCGGCGCGGATCCCGCTGGTCGAGTTCCGGCGCGTCGAGCTGCGCGAGATCCGCTTCGACCAGTCCGACTTCCTGGCCGAGCCCGACCATCAGTGACAGCCCAGTGACAGCACGCGCTCCCGAGCTGGAGGCGGCGATCCGGTCCGCGGCGCCCCGGGCGCTAGCGGCCCTGGTCCGGCGGTACGGCGTGTTCGACCAGTGCGAGGACGCGGTGCAGGAGGCGCTGCTCGAGGCGTTCGTGCAGTGGCGTGCGAACGGCGTACCCGAGGAACCGGTCGGCTGGCTGATCAGCGTCGCGGCGCGGCGGATGGTGGACGGCTGGCGGCGCGAGAGCGCGCGCCGGCAGCGCGAGCTGAACGACTTCCTGCGGTCGCCGGCGGACGAGTTCCACCCGGACGACTACCGCGAGGACACCGACGACACCGTCCGGCTGCTCGTACTGTGCTGTCACCCGGCGCTGACCCCGGCGTCGCAGATCGCGCTGACGCTGCGCTCCGTGGGCGGCCTGACCACTGCCGAGGTGGCCGCGGCGCTGCTGGTCGGCGAGAGCACGGTCGCGCAGCGGATCAGCCGGGCGAAGCGGTTGATCCAGGACGCCGGCGCGCGCTTCGAGCTGCCGACGGCCGAGGAGTACGACGTACGGCTGCGCGCCGTGCTGCACGTGCTCTACCTGATCTTCAACGAAGGGCACACCGCCAGCGCCGGCGACGAGCTGCAACGCGTGGACCTCGCCGAGGAGGCCCTGCGCATCACCCGACTGCTGCAGCGCGCAGTCGGCGGATCGGGTGAGGTCACCGGCCTCCTGGCGTTGATGATCCTCACGCACGCCCGCCGGGACGCGCGGACCGGACCGGGCGGCAGCCTGATCCCGGCCGACCGGCAGGACCGCTCCCGCTGGTACGCCGACGAGATCGCCGAAGGCACCCGCCTCGTCGAGGAGACGCTGCGTTCCGGCGCCGTCGGCCCGTATCAGCTCGAGGCAGCGATCGCGGCCGTGCACAGCGAGGCCGACTCGGTCGAGAGCACCGACTGGGAGCAGGTCGCAGGTCTGTACAAGCTGCTCGAGCGGGTCGACCCGGGGCCGATGGTGCGGCTCGGAGCGGCTGTCGCCGTGGCGATGACCGAGGGCCCGGACGCCGGGATCGCGATCGTCGAAGGGCTGGCCGAGGACCGCTACCTCGGCGACCACCATCGCCGGTTGTCGGTCCTCGCCCACCTCCACGAGCTCGCCGGCCGCCCGGACCTGGCCCGCGAGCACTACCTGGCGGCGCTCGACCGGACCCGGAACGCCGCCGAACAGAACTATCTGCGCGACCGCATCGCCCACCTCATCAGGTGACGGCGACCGCCGGTCCACTCCGGCCGCGGCGGGACGGTCAGCGCGCTCCGGAACACGTGGCCCGGGTCGACCGCCTGCTTGAGCGCCGCGAGTCGATTGCGGTGTGACTCCGGGAAGCAGACGTCGAGGTCGGCGTCGGTCGGGTCGGAGAGGAAGTTCAGGTAGGCGCCGTTCGGCTTCAACGTCCGCCAGAGCGCGTCGAATGCCTTCGGCTGCTTGCCCTGCTGCTCCGGCGACCCCATCAGCACGGAGTTCACCATGAACCGCGCGCCGCGGTGCGCGAACGCGGTCGCGTCCGCCGGCATCGCGCCGAACGCGCCGCCGAGCGCCCGGATCTCGATCGCGAGACCGGGAATCTCCGGCCGGGCCGCGAGCAGCCGGTTCGCGACGTCCGGCGACCACGCGTCGAAGAAGCCGTTGCGGATCCGCGGGCGCCAGTCCGCCGGCATCGACATGTCGGCGAACACCTCGGCGTACGGGACCTCGGCCACCTTCTCGGTGAGCAGCGAGCCGAGGTGCCGCAGCGGTTCGAGGATCGCGTCCCGCCGCTCCGGGTCGCCGGTCACGCACACCATCACCGCGATCGGGACCTGCCGGTCGGCCATCATCGTCGGCGCCAGCTGCAGCGACGAGCTGAGCTCCTCGGGCGCGTCCGCCAGGTACTCCGCCCAGCCGGCGAGGACCTGCTCCGCCTGCATCCACGGGTACAGCAGCGTGCCGTAGTGGACCGTCGGCCGGTGCACGGCGGCGATGTCGTACGACGTGACCACGCCGAGGCTGCCCGCCGCACCACGCAGGCCCCAGAACAACTCGGGCTCGCTGTTCGCGTCGACCCGCCGGACCGAACCGTCCGCGGTGACGACCTCGGCCGCGACCACGTTGTCGATGGCCAGGCCGTGCTTGCGGACCATCCAGCCGATCCCGCCGCCGGCCATCAGCCCGCCGACGCCGACACTCGCCGTGTCGCCCGACGAGATCGCCAGCCCGACCTTCGACAGCTGCCCGGCGACCTGCCCCCAGCTGGCTCCGGTACCGACCCGGACGACGTCGTCGGGCAGCACCCGGACCTCGTCCATCGGGCGGACGTCGATCAGCACCCCGCCGTCGGTGGTGCTGAACCCGGCCGCGTGATGCCCGCCGCTGCGGACCGCGATCGGCAGGTCGTGCGTCTCGGCGTACTTCAGCGCGGCGACCACGTCGCCCGCTCCCGCGCACCGCACGATCACCTTCGGGCGGCCCGCGGCCATCACCACCCGGCCCGCGTCCGCGTACCCGGCGTCGCCGTCGACGAGCACCGCACCCGCGACGGCCTGCCGCAGCCCGTCGATCCCCCGCACAGCAACCACAGATTCCGTCATCGCCACTCCTCCGTTCCCGGACGCCCCCTCAGGCGCCACATCCCGGGATCGGAGCCGACCGCCGTTCCTCGACATGCATCCGGAAGAAATTTCGAAAGGGGCCTCGGACAGCAGTTGTGCTGTCCGAGGCCCCTTGTCGAGGCGCTGCGGTGGGGTCAGCCGCGGACGGTGCTGACCAGGTGGTCGACGACCTCGGCGACCGGGACGTCGGCGCGGTCGCCGGAACGGCGGTCCTTGACCTCGACCGTGCCGTCCGCGAGACCCTTGCCGACGACCGCGATGGTCGGGATGCCGATCAGCTCGGCGTCCTTGAACTTCACGCCGGGCGAGACCTTCTCGCGGTCGTCGTACACGACCGTCAGGCCGCGCGACTCCAGCTCCGCGGCGAGCTCGGCGGCCTTCTCGAAGACCGCCTGGTCCTTGCCGGTGGCAACCAGGTGCACGTCGGCCGGCGCGATCTCCCGCGGCCAGACCAGCCCGAGCTCGTCGTGGTTGCCCTCCGCGATCGCGGCCACCGCGCGGGTGACGCCGACGCCGTACGACCCCATCGTGACCGTGACGAGCTTGCCGTTCTGGTCGAGGACCTTGAGGTCGAGCGCGTCGGCGTACTTGCGGCCGAGCTGGAAGATGTGGCCCATCTCGATGCCGCGCGCGGTCTCCAGGACGCCGGAGCCGTCCGGCGCCTGGTCGCCGTCGCGGACCTCGGCCGCCTGGATCGTGCCGTCGGCGGTGAAGTCGCGGCCGTGCACCAGGTTGATGACGTGGAAGCCGGACTTGTCCGCGCCGGTCACCCACGCCGAGCCCTCGGCCACCCGCGGGTCCAGCAGGTACCGGATTCCGGAGGTGTTCTCCTTGCCGAGCACGCCCGGGCCGATGTAACCCCTGGCCAGCGACGGGAACTTCTCGAAGTCGGCCTCCTCGAACGCCACCACCTCGGCGGGCTCCACCTGGGCGCCGAGCCGCTTCTCGTCGATCGCCCGGTCGCCGGGGACGCCGATCGCCAGCGGCTCGCGGGTGCCGTCCGGGTGCACCAGCATCACGAGCACGTTCTTCAGCGTGTCCGCGGCGGTCCACTCGCGGCCGTCGGCGCGGGCGTGCTTCGCGTTCAGCGCGTCGACCAGCGTCTCGATGGTCGGGGTGTCCGGCGTGTCCACGACCTCTGCGGCCGGTACGCCGGACGCGTCGACCGGCGCCGCCTGCGGCACCACCACGGCCTCGACGTTGGCGGCGTACCCGCCGGGCGACCGGACGAAGGTGTCCTCACCGTTCTCCGCGATCGCCAGGAACTCCTCGGACCGCGAGCCGCCCATCGCGCCGGACATCGCCTGCACGATCACGTAGTCGAAGCCGAGCCGGTCGAAGATCTTGATGTACGCCTGGCGGTGCAGCTCGTACGACGCCGCGAGGCCCTCGTCGTCCACGTCGAACGAGTACGAGTCCTTCATCACGAACTCGCGCCCGCGCAGTACGCCGGCCCGCGGCCGCGCCTCGTCGCGGTACTTGTTCTGGATCTGGTAGATCGACAGCGGGAGGTCCTTGTACGACGAGTACAGGTCCTTCACGACGAGCGTGAACATCTCCTCGTGGGTCGGACCGAGCAGCATGTCGGCGCCCTTGCGGTCCTTCAGCCGGAAGATGTTCGGCCCGTACTCCGTCCAGCGGCCGGTGGCCTCATAAGGCTCGCGGGGCAGCAGCGCCGGGAACACCAGCTCCTGCGCGCCGATCGCGTCCATCTCCTCGCGGACGATCCGCTCGACGTTCCGCAGCACCCGCAGGCCGAGCGGCAGCCAGGTGTAGATGCCGGGCGCGGCGCGGCGGATGTAGCCGGCGCGGACGAGCAGCTTGTGGCTCGGGACCTCCGCGTCCGCCGGGTCCTCGCGAAGGGTGCGGAGGAACAACGACGACATGCGCAGAATCACGGGAGTCTCCAATAACACACAAGTTCGGAACGGAACAACGGACGCCAGGAAGGATATCGGTCCGCAGGCCATGCTCCCACCACGATATCCACAGGGTCAGAACAGGATCGTCGCGAACGTCTCGACGGTCCGGAAGCCGACGCGTTCGTACGCCGCCCGCGCCGGGAGGTTGAAGGCGTTCACGTAGAGCGTGACGACCGGCGCGATCCGGCGGGCGAGTTCGACCACCGCGGCCATCCCGGGCGCGGCGAGGCCGCGGCCGCGGTACTCCGGGTCCACCCAGACGCCCTGGATCTGGCACACCCCGGTCCCGACCGAGCCGACCTCGGCCTTGAACACCACCCGGCCGTCCTCGATCCGCGCGAACGCGCGCCCGGCCCGGATCAGCTCCGCGACCCGGGACCGGTAGAACGTCCCGTCCGGCCCAGTCTGCGGCGGTACGCCGACCTCCTCGGTGTACATCGCCACGCACGCCGGGTACAGGATCGGCAGCTCGACCGGCTCCACCGCGCGGACCAGCGGATCCGGCGCGATCAGCGGCGCGTCCTCGATCACCATGAACGGCTGGTCGTCGCGGACCTCGCGCGCGGGACCCCAGTGCGGCTCGAGGATGTTCCACAGCTGCTCGACGGCCCGCGCCTGGCCGAGGATCTGGAAGCAGTTCCGCCCGCGGCGCAGTGCGTACGCCGCGAACGCCCGCAGCGCCGCGTCGTCCGCGCCGACCGGCACCATGTTGCCGCCCGCGTGGCACAGGGCCTCGAGCGCGCCTTTCTCGACGTACCCCCAGACCTCGGCGCCGCGCCGGGGGTCGAGTCCGGACGCCTGCACGAGGCTGTCCACGAACACGTTCACCACCGGATCGCGGGCAATGACCGCGCGCGCCGCCGCGAGGTCACGAGGACCGAGAACCCGTACGCCCACGCGCAGAACCTAGCGGATCACCGGCGCCCGCGTATGCAACGGGGCCGGGTCAGGCCACCCGCGGTTCGTGCCCCGCGGCGATCCGCCGCAACGGCGACGTCCACGCGACCACCACGCCGACACATCCGCACAGGCCCATGAGCACCATCCCGGTCCGCGGCCCGAACGCGTTGCCGAGCAGCCCGCCGACGACCGAGCCGAAAGTCCACCCGACACCCCAGGACAGCATCCGGCCGGCAGTGTTCACCCGGCCGAGCAGGTTCTCCGGCGTCACCTGCTGCCGGTACGAGATCGAGTTGACGATCACCAGCACGTACGCCGAACCCCACACCAGCAGGGCGAGCGCTGCCACGGTCCAGTGCGGCGACAGCGGGGCGAGAACGCCGAGCAGCACCGACAGCGGCAACGCGTACAGCGTGATCGCGGCGGGCGGCATCCGCTTCAGCAGCCGAGGCAGGCTGAGCGCGGCGATCAGCCCGCCGATCCCCCAGGTACCCCAGACCAGGCCGAAGCGCAGTCCCGACGTACCGATGTGCAGGACGCGGTCGCACCACACCACGATCAGCGCCATGAATCCACCGCCGGCGAACGACTGCACGCTGCCGATGATCGTCATCGTCCGGACGCCCGCGTGCCGGACCAGGTACCGCAGTCCGTCACCGATGTCGTTGAGGATCACCCGCGGCCGCAGCGGCGGCCGGCCGTCGCGGGGCTCGGACATCGCCCTGACGATCCCGCGGACCGCGAACGCCGACGCCGCGAAGCTGAGCGCGTCCAGCGTGAGCAGACTGGCCGGGTCGAGTACGGCGAGCAGCAGGCCGGTCAGCGGCGGGACGAACAGCTCGATGAGACTCGACGCCGTCCAGACCGCCGAGTTCGCCTGCGCGACGCGCGCCCGCCCGACGAGGACCGGCAGCGCGCCGAAGTTCGCGCCGTCGAAGAAGGTATAGACAGCCTGGACGGTGAAGGCGACCACCAGCACGTGCGCGACGGTCAGCACGCCGAGCAGGTGCGCGAGCGGCACCGACCCGACCAGGACGGCGTTGATACAGTCCGCGGTCACCATCACCCGCCGGCGGTTCCAGCGATCCGCCAGCGCGCCGGCGAACAGTCCTGCCACCAGGTACGGCGCCGACTCCAGCGCGGTGACCACCGCGGTCAGGACCGTCGAACCGCTCAGCCGGTAGACCAGCACCGGCAGCGCGATCGCCGTGACCATCGATCCGGTGACCGAGAGCGCCCGCGCCAGCCAGTACCGCCGGAAGTCCGCATCGTCCCGCAGCCGCTCAGGCGCCCCCGCTGTCATGCCGGGCATCTTGCAACCTCAGGTCCGCTCGAAGTCAAGCTCATCCGTGGATCACAACGAGCTGTCCGTCCGGGTCGGTGAGCTCCAGCCCGGCCTCCGTCCGCGTTCCCTCGACCCGGCGGGCCACCTCGTCGAGGTCCTCCGTCGTCGTCAGGTCGAGTCGTACGGCGAACGCTGGGCCCGGGCCGAAGCGCACCGTCGTACCGACCGTCAGCGCGGCCAGGAAGCGGCGCCACGCGTCCTCGTCCGCGCCTGTCAGGTAGGGCGTGACGGACCAGCGCTCGTCCGGGTTCGCGTCGTGGAGCTTGTAGCCGTAGAGGTCCTCGGTGCGCTCGTCGATCCAGATCACGACGTCGTCCGGGCCGGTCACCGACAGCACCCGGCCGTACGCCTCGTCGAAGACCGTCACCTCCGTGAACCCCGCCTGCTCGAGCCGGTCCTTCACGTCGTCGAGCTTGTCCGCCTCGAAGGACAGGCTGGTCTGCCCGGGCTGACCGCCGGTGGAACTGGAGGCCGCGTCGTGCAGCGCGACCATCCCGTCGCCGGTCACCATGTCCACCCAGCCGCCGCGCTCGGACTCGATCCGCGAGCGCAGGCCGAGCGACTCCAGGAACGCCCGCATCGCCTCGACGTCCGCCGTGAACCGCAGCGGCCTGATCACCACGTCGCTCATCCTCGTGCCTCCCCATGGTTGTCCAGGTACTCCGCCAGGGCCTGCTCGACGAGCGCGGACAAACTCGCCCCGTCGTCGATCGCCTTGTGCTTCACCCGCCGCACCAGTTCCGGCGGGAGGTACACGTTGAACTGCACCTTCTTGCCGCTCTCGTCCGCCATGGCTATATTGCTAGCATCCTAGAGAGCTACCAGTCAACACGAGGAGTTGCGACGATGAACCTGCGCTTCGACCACCTGGGCCTGCTGTCCGACAGCCACACGAAGAACCAGGAGATCGCGGACTTCTTCGCCGGCGTGCTGGGCCTGGAGGTCTCCGGCGACGCCGGCGAGGGTTACGCCGAGGTGAAGGCCGGCGCGATGACGATCGCCAGGCCATCACAATCGACGTCCCGCGGGCGCGCCACGCTCGGAAGCGCCACACGCGGGCAGTTGTGATGGCCTGGCGATCCGTTAGACGGCGGCGAGCAGGGCGTCGTCCAGTTCTTTCAGGAGTTTGGCTTTCGGGCGGGCGCCGACGACGGACCAGATGAGTTCGCCGTGGTGGAAGAGGGCGAGGGTGGGCAGTGCCATCACCCGGTAGCTCGCGGCGATCGCCGGGTTCTCGTCGGCGTTGATCTTCACCACGGTCAGCTGGTCGTTGCGTTCGGCACCGATCTGGGCGAGGACCGGGGCGATCTGGTGGCAGGGCGGGCACCACTCCGCCCAGAAGTCCACCAGCACGGGCTTGGCGGACCGCAGTACCACCTCGGTGAAGGTCTGCTCATCCACGGTCTGCAGGTCGGTCATGGTTCGTCCTCCGGTTCTCGGCGTCGGTCAGGAGGTCGGTCAGCCTGGCCCGCAGATCGGTCAGTTCCGCGATCCGCTGGTCCACCTCGGCGATCCGGGTCCGGTACGCCGTCAGCGACGCCGGGCAGACGTCCGCGCGTTCGTTCCCGGCCCGCAGGCACTCGATGAACGGGTACGTCTGCTCGGCGGTCAGCCCGAGGCTCAGCAACGCCTTCACCTCACGCACCACGACCACGTCCCGCGCGTCGTACGCCCGGTACCCGTTGGCCTCCCGGCGCGGCTTCAGCAGCCCTTGCGACTCGTAGTACCGCACCGCCTTGACCGTCACACCGGCCTCGGCCGCCAGATCACCGATCCGCATCCCGCCTCCTTCGCCCCAACGCTAAACCTTGCCCCCAGGGTCAAGGTCAAGCCAGCTTAGCCAGGCGTCTCAACGGGCGTTCTCGGCGACCCACTCCCCCAGGATCTTCGCGCTGGTGTCGACGAGGGTCGGCCAGTCGAGCGCGGACTCGTCGGCCGAGTCGGAGACGTGTTTCACGACGCGGACGGGTACGTCGTACGCGCGGCACGCGTACACCACGCCGTACGCCTCCATGTCGACCAGGTGCGCCCGCTCCGCCAACCGCTGCCGCACCACAGGATCCGTGACGAAGACGTCGCCCGACGCCAGCACCGTCCCGTCGCCGCCGTCGACGTGCAGCTCCTCCTGCGGGTCCAGGCCGATCGCGCGGACCGCGTCCGCGTTCACGTCGTGGTTGATGACCGTGCTCGGCAGGAACAGCCCGGACAACCCGTCCCGCAGCGCGCCGGTCGTGCCGACGTTCAGGACGACGAGGTCGGTCGTGTCGCGGTCGGCCAGCGCTCTGCTGACGGTGACCGCCGCGGCGGTCTTGCCGATCCCGGTGACCACCACCGGGATCCCTTCCGGCACGTACCGCGCCTCCCCGGCGACAGCGCTGACCACCAGGTAGTCGGTCACCTCAGCTGACCGTGACGGTGGGCTCGCCGGGCTCGGTGCTCTCCATCTGCTCGGCGATCCGCATCGCCTCTTCGATCAGCGTCTCGACGATCGCCGACTCCGGCACCGTCTTGATGACCTCGCCCTTGACGAAGATCTGGCCCTTGCCGTTGCCGGAGGCCACACCCAGGTCGGCCTCGCGGGCCTCACCCGGTCCGTTCACGACGCAGCCCATGACCGCGACGCGGAGCGGGACCTCCATGCCCTCGAGGCCGGCAGTGACCTGCTCGGCCAGCGTGTACACGTCCACCTGGGCGCGACCGCACGACGGGCACGAGACGATCTCGAGCTTGCGCTCGCGGAGGTTCAGCGACTGCAGGATCTGCAGGCCGACCTTGACCTCCTCGACCGGCGGCGCGGACAGCGAGACGCGGATCGTGTCGCCGATGCCCTTCGACAGCAGCGCGCCGAACGCGACCGACGACTTGATCGTGCCCTGGAACGCCGGCCCGGCCTCGGTCACACCGAGGTGCAGCGGCCAGTCGCCGCGCTCGGCGAGCATCTCGTACGCCTGCACCATCACGACCGGGTCGTTGTGCTTGACCGAGATCTTGAAGTCGTGGAAGTCGTGCTCCTCGAACAGCGACGCCTCCCAGACGGCGGACTCGACCAGCGCCTCCGGCGTCGCCTTGCCGTACTTCTCCAGCAGCCGCTTGTCCAGCGAGCCGGCGTTCACGCCGATCCGCAGCGACGTACCGTGGTCCTTCGCCGCCTGCGCGATCTCCTTGACCTGGTCGTCGAACTTGCGGATGTTGCCCGGGTTCACCCGGACGGCGGCGCACCCGGCCTCGATCGCCGCGAACACGTAGTTCGGCTGGAAGTGGATGTCGGCGATCACCGGGATCTGCGAGTGCTGGGCGATCTCCTTCAGCGCGTCGGCGTCCTCCTGGCGCGGGCACGCGACCCGGACGATGTCGCAGCCGGCCGCGGTCAGCTCGGCGATCTGCTGCAGTGTCGTGTTCACGTCGTGGGTCGGCGTGGTCGTCATCGACTGCACCGACACCGGCGCGTCCCCACCGACCAGGACGCTGCCGACCTTGATCTGGCGGGTCTTGCGGCGCGGGGCGAGGGTGGGAGGCGGCAGCGCTGGCATGCCCAGGTTGATGCTCATGAGTCCTTTAACCGTTGAAGAGCTTGATGGGGTTGACGATGTCGGCGATGACGAGCAGCACGCCCATCACCACGATCACACTGGCCGCGACGTACGCGATCGGCAGCAGCTTGGCCACGTCGACGTACCCGGGGTCCGGGCGGCCGAGCAGCTTGGCGAAGCCACGCCGGATGCCTTCCCAGATCGCGCCGATCATGTGACCGCCGTCCAGCGGCAGCAGCGGGATGAAGTTGAACAGGGCGAGGAACAGGTTCAGCGAGGCGAGCAGCAGGACGAGGCTGGCGCCCTTCGCGCCGACGTCCAGGTCGCTGGAGGCGATCTCACCCGCGACGCGGCTGGCGCCGACCACACTCATCGGGCTGTCCTGGTCGCGCTCGCCGCCGACGATCGACTTCGCGACGCCGACCAGCTTCTCCGGGAACCGGCCGAGGGCCTGCACCGTCGCGACCGTGTAGTCGCCCATCTTGCCGAGCGCGTAGCCGACGCTCTGCCGCTCGAGCTTGTTGTCCGGCGAGACACCGAGGAACCCGACCGAGACGTACTTGTCCGATCCCGGCTTGTCCAGCACCTGGTTGACGATCGTGTTGGTGCGCAGCGTGACCTGCCGGCCGTTGCGCTCGACAACGATCGTCGCGGCCTTGTCGGTGTTCGCCCGGATCAGCGGGGTGAGCTGGTCCCAGCTGTCGATCGCGGTGCCGTTGAAGGAGACGATCCGGTCGCCGACCTGGAACCCGGCCTCCTTGGCCGGCGAGACCTTGTCGCCGTCCTGGCACTTGCGGTCCGGCGTCGCCTGGTTCGCCGGGATGACGCAGTCGGTCACCGTCGAGATCGTCGTCTGCGGGACGCGGTCGCCGTACAGCGTGAACAGGCCGGTGAAGAGCACGGCCGCGATCAGCACGTTGACCAGCGGGCCGGAGGCCATCACGATCAGTTTCTTCCACCATGCCTTCTGGTAGAAGAGCCGGCCGTGGTCCTCGGGCCGGATCGTCTCGTACTCCGCGGAGCGCGCGTTCTCGACCATCGACTGGATCGGGCCGGTGTTGGCCTTGCGGACCTTCGTCGGGTCCTGCCCCTTGGCGGGCGGCATCATCCCGATGATCCGCACGAACCCGCCGGCCGGGATCGCCTTGATGCCGTACTCCGTCTCGCCGCGCTTCGTGGACCACAGGGTCCGGCCGAAGCCGACGAAGAACTGGGTGACCTTCATCCCGAAGGCCTTCGCCGGCAGCATGTGACCCAGCTCATGCAGCGCGACGGAGATCAGCACCCCGGCCACGAACAGCACGATGCCGACGATGGTGAGGAGCACGCTCATGCCTTCTGGTTCTCCTGTACGCCTGTGATCTCACGAGCCCGGGCCCGGGCCCACGCGTCCGCGGCGAGCACGTCGTCCACGGACAGTTCCTCATACGAGGGTACGTCGTGATCGGTCACCACCCGGGCCACCGTGTCAACGATCGCCACGAAGGGTAACCGGCCGTCCCGGAACGCCTGCACACAGACCTCGTTGGCCGCGTTGAACACCGCCGGCACGGTGCCGCCCCGGGCCCCGGCCTCGCGGGCCAGCTGGACCGACGGGAACTCGGTGTCGTCGACCGGCTGGAAGGTCCAGGTGCTCGCCTCGGCGAAGTCCCACGGACGCGCCGCGTCCGGTATCCGGTCCGGCCAGCCGAGCGCGAGCGCGATCGGCACCGTCATCGTCGGTACGCCGATCTGCGCCATCGTCGAGCCGTCGACGAACTCGACCATCGAGTGGATCGCCTGCTGCCGGTGGATGACGACGTCGATCCGGTCCATCGGGATCCCGAACAGCAGGTGCGCCTCGATCAGCTCGAGGCCCTTGTTGACCAGGGTCGCGGAGTTGATCGTGACGACCGGGCCCATCGCGAAGTTCGGGTGGTCGAGGGCCTGCTCGACCGTGACGTTCTCCAGCTCGGCGCGCGGCTTGCCGAGGAACGGGCCGCCGCTCGCGGTCAGCAGCAGCTTGCGGACCTCGTCCGGCGAGCCGCCGCGCAGGCACTGGGCGATCGCGCTGTGCTCGGAGTCGACCGGCACGATCTGGCCGGGCTTGGCCAGCCGCGTGACGATCGGCCCGCCGATCACCAACGACTCCTTGTTGGCGAGCGCGAGCGTGTTGCCGGCCTCCAGCGCGGCCAGCGTCGCGTGCAGGCCGACCGAACCGTTCACGCCGTTGAGTACGACGTCACACGGCAGCGCCGCGAGCTCGCCCGCGGCGTCCGGCCCGGTGAGGATCTTCGGGATCCGGAAGTCGCCCTGCGCGTATCCCTTGCGCTGCGCCTCGGCGTAGAACGCCAGCTGAAGGTCCTGCGCGACCGTGGCCTTCGCCACAGCCACCGCCTCGACGCCGAACTCGAGCGCCTGTTCGGCCAGCAGCGCCACGTTGTCGCCGCCCGCGGACAGCGCCAGCACGTGGAAGCGGTCGCGGTTGCGGCCGATCAGCTCGAGCGCCTGGGTACCGATCGAGCCGGTCGAGCCGAGAATGACGACGCTCCGCGGGTTCACGGCGCCATTGTTCCAGGTTTCGAGATGGCTCAGGACAGCAGGAGCCGGTACGGCAGCGCCCCGAGCCGGATCTCGTCACCGTGGCCGACCATCGCGGTCTGCACCGGCGCACCGTTCACCTGGGTGCCGTTGGTCGAGCCGAGGTCCCGCAGCTCGTAGCCGGTCGGGTCGATACGCAACAGCTCCGCGTGGTGCCGGCTGACCTCGGGGCGGTCGAGGATCAGGTCGCAGTCCGGCGCGCGCCCGATCCGCACCAGGTCGAGCAGCGGTACGACGTCACCGTCCGAGCCGACCAGTGCGGGCTGCGAACCGGTCTCCAGTGCGGTGGCCACCTCGGTCACGCCGGAGGTCCGGATCGACAGCGAGACGATCAGGTCGTCGCCCTTGTCGACGCGCAGGTTGTGTTGGGCGCCGTACCCCTGCAGCAGGTCGCCGTACTCGTCGACGACGACGGCGGACACGTGGTAGTACCCCGGCGGCAGCTGCGCGTATGCCGCCGCACCGAGGGACGTGGTCAGTACTACGGCGTCGTACTCGCCGTGGCTGACGTCCGTGATCGTGATCAGGACCGGGGTGTTGGCGGTGAGGTGTGCCTCCGCGCCGGTGTCGCCGGGGGTGAACTCGACGGTGATCATCGGAGCCGGCCGGATCTCGTCGAGCCCGACCAGGCGGCCGATCGCCGGCACGGTGCCGACGGGGATCGCGAGCGGCACGAACTGGCCGTGGGACCGGATCAGCACGTCGAGCTGCGGCTGCGGCCAGCCGTTGCGGCGGGCGAGCAGGTACGCGCTGACCATGCCCTTGCCGAAGATGAAGGTGACATCTCCGACCACGGCGCGCACGAATCCACTGACAGGCTCCATCTGCACCCCCAGTGCATCAGTATCCAGGAATCGCGACTCCGGTACGGCGCTGCCCGGTGTGCCGCGTACGGTTGCCCGGTGACCACGGTGCTCATCATCGAGAACGACCGCGACAGCGGGCCTGGCAAGCTGATCGACTGGCTGGACGCACGCGATCTGTCTCCGGTCGTCATCCGGGCTTGGGACGGTGAACCTGTGCCCGGGACCGTGGACGGGCATGCGGCGCTGATCCTGCTCGGCGGCGGGATGCTGCCGGACGAGGACGAGCGGTCGCCGTGGCTGCCGGCCGAACGCGCACTGCTGCGCCAGGCGCACGGGCGGGTGCCGGTGCTCGGGATCTGCCTGGGTGCGCAGTTGCTGGCGCACACCTTCGGCGGTGAGGTGCGGGGGAAGTACGGGCAGCCGGAGAAGGGTGTGACGTCGCTGACAAAGCTGCCGGCCGCTGCGGTCGACGTACTGCTGGCCGGCCTGCCGTCGACGGTGCGGGCCGTGGAGAGCCACCAGGACCAGATCACGCGGCTGCCGGAAGAGGCGGTGCTGCTGATGTCCAGCGAGCGGTGCGCGAACCAGATGCTGCGCATCGGTACCAGTTGGGGTGTGCAGTTCCATCCTGAGGTGGAGGCGGAGCGGGTACGGCGCTGGGACCCGGAGCGCGTGCGGTCGCTCGGATTCGATCCGGACGTCGTGGTGGCGGACGCCGAGCGGTACGCCGTCGAGCTGGACAAGACCTGGTCGGCAGTGGTCGGCCGCTTCCTGGACCTCGTCGTCTGAGGCCGTTCTGCTCGGACCTGTAGCGGCGCTACCTTTGGGTGCATGAGTCTGGAGCAGCCGCCGCCCGGCCAGCGGGCGTCCGACAACGACCGCGAGCGTGCCGCAGCTGTGGTCCAGGAGGCACACACCGACGGGCGGCTGGACTTCCAGGAACTCGACGAGCGGCTCACCCAGATCTACTCGGCGAAGACCCAGGTCGAGCTCCGCAACGCGACCGCCGACCTGGTGCCGGTCGCGCACGGCAGCTCACAGGAACTGACGCTCCGCGCCAAGCACAGCGCGCAGAAGCGCGAGGGCGCGTGGACCGTCCCGGAGCGGCTGACCGCAATCGCCGAGCACTCGTCGGTGAAGCTCGACTTCACCGACGCGGTCGTGCACTGGGCCGAGATCCACGTCGACGCGTACGCCAAGCACAGCTCGGTCGTGATGGTGATCCCCGAGGGCTGGAGCGTCGACATCGACCAGGTCGACATGGTCCACAGCGCCGCCAAGAACAAGGCCGTCCCACCCCGCCCCGGCGGCGCCCGTCTCCGCGTCACCGGCGAAGCCCGGCACGGCAGCATCATCGTCCGCCACCCCCGCAAACGGCACTGGTGGTGGCCCTGGTACCGCAAGTGAGCCTGTTGGGTGTGTGAGCGGCTAGCGTGAGCACATGGGTGCTTCTGTGGATCTGGTGGATGTCGACTCCTTGCTGACAGCGGAGGAGGTTGACGTCCGGGCGGCGGCTCGGCGGTTCGCCGACGAGCGGTTGCGGCCCTCGTTGCCGGAGTGGTTCGAGTCGGCGTCGATTCCGGCGCGGGAGCTGGCCAAGGAGCTGGGAGCGCTCGGGTTTCTCGGGATGCACCTGACCGGGTATGGCTGCGCGGGACTCGGGCCGGTCGCCTACGGGCTGGCCTGTCTGGAGATCGAAGCGGCCGACTCCGGGATGCGGTCGTTGGTGTCGGTGCAGGGGTCGCTGGCGATGTACGCGATCTGGAAGTACGGCAGCGACGAGCAGAAGGACGAATGGCTGCCGCGGATGTCGGCGGGTGAGGCGATCGGCTGCTTCGGGCTGACCGAGCCCGACTTCGGCTCCAACCCGGCCGGGATGCGCACCAACGCCCGCCGCGACGGCTCCGACTGGGTGCTCAACGGCTCGAAGATGTGGATCACGAACGGCTCCGTCGCCGATGTCGCGGTCGTGTGGGCACGCACGGAGGACGGCGTCCGCGGGTTCGTCGTACCGACGTCGACGCCCGGGTTCTCGGCGCCGGAGATCAAGCAGAAGATGTCGCTGCGCGCGTCCGTCACCTCCGAGCTGGTGCTGGACGGCGTACGGCTGCCGGCGAGCGCGATGCTGCCTTCGGCGCAGGGCTTGTCCGGTCCGCTGGGCTGCCTGAACGAGGCGCGGTTCGGCATCATCTTCGGCGCGATGGGCGCGGCGCGGGACTGCCTGGAGACCGCGATCGCGTACGCCGGCGAGCGGATCGTGTTCGACAAGCCGCTGACGTCGTACCAGCTGACCCAGGCGAAACTCGCGGACATGGCCGTCGAGCTGAACAAGGGCATCCTGCTCGCCGTTCACCTCGGCCGGCTGAAGGAGAAGGGCACGCTGCGGCCCGAGCAGGTCTCGGTCGGCAAGCTGAACAACGTCCGCGAGGCGATCGCGATCGCGCGCGAGTGCCGCACGATCCTCGCCGCGAACGGGATCAGCGGCGAGTACCCGATCATGCGGCACGCCAACAACCTGGAGTCGGTACTCACGTACGAGGGCACGTCCGAGGTCCACCAGTTGGTCATCGGCCAGGCGCTGACCGGGCAGTCCGCGTTCCGCTAGTTGCCGGCCCTCGCCGCGTTCGGCCGGTCGAACCAGTCGAACGGGATCGGACCCCTGTGCAGGACGTGGGGCACGTCGACCCACGGCAGCCAGGGGTCGTTCGGCTGCAGTTGTTCGAGACGTGCGACGGCATCGATCGTCACCCGGTTGACCGCGCGGAGTGTGGCCGTGGTGAGCGGGAGATAGTCGTGCTCGTCGGGCTGATCCGGATAGTGCCCGTCCGTGCCGTGCCGCATCAGTTTGATGACGCAGCGGGCCGGGTCGAGCCGGCCCGCGTCGAGGGTCGCCGGCTCCGGTTGCCCGACCTTGCGACCAGACCGCTGCAGGGCGGCGAACAGCGGAGCCGGATGCACTGGTGACAGGAAGACGACGTCTTCCCAGGTGCAGTCCAGCGGCGGCACCGGTTGTGTCATGGCGGCGTGGCGTCCGGCGTACTTGGCCGCGTGGCGCTCGTAGAGGTCCGGGTAGCGGTTGCGCAGTTCGGCAAGCGGCAGGAGCAGCTCTCCGCGATGTTCGTTCTTGGTGAGCAAGTGGTAGAGGGTTCCGGCGGTTCGGTGATCAGACATGAAAAAAGCCTCCCGTCCCGCTTCGGGATTGGAGGCTTCCGTCCGTTGTAATTCTATCACCCCCGCGGGTTCGCAGGTCACTTGCGATGCCGTAATAGGCTGCCGCTCGTGAATGCGCGGGTCGGGGTGGTTGCTGCTGTGGTCGTCGTACTCGCGGCGGCCGGTGTCGTCGTGGTGCGGCAGGCCGGCGATGAGCCGACAACCACGCTGACTGTGCGGTCGCCTGCGACTTCTTCTACACCTTCTTCCACACCTGTGCCTTCGCGCACTTCTTCGACCTCTTCGCCGGCTTCTCCGGCGCGCACGGCCGATCCGGTCGCGCAGTCGCAGCGGGTCGTCGCTCAGAACCCGCTGTACCGCGTCGGCCGCCTGCCCGCGTCGCGCTGCAAGGAGCCGTCGGTCCGCCCGACCTCGGTGACGAACGTGCGGAAGTACTACACGGAGTACGTCGCCTGCCTGAACAAGGTGTGGAAGCCGGTCATCCAGAAGGCCGGCTTCACGTTCGTCCCGCCGCGGCTGGAGGTCTTCACCGGCAAGACGCGCACGCTCTGCGACGTCCAGGACTCGGCCGCGTACTGCAACGGCAGCACGATCTCGATGAACGCGAGCTTCGACATCGACAACTACCGCAAGTACAACAAGCTCTGGACGCGCACCACGATGGCCCACCTGGTCGCGCACGAGTACGGCCATCACATCCAGCGCCTGACCGGCATCAGCGACGCCTCCGCGACCCGCACGAGCTACCTCAACGGCGTCGACGCCCCACTGCAGGAGAGCCGGCGGATCGAACTGCAGGCCTCCTGCCTCAGCGGCGTCTACCTCGGCGCCGACCGCAGCTACTTCCCCGTCAGCGGATCCTGGCGCCAGCGGTGGCTGTGGACCATCAGCCATCGCGGCGACGAATGGGGCACGCAGCGCGACCACGGCAACAGCAAGAGCCACAGCCGCTGGACCCGCCGCGGTTTCGACGCCGCCTCACCGGCCGCGTGCAACACCTTCACCGCCTCGGCTGCGAGCGTCTCCTAGAACCTCTTCAGCAAGTAGTCGCAGGGATCGCTGTGAATGCGTACGACGGTCCCGTCGGCATCCTGCTCCGTCCAGTGGTCCACCACGCGCGGACCCGACCACAGCACGTACCCGAGCCGCTCGTACAGCGCACGCGCCCGATCGTTGTCGAGTGCGACGCCGAGCCCGACAGCGGACCGGTTCCAGTCGTTTTCGGCTATCGCCTCGGCCGCGCGGATCAGCGCCGTACCGACGCCTTGCCGCTGGACGTACGCGTGCAGCGCGTTGATCTCGGCCGGGTCCGCGTCGGCGCGGACTTCGTCGTACTTCGACTGCCTGAGCAGGATGGTCTGGCCGACGATCTCGCCGTCGCGCTCCGCGATCAGGTAGACGCCGTCGTCGTTCTGCTGGACGTCCCAACGAGCGCGGATGTGGTGCTGCGCGGCCGGATAGCCCGTCAGCGCGCCGACCATCCGCTCGACGTCGGCACGGCGCGCGGGCCTGACGTGTGGTTCGCCGGCTATTTCGCCACCTCGGTCGCGCGGGATTCGCGGACGACCGTCACGCGGATCTGGCCCGGGTACGTGAGCTCCTCCTCGACCTGCTTCGCGATGTCGCGGGCCATCACCTGTGCGGCGATGTCGTCGACCGCGTCCGGCAGCACCATCACGCGGATCTCCCGGCCGGCCTGCATCGCGAAGACCTTCTCGACACCGTCGTGGTGCATCGCGATCTCCTCGAGCCGCTCGAGCCGCTGCACGTACGCCTCCAGCGACTCGCGCCGCGCCCCGGGGCGTCCGCCGCTCACCGCGTCCGCCGCCTGCGTCAGCACCGCCTCGACGGTACGGACCTCGACCTCGTTGTGGTGCGCCTCGATGCAGTGCACGACGTCGTCGTTCTCGCCCCACTTCCGGGCCAGCTCGGCGCCGACGATCGCATGACTGCCCTCGGACTCGTGCGTGAGCGCCTTGCCGATGTCGTGCAGGAACGCGCCACGCTTGCACAGCTTCGGATCCAGCCCCAGCTCGGCCGCCATCATCCCGGCGATGTGCGCCGACTCGACCAGGTGCTTGAGCACGTTCTGCCCGTACGACGTCCGGTACCGCAGCAGGCCCATCGTCCGGACCAGCTCCGGGTGCAGGTCGGTGATCCCGACCTCGGCCATCGCGTCCTCGGCGGCCCGCTCGCACAGCTCGGCGACCTCGCCCTTGCTGCGTTCGTAGATCTCCTCGATCCGGCTCGGGTGGATCCGGCCGTCGAGCACCAGCGAGTCGAGGGTCAGCCGTGCGGTCTCCCGCCGTACCGGGTCGAAGCAGGACAGCAGCACCGCTTCCGGGGTGTCGTCGATGATCAGGTTCACGCCGGTGGTCTGCTCGAACGACCGGATGTTGCGGCCCTCGCGCCCGATGATCCGGCCCTTCATGTCGTCACTCGGCAGGTGCACGACGGACACCACCGACTCGCTCGTCTGCTCCGACGCGAGCCGCTGCACCGCGCCGGTGATGATCTTGCGCGCCTTCGTCTCGCCCTCGTCGAGCGCCTGCCGCTCGATGTCGCGGACGATCGTGTGCGCGTGCCGCTTCGCCTCCGCCTCGATCGAGGCGACCAGCTCGGCCTTCGCCTGCTCGGTGGTCAGGTTCGCGACGCCTTCGAGGATCCGGCGGCGCTCGTCCTCGAGGTCCTTGATCTCCTGTTTGCGCTGCTCCAGGTCGGCGAGTTGCGCGGCGAGCTCGGCCTGGCGGGCCTCGATCGCGCGGTGCTGTTCGTCGAGCCGCTCCTCGCGTTCGGTCAGCCGGTGGTCGCGGCGCTCCATCTCCAGGCGCTGCTCGCGCAGGTCGTCCCGGATCGACTGCGCCTCCGCCTCGGCCTCCCGCCGTACGTCGGACGCCCGCTGCTCCGCGTCCCGCCGCACCTCGGCCGCGCGGTCCTCGGCAGCCCGCCGGATCTCCTCGGCGCGCTGCTCGGCCGCCTCGGCCCGGGTCCGCAGTACGGCGGCATCTTCCTCGGCCTGGCGCCGCACCTGCTCGGCGGCTTCGGCACGGGTCCGCAGTACGGCGGCGTCCTCTTCGGCCTGGCGCCGTACCTGCTCGGCTGCGCGCTGCGCGGCCTCGGCGGCCTCGCGCTGTACGGCTTCGCGATGGGCGGTGTCGGTCGCGGTGTCGGCCTTGCGGCGGGAGAGGGTGAGGCCGATCCAGGCCAGCAGGCCGGCGATCAGCAGTCCGATCAGGGCCAGGCCAATCGACATCGCTGTCATCGGCGTCTCCCCTCTCCTTCGAGTCCCACGCGGGACTGTGGCCGTCGGTCGAAGGGAATCGCCACTCGGTCGGGTCACGCTCCGGGGTACGCCGGTACGGGTGCCGCCTCAGCTCGAGCCGGTACCTGAACCCTGCCGCGGATCCGCCGACGGTGTCGCCGCGCTGGGTGACCGGTACCCGCCCGCGAACCCGTCCGCCGAAATGCGCGAACGCCGCAGCCTCGTCACTTGCCTCGCTTGCTCACCGTGCGTCGCCGCATGCCACCTCGGAGACCACGATGGCCCCGCCCGCGTCATCACGTGCGGTGCCGCCTATTCGACAGCGCACTACGCCGCTGTCGTCCTTCCTTCAGCTCGGTCGAGCGTGATTGCGCGTTGATCGGCCGACCGAACCACCGGCCAGCCTTCATATCGCCACCGATCCGGTGGATCCATCCCTTCCTTGAAGCCGAGGCTAAGCGCGCCCCAGCACCCGGTCAAGACGGACACTCCCCAACCCCCACAAGACCACCCCACCCCGTGGTCTGCCCCAACCAGCAACGATGTCCCCCAAGCCGACCACAAACCCACCAACCGCCAGGCCAATGATCAACCGCCCGCACCCGGACCGACCGCCGTACGCAGCAAACCCACCCCGACCGCGGCTGCACCTCGGCCCTCACACCCACCGCACCCTCGACCCGCTCCCGCGACCACACGAACGCCAGCAGCCCTACGAAGTCACGACCCGCACCAGACCCGGCAACCCGACCTGACCCGAGCCCACCCCGCCCAACCCGAGCCGACCCGAGCCGACCCGAGCCGACCCGAGCCGACCCGAGCCGACCCGAGCCGACCCGAGCCCACCCGACCCCAGCCCACCCGACCCCAGCCCACCCCAGCCGATCCGGTGCGCGGGCCCCGGCCGCCCGGCAGACCGGCAGCCAGGTGCCTGGCAGCCCGGAGCCCGGGCTGCAGCACGGGCAGCACGGGCAGCACGGCAGCACGGAGGCGAGTTGCGGGGAAGCGCGCTTCGCGGGCGCTCAGCGGGCCTGTCGTGTGTTCGAGTTCGCGACGGCTAGATCTGACCGCCGGATGGACCAGTCTGCGAGTCGGACCGGCGCCCGTCAGCAGCTTCCTGCTGCTCCTGAGGCGTCCCAACTCCGCGCTCACCCGCGGCATCAGCCGACGCACCGGCCGCGCCAACGACCTCCTCCGTGGTGGAAGCAGCCTCGCTCGCCGCACCTCTCGTGTCATGCGCCCCACCGGCACTCGCGTTCCCGGCCTCCGTACCCTGGCTTGCCGCACCACCCGTGTCTTGAGCAGAGGCGGTACTCGCATCCTGGCCCGAAGGGCTCGCGTCCTGAGGCGCACCGGGAGCGGGAGGAGTGCTCCCACCGGACTGCTTGTCGACGAACCCGCCGACCTTCTGCTGGACCGCGTCGACCTTCTCCGCGTACTTCCCGCCGGTCTGCTTGTCGATCAGGTCGCCTGCTTTCTCGACGCCGGCTTTGATCTTGTCCGGGTTCTGCTTGACGACATTCCGGAGCCAGTTCTTCGCCTGTTCCTGGAAATCGTTCATTGCACCCTCCGCGGTGTCTGGGGCGGATCGACGGAAAATCCCAGCCTACGGACCAGCCCAAATACCGGCCCTACCTCGGATAACACACTGTCACGCCCCACCCGTCAACGCCCCTCGCCGCACCCCCACCCCCATTCCCCCACAACCCTCCGTAACCACCCCACCCACCAGCCCACCCGCAAGCCAACCCACCCTCCACAGCCACCGCGCACACACCCAGCCCGCCGTCGCCCCCGGAACCCCGCCAAATCACTCGCACGCCCGCACAACAACCACGTCACACCCAGCAGAGCGCCCCACCCCCACCAGCCCGCGAGGACCTGGGTCGGCCCGACACAACCAGCCCGCGCGCCCGAGCCCACGCCCAGGCCGCACGACCGGCCTGCACTACCAGCCCACAACCTCGATTTGCCGTCCTGCGCCGACACCTGCCTGCCGAGAACCTCGGCGATGATCCGCGGATTCGGATCACCGTCGACGCCGACACGCAACCGTTCCGACCGTCCTACGCCGACCTCAACCACGCCGTAGCGCCGCCGTAGGCGCCGTCGATTGCGAGGGTTCACCCGCCTCGGCGCCGCACGCCCAGCCCAACGCCCCGACCCGCTGTCACATGCCGAGGCCCCAGCCGCGGCGGTCAGCCGACCTCGTACGCCGAGACCCGCCGCCTCGGGCCGGGGCTCAAACGCCGACACCCGTCAACTGGCTCGTACGCCGACATCGTCGCCATCAGCCAGCGCAGTACGCGAACCCCATCGCCATCAGCGGCGCCTACGCCAGACCCGTCACGTTGTGCTGGCGTCGTACGCAGAACTCCGCCGCCCTGCAGCGTCGTACGCCAGCCGGCAGCACGAGAGGCTCCGCGCAGCCGAACCGGGATCACCCGAACCAGCACGGTCACCAGCATGGACATCGGCATCGGCACCAGACCGCCGAGGAACAGCCCCTCCGCCAGGTCAGCTCGGCTGTACAGGGCTGCACGTCACACAGGATCGTCACGAGCTACAGGCAGCCGTAGGCGCAGGAGCTAAACCCTCCTGGCCCATCCATTCTGTGCTCCGGACGCCTAACTCTGCCCAAGGTGCGCCGCGGCGACGTCCGCCGGTGCATGCACCAACCAAGCGTCCAGCACCGCTTCCTCCAGCACGGCCCCGGACACCTTCTCCAACTGAACGAGCACCGCGGCATACCCGTCGAAATGCGGAATCGTGAAGAACCCATCCCCCGCCCGCGCCGCGAGCACAGCTTCCTTCTCCGCCAGATCCTCAACCGTCAGCGCCAGAATCGGCCCCTCCGGCGGCGTCTCGTCCCCGAACCGCTTCAAATCCGCCTTACTGAACGGCCGCTCCCACGCGTATGCCTTGCCCCCGACCTTCCACGTCCGCATCCCATGCCGAGCCGTCTCCTCCGTCCCCGGCAACCCCGCAACCACCCGCTCAACATCCGCAAGACTCATCATCCCCCGAAGCTACCGCCGCTCAGCACACCCGGCCCACAACCACGGACCCACGCACCGCGTGAACCCAGCCCGCACGTAGAACTCCGCGGCGGACTCCCGACCGCCGACACAAACACCACCTCGGCCCCCAACGCCGCCAACCACCCCCGGCACTGGCCGAGCAACGCCACGCCAGTTCCCGCACCGCGCCACTCCGAGGCGACCGCCAGCTCCTCGATCATCCCGTACGGCTCATGTCCGTAGTCCACAAACGTCCCGACGACCACACCCACCACGTCATCACCGTCAACTGCGACAAACGTGCGCGCATCCCGCCGCACAAGAGGCAGAGTGAACTTCTCCGCAGCCGTCCCATGCAGTTCACGCAACACCCGCCGAATCCCCGT
This sequence comes from Kribbella sp. HUAS MG21, assembly GCF_040254265.1. GTDB lineage: Bacteria > Actinomycetota > Actinomycetes > Propionibacteriales > Kribbellaceae > Kribbella. The sequence goes on from NZ_CP158165.1 coordinate 7,618,801, forward strand.
CCGATCTTCCTCCCCGCCCGCTCGGACAACCACGCTGCTGCCCACATCGCCCACGACACACCTCCGCCATCAACTGCCATCTGATCCTCTCGAATACAGGTCACCTCACCACAGCCACCGAACTTCGTCCGCAACGCAGGCAGGTGCTGCCACGCGTCCACGCCGACATTGAGCCGAGTCCTCGCAGGATGAGGCACATGTGAACTGGTGCGCGCCGAATGGAACCAACGCGGGTTGGCACAGGGCGAGAAACCGAGCGAGGCGGGGCAGTCGGAGCTAACGCTTGGCAGATGCGCGCCAGTTCAGCGCCTGTCGTATGGCGCCGCTCGGATCTTGAAGCTGGTGTGTCTGCATGTGAACCGGGTTCGACAATGCAGCCAGAGCGCCGACCAGGTTGGGTCACAGCAGGACGGCCGCACTGGCTCAGGTGAGCGGCACGGTCGCGGCTTGCCAGCGATGGTGGGGCTGGATCGGCGTCGGGCCGCATGATCCGCAGACGGCGCGGGTTGGTTGGCGCGGCTCAGTTGTGGCCACCCGGACGAGCCAAGTCCCGGGTTCTGCGATCGACTCAGGCCCTAGACGACAACGGCGCGCCCTAAGCTCATTGCTGCGACATTCGGCAGAAGAGCGAGCGGCGGCGCTTGGCCGGCGTAGTTCGTGTGGTGCCGGCCGGGCTAGTCGGGTTCTAGGCCTGAGGGGTCGAGGAGGGGGAATTCCTCGTGGGTGGTGTCGAGTTCTTGTTTGATGATGGTCATTGCTAGTCCGGCTGGGTATCCCTTGCGGGCGAGCATTCCTAGTAGGCGGCGCATTGCTACCTGGCGGTCCAGTGAGCGCATTGAGCGCAGCTTGCGGCGGACCAGTTCGCGGGCGGTTTGTTCTTCCTGTTCGGGATCTAGCTCCTCGAGTGCGTCCCGGGCCAGTTCGTCGTCGACGCCGCGGCGGCGGAGTTCCTGCGCCAGTGCGCGCTTGCCGAGTCCGCGTCCGCGGTGGCGCGACTCCACCCATGCGTTCGCGAACGCCGCATCGTTGATCAACCCGACTTCTGTGAACCGATCCAGTACCTCGTCGGCCACCTCGTCCGGGATCTCTCGCTCGGCCAGCACATCGGCCAGCTCGGCCCGGGTCCGTGGTTGACCCGTTAGCTTGTCGAGCAGGATCGTCCGGGCGACGGAGTACGGATCCGCCTCTTCGTCCAGCCCTGGAACAGCCGGCCCTGGCTCGTCGTCCGACCGCGGCTTCCGCCGCCCGAATCCCCCACCAACCCGACGCCGTGACGCACCCCGGCGTCCAGTCCCACCACTCCCGCCGACTACACCCCCGCTACTAGCGACACCGCGGGCGCTGTGAACGGCCTCGACATCACCACCTGCCGCGGCACCATCTGCCTTTTCGTCCCACTCAGCACCGTCGGCCGGCTTGGGTCGCTTGGATGGCTTGGCGCCCTCGGCTGGCCGTTGCGCGGCACTGGCTCGCTCAGCACGCTCGGCCCGATCCGATGTACTTCGCTCTGGAGCCATCTCGTCGGTCTTCGATGAAGCAGCCGAGCGCGCCCTTCCGCTGGCGCGCGGCGTGTCCGATGTCGCGCCTGCTCCCTCGTTCCCAGGAACTGTCGTGTTTCCCGGAACTGCCGTGCTCGGCGCTGTCGAGTTCGTCGGCGGCCCGGATGTGTCGCGTAGCGAGTTGGCTGGTGTCGCAGCGCCTACGACCTCCGACGCGTCGCTTGACTGTTGGCCTGCCTCGCTCGGTGCGTCCACTACGTCGGCTGAGTCCGCCCACGGGTCGAAGGGAAGCGCAGCGGCGGCAGTACCCGGGCTAGTGTCAGCCGGTGATGTGCTGTCCGGTGATTCCAAGGGTGTCGCCGAGGCTCCGTTAGCGATGTCACGGTCGGACGTACTGCGTTGTGCGCGGATCGTGGGTGGCGCAGGTGCGTCCTCGGCGAACGCGCGGGCTTCGGCCAGGCGGTCGGCTGCCTGGGCCTTGAAAGCCAGGGTTGTCTGCTCGTCGTCATCGCCCCAGGGATCAACCGCTGCTGCAGTACCGCGCGATTTGGCCGGGCGGCTGGTGGAGCGAGTCTTCTGCTGTACTTCACGCGAGAACGCGATCGCGTCGGGCTGTGTGCCTACCCCGCGGCGACCTGACTCCCGGCCACCCCGACCGCCTCGCTCGCTCGCGCCGTGATCCGCTTCGGCACCACCATCACTCGGATCCTCGGCGGTCGCAGGCTCATCCCACGGGTCGATGGTGCCGACGGTCCGCCTGATGGAGCCCGGGCGTCGACGTGCCGTGCTCCATTCAGCTTCGTCCTCGCTCAGGGCATCGTCGGGTTCCGCCCGCGGACCCGAGCGCTTCAAGTCCGTAGTACGGCGGCGACTGCGGCTCCCGGGCCTTGGACCCCCACCGCCATCACCGGCTGCGGTTGTGTCTCGGTTGTTCGCACGACGTCGGGGGGACGCCGCACTCTTAGCTGATGCGCCCGTGTCCGGGGCCGCGGGCGGGCCTTCGGCCAGGAGTTTGCGGGCCAGGGCCAGGCGTTCGTCATGCGGTAGAGACAGCGCCGCGGGGGCAGCGTCGTCGGCAGTCGGAGAATGCCGGGGAACGCTGCCTCCCGCGGAGGGTCGATCAGAAGTCGACATCGACCTCGGCGGCCTCGTCGGCCGGCTGGTCGAGGGTCGGGCCGATGCCCATCTTCTCCTTGATCTTCTTCTCCAGCTCGTTCGCCAGGTCGGGGTTGTCGCGCAGGAAGTTCCGCGCGTTCTCCCGGCCCTGGCCGAGCTGGTCGCTCTCGTAGGTGAACCACGCGCCGGCCTTGCGGACGAAGCCCTGCTCCACGCCGAGGTCGAGCAGGCTGCCCTCGCGGCTGATGCCCTGGCCGTAGATGATGTCGAACTCGGCCTGCTTGAACGGCGGGGCCACCTTGTTCTTCACGACCTTGACGCGGGTCCGGTTACCGACCACGTCCGAGCCGTCCTTGAGCGACTCGATCCGGCGCACGTCCAGCCGCACCGACGCGTAGAACTTCAGCGCGCGACCACCGGTCGTGGTCTCCGGCGAACCGAACATCACGCCGATCTTCTCGCGCAACTGGTTGATGAAGATCGCCGTCGTCCCGGTGCCGTTGACCGCACCGGTCATCTTCCGCAGCGCCTGGCTCATCAGCCGGGCCTGCAGACCGACGTGGCTGTCACCCATCTCGCCCTCGATCTCGGCGCGCGGCACCAGCGCGGCCACCGAGTCGATCACGACGATGTCGATCGCGCCGGAGCGGACCAGCATGTCGGCGATCTCCAGCGCCTGCTCACCGGAGTCGGGCTGCGAGACCAGCAGCGCGTCGGTGTCAACGCCCAGCTTCCGCGCGTACTCCGGGTCGAGGGCGTGCTCGGCGTCGATGAAGGCCGCGATGCCGCCGGCCCGCTGGGCGTTCGCGACCGCGTGCAGGGCGACCGTGGTCTTACCGGAGGATTCCGGACCGTAGATCTCCACCACCCGGCCGCGCGGCAGGCCGCCGATCCCGAGCGCGATGTCGAGCGAGATCGAACCGGTCGGGATGACCTCGATCGGTGCCTTGCCCTGCTCACCCAGGCGCATCACCGCACCCTTGCCGCACTGCCGCTCGATCTGCGTCAGCGCGGTCGCAAGCGCCTTCTCGCGATCGGCCACCGCGCGCTCCGCACTCGCTGCACCCGCCATGTGACTGCCACCTGACCCATCTGATAATCCGGGGCCGCCAGCCGGCCGCCCGAAGGAACTTCGTTGTCGCCAGAGAAGGTATTCGCCGCCACGGACAGTTTTCGCCGCCACTTCGAATCTGTGGACAACTCGGCCGCCCCGGCACCTTCCGGAGACCAAACTATCCCGAACACGTGTTCGAATCACAACTGACACGCCGATACCTGCCCCGGTAACTGCTCTGACCCACTGGATCCTTACTCTTGCGAGCGTGACCGACCGCCCCGACGTACCCGATTCCGCCCTCGTCCTCGCGATCAGCCGCGTGGAACTCGGCATCGACTACGTCCTCGACGCGCTCCGCTCCCAGGACCCGTTCGGCCTCCGCAGCTACCTCGCGGAGTACTCCAAGCAGGAGAAGCCGAACCTGGCCGAGAAGGGCCTGATCCTCGCGATCGACCGGCTGTTGCAGATGAAGGTACCCGGCCACGAGGAGTGGCCGACGCTCCCGCTGGCGAAGCGCTGCGACTGGTGGGTGGAGCGGCTGGGCGGATTCGCCGCGATCGTCGCCGGCCTGCCCCGGCTGAGCGGCGCGGCGGCGGACCGGCTGCCGATGAAGGACACCCTCGGCGCCGCGGTGCAGGCGATGGTGATCGGTGCGGTCTGTCGTGAGTACGGCGTGGAGGCGCACGCCGACCGTACGTCGATCATCATCCGGGTCCTCACCGACCGCCCGATCACGCCGGACGAGGTCCTCAAGTACGACGACCCGGACGTAGCCGGCAAGGATGTCACGGAGCAGCTGGGTCTCGACGAGTTGTCGAAAGACATGGGGCTGCGCAAGGGCGTCCGGCTGGTCTGGCGGCTGAGCAAGCTGTTCGGCGGGCTCAGCGAAGTGTTCGAGGAGCGGCCGCGCGGCAGCCTCGGCGCCCGGTTCGTCGGGAAGCTCCCCGGTGTCGGCGTGGTCGGTGGGTTCTTCGACGAGCGCAAGGGCATCAAGAAGGCGGCGTACGAGGCGGCGGAGCTGCTCACCACCAGCGCGTTCCGGGTCAAACCGGTCTGACCGCTGGGACGGCCGTCTCAGAACTGAGATGATCTCTGCATGACTGGGATCGTCATCGCGCGGCCGGACGAGACGTGGCCCGCGCAGTACCAGAAGACGGCGTACGCGATCGGTGGGGTCCTCGGCGAGCTGGCTCAACGGATCGACCACGTCGGCTCCACCGCTGTGCCGGGGCTGCCCGCCAAGGACGTGCTCGACATCCAGGTGACCGTCGGCACCGAGCCCGAGCTCGACGACGTGGCGGAACGGATGGTCGCCGCGGACTGGGAGCTCCGCCCGCCGCGACGTGACCATCCGGTGCCGGGGCTGCCCGCCGATGACCTCCAGTGGGTGAAGCGCATGCTGGTCGAGCCGATGTACCGACGCCGGGTCAACCTACACGTCCGGGTCGCCGGTCGCGCCAACCAGCGGTACGCGCTGCTGTTCCGCGACTACTTGCGCAATCACCCGGACACAGCTCGTGCGTACGGCGCGTTCAAACAGCACGCGGCCGCGCTCCGGCTCGAGCTCGGTGACTACACCGATCTCAAGGACCCGGTCTGTGACCTCATCTATCTGCCTGCCGAGGACTGGGCTGCGCGCACCGGGTGGGCCGCCTAGCTAGTTGGTTGCCGTGGGCATCAGCGTTCGCTGGGCGGAAGGTTGAGGTGCGCCCACACAGCGCGCCACACGACCTTCGCGGCCTCACCGTCGGCCAGGGCCTCGACGACCGTGCGGCCGTCGAGCTCCTGGACCACCTGGGTCTCCGCCCAGGTCCGTGCGTACGCGGGACCGAGATGGTGATCCATCCGCTCCCAGAACTCCGTCAGTCTCATGCCTGCCCGTCATCGTCCTTCGGTGGCGGTCCCCAACCGCCCTGCTGCCCCTGCTGAGGCGCCGACGGACCACCCTGTTGCGGACCCCAACCGCCCTGCTGCGGCGGCTGCTGCCCGTACTGCGAACCCTGCTGCGGCTGGCCCGGCTGCTGACCTTGGCCAGGCTGCTGTCCCCAACCACCAGGGCCCTGCTGAGGCGGCTGCTGCTGGCCCCACTGCCCCTGACCCTGCTGAGGCTGCCCAGGGTACTGCGGCTGACCAGGCTGACCGCCGTACGGCGCCTGACCCGGCCCCGGCTGCCCCTGTCCCGGCTGGCCCGGGTACTGCCCCGGCTGACCGCCGTACTGACCAGGCTGGCCCTGCTGGCCGCCGTACTGTCCCGGCTGCCCCGGATACTGCCCACCAGGTCCAGGCTGGCCGTACTGCTGCTGCCCCTGGTACTGCCCCGGCCCGCCGTACTGACCCGGCTGACCCGGGTACTGCCCCGGGAACTGTTGCCCGTACCCCTGCGGCCCCTGCTGACCCTTACGGCTCCGCAGTACGAAGAAGACCACCGCGGCAATCACCAGCAACACCAGCACGATGATGAGGATGAGCGCCCAGGTCGGGAACCCGCCGCCGGCCTCCGAGGTCAGCGAGATCTTCCCGAGCTTCTCGACGCTGTCGTACGTCGCGGTGCGGCCGCTGACCTGCGCTCCCTCGTCGTGCTCGAGGATCTTGCCCGGCATGGTGATCTTGAAGTTGACCTGCGCCTGACCGCCCGCGGACGGCATGTTGCCCAGGTTGTCGGCCTTGACCGTCACCTTGACCTGGTCGCCCTCCTTGCGGAAGCCGACCCCGTCACCACTCGAACTGCCCATCTTGTCGAACGGCACGTTCTTGAACGTGCAGTCGGAGCCGACGTAGCTGTCGTCCTCGTACGACTTGCACTCGACGCCTTCGGTGGCCGTTGACTTGATGCTGCTCTCGATCTGCTGGCGGACCCGGTCGAGGGACTGGCCGCTGGACTCCAGCAGCTTCTTGTCCACACCGAGCTTCATCGAGCCCGAGACTGTCTCGTTCGACCCGACCTTCAGGTCGCCGTCGAGCTTGACGCAGCCGGTCAGACCGATCAGGCAGGCCACGACGACGAGGGCTGCGCGCACGCGGTTCTTCATGCCGCCGATCATTCCAGACGGCGGGGACAATCCGCGCACCGGACGGAAAGCGCCTGCTCACTGCCCGCGAGCACACCCCTCGACAGCCGCGTCGAAGCGCGCGTGTGAAAACTGTCGGCGGCACCCGGCAAGATGGTCGGCGTGAAGAAAACCAGCGCGTTGAGCCGGTTCTCGCCCGCGACCCGGGCGTGGTTCGGCGACGTCTTCGAGTCGGCCACCCCGGCCCAGCTCGAGGCGTGGGACGCCATCACGGCGGGCCGGGATGCGCTGGTGGTCGCCCCGACCGGCTCCGGGAAGACGCTGGCCGCGTTCCTGTGGGCGCTGGACCGCCTCGCCACGACTCCCCCGCCGAGCGATCCGAAGCTGCGCTGCCGGGTGCTGTATGTATCGCCGTTGAAGGCCCTGGCGGTCGACGTCGAGCGCAACCTGCGCGCGCCGCTGATCGGCATCCGGGAGACCGCGCGCCGGCTCGGCGAGGCGCCGATCGACGTCGAGGTCGCGGTGCGGTCAGGCGATACCCCGGCCGCTGAGCGTCGGCGGTTCGCCTCGCGACCCTCCGACGTACTGATCACTACCCCCGAGTCCTTGTTCCTGTTGCTGACGTCGCAGGGCCGCGAGTCGTTGCGCGGTGTCGAGACGGTCATCGTCGACGAGGTGCATGCGGTTGCCGGGACGAAGCGCGGCGCGCACCTGGCGCTGACGCTCGAGCGGCTCGACGCGCTGCTGCCGAAGCCGGCGCAGCGGATCGGCCTGTCGGCGACGGTGCGTCCGGTGGAAGAGGTGGCGCGCTTCCTCGGCGGCGAGCGGCCGGTGACGGTCGTGCAGCCCAAGTTCGCGAAGCAGTGGGACCTGAGCGTCGTCGTACCGGTCGAGGACATGGCCGAGCTGGCGGCGACCGAGGTCGAGACCTCCGGATCAGCAGCCGCGCCGCCGCAGCATGCCTCGATCTGGCCCCATGTCGAAGAGCACGTCTTCGACCTCATCGGCCAACACAAGTCGACCATCGTCTTCGCGAACTCACGCCGTCTGGCCGAGCGCCTGACCGCCCGCCTGAACGAGATCGCCGCGGAGCGGGCCGAGATGGAGCTGCCGGATCTCGGTTCGCCCGCGCAGCTGATGGCGCAGTCAGGTGGATCGCTCGCGGCCCCGCCGTTGATCGCGCGCGCCCATCACGGTTCGGTCAGCAAGGAGCAACGGGCTCTGATCGAGGCGGACCTCAAATCCGGACGGCTGCCGTGCGTGGTGGCGACGAGCAGCCTTGAGCTCGGCATCGACATGGGTGCCGTCGATCTGGTCATCCAGGTCGAGGCTCCGCCGTCGGTCGCGAGCGGGCTGCAGCGCGTCGGCCGCGCGGGTCACCAGGTCGGAGCCGTGTCGCGTGGCGTGCTGTTCCCCAAGTTCCGTGGCGATCTGATCGACACAGCCGTCGTCGTGCAGCGGATGCGTGACGGCCTGATCGAGAGCCTGCACATCCCGGCGAACCCGCTCGACGTGCTCGCGCAGCAGATCGTGTCGATCGTGTCGCTGGATTCGATCGACGTCGACGAGCTGTTTGCCTTGGTACGACGTTGCGCGCCGTTCGCGACGCTGCCCAGATCGGCGTACGACGGGGTGCTCGACATGCTGTCCGGGCGCTATCCGTCGGACGAGTTCGCGGAGCTGCGGCCGCGGATCGTGTTCGACCGGGTGAGCGGCGAGATCTCGGGCCGTCCGGGTGCGCAGCGGCTCGCGGTGACGAGCGGTGGCACGATTCCGGACCGCGGGCTGTTCGGCGTGTTCCTGGTCGGCGAGTCCACGAACCATCGCGTCGGCGAGCTCGACGAGGAGATGGTGTACGAGTCACGCGTCGGCGACGTGTTCACGCTCGGCGCATCGAGCTGGCGGATCGAGGACATCACGCACGACCGTGTCCTGGTCTCCCCCGCGCCGGGTCAGCCCGGCAGGTTGCCGTTCTGGAAGGGTGACGCGGTCGGTCGGCCGGCGGAGCTCGGCGCGGCGACCGGCGCGTTCATTCGCAAGATGGCGTCGCTGCCTGCCGCCAAGGCGATCGAGCGTGCGCGGACCGCCGGCCTCGACGAGTATGCCGCCAACAACCTCGTGTCCTACCTCGCCGAGCAGCGCGACGCGACCAGCCGGGTGCCGGACGACGTGACGATCGTGGTGGAGAGGTTCCGCGACGAGCTCGGCGACTGGCGCGTCTGCGTGCATTCGCCGTACGGCGGTCAGGTCCACGGCCCGTGGGCGCTGGCGATCGCGGCGCGGCTGCGGGATCGGTACGGGATGGACGCGCAGTCGGTCTCGGGTGACGACGGGATCGTGCTACGGCTTCCGGAGACGGACGAGGCGCCGCCGGGGGCGGATCTGGTGCTGTTCGATCCGGCCGAGATCGAGGATCTGGTCACTACGGAGGTCGGCGGATCGGCGTTGTTCGCGGCCCGGTTCCGCGAGTGCGCGGCGCGGGCGCTGCTCCTGCCGCGTCGCAACCCGGGACGTCGATCGCCGCTGTGGCAGCAACGGCAACGGGCCTCACAGTTGTTGAGCGTGGCAAGCAAGTTCGGGTCGTTCCCGATCGTGCTCGAGACGCTGCGCGAGGTGCTGCAGGACGTCTACGACCTGCCGTCGCTGAAGGATCTGCTGACCGGGATCAGTGAGCGGCGGATTTCAGTCGTCGAGGTGGAGACGCCGGAAGCATCACCGTTCGCGAAGTCGCTGCTGTTCGGCTACGTGGGCGCCTTCATGTACGAGGGCGACAGCCCGCTCGCCGAGAAGCGAGCGGCCGCTCTCGCCCTGGACCAGAGCCTGCTCGCCGAGTTGCTCGGACGGACCGAGCTGCGTGAGTTGCTCGACGCCGAAGTCGTACTGCGGACCGAAGCGGAGCTGCAGCGACTGGCCGAGGACCGTCGCGCGCGTGATGCCGAGGGCCTGTTCGACGTACTGCGGATCGTCGGGCCGCTGTCCTTGCCAGAGGCGACCCAGCGGTGCGTCGACGGTTCGGACGCCGAGTCCTGGCTGACGTCACTCGCGGCTGCGCGGCGCGTCGTACGTGTGCGAATCGCGGGCGAACACCGCTGGGCCGTTGTCGAGGACGTCGCACGCTTGCGGGACGCTCTCGGCGTACCGCTGCCACCTGGCGTCGCGGAGGCGCACGCCGAGCCGGTTGCCGATCCGCTCGGGGACCTGGTGTCTCGCTACGCGCGCACGCATGGTCCTTTCCGCGCGATCGATCTCGCGACACATCTCGGGATCGGCGTCGCTGTCGTCACTGATGCGCTGCGACGTCTGGGTGCGGCAGGACGTGTCGTCGAAGGCGAGTTCCTGCCGGGTGGAATCGCGCTCGAGTGGTGCGACAGCGAGGTCCTGCGGCTGTTGCGGCGTCGCTCACTGGCCGCGCTGCGGAAGGAGGTCGAGCCGGTCGATCCTTCCGCGCTGGCCCGGTTCCTGCCCGCGTGGCAAGGCATCACGAGCAGTCGGGGTCGCGGGTACGACGTACTTCTCGGAGCCGTCGAGCAGCTCGCGGGGTGCGCCGTGCCGGCGTCGGCGCTGGAGTCGATCGTGCTGCCGTCGCGCGTACCCGGGTATCAGCCGTCGATGCTGGACGAGCTGACGGCGACCGGTGAGGTGGTGTGGGCCGGCTCGGGTTCCCTGCCGGGGACCGACGGGTGGGTTTCGCTGCACCTGGCGGACAACTGTGATCTGACGTTGCCCGATCCGGATCCGGCGTTCGAGCTGGGAGAGACGCATCAGGCGGTGCTGGACGCGCTGTCGGGTGGCGGGGCGTTCTTCTTCCGGCAGTTGAGCGATGTGGTCGGCTCGAGCGCCGGTGTGGTGGAGGACGAGGCGCTGGTCAGCATCCTCTGGGATCTCGTCTGGGCCGGTCATCTGACGAACGACACTCTGACGCCGGTGCGATCGCTGGTCGGCGGTGGACGCGGCAGCCATCGGGCTCGTCGCGCGACACCGCGCGCGCGTCCGGGGCGGCCGGCGCGGCCCGGGAGGCCTGCGATGCCGTCGCGGAGTGGACCGCCGACGGCGGGCGGGCGATGGTCGTTGCTCCCGGCCCGTAGTTCGGACGCGACGCGGCGAGCTCACGCCGCCGCTGAGACACTGCTCGATCGCTACGGGATCGTGACCCGCGGGTCGGTCATCACCGAGCGGACACCCGGCGGGTTCGCGGCCGTGTACAAGGTGCTGAGCGCATTCGAGGAGTCTGGGCGGTGCCGGCGCGGCTACTTCGTCGCTGGGTTGGGCGCGGCGCAGTTCGCGCTGCCTGGGGCCGTCGATCGGCTGCGCGCGCTCGCGGAGCTGCCTGCTCCGGTTGAGCCTGACGGGCCATTCGGTCCACCGGGCCGGTTCGGTCCGGGCGGCACCCCATCCGGTGGGCGCGGCCGCAAGGACAACGAGCCGGCCGCGCGTGCCGTCGTACTGGCCGCGTCCGATCCCGCGAACCCGTACGGCGCCGCGCTGCCGTGGCCCGAGCGGGAGAACGCCGGCGGTCATCGTCCGGGCCGGAAGGCCGGCGCGCTCGTCGTGATGGTCGACGGGCAGTTGATCGTGTACGTCGAACGCGGCGGGCGGACCGTACTGAGTTTCACCGAGGACGCGGACCTGCTGCAACCGGCCGTCGACGCGTTGGCGTTGTCGGTCCGCGATGGTCAGCTGGGCAAGTTGAGCGTGGAGACCGCGGACGGTGAGCAGGTGCGGCATACGGCGTTCGGCGACGCGTTGGCGAAGGCAGGCTTCCATGCGACGCCGCGCGGTCTGCGGCTCCGGGCCTGAGTGAGCCGGCATGCCGGAAGGAGACACCGTCTGGCGGGCCTGCAAGCGGCTGAACCAGGCCCTCGCCGGACAGGAGTTGGTCAGCACCGACTTCCGTGTGCCTTCGCTGGCGACGACAGACCTCAGTGGCCGGACAGTGCACGAGGTCGTTGCGCGCGGCAAACACATCCTGATGCGGATCTCGGGCGGACTGACGCTGCACAGTCACTTCCGGATGGACGGCAGTTGGCATCTGTACCGCCCAGGTGAGCGCTGGCGCGGCGGACCTGAGCATGAGATCCGGGTGGTCCTCACCACCGATCCGTGGACGGCGGTGGGCTACCGACTGCCGGTGCTCGAACTGGTCTCCACCGACAACGAGGACAGTGTGGTCGGTCATCTCGGACCTGACCTGCTGTCGCCGTCCTTCGATCGCGCAGCGGCGATCGCGAACGTCGAGTCCGATCCGGGCCGGACCATCAGCGAGGCATTACTCGACCAGCGCAACCTTGCCGGGATCGGCAACTTCTACCGCGTCGAGGTCTGCTTCCTCCTCGGTCTGCATCCGTGGCGCCCGGTGTCGACGGTCGACGTCCCCGCCGCGGTGGACCTCAGCCGGAAGCTGATGAAGGCCAACTTGCGCAACGGCACCCAGGTCAGCACCGGGATCGACCGCCCGGGGCAGCGCTCGTGGGTGTTCGAACGCGCCGGCAAACCCTGCCGGCGCTGCGGTACGACGATCCTCACCGCGCAACTGGGCGAGCCGACGCGCGAGCGGGTGACCTACTGGTGCCCGGCCTGCCAGCCCGAGAGCTGAACCCGCTCAAACTGCCCTGTGGAAAACGCCACTGACGGCGCGGAACACAGATACCTTCTCTGGCGCATCGAACGAATGTTCGAGCGAGAGGAGATCAGGATGTGCGACAGGTGCGGCGGCCTGAGCGACGAGCGGTACGCGCGGCAGATCGAGCGGAACATCCAGACCTATGGCTGGACGATGCAGTACGTCCAAGGCGACGGCGACCGGAACCCGGCCTTCGGCTACACGCTGGGCCTCAGTCTGTACCAGCATCCGGAGATCATCGTCTTCGAAGCCGAGCCGAGCTACGCCTACCTCGGCCTCAAACCGCTCGCCTGGGCGGTCATGGAAGGTGCGGCCTTCGACGAGGGCGACGACCTGTCCGGGTTCTTCCCGCCACCGCACACCGCCGAGCTGCTGCGGTTCCCCGACTCGGCGCACCACCTCTACACAGCCAACGCGATGTTTCGGCAGCCCGGCGATCCACCGATCGCGGCGCTTCAGCTCATCTGGCCGACCCGGACGGCCCTGATCCAGCCGATCGACCGCCGCCCGGCCCCGGACGGAGGTGCCAGGTGAAGGACCGCTCAGGCGGCCGAAGCCACGACCTCGGGCTCGATCGCCGGATGCGCCAGCACGAGCGCCTCTTCGCGCGCCAAGTCCTCACTGACCTCGGCGAACACCGCCGACAGCGGCACGTCGAGCGCCATACAGATCGCCGCCAGCAGCTCGCTGGAGGCTTCCTTCTGACCACGCTCGACCTCGGACAGGTAGCCGAGGCTGACACGGGCATCGGCGGACACCTCGCGCAGAGTGCGCCCCTGGCGCAGCCGCTTACGCCGCAGCACGTCGCCCAGCAGGCCACGAACCAGCACCATGAGGTTTCTCCCTTCCGCCTGTCCGGCCGTGTCTACCCGCACGGTAGCTCGGCCGTAGGAACCAACGGTACCTGTTGCTGGGTCACTACCCCTCGCAATGTCCACCTTCGGTGCGCCGTGCCAATCTTCCTTACCTGTCCCCATGCTGGTCCCAACATCCCGTTCAGTCGAGTTCTTCCGCCACAACATTTGCCCCGAGTTCCAGGACGGCCTGCACAGTCCCTCGGCGGATGGCAGCCCGATCGCCGCTCAATTGCAGCTTCCGCACCTGCACGGCGCCCGGTCCGGCCGCAGCGACGTACACCGTGCCGACCTCGACACCGCCCTGCGGGTCCGGACCCGCCACACCCGTCGTCGCGAGCCCGTAATCCGCCTCGAGACGCTCTCGCACGCCGCTCGCGAGGGCCGCAGCCGTGTCCGGGTGCACCGGTCCCACAGCCGCCAGCAGATCCTCCGGGACACCTGCGAGCTTGGCCTTCAGGTCGGTCGCGTACACCACTACGCCACCCCGATACACAGCCGACACCCCCGGCACATCCGTCAGAACCGCCCCGACCATCCCTCCCGTCAACGACTCAGCCGTGGCCAGCGTCACGCCACGCTCCACCAACAACCCCACCAACCGCCGACTCGCCACCTCAAACTCCCCAACCACCGCCACCTCCACCTCTCGACCAATACCCGTACTCAACACCCAGCCCCCTCCCCCAACACACCCGACCCGAAGCACCCGCCCGAGAGTCGCGCCCGCGAGCCGCTGCCATCCGGGCGAGCCAGGTACCCAACACAGCGGCTGCGCCGCCCAACCGCCCAGCCGCGCCCATCCGACCCAGCTGGGCCCAGCCGGCCCCAGCCGATCCGCCGCGCTCATCACGCACGCGGGCATCGCGAACGGCGTGCAGTGGGCGGTGCACCCGATTCACCCAGCCCAGGTCAGCCCAGCCCAGGTCAGCCGGTTCAGCCGGTTCAGCCGGTTCAGCCGGTTCAGCCGGTTAAGCCGGTTCAGCCGGTTCAGCGACGAGTTCTTGCCACTGCACGCCGACCCTCGCGCTGGCGGGACTGTGGCGTAGGCCACGCGCGATGTGCCGCAGGTGGTGCCGGAGACGCCACAGCCGGAGACAGCGAGGACAGTCAGCGCCTCCCGAGCAGCCCGAGATGGGGATAGTGGGCGTGGCTAGACTGCCTGGAATGCCGAAGTCGAGTGGTCGGAGTACTGCGGGGCGGGCTCGGACGCTGGCGCAGGTGTATCGGCGCATCGGTGAGGTGGACGCTCCGAAGGTCTCGCCGGTGTACGGGCGCATCGCAATCGCGCTGAGCGAGTCGGAGGCGGCGCTGCGGGTCATCGAAACCGCGCCGCCGCGGAAGCGAACCCCGACGATCATCCTCGCAGCGCTCCACGACCTCGCTCTCGCCGGCCAAGCGCCCGCTCTTGCCCAGGCCTTCGCAGATAGCCGCGCCAACGCCATCGCTGGCGACCACCGAGGGTACGTGGCTGGCCCGGCTGACCCTCGTCAGCCCGCAGCACAATCTCTGCAAGACGTGGGCGCCGTCGCGGCTGAGGTGGTGCTCGGGAGTTGGGAGTTGGTTCTGGAGCGGGCTGTGGCGCGGAAGTTGCGAGCGGACGAGGGCGGTCGGCATGCGGTGTTGCATCCGGCGGTTGCGGAGGTAGCGCGGCGGGTTGGGGCTCGGGCTGTTGGGCTGATTGATGTGGGGCGGTCGGCTGGACTGAATCTGACGGTTGATCGGGCGGGGATCTCATACAGCAACGGGCAGGCGTTGGGTGATGCGAGCTCGGCGGTTCAGGTGTCGGCCTCAGTTGTGGGCGGCGGGTCCGTGCCAGCGGTGGTGATGCCCGAGGTGTCGGCTCGGGTCGTGGTTGATGTTGATCCGGTGGATGTGACCGACGCGGAGGAAGCACGTTGGCTGCGGGCGTGTGTCCCGCCGGACCAGGTGGAGCGGCTCGCGCGGCTCGAGGCGGAGCTGGAGTTGGCCGCGGCGGATCCTCCGCTGCTCGTGCGTGGCGACCTCGTCGAGGTACTTCCGGAGGCGATTGCTCGGGTACCTGACGACGTACTGCCGGTGGTGATCACCACCTGGGCGCTGTCGGGGTTGGGTCTCGAGGACAGATTGCGGTTCTTGCAGCGGCTTGATGAGGCAGCAACTCGTCGGCCTGTTGCTTGGGTGTCCGTCGAGGGCGTGGGGGTGGCGCCGGGGGTGCCGACATTTGGTGACCGGCGGGCTTCGGGACACAGCATCATCGGGCTGGGCGTGTTCGAACATGCGTCGATGCACGCCGGCGCAGTTGGTCGCTGCTGGCTCCGAGGCGAGATGCTCGCCTGGCTGGCCGAACACAGCTGAACCCTGAGATCACTCAGAGGCTGGTCACCTCGGTCGTCGACAACGGCGTCGACATTCACCCAGCGAGCCCGCCAAGGTTTGGGGCGAGGTAAGCGGTCAGGGGAGGTTGCGTTTGGCGGCGTTGCGGAGGTGCAGGGCTCGGAGGAGGTAGTCGAGGCCGGTGATGAGGGTTACGGCTACTGCGGCGGCCATGATGGCTACGGCGGGCCAGTGAATGATGGGCTGGTCTTGCCATGGGAGTAGGTAGAGGCCCAGGGCTATTGCCTGGAGGACCGTCTTGAGTTTGCCGCCTCGGCTGGCGGGCATGACGCCGTGGCGGATCACCCAGAAGCGGAGGAGGGTCACGCCCCATTCGCGGACCAGGACGACGATGGTGACCCACCATGGGAGTTCGCCCAGGTACGAGAGGCCGATGAAGGCGGCGCCGGTAAGGGCCTTGTCGGCGATCGGGTCGGCGATCTTGCCGAAGTTCGTGACGAGGTTCCAGCGGCGGGCGATGTCGCCGTCGAAGCGGTCCGTGACGATCGCGACGACGAACGCGGCGGTGGCGAGCAGCCGGTCGCCGGTGGTGTCGCCGCCGTTGCGCAGCAGGAGCCAGACGAACAGCGGGACCAGGACCAGCCGCAGGACGGTCAGCGCGTTCGGCAGGTTCCACGCGCTGGGCGCGTGGAGGGGTCCGCCGGCTGCGCGCGGCGCCGGGTTGGTCGGCGGGTTGGTCACGCGGTCAGGTTAACTGCCGGGCGGGCGTCCGGGGTGCTCACGAGTGCCGCGAACTCGGCGATCAGGTCGACGCCGTCGCTCGCCACCACCTTCGCGGACACCAGATCCCCCACCCGGATTCCCTCCGGAAGCCCGATCACAGTCGTCGTACCGTCGACCTCGGGCCCCTGGTGCGCCGCACGCCCCTCGGCGGTCGCTCCGGCCACATATCCGTCCGCCTGCCCGGCGAACAATCCCTCCGGCAGGTCGCTAGGTCCGTCGCCGTGCTCGGCCTGTCGGGCAGCTTGCCCGTCCGCCTGCCGCTCGGCGTGTCCGTCAGTCGGCGCGTCCGTCTGCCCGGTGGCTTCCTCGTCGGCTTCGGTGTTGGGGTTGGTGGACTCGATCAGTACTTCGAGTAGTTCGCCGATGCGGGATTCGGCGCGGGCGGAGGTGAGGTCTTCGGCCAGGCGGGTGACGCGGTCGAGGCGGGCGGCGATGGTGTCCTCGTCGAGTTTGCCGTCGTACGTCTCGGCCTCGGTGCCGTCCTCGTCGGAGTAGCCGAAGACGCCGATCGCGTCCAGGCCGGCGCGGGAGAGGAAGTCGCAGAGGATGTCGACGTCCTCTTCGGTCTCGCCCGGGAAGCCGACGATCACGTTGCTGCGGATGCCGGCGGTCGGGGCGGCGGCGCGGACCTGGGCGATGAGTTCCAGGAAGCGCTCGGAGTCGCCGAACCGGCGCATGCGGCGCAGGAGCGGGCCGGAGGCGTGCTGGAAGGAGAGGTCGAAGTACGGGACGACGCCGGGGGTGCCGGTCATCGCGCTGATCAGGGTCGGGCGCATTTCGGCGGGCTGCAGGTACGAGACGCGGACGCGGATGATGCCGGGGACCTTGGCGATCTCGCCGGCGAGGGTTTCGAGGAGGCGGAGGTCGCCGAGGTCCTTGCCGTAGGAGGTGGAGTTCTCGGAGACCAGGAAGAGTTCGCGTACGCCGTTCTCGGCGAGCCACTCGGCTTCGCGCAGGACCTCGGCCGGGCGGCGGGACATGAACGCGCCGCGGAACATCGGGATCGCGCAGAACGCGCAGCGGCGGTCGCAGCCGGAGGCGAGCTTGAGCGGGGCCATCGGGCCGCCGTCGAGTCGGCGGCGCATGACGCGGGGGCCGGTGGCCGGGGCTGAGGTGAGGTCGGGGGCGTCGATCTTCAGTTCTTCCGGTGCGCCGGTGACGAAACGGCCCTTCAGGCCACTGGGCGCGTCCGCGGCGGCGGAGCCCGCCGAGGTGGGCCGGAGCTGCTCGGGGATGTGGTCACCGAGTACGGCGGCCCGCGCCGAGCTGACGGTGGGCCCGGGCGCGGCGTCGGCGGAGGTGCTCGACTCGGCCTGTACGGCGGAACCGGAAGCCGCCGGGCCCGACGCGGCCGCGTCGACAGGGGTGTTGTGGCCGGGGATGGAGACCGGGGTTGCTGAGTGGCGGGCGGCGGGGGCTAGGGGGAGGAGTTTTCGGCGATCTCGGGGGACGTGGGGGTGGTGTTTGGTGCCTGCCAGGATGGAGCGGAGGCGGTCGGAGATGTCGGTGTAGTCGTCGAAGCTGAGGACTGCGTCGGTTTCGGGGAGGGCATCGGCGAGTTGTTCGCCGTAGCGTTCGGCCAGGCAGCCGACGGCTACGACGGCCTGGGTGCGGCCCGTTTCCTTGTAGTCGGCGGCGGCCAGCAGTGTGTCGACGGAGTCCTTCTTGGCGGCCTCGACGAAGCCGCAGGTGTTCACCACGACCGTGTCCGCCTCGGCGGCGTCGTCGACCAATCGGAATCCGCCGGCCTCGAGGCGGCCGGCCAGTTCTTCGGAGTCGACATCGTTGCGGGCACAGCCCAGCGTGACCAGGGCGACGGTGGTGGGTGGCGTAGTCATCCCCACGAGTATGACGCGCCGTACACGTCCCCGCCTAACTCGCGCCGCCTACCGAGCGGTCGACCGGCGCTCTCCGGCTGCCCCCTCGCCAAACCGGTCGCGCGGGAGAGCTGCGGTTGGAACGTCGCCGCGGCCCCAACTGACTCAGGAGCCGCCTGCGGTCTTCGTGAGGGTGCCGTTGGGGTGGGCGGTGAAGCGGTAGAGCTTGGTGGGGATTTGTTTGCCGTTGAGTACGACTACGAGGTTGCCGGGGTTGCCGACTGTTACGCGGATGTCGCCGGCGCTGGTGACGGACTGGGCGATGCCGGGGCCTAGGCGGCCCTGGAAGAGGCGGCGGTTCTTCCGGTCGCGGACCGTCAGGTAGGTGCCCTCACCTTTCGCCGTCAGTGTCAGCTCGGTCTTCAGGGCCGGCGGCTTCGCCTTGCTCGGCTTCTTGGTCGGCTTGACGCTCGGTTGTGGTGTCGGCTTCGGGACCGGGGTCGTGACGGTGGCCGTGGCGGTCGCGGTCTTGGACGCGTTGGCCTCGATGTCGCTGGGCAGCGTGAACAGCCGCACCATCCCCCAGCCCATCAGGCTGACCAGGATCGCGCCGACCACGACGGCCCAGCGCGGGCGGGCCGGGTTCAGTTTCGGGGCCTTGACCGCGGCGCGTTCCTCGCGGCGGGACTTCTCGTCCTCGACGGCGTGTTCGGCGTCGAAGGTGGCGAGCAGCGGCGCCGGGTCGGCCTTGACCACGCGGGCGATCGACCGGATGTGGCCGCGCGCGTAGAAGTTCCCGCCGCAGCGGGAGAAGTCGTCGGCCTCCATGGCGATCAGCAACCCGGTTCTGATCCGGGTCGCGGCGCTCAGTTGCTCGATCGTCATGTCGGCCCGTTCGCGGGCCGCCGTGAGCTCGCTGCCGATGCTCACGTCCCCACCGTCCTCTCCATCGTCCGAGCTGCGCTCTTCGCCGACCGCCGGCCGGCCCGTCGACACCATCTCAACGGTCCGGACCGGAAGGGGTCACGGACGAGTCAGAGTTGTTCCCTGACCGGACACCTGGCATCCGCCAGCATGTGCAGTGCCTGCACCACTTCCCCGTTCGACGGCCGCGCCGTCAACCCGAACGGTATCGCGAGTGACGACCCCGTCAGGCGGCGGTTCGCGTCGGTTGTCTTGCGGGTCGAACTCGGCATCGCGCCGAGGATCGGCCCGGGATCCTGCAGGTGTACGGCGATCCGCCCGTCGTCGAGCGGATGCCGCCGCTGCAGCACCGTCACCTCTTCGATGTCCTCCCACCGGGTACCCACCCACTCGTTGCCGATGCGCAGGCGGATCCCGACGGCGTCGGCGACCAGCATGTCCCCCACGGTCAGCGCGCGGGCGCAAACCACGGCGAGAACGGCGAACGCGGCCGCCGCGATCCAGCGCAGTACGCCGGTCGGGCTCGCCGACGCCGAGGCGGCGAACCCGATCGCGACCAGCGCGGCGCCGGCCGCCAGCCCGCCGTGCACCTTCTGGGAGGCGCGAACGGTGAACGGCGTGGGCTCGGGGTCGACGTCGAATCGTTCCTGCCTGGGCAGTGCGCTCGCGGCGGTCACGGTCTCACTCTCCTCGGAGGGTGGTGATGAAGTCCTCTAGGTCGTCGGGTTTGACCAGGACGTCCCTGGCCTTCGAACCTTCACTGGGACCGACGACGCCGCGGCTCTCCAGGATGTCCATCAGCCGGCCGGCCTTGGCGAAACCGACGCGGAGCTTACGCTGCAGCATCGACGTGGAGCCGAACTGGGTGGAAACGATCAGCTCCGCGGCCTGGATCACGAGGTCGAGGTCGTCGCCGATCTCGTCGTCGAGGTCCTTGCTCGGCCCGGCCGGTGCCGTGACGTCCTCGCGGTACGTCGGCTCCAGCTGCGCCTTGCAGTGGTCGACCACGCCGCGGATCTCGGCCTCGGTGACCCAGGCGCCCTGGATCCGCATCGGCTTGCTCGCGCCCATCGGCAGGAACAGGCCGTCACCCTGACCGACCAGCTTCTCCGCACCCGGCTGGTCCAGGATGACCCGGCTGTCGGCCAGCGACGAGGTCGCGAACGCCAGCCGGGACGGCACGTTGGCCTTGATCAGACCGGTGACGACGTCCACCGACGGCCGCTGCGTGGCGAGCACCAGGTGGATACCGGCGGCCCGCGCAAGCTGGGTGATCCGGACGATCGAGTCTTCGACGTCGCGCGGGGCGACCATCATCAGGTCGGCCAGCTCGTCGACGATCACCAGCAGATACGGGTACGGCGCCAGCACGCGCTCGGAGCCCGGCGGCGGCTTCACCTTGCCCGCGCGGACCGCCTTGTTGAAGTCGTCGACGTGCCGGAACCCGAACGCCGCGAGGTCGTCGTACCGCATGTCCATCTCGCGGACGACCCACTGCAGCGCCTCGGCCGCCTTCTTTGCGTTCGTGATGATCGGCGTGATCAGGTGCGGGATGCCCTCGTAGTTGTTCAGCTCGACCCGCTTCGGGTCGACGAGGATCATCCGCACCTCGTCGGGCGTGGCGCGCATCAGGATCGACGTGATCAGCGAGTTGACGAACGACGACTTGCCCGAGCCGGTGGCACCGGCGACGAGCAGGTGCGGCATCTTCGCCATGTTCGCGACCACGAAGCCGCCCTCGACGTCCTTGCCGAGCCCGGCCACCATCGGGTGATGATCGTTACGAGCCGTTGCGGACCGGATGACGTCGCCGAGGCTGACGATCTCCTTGTCGGTGTTCGGGATCTCGATACCGATCGCGGACTTGCCCGGGATCGGCGACAGGATCCGTACGTCGGCCGAGGCGACGGCGTAGGCGATGTTCTTCGACAGCGCGGTGACCTTCTCGACCTTCACCGCCGAGCCGAGCTCGACCTCGTACCGCGTGACGGTCGGGCCGCGGGTGTAGCCGGTGACCTGGGCGTCGATACCGAACTGCTCGAACACCTCGGTCAGCCGGTCGACGACCGCGTCGGACGCCTTGGTGCGGGCCTTGTGTACCGAGCCGGGCTTGAGCATCTGGCCGTCGGGCAGCGTGTACGTGATGTCGCCGGAGAGGCTGAGCTGCTCGACGCGCTGCGGCAGCGGCGTGTGCGGCGGCGGCTCGGGCGCCGGCGCCGGCGGCTTGCTCACGACGGCGGGCGCTTCGAAGGCCGGCTCGACGGGAGCAGCGTCGGCAGAAGCGTCGACGTCGTACGCGTCCTCCTCCGCGGCCTTGGCCTTCTTCCGGCCGCGCTTGGGCGTGTCTTCCAGCACCGGGGAGTCGTACGGCTTGACCGTCGGCTCGCCGTCCTCGTCGAGCTCGGCCTTCGCGCGCCGCTGCTTGCGAGTCAGCCGGACGGTGTCGTCGGTCGGCGCCGCCTGCACGGACGGCGCGTCCTCGGGCAGCTCGGTCCGGCCCATCAGTACGTCGAACGCCGCCCGGAAGCGCAGCGGGATCGCGTACACAGGCGTCCCGGTGATCACCAGGGCGCCGAAGATCGACAGCAGCACCAGCAGCGGCGCGGCGACGTACTGCGTGAGCAGGTCCGAGAGGAACGACGAGATGAAGTACCCGATCGCGCCGCCGGCGTCGCGCAGCGGGCCGTCGGCCGGGTTGCTCGGCCGGGGCAGGCCGTTGGCGATGTGGATCAGCCCGAGTACGCCGAGGCAGACGGCGGTCCAGCCGATCACCTGGCGTCCGGCCGGGCCGTTGCGGTCCGGGTGCCGCAGGGTGCGCAGGGCGATCACCAGCAGCATCAGCGGCAACGCCCAGCCGAGCAGGCCGATGCTGCCGCCGACGACCGTCCGGACGCCGTCGCCGACCTTGCCCGGGAGCTCCCACCAGACCGCGGCGGCCACGACGACCGCCAGGCCGATCAGGAACAGGCCGGCACCGTCGCGGCGGTGCTCCGGCTCCAGGTCGCGGGCGCTGTGACCGATCCCCCGCACCATGCTGCCGAGCAGGTGCGCGATGCCGATCCAGACCTTCACCACCCCGCGGCCGAGCGCGAGCATGGCGGCCGCGAACGGGCCCGGTCCGCTCGATCTGGGCGTGCTGGTCCGCGCGGGGGTGGATCCGCGCTTCGAGCTCTGCCCTCGCTTCTGGGCGCCGGACGGACGGGAGCGTCCACCAGCAGCCGAACGGGCCGTACTGGGCCGTTTGGCTGCCGACTTCTGCGCCCGCGCCGGGGAAGACGTGCGGGTCGCCATATTGCTCAGGCTACCCCGACAACCCCTCGAGTCCCACGTGTCACACGCCGATCACACTGCCCCATCCGTAGCGTCACGACACGTACGTACGCCGCCGCAGCCGCTCCAGATGCCACAGTGCGACGTACGCGATCAGGGCGATCAGGCCGCCGGACACGACTCCGGTGAGCACCGCCCGTACGACGACCTCGCCGCCGAAGGCACCGTCGTACCGGCCCAGCTCCACGATGGCTCCGCGGATCGCCAGGCCGACCGCTGCCACGTAGACGAGGTACCGCACCCAGGTCGGGATGGTGGGCTCGGCCGGTCGGCGCTCCGCGCGGCGGTACCAGCGGTACAGCCAGAGCGCCAGGACGACGCAGCCGCCGACCGTGCTGAGGTACTGCAGGATGCGGTTCACGTCCCACACGGCCGTGACCTGTGCCCCGAAGAAGCCGGGGAACTGGCGGACGAAGTACCCGTCGCCGTGAGTGAACGAGTCCCACACGACGTGGGTCAGCGCGCCGACGACCGCTGAGACGACCATCCAGAGCAGGGCCTTCGCGCCAGGAAGCCGTAGCCGATCCAGCACCGGCAGCCGCGCTGCGAGAGCAGGTGGTGCCAGCGCGATCAGCGGCCGCTTGAGCACGAGGTTGAAGACGGCAAGCAGCAGAAGCGCCAGCAGCGGGTCCAGCCACAGTGCCGACGTCAGCTCGTGTGTCAGCGTCAGCGTGAAGTCGCCGTGGACGTACTGCGTTGCGATCCGATAGAGCGGGCCGACGTACAGCAGGTCCGGGGCCACCGCACCGGCCACCAGGGCCGAAGCCACGAAGGGCCGCCGGAACAGCGGGAGGACGGCCGCGGGATGGGCGAGGGTGAACGGCACGGCCGAAGCCTAGAAGCGCAGTGGGTCTCGTTACGCGCCCGTGGTCCCGTCGAGCTGTTCCCGCAAGAGATCGGCGTGGCCGCAGTGCCGCGCGTATTCGCCGATCAGGTGGATGTAGATCATCCGAAGCGTCGACTCGGTGCCGTTGAAGGTGAACCGGTCGTCCAGCGAGCGGCCGGCGACCGCCTCGTCGGAGAGCTTCCACTCGGCGACCAGGCCCTCGTACGCCGCCTGCGCCTGAGCGGGATCGACCAGCTCGAAGTCGGCGTCCTTCCCCAGCGCAGGCGGGAACACCGGCGCGGCGGGAACGTCGGCGAAATGGATGCGGAACCAGATCCGCTCGACCTTGGTCAGGTGCCGGATCAGGCCGAGCAGCGACAGGTTCGACGGCGGCGACGGCGCGGCCGCCAACTCGGCACCGCTCAGCCCCGCGCACTTGAACAGCAGCGTGCGGCGGTAGAAATCCAGGTAGCCCTGCAGCAGGTCGCGTTCCGGCGCGGTCAGCGAGCCGGCCGGCCGGTCCACCTGCGGCGCGGTCCACTCGGCTGTTTCGATTGCCATGCCGCTATCCAACACCAGCCGCCAGCCACCGGAGACCCTGCTTCATCCACTCGCGCGGGTTGGTGTCGAGCCGCTCCGCCCACGCCGGGGCGGTCTCGCCGCGCAGCCAGGCGTACCGCGCGAGCGCGTAGCCGTACATCGCCTCGGTCAGATAGCCGAGCCGGCTGGTGCCGTAGTGCGTGTCGGTCCGGTGGAACTCGAACGCCGCGTTCGCGCTGAAGATGCCGAAGCCGAAGAACACCGAGAACAGGTCCGTCAGCGGCTCGCCGTCCCGCCGGTCGACGTCGATGCGGCCCTCGCCGAGCAGCCGCTCGTGGCCGAGTTCGTGCACCATCGTCGCGACCAGCGCGACCGGCCGCGCCGCCTGCCGCAGCTCGACGGTCACGACGGTCGCACCGTCCCGTTGCCGCCAATGCCCGGCCGCCCCGGAGGTCGAGTACTCGAGCATCGGCAGGCTCGCGGCGAGTTCGTCCGTCTCCTCCGGCTCGAGGTCCAGCCGGACGCGGTCGGCCGGCACCTCCAGGCGTTCGCAAAGGATCCGGAACACGGCCCGGACGTCCTCCTCCGAGCCGCTGTACCCGGCCGGCAGGAACGACCGCTCCGGAAGCACCACCGGCCGCCGCAGGATGCGGTCACCGAACTCCGTGACGAACCAGGCGAGGTTCTCGTCGATCCAGAGCTGCTCGACGGACCTGACCGGACAACTGACCTTCTTCCACCACATCCCCCACCACCTCCTGACCCATCGGACGCCGCACCGCCGCGATCGGTTGCGGTCCAGTCCGCCATCTCAGGATGCGTTCGATCGTCTCGTATCACGAGATTCGCACTGGCGGTCGCCGTGGCCCGTTCGTTACCGTTCTCGGCAGGTCATGAGTGCCAGCGACAAGCCCCGGCTAGCTGGCCGGCAACCCTCCTCCGCGGTGGGGTGCCCCGGGTGAAGACCAGGCCGTGCGGATACCCCGTTCGGCAAGCGCGGACTTCCTGGGAGCAGCAGCATGTCGATCCTGTCCATCCTCGAGCCGGCCAGCACGACGACCCCGCGGCCGACCGTCACCCGGCAGGTCACCGGAAACATCCCCACCACCGTCGGCTCGGACCTGCTGGTCCCGCTCGCCGACGGCCGGGTCACCGACTACGCGAACTTCGACCACGGTGCCAGCGCGCCGTGTCTGGAGTCCGTCCGGGCCAGCGTCGAGGCGGCGCTGCCGTCGTACGCCTCGGTGCACCGTGGCAACGGGTACGCCTCGCGGATCACCACCCAGTGGTACGAGCGGGCCCGCGCCGAGGTCCACAGCTTCGTCGGTGCCCGTGCGGACGACCAGGTGATCTTCACCCGGCAGACCACCGATGCGCTCAACCTGCTCGCCCACGCTGTGCCGCGGGATGCGACCGTGATCGTGTTCGAGTCCGAGCACCACGCCGCCCTCCTCCCCTGGCCGGCCGAGCGGACCGTGCGCCTCAAGGCACCGGCCACGCAGGCCGAGGCCGTGTCGAACGTCGCCGACGTGCTCCGGCAGGCCCCCGAGGGCCCGCGGCTCGTCGTGGTCACCGGCGCGTCCAACGTCACCGGGGAGATCTTCCCGATCGCGGAGATCGCCAAGGTGGCCAAGGCGCACGGCGCCCGGGTCTGTCTCGACGCCGCCCAACTCGCGCCGCACCGTCCGGTCGACATCGCCACCCTGGACGTCGACTGGGTCGCCCTGTCCGGCCACAAGCTCTACGCGCCGTACGGCGCCGGCGCGCTGATCGGCCGCTCCGACTGGCTCGACGCCGCGGAGCCGTACCTGTACGGCGGTGGCGCGACGCACGCCGTCACCGGCGACACCGTCGTGTGGACGACCGGCCCGGCGCGCCACGAGGGCGGCTCCCCGAACGTCATCGGCGCGATCGCGCTGGCCTCCGCCTGCGCGGCGATCAGCAAGCACCGCGACGCCATCGAGCAGCACGAACGCAGCCTGCTGGCCCGCCTGCGCACCGGTCTTGCCCAGATCGACAAGGTCACGACGTACTCGATCTTCGGCGAGGACGCGGACCGCGTCGGCACCGTGTGCTTCACCGTCGAAGGCCTGACCTCGACGCTGGTGTCAGCGGCGCTGAGCGCCGAGTACGGCATCGGCGTCCGGGACGGCAAGTTCTGCGCCCACCCGCTGGTCGGGCACCTGCTCGCCAACTCCCCCGAGCACGGTACGGCGGTCCGCGCCAGCCTCGGCCTCGGGACGACGCGTGAGCACGTCGACCGGCTCGTCGACGCCGTCCGCACGCTGGCCGGCACCGGTCCGCGGACGGAGTACGCGGAGACCGCGCACGGCTGTCAGCCGTCCGACGATCCCCGCGACCTCCGGGCCCCGCGCATCTGGTGACCTGACCGGCCACCCTCCTACTGCTCAGGAGGCAGAAGTCCTACGTGGTGAGCAGCGAACGCCAGTAGGTCTGCCCATTCCGACGCGACCATCGCGGCGGGCTTGC
This sequence comes from Kribbella sp. HUAS MG21, assembly GCF_040254265.1. Lineage (GTDB taxonomy): Bacteria > Actinomycetota > Actinomycetes > Propionibacteriales > Kribbellaceae > Kribbella. The sequence continues at coordinate 7,644,981 of NZ_CP158165.1, forward strand.
CGAAGCCATGGCCGGTGTTGACCTCGACCCGGGTCAAGACCGGCTGCGGACCGGACTGGGCGTGCTGCAGGGCAGCGATGAACTTGTGACTGTGCAGAGGCACCACCCGGTCGTCGTGGTCGCCGGTGACCACGAGCGTCGCCGGGTACGCCGTCCCGTCGCTGACGCGATGCAGCGGCGAGTAGGCCAGCAGGTCCTCGAACTGCTCCGGGTCGTCGGGCAGGCCGTAGTCGGACGCCCACGCCGCTCCCACGGTGAACAGGTGGAACCGGAGCATGTCCAGCACGCCCACACCTGGCAGGGCCACCGCGAACAGGTCCGGCCGCTGCGTCATGACCGCACCGACGAGCAGGCCGCCGTTGCTGCGGCCGTGGATCGCCAGCTGCTCCGGAGTGGTCACGCCGGTGTCCCGCAGGTGCTCGGCCACCGCGATGAAGTCGTCGAACACGTTCTGCTTGTTCTTCAGCCGGCCCGCGTCGTGCCACTCGGACCCGTACTCGCCACCGCCCCGCAGGTTCGTGATCACCAGAACGCCGCCCGCGGCCAGCCACGCCGGCCACCCGGGCCGGTAGTCGGCCTCGATCGGGATGCGGAATCCGCCGTACCCCCACATCAGCGTCGGACGCGGCGCGTCGAAGTCCAGGTCGGACCGGGTGATCAGGAAGTACGGCACCTCGCGTCCGGGCGCGACGTGGCGCGTCACGGTGACCTGCGGTGGCGTGAACCCACCAGAGCCGCGGACCAGCTCCGGCAACGCGCGGACGTCGCCTGACCCGGTCGAGACGACGTACGAGAGTGTGGGATCGGTCGTCGTCGACAGGCCGATGAACAGTTCGTCGTACTCCGGTCCGGCGTTGAGGCCGACCACTCCCCCGCCGGGTACGTCGACCACGCGCCGGCCGGAACCGTCCAGCGCGTAGAGCGTCAGCTGCGGCTGCGCGTCGACAAGCGTCAACGTGGCCAGGCCGTTCGCCGTACCGCGGACTGCCTGGAGCGTGGCCTCGCCCTCCGGGATGAGGTCGGTGAACTCACCCTCCAGGTTGGACAGCACGACCCGGCCGCGCGAGGCGTCGCGGTCGGTCCGCAGCACCAGCTGGTCGCCGGACATCCGGACGAAGGCGATCTCGTCCGCGAACTCGTCCACTACCTTCGTCGGCTCGCCCAGCCCGTCGCTGGTGATCTGGTAGACCCAGAGCCTCGTGCTGGGGTCGGTGCCCTCGGTGATGTGCACGACGAGGTACCTGTCGTCGTCGGACACTTCCGGCGTGATGAAGTACCGGTCCTGGCCCGGGAAGCTCAGCACGAGTTCGTCCTCGGACTGCGGTGTACCGACCCGGTGCAGCTTCAGCTGCCCGCCGGACAAGGAGGTGGTCTCAGTGCCTTCGCTGCGCCCGCTGGACGGGTAGTGCAGGTACAGGTACGCCGAACTGTCCGGGAGCCAGGTCGCCTCGCAGAACTTCGCCTCCGACACCCCGTCGTCCACCGGCGTCCCGGTGGCGATGTCGAGCAGCCGGAACGTCGTCCAGTCGCTGCCGCTCTCGTTGATGCCGTAGGCGAAGTACTTCCCGTCCGGGCTGACGGTGAACGAGCCCAGCGAGTCGGTGCCGTCAGCCGACAAGGTGTTCGGGTCGATCAGCACACGACCGGCCGACACAAGCTCGTCGAGCGACTCGGCCACGTAGATGACGTCCTGGGCCTGCGTGCCGTCGTTGCGGCCGACGAAATACCAGCCGGCCTTCTTCACGGGCACACCGGCCCGCGGGCGCGCGAGGATCGCGGACATCGTGGTCTGGAACCAGCCGCGCTCGGCGTACGTGGCCAGCTCGGCCTGGGTGTACTCGTTCTGCCGGCGCACCCAGTCCTGGGTGTCGGCCGAGTCGGGGTCCTCCAGCCAGCGGTACGGGTCGGCGATCTGGTGTCCGTGCAGCGTCTCGACCACGTCGTCGCGGCGGCTCTCCGGGTAGGTCATACCGCCAAACCTAATGCGGGTATGGCGGACACGCGCGGCGGACCGTCACACTGCGACCGTGGGGAACACCGGGGACCATCTGCTGGCGGCTGCCGCGGTCGCCGGTGACCGGGTGCGTCTCGACGTCCTGCAGCAGGTGGTCGCGATGCCGCCCGGCGATTTCCTGGCCGCGGTCGACACCCTGGTGCGTTCCGGCGCCCTGGTCCTGCCACCGGACTCCGGCGAGGCCTGGTTCGCCGACGAGTCCGTACGGCGTGACGCCCTGGCGCAGCTACCGCTCGGCGCCCGGGCCGACCTGCACCGCCGTACTGCGGAGGCGCTGGATCCCAGCACCGACCAGGCAGAGATCGTGCGGCACTGGTCGGCCGCAGTCGCGACAACTCCCGAACCACTGCACAGGGCACACCTGCAGCTCCAGCTCGCCTTGGCCGCCATACGTGCCGGGGACCTGTCAGCTGCACACGCTGCGGTGCAAGCGGCCGTCACCACCGCCAGGAAGTCACAGGCGACCGAGCTGCTCGCCGAGGCAGCAGTAACGCTGGAGCCGATCGGCCAGGCCGCCTGGGACGGGGACATCCACCAGTGGTGTACCGAGGCACTAGCCGCGCCTGACCTCACCCCACACGCGCGAGTGCACCTGCTCGCCCGCCAGACACAGGCGGCCGTCTACCTCGCGCGCTGGCACGAGGCAGTCAGCACGAGCTCCGACGCGCTCACGCAGGCCGAGGCGCTCGGCGACGCCGACCTGCTCGTCGAGGCGCTCACCGCCCGGCAGCTCGCGACCAGCGGCCCCGACGACGTCGACGAACTCGCGGCAGCGGCGGACCGGATGATCGACCTCGGTACGTCGACCGGCCGGGCGGAGGTCGAGCTGCGCGGCCGCCTCTGGCGGATCGACGCGCTCTGGTACCACGGCGACCTGGCGGCGATCGCCGCGGAGACCGGGCGGCTCGCGAGCTGCGCCGAGCGGGTCGACGGCCCGCACGGCCGCTGGCACGTCCTCATCACCCGGGCCTCGCTCGCGCTGGCGCGGGCGGAGTTCGACGAGGCCGAGGCAATGCTCGGTGAGGCCCTCGACTGGTTCCGCCGGATCGGCCACCCGGTAGTGCACGGCGCCGAGGTGTCGACCCGGATGCTGCTCGGTCACCATCGCGGCCACTCCGACGAGATGCTCGGACCGGACGTGTGGCAGTTCGGGACGGACTCCCGCTGGGACCTGTTCGCGCGCCTCTGCCGCGCCTTCGTCCTCCTCGACGCGGGTCGCCGCGACGAGGCCGCCGCGCTGTACCAGCGCTGTGGCCGGCCCGACTCCTGGCAGGCACCGCGCGCCGGCGAACTGCTTCTGCACACCTTCACGGCCAGGGTCGCCGCCGGCCTGGGCATCACCGACGACGTCCGCGGCGCCCGCGCGCAGCTCGAACCCCACCGAGGCCGGTACGTCGTCGGCGGCGGAGGCGGGACCAACTTCCTCGGACCGGTCGAACTGGCGCTCGGCGTCTGCGCGGCAGCCCTCGGCGAGTGGAACGCGGCCGTCACCGACCTCCGCCAAGCGATCGTGCTGTGCCGGTCGATCGGCGCGCCCGGCTTCGCCGTCGAAGCCGCCTGCCTACTGGCCGAGGTCTACGACCGCTCCGGACAACAGGCGCAGGCCCGCGCAACAGCCGCCGAAACCGTCCCGCTGGCGAAGGCCCTCCGCATGACGCCGTGGTTGGAGCGTCTCGAGAGACCGGACGACCCCCTGAGTCCGCGCGAGCGCGAAGTCGCTCGCCTCGTCGCCGCCGGGCTCAGTAACCGCGGCATCGCCGCCGCCCTGGTGATCTCCGAACGCACCGCCCAGAACCACGTCCAGCACATCCTCGGCAAGCTCGGCTTCGTGAACCGCGCGCAGGTGGCCGCCTGGGCGGCGCAACGCCGTACTCAGCACCCCGAATGAGCAATTCGCACGATGCGGCGCCGCACACCGCGGCGGACGCTGAGAGGCATGACGGATCACGATCAGACCGGCGCGGACCTCGACCTCTGGGACCGGCTCACGACGAGCTACTTCACCGAGCGCGCGGGCTTCACCCCCGCCGCCGGATTCCGGGAGCGCACCGAGAACGCCAGACGAGCCACCGTCGCCAGCGGTACGACGCCTCGCGTCGACCTGTACGTCGACCCGATCTGCCCGTACACCTGGCTGGTCGCGTGCTGGCTGCAGGAGGTCGCCGCCCACCGGACTCTGGACCTGCAGTACCACGTGATGAGTCTGCGGTTCCTCAACGAGGACCGCGACGGCAGTCACCTCGACGGGACGGAAGGCCCGTCCCGGGTCGCGACGGCAGTCGTCGTCCACCACGGACGTGAAGCGTTCCGCGCCTGGCACGGTGCCTTCGGCAACCAGATCTTCGACCACTGGCGCTACCCGACCCCCGCGGAGTACCGCGCCGCCGCGACCGAGGCGCTGGCCGCGACCGGACTGCCCACAGCGCTCGCGGCCGCCGCCGACACCACGCAGTACGACGAGGCGCTCCGCCGCAGCCACGACGAGGGGACAGTGCCCGTCGGCGTGGACGGCGGGACGCCGGTCGTGCATCTCGACGGCGTCGCGTACTTCGGCCCGGTCCTGAACGCGGTCCCGCTCGGCGACGACGCGCTGCGGCTGTTCGACGGCGTCCGGCTGCTCGCGCGGACCCGCGACTTCTTCGAACTCAAACGCACCCGGTCCACACCGCCCGATGTGCGCTACCGTCCGACCAAGGGAGAGGCACGTTCATGAACGACGACGAGCTCTGGGGCGCGATCGACGCGCAGCGGCTGCGCACCGCCGGCTGGCTGGAAACCCTGCGGCCGGACGACTGGACGCATCGCTCGCTCTGCGACGGCTGGACCGTCCGCGACGTGGCCGGGCACCTCACCCTGCAGCAGATGGGCCTCGGCGACGTACTGCGACTCGCGTTGAAGCACCCCGGCGTCCACAGCCTCAACTGGATGATCATGACCTCCGCCCGCGAGAAGGCGGCCCTGCCGACCGAACAGCTGATCGGCGAGATCCGCGCCATGGTCGGATCGCGCCGGCACAACCTCGGCGTCACCGGGTACGAGACGTTGCTCGACATCGTCGTCCACGGCCAGGACATGGCTGTTCCGCTGGGCAGGTCGCTCCCGGTACCGCCCGAAGTGGCAGTAACAGCCGCGACCCGCGCCTGGGGCTACCAAGCGTCGCGGAGCGGACGGCGGAAGTCGAAGGTCTTCCAGCCGCTGCCGTACGCCGGACTTCGCCTGGTCGCCACCGACCTCGACTGGAGCGTCGGCGACGGGCCTGAACTCCGTGGCCCGGTGCTCTCGCTGCTGCTCCTGCTCACCGGGCGGCGCGTCGTACTGCCGCAGCTCGAAGGTCCCGGCGCACAGAGCCTGCAACAGACCCTACAACGGGCGTGACGCCGTACTCCCCGGCTCCGGTGGGCGGCATCCCGCACAGGCGCCGGAGCCGGGTGAGTACGACGGGCCCTCACCGCTGGGCCGGGTGGATGTCCTTGCTCCAGAGCACCTTGCCGTAGAGGTTGCGCAGCGAGACCGTGAAGACGCCGGTCCGCGGGTCGATCCGGGTGTGGCCGAAGAACTGGTTGCCGCCGGCCGGCGACTGGTTCGGGAAGTCCGCGGCCTTCGAGAACACCACCTCCGGGCCGAAGGTGTTGTCGAGCGCGTTCGGCCCGAACGCGCCCGCGTTGATCGGGCCCGCGACGATCTCCCAGAACGGGTCGAAGTCGGTGAACGCCGCCCGCGACGGGTCGTAGTGGTGCGCGGCGCAGTAGTGCACGTCGGCGGTCAGCCAGATCGCGTTCTTGACCTTGCGCTTCTTGAACTGGCTCAGCACCCACGCGATCTCGTGCTCGCGACCGCCCGGCGCCCCCGGCCGGCCGTCCGCGACGCCCTCGATCAGCGGACCGTCCGGGACCAGCAGGCCGAGCGGCATGTCGCTCGCGATCACCTTCCAGGTCGCCCGCGACGCCGCGACCTCGCGGACCAGCCACTCGGTCTGCTCGGCGCCGAGGATCGCGACCGGTCCGGCCTCCGTCGGCACCGGGTTCGCGTCCCGGTAGGTGCGCATGTCCAGGCAGAACACGTCGAGCAGCGGACCGTGGCTGATCTTGCGGTAGATCCGGTCCCGGCCGCCGACGTGCTCCATCGGCAGGTACTCGAGGAACGCCTTCCGGGCCCGCGCCGCGAGCACGTCGACCCGCCGCTCCGTGTACCGGTCGTCGGTGAGGATCTCGCCCGGGTACCAGTTGTTCACCGTCTCGTGGTCGTCCCACTGCGCGATCAGCGGTACGTCGGCGTACATCGCCCGGACGTTGTCGTCGAGCAAGTTGTACGTGTACCGGCCGCGGTACTCGGCCAGCGTCTCGGCGACCTTCGAGACCTCCTCGGTCACCACGTTCTTCCAGACGGTGCCGTCGGCAACCTTCAGCTCGGCCTGGATCGGGCCGTCGGCGTAGATGTTGTCGCCGGAGTGCAGGAAGAAGTCCGGGCGGGTGTCGTGCATCGCCTTGTAGGCGATCATCCCGCCGAGCTCCGGGTTGATGCCGTAGCCCTGGCCCGCGGTGTCGCCGGTGAACACGAACGACACCGGGCGGTTGCGGCCCGGGGTGGTGAACGAGCCGTCCAGGGTCTGGCCGATCCGGCCGTCCTCGTCCTCGAACCCGAGCCGGTAGTCGTACCGCTGCCCCGGCCGCAGGCCGCGCAGCGGAAGCCGGGCCGTGAAATCGTCGGCGGCATCGGTCTTCGGGCCGCGCAGGCTGATCGCCCGGTCGAAACGCCCGTGGCTGGTCAGCTGGACGACGAGCCGGCCGGGCCGGTCGGCGCGCGACCACACGACGGCCGAGTTCGGCGTCAGGTCGGCACTCGCGACCCCCGACGGCAGCGTGGCGCGATCGCGACGGACAAGGTTCGGTGCCGCGGACGCGATGCCCGGTACGGCGAGGGACGCACCGGCGGCGGTGGACGCGGCGAGGAGTTGGCGGCGACTCAGTTTCATGACCCGAAGGTGCGCTCCACGAGTGACCGCCAGGTGACAGCCTGGCTAACTCGGCGGCAAATCACCCTGGGCTGCCAGGCGGGGCCGATCGCGGTCCCCAGGATGACCGGTGTGCGCGCCCAGCAGCAGTACGTCAGCCTCTACACCGACCTCCTGCAAACCGTTCGCGACCTCGCCGTTCCTCAGCCACGACAGCGCGCACCGGCAGATCTTCCACTCCAACGCCCGCAACGACTGGACCGCGCGGAGCCGATCGCGTCGAGGCGGCGGTCGTCGCCGCCCGCATCACGGCGTACGTCGTGGCGCTCTACCTGCTGCTCCCGGACGGGAAGGCGAGCGCGTTCCTCGGGTTGCAGCTCGCGGTGTTCGGGATCTGCCTCGGCGCCGCGTTCGCCCCGAACCACAAGGGCATGCCGATCGTCCGCGAGTACTGCGAACTGCACGGCATCGCGGATGCCGAGGTCGACCTGTTCACGTCGTACCGGATCGTCGTCGAGCACCTGAACGCGGTCGGGCTGCGGGCCCGCGACCCGTTCGACTGCCCACTGGCGGCCGAGCTGCGGTCAGTGGGCGGGCGGGATCTCGCCTGAGCCGCGGATCGTCAGCTTGACCGGGACGCGGACCGTGCGACCCGGGCGGTGCGGCTCCGGGAGGCGCTCGGTCATCAGCTGGATCGCCGTACGGGCCATCACGTCAGCCGACTGCGCGACCGCGGTCAGGCCGGGGCTGAGCAGGTCGCCGAGCTGCAGGTCGTCGAAGGACACCAGCGCCACCCGGTCGCGCCGGCCGGCGAGCCCCCGCAGCACCTCCGCGGTCGTCATGTTGTTTGCCGACAGCAACGCGGTGGCGGGGTCGGCGCGGTCGAGGACGGCCGACAGCGTGATGCCGATGCCCTCGGTGGTCGGCTCGGACAGGTGCACCAGGTCCTCGTCGACCTCGATCCGGTGCCGGGCCATCGCCGCGCGGTACGCCACGACGCGCTCGCGGGCGGTGAAGATCCGCTCGTCGTCACCCAGGTACGCGATCCGCCGGTGGCCCTGCCGGACCAGGTGGTCGATCGCCTGGTCGATACCGCCCGCGTTGTCGGCCAGTACGGCGTCCGCCTCGATCCCGTGCGCGGGACGGTCGATCGTGACGACCGCCATCCCGGCGTCGACGTGCGGGGCGAGGTACTCCTGGGTCTCGCCGATCGGCGCCATGATCAGCGCGTCCGGACGCCGGGCGACGAACTCCAGGCAGACGTCCTTCTCCCGCTCCGGGTCCTCGTCGGTGAGGCCGATCATCACCACGGAGCCCGACGAGCGCGCCCACAGCTCGACCGCGCGGCCGAGCGAGGCGAAGAACGGGTCGCCGATGTCGCGGATCACCACGGCGATCGTGCCGGTCTTGCCGCGGCGCAGCATCCGGGCCGACTCGTTCGGCGTGTAGTTCAGCTCCTTGATCGCCGCCTGCACCTTGGCGGTCAGCTCCGGGCTGACGTTCGGCTCCTCGTTCACCACCCGGGACACGGTCTTCAACGCGACCCCGGCCCGGGCGGCGACCTCCTTCATCGTGGGCCGGCGCTGGCCCGTCCCGTTCACCCCGCTGACACTCATCGCCGGCCCACCTTCCTGTGCTCGCGCCGAAGGCTACTAGAGCGTGTCGCCCGACGCCACGCCGTCGCGAGCAGGTGCTCGGCGGAGTGCCTCGGTGAGCGGGAGCGGAGGGGTCGATGTGGTTTCATCGTTCCCTTCGCTCCCGCTCAGCGAGGTGCCCGCCGAGCGCCGCGCAGTAGGCGTGGCGTTGGGTGACATGCTCTAGCTTTCGACGACCACCGGAATGATCATCGGGCGCCGGCGGTGGGTGTCGCTGACCCATTTGCCGACCACCCGGCGGATCACCTGCTGCAACTGGTACATGTCGTCGACGCCGCTGCCGATGGCCTTCTCGATCTCGGCCTCGATCCGCGGTTTCAGGTCGTCGAACACGGTGTCGTCCTCGGCGAACCCGCGGGCCTGGATCTCCGGCCCGGCGGTCAGCTTGCCGGTCACCGAGTCCATCACCGCGATCACCGAGATGAACCCCTCGTCGCCGAGGATCCGGCGGTCCTTCAGCGAGGTCTCGGTGATGTCGCCGACGGTCGAGCCGTCGACGAAGACGTACCCGCAGTCCACCTTGCCGGCCACCACGGCCTTGCCGTCGATCAGGTCGACCACGACGCCGTCCTCGACCACGACCACGTTCTCCCGCGGTACGCCGGTCTGCACTGCCAGGTCCGCGTTCGCGTGCAGGTGCCGGACCTCGCCGTGCACCGGCATCACGTTGCGCGGCTTCACGATGTTGTAGCAGTACAGCAACTCGCCCGCGCTGGCGTGCCCGGAGACGTGCACCAGCGCGTTGCCCTTGTGGACGACGTTCGCGCCGTGCCGGATCAGGCCGTTGATCACCCGGTACACCGAGTTCTCGTTGCCGGGGATCAGCGAGGACGCCAGGACGACGGTGTCACCGGGCTGCAGCTGGACGACGTTGTGGTCGTTCGCGGCGATCCGGGACAGCGCCGACATCGGCTCGCCCTGCGAACCGGTCGACACCAGCACCACCTGCTCCGGCGGGTAGTCGTCCACCTCGCGCATGTCGATCAGCGTGTCGCCGGGCACGTTCAGGAAGCCGAGGTCGCGGGCGACGCCCATGTTGCGGACCATCGAGCGGCCGACGTACGCGACCTTGCGGCGGTGCTTCACCGCGGCGTCCATCACCTGCTGGACGCGGTGCACGTGGGAGGCGAAGCAGGCGACGATGATCCGCTGGTTCTTCGCCTTGGTGAAGACCCGGTCCAGCACCGGCGCGATGTCGCGCTCGTGGGTGGTGAAGCCGGGGACCTCGGAGTTCGTCGAGTCGACGCAGAACAGGTCCACGCCCTCCTCGCCGAGCCGGGCGAACGCGCGCAGGTCGGTGATCCGGTTGTCCAGCGGGAGCTGGTCCATCTTGAAGTCGCCGGTGTGCAGCACCAGGCCGGCCGGCGTCCGGATCGCCACCGCGAGCGCGTCCGGGATCGAATGGTTCACCGCGACGAACTCGCAGACGAACGGCCCGATCTGCAGCTTCTCGCCCTCGACCACGGTCTGCTGCGGCACGTTGCGGTGCCGGTGCTCCTTCAGCTTGCCCTCGAGCAGCGCGAGCGTGAGCTGCGACCCGACGACCGGGATGTCGCCTCGCTCGCGCAGCAGGTAGGGCAACCCGCCGATGTGGTCCTCGTGGCCGTGCGTCAGCACCACCGCGACGACGTCGTCGAGGCGGTGCCGGATCGGTTCGAAGTCCGGCAGGATCAGGTCCACGCCGGGCTGGTTCTCGTCCGGGAACAGCACGCCGCAGTCGACGATCAGCAGCTTGCCGTCGTACTCGAACACCGTCATATTCCGGCCGACCTCGCCGAGGCCGCCGAGCGGGATGACCCGCAAAGCGCCCGGAGCGAGAGGTCCGGGCGCGTCGAGATCTGGGTGGGGATGGCTCATGCAATCAGTCCTGCCGTCTTGAGGTCGGTGGTGAGCCCGTCCACTTGCGCCGCCGTCGCCTCGACCAGCGGCGACCGCAGCGTCGCGTGCTCGATGACGCCGGCCAGCCTGAGCGCGGCCTTCACCATGATGGCGCCCTGGGTCCTGGTCATGATCGCCTCGACGGCGGGCACCAGCCGTCGGTCGATCTGCTGAGCGGTGGCGAGGTCGCCGGCCACCACGGCGTCGATCAACTGCCGGTACTCCCGGCTCGCGACGTGCGCCACCACGCTCGCGATGCCGACCGCGCCGACCGCCAGCGAGGCGAGGTTCAGCTCGTCGGCACCGCAGTAGTAGAACAGATCGGTGTTCGCCAGCACCTTGGTGGTCCCGGCGATGTCGCCCTTGGCGTCCTTCACCGCGACGATCCGCGGGTGCTCGGCGAGCGCGATCAGGGTCTCGGACCTGATCTCGACGCCGGCCCGGCCGGGGATGTCGTAGAGCATGTTCGGCAGGCCGGTGGCGTCGGCGACCGCGGTGAAGTGCGCGCGCAGCCCGTCCTGCGGAGGCTTGTTGTAGTACGGCGTGACGACCAGCAGCCCGTGCGCGCCGGCGGCCTCGGCCTGCCGCGCGCACTCGATCGTGTGCCGGGTGTCGTTGGTGCCGACGCCGGCGACGATCTTCGCGCGGTCGCCGATCGCTTCCTTGACCGCCTGGATCAGCTGGACCTTCTCCTGGTCCGACGTGGTCGGCGCCTCGCCGGTGGTCCCGTTCAGCACCAGGGCGTCGTTGCCGCCGTCGACGAGGTACGTCGCGACCTTCTGGGCGGCGTCCAGGTCGAGCGAGCCGTCGGGCCGGAACGGGGTGATCATCGCGGTCGTCAGCCGGCCGAAAGGCAGTGCCGCGGACGCGGCCGCGGACGGGGCCGACGAGGGCGAGGTTACTGGCGAGGACATGGGCCTCAGATTACCGCTCCCGAACCCTCGAGAAATGGGTAGGCCTGGTGGCTGTCCGCTCGGGGGTCCGGGCAGCCACCAGGCTCACTCGTCCTATCGGGGCCCGCCCGGTAGGCGTTACAGCTTCCGGCAAAAAAGTCCGGAAAAACTTCTGCAAATACTCTCCGTGATCTACTCGCCACGTTCAGTGGATAATCGAATGACTTCCGGGACCGCTAACCTCTTCCGCGTGTCGACACCTGCTGCCAGCCCCGCCACGCCCGCCGCCCGCCAGACCCTGACGATGGTCTGCGCCACGATGGCCGCGGCGATCCCGCTCATCACCCTGGTCCTGTGGTTCGTCCTCGCCGTCGACGGGATCGGCGAGTTCCCGGCGAGCTGGCCGCCGCTGGTCGTGCTCGCGGCCGCGGTCGGGGCGTACTCGATCTGCGAGCTGATCGGTTTCCGCACTCCCCCGCTCGAGTACTCCAACCGCCCCGCGGCCGAGATCCAGGCCGACTCGTGGCGCCGGTTCACCGCGTCGACGTTCACCCGGTTCGCGGTCTGCGAAGCGGTGTTCATGATCTCCGTCGCGCTCGCGTTCGTCGCGCAGAGCTTCTGGGTGGTGCTGATCGGCGCGGTCCTCGCACTCCCGCTGTTCTTCTGGGAGGCCTGGCCGGGCGACCGCAACCAGCGCCGCTTCGCCGCGGCGCTCGAGGCTCGCGGCGTCCCGTCGTACCTGACTGGCCGGCTGCAGGACTAGTTGCCGGCGAGCCACACGGACGTCGCGTCGAACAGTTGCCGCACTGCCTGGTACGCCCCAGGCAGGAGCAGTACGGCGCCGACGCTCAGCGCGGGCACGATCACCAGGCGCTCGAACCAGTGGCCGGTGCTGAAGCGGAGCGGCTTCGGGAGGCGGAGCTCGTACCAGGTCTCGCCGCGGAACGGCAGCGGCCAGAGCCACGGGCAGCCGGAGCGGGTGAGGCTGTCGCCCAGGCAGTGCACGAACATCCCGACGGCGACCGCCGCACCGATCCAGCCGCCGATCTGGGTCAGGCCTGCCTGCAGCGCGTCGGCGGCCGCCGTACCGGGCAGGGCTGTGAGGGGTTGGGTGGTGCCGAGGACGGACCAGCCGGCCGCGCCGAGTACGGCGAGGATGATCCAGTCACCGAGTACGTCCGCGGCCAGGACCAGGCCGGTAACCGCGACCGCGAGGACCGCCCATTTGCCGCGGTCGCCGAGGCTGGCGGCGAGCATGCCGAGCAGAACCGCGGCGACCAGGGTGTGGGTGGCGTGGCGGTGTTTCCCTGTGCTGTCCTCGTCGCGCGGGCCCTTCGTCAGGTTGTAGAGGAGGCCGGAGAGCGCCCGCACCACTCCCGACACCAGGCGCGTCAGCGGGCCGAGCAGGCGGGACGCGCTCGCACCCGGGTGATCCAGGTCCGGCACCAGCGCGTACCCGGCCGTGGCCGCCGCGAACGGCACCACCTCGGCGACCGAGGTCAGCCCGACCAGCGGCGCCACCGCCAGCCCGGCACACCACCCCGACAACGCATGCGACCGCCCCATCATGGCGCCTCACTCCCTCCACCCGAGCCCACATCCTCCCCCACACACCCCACCAGCCCCACCAGCCACGCGGATGCCCGCGCGAGGTTGCCCCCTCAGCTGGAGGGTTGCCCCCTGAAAATTCCAGTGGGCAACCCTCCAGTTCGAGGCATGCCCCCTGAGGTGGAGGGTTGTGCGGAGAGGTGAGCGGGACCGCTTTGCATAATCATGCAGGAGGGTGCATACTTTTCCTGTGTCCAAGGTGCTTACTTCTTTGCCGGTCGGTGAGCGGGTCGGGATCGCCTTCTCGGGTGGTCTCGACACGTCGGTTGCGGTTGCGTGGATGCGGGACAAGGGTGCGGTCCCGTGCACGTACACCGCTGATCTCGGGCAGTACGACGAGCCCGACATCGCGTCGGTCCCCGGCCGTGCGACGGCGTACGGCGCGGAGATCACCCGACTGGTGGACTGCCGCGCGGCGCTCGTCGAGGAAGGGCTCGCGGCGCTGGCCTGCGGCGCGTTCCACATCCGCTCGGCCGGCCGGACGTACTTCAACACCACCCCGATCGGGCGGGCGGTGACCGGCACGCTGCTGGTCCGGGCGATGCTCGACGACGACGTCCAGATCTGGGGCGACGGCTCGACGTTCAAGGGCAACGACATCGAGCGGTTCTACCGCTACGGCCTGCTGGCGAACCCGCAGCTGCGGATCTACAAGCCGTGGCTGGACGCGCAGTTCGTGCACGAGCTCGGCGGCCGGAAGGAGATGTCCGAGTGGCTGGTCGCGCACGGCCTGCCCTACCGGGACAGCACCGAGAAGGCGTACTCCACCGACGCGAACATCTGGGGCGCCACCCACGAGGCGAAGACGCTCGAGCACCTCGACACCGGGGTGGAGACCGTCGACCCGATCATGGGCGTCGCGCACTGGGACCCGGCGGTCGAGATCCACGCCGAGGACGTCACGATCGGCTTCGAGCAGGGCCGGCCGGTGACGATCAACGGCAAGGAGTTCGGTACGGCGGTCGACCTGGTGCTGGAGGCCAACGCGATCGGCGGCCGGCACGGGCTCGGCATGTCGGACCAGATCGAGAACCGGGTCATCGAGGCCAAGAGCCGGGGTATCTACGAGGCGCCCGGCATGGCGCTGCTGCACACGGCGTACGAGCGGCTGGTGAACGCGATCCACAACGAGGACACGCTCGCCACGTACCACACCGAGGGCCGCAAGCTCGGCCGGCTGATGTACGAAGGCCGTTGGCTTGACCCACAGTCGCTGATGCTCCGGGAGTCGCTGCAGCGGTGGGTCGGTACGGCGGTCACCGGTGAGGTCACACTCCGGCTCCGGCGCGGCGAGGACTACTCGATCCTCGACACCACCGGCCCGGCGCTGAGCTACCACCCGGACAAGCTGTCGATGGAGCGGATCGAGGACTCGGCGTTCGGCCCGGTCGACCGGATCGGCCAGCTCACCATGCGGAACCTGGACATCGCCGACTCCCGCGCGAAGCTGGAGCAGTACGCCGGCCTCGGCATGTTCGGCTCGGCGAACCCCGCCCTCGCCTCCTCCACCGACCTGATCGGCGAGCTCCCCACCGGCGGCGCCGAGGCCATCGCCTCCCGCGGCGAGGCCACCGAGGAGGACGAACTCCTCGACCGCGCCGCCATGGAGTCCGGCACCGACTGAGAAAGCTTCAGTCGCGGGCCGCGGTTAACAGCATCCGGTGAGATGCGACCGCTGCCCGCGACTGATCAGGTCAGGGCGCCATCGGCTCGGTGGAACCTCAGTCGCGCAGGTGGCCGCGGGCGTCCTTCGCTCGGTCGCCCGGCTTGGCGGCGGCAGCCTCGGCTGTGCCCGAGGTGCTCCGAGACCCGGGGGCGGGTGCGGCCACGCCTGCGCCGGCCTGCCGCTGGATCTCCGCAACCTGCAGGAACCGCGCCCGGTTGATCGCACCGCCGAGCACGAGACCGGCCTGACCGCCGGCCTCCTGAGCCACCTTCTCGTACTGCCCGCGCAGCAGGCGATCCGCGCCCTTGCCGGCCAGCGTACCGAGCCGCCCCTCAGCAGCCTGCACGGTCAGCCTCGCATCGATCGTCCGGGCGGCGACCAGGGCAGCCTGCTGGGCGGCCGCCGACCGTTCCTCGGAGGGCAGCGCATCGAAGTGCGGGGCCGAGTTCATCCGCGCCTCGACGGCCGTCTGCAGACGCTCGCCCGGCGCCGCGGCGGACATCCGCTGCAGGATCTCCGCCGTCGGCCGGTCGAACGGTCCGAACTCGTGAGCCACCGCCTCGACGAACGCGGGGCGCATCGAGGCCTCGACGGTCGCAACGAACTCCCGCTCTTCGGTGCTGATCGGGCGCGGCGCAGGGAAGGGTTCGGTCATGCCGCGGAGTGAATCAGCTCACGGGGTCAGGCGTCGAAGTCCAGCGTGACCGTCGGCGTGGTCGGGTGGGATTGGCAGGTGAGGACGTAGCCGGCGCGGATTTCGTCGGGTTCGAGGGCCCAGTTGGTGTCCATGCGGACGTTGCCGTCGAGGACCTTGGCGCGGCAGGTGCCGCAGACGCCGCCCTTGCAGGCGAAGGGGGCGTCGGAGCGTACGGCGAGGGTCGCGTC
This sequence comes from Kribbella sp. HUAS MG21, assembly GCF_040254265.1. Lineage (GTDB taxonomy): Bacteria > Actinomycetota > Actinomycetes > Propionibacteriales > Kribbellaceae > Kribbella. The sequence continues at coordinate 7,660,531 of NZ_CP158165.1, forward strand.
CAGGACCGCCTTCGAGTGCTCACCGAGCGGGAAGGTCGACCGGCGGCCGTCGAGGATGACGGTGACCTGGGCGGCGTCCTCGTCGCTGACGGACTCCTCGACCGGTGCCTTCGGCGCCTCGTCACCGACGTGGAACAGCTCCGCGTGGACATGTTCGCGCGGCACGCCCTCGCCCAGCAGCAACTCCTGTGCGCCGACGACCATCGCGTACGGGCCGCAGAGGAACCACTCGTCGACCGAGTCCAGCGGCAGGATCGTCGCGAACATCCGCCGCAGCCGGTCCGTGTCGATGCGGCCGCTGAACAGTTCCACCTCGGTCGACTCGCGCGACAGCACGTGCACGAGGTGGAAGCGCTCGGCGTACCGGTCCTTCAGGTCGGCGAGCTCGTCGGCGAACATCACCGAGCCCGCGGTGCGGTTGCCGTACAGCAAAGTCACCCGGCTCGACGGCTCGACGGACAGGATCGTGGCGACCAGCGACAGCACCGGCGTGATCCCGCTGCCCGCGGCGACGAACGCGTAGTGCTTGGCGTTGGCGGCGTCGAACGTCGTACCGAAGCGGCCGAGCGGGGTCATCACCTCGAGCTCGTCGCCGACCTTCAGCTCGTTTGCGGCGTACGCCGAGAACTCGCCGCCCGGGATGCGCTTCACGCCGATCCGCAGCACGCCCGATCCGGCGGGCGAGCAGATCGAGTAGCTGCGGCGCACCTCTTCACCGGTACGGCGGATCGTCAGGTGCTGGCCGGCCGTGAACTGGTAGTCGTCCGCGAGCTCCGGCGGTACGGCGAACGTGATCGCGACCGCGTCGTCGGTGATCGCGTCGATCGCGGCGACCTTCAACGGGTGGAAGACGGCCCGGCGGCGGGTGACAGTCGGCATCAGATCGCCTTGAAGTGATCGAAGGGTTCCTTGCAGGAGTTGCAGCGCCAGAGGGATTTGCAGGAGGTGGAGCCGAAGCGGCTCAGCTCTTGTGTGTTCGGCGAGCCGCACAGCGGGCAGCGAACGCTCAACTGCAGCAGGACCGGGCCGTTCGAGGGTGGGGCGATGCCGTACTCGGTGAGCTTGGCCTTGCCGGATTCGGTCATCCAGTCGGTGGTCCAGGCGGGCGAGAGGACCGTTTCCACCCGGCCGTTGACGTGCAGCGAGCGAAGGGTGAGCTCGACCTCGTGGCGGATCACGTCCATCGCCGGGCAGCCGGAGTACGTCGGGGTGATCGTGACGACCACCTCGTCGCCCTCGTGCCGGACGCCGCGCAGGACGCCGAGGTCGGCGATCGTGAGGACCGGGACCTCGGGATCGGGGACCTCGCCGACGGCTTCGAGGATCGCTGCGTCGGTCACCATGTCGCCCCCGGATGGGATCGCGCGACGTGCTGCAGCTCGGCGAGCAGGTAGCCCAGGTGTTCGGTGTGCCGGCCCAGGCGGCCACCGGTGTGCTGGTAGGAGGACGAGGGCCGCTCGCAGGTGGACTCGTCGACGACGGCCAGAACCCGCTGGTTCCACTCGTCCTGCAGCGCCGCAGGATCGACGGCTACCTCCAGCCGCTGAACCAGGGCGTCGGACTCGAACATCTCGGCGGTGTAAGGCCACAGCTCGTCCAGCGCCGCCTGCATCCGCCGGTGGCTCTCGTCGGTCCCGTCCCCCAGCCGCAGCACCCACTGGGTCGCGTGGTCCACGTGGTACGCGACCTCCTTCACCGCCTTCCCCGCCACCCCGGCCAGCATCTCGTCGGCGCTCGACCGCAGCTCGTCGTACAGCAGGTGCTGGTACGTCGCGAAGTACAGCAGCCGGGCCATCGCGTGCGCGAAATCGCCGTTCGGGAGTTCGCACAGCTGCAGGTTCAGGAACTCGCGCTCGTCGCGGAAGTACGCGAGCTCGTCCTCGGTGCGGCCGTCCAGCGAACCGGCGTACTGCAGCAGCGACCGGGCCTGCCCCAGCTGGTCCAGGCCGATGTTGCCGAGCGCAACGTCCTCCTCGAGCTGCGGCGCGGCCGCGATCCATTCACCGGTGCGCTGCGCCGCGATCAGCGCGTCGTCACCGAGCCGGAGCGTGTAGACGAACAGATCGTCGTTCACAGGTGCTCGACGCCTTCCGGGACTTGGTAGAACGTCGGGTGCCGGTAGACCTTGTCGCCGGCCGGGTCGAAGAACTCGTCCTTCTCGTCCGGGCTCGACGCGGTGATGTCGGACGCCCGCACCACCCAGATCGACACGCCTTCCTGGCGGCGGGTGTAGACGTCCCGCGCGTTCCGCAGCGCCATCGTTGCGTCCGGCGCGTGCAAGCTGCCGACATGCGTGTGCGACAGCCCCCGCCGCGACCGTACGAACACCTCCCAGAGCGGCTCGATCATGCTGCACCCGCCTTGATCGATTGCTTCTCCGCGTACGCCGCCGCGGCTTCGCGCACCCAGGCGCCGTCCTCATGCGCCTTGACGCGATGCGCCAGCCGCTGCCGGTTGCACGGGCCGTTGCCCTTGACCACTTCGTACAGCTCCGCGTAGTCCGGCTCCGTGAAGCGGTAGTGTCCCGACGCCTCGTCGTACGACAGGCCGTCGTCCGGCACCCGCAGCCCGAGGACGTCGGCCTGCGGCACCGTCATGTCCACGAACCGCTGCCGCAGCTCGTCGTTGCTGTGCCGCTTGATCCCCCACGCCATCGACTGCTCGGAGTGCGTCGAGGCGGAGTCCGGCGGGCCGAACATCATCAGCGACGGCCACCACCAGCGGTCCAGCGCGTCCTGCGCCATCGCCTTCTGCGCCGGGGTGCCGTTGCACAGCGTGTGCAGGATCTCGAACCCCTGCCGCTGGTGGAACGACTCCTCCTTGCAGACCCGCACCATCGCCCGCGCGTACGGCCCGTACGAGCAGCGGCACAGCGGCACCTGGTTCACGATCGCGGCGCCGTCGACCAGCCAGCCGATCGCGCCGATGTCCGCCCAGGTCAGCGTCGGGTAGTTGAAGATACTGGAGTACTTCTGCTTCCCGCTGTGCAACAGGTCGAGCAGGTCGGCCCGGTCCACGCCGAGCGTCTCCGCGGCAGCGTAGAGGTAGAGCCCGTGGCCGGCCTCGTCCTGCACCTTCGCCATCAGGATCGCCTTGCGGCGCAGCGACGGCGCGCGGCTGATCCAGTTGCCCTCCGGCTGCATGCCGATGATCTCGGAGTGCGCGTGCTGCGCGATCTGCCGGATCAGGGTCTTGCGGTACCCGTCCGGCATCGCGTCCCGCGGCTCGATCCGGCCGTCGGCGTCGATGGTCGCCTGGAAGCTGTCCATACGCCCAGCATATGTGACACTTTTTCTCCGAATCAACAACAAGTGTCACAAAGGTGGAGTTGGACCCACCCCGCACCGGGGGCCTGACGCACTGGGGAACCGGGCCGCGCCGGGGCCAGGATGCTGTTATCCGTTCAAGGGCTGAACAGTTTCCCGGAGGACCCCGTGACCACCACACTCACCCGCCAGGCCACCGAGCACCGCGGCCCGGTCACCCGTACCGAACGCGCGCTCGCGCCGGACCTGATCCGCGGCGCCATGCTGCTGCTGATCGGCCTCGCCAACAGCGCCAACTTCGCCTTCGCCGGCCAGCCCGGCCTGGAGAGCGCGCCACACGGCTTCGAACGCGTGCTGAACTTTCTCAAGCTCACCTTCGTCGACGCCCGCGCGTACCCGGTGTTCGCGATCATGTTCGGCTACGGCCTGGTCCAGCTGGCCCGCCGGCAGCGCGCGGCCGGCGCCACCACCGGCGCCGTACGGCGGATCCTGGTCAGGCGGAACGCCTGGCTGATGGCCTTCGGCCTCGTCCACGCGACCCTGCTGTACTTCGGCGACTTCCTGGGCGCGTACGGCGTCGCCGGCATCATCTGCACGTTGTTCCTGCTCAATCGCGGCGACAAGTTCCACCGCATCGCGCTGGGCATCTGGGCGGTGCAACTGGTGTACCTCGCGCTAGTCGCCGTCCGGGCGATGGTTGCGGTCGTCAGCAGCAGCGGCCCGGCGCACGCGCTCACGAACGAGCCGAACCCGTCGCTCGCCGCCTCGTCGTACGGCGCGAGCCTCGTCGGCCGGTTGCACGAGTACCCGCTGCACACCGCGACCGTCCTCGGCTTCGTCACGATCGTCTGGCTGGGCATCTGGGCCGCCCGGAAGCAGCTGCTCGAGAACCCGGGCGCGCACCGCACGCTGCTGGCGTGGGTCGCGGCCTCCGGGCTGGGCATCGCCGTTCTCGGCGGACTCCCGCTCGCCCTGGTCAGCGTCGGGCTGCTGCACGTCGACGAGTCGGCGCTCGACGCGGTCAAGTTCCTCTCGCAGTCGAGCGGGATGTTCGCCGGTCCGGGGTACGTCGCCCTGTTCGGCCTGCTCGTCGCACGCATCACCAAGCTGACGTGGCCCGTCCGCGCGATCTCCGCACTCGGCCAGCGGTCGCTGTCGGGGTACCTGTTCCAGTCGGTGGCGTGGATGGTCCTGCTGGCCCCGTTCACGCTGAACCTCCGCTTCGGGAGTACGGCGTACACCGCGGCGCTGGTCGCGATCGGCGTCTGGATCGTCTCGGTCGCCGCGGCGTACGCGATGAGCCGGCGTGCGTACCGCGGCCCGGCCGAGACCCTGCTGCGGCGGCTCGTGTACTGACTTGGGAAGATGACGGTCATGAGTGACTTCGGCGTCCCGGAACCCGCCAACCTCTCGGAGCTGACCGGCTCGTCCGAGACGCCTGTCGCCGAGACCAGCGTCCGGCTCGCGCTGCCTGCCGAGGCGAACGCGATCGGCGAGATCCAGGTGGCCGCCTGGCGGGCGTCGTACGCCGGACTGCTTCCGGCCGACGTCCTCGCCGACCTCGACGCCGCGCAGTTCGCGGCGCAGTGGCGGGCCGCGCTGATCGCCCCGGGCGAGGCGCGGAACCGGGTGATGGTCGCGCTGGCCGGCCGCGAGCTGGTCGGCTTCGCGGCCATCACCCCCTCCGACGACCCGGACGCCGACCAGCAGCGCGACGCGCTGATCGCCGAACTGGCGGTGCGCCCGGAGGCGACCCGCGCCGGCCACGGCTCGCGGCTGCTGAACGCGGTCGTCGACACGGTCCGCGCCGACGGCTTCAGCCGGGTGACCGTCTGGGTCAACTCCACCGACGACGTGCTGCGCGCCTTCTACACCGAGGCCGGCTGGGCCCCGGACGGCGCGCACCGCGAGCTCGACCTGTACGGCGACGAGTCGGTGCGCATCAAGCAGATCCGGCTGCACACCGACCCCGGCGCGGAGTAGGCCCATAGCAGGTCGCCGATCGGCGACTGGCCGGGGGTGGTGGTCGACGCGTAGCGGTCGGCATGACAGATTGTCACGGACCGATCACGCATGGCCATCCGCTGGAGTCTGCATGAAGTTCCTTCCCCTGGCCGTCGGCCTTGGGCTGTCCGCTGCCGCTGTCCTCGTCGTCCCGGGATCGGGAGCGACCGCGTCGATGCAATCGGCGACCGTGGTCGACAAGCCGCATCCGGTCGCGTCGAAGTACCTGAGGCAGAGACCCAAGTGGACCAAGTGCGGTGACGAGGAGTTCCGCACCTACTGCGCGAAGGTCACCGTCCCGCGTGACTGGGCGAACCAGTACGCCGGGAACGACCTGGAGATCGCGGTCAGCAAGGTCGCGCCGCGGAAGGGCACGCCGAGCCGGGTCGTGTTCGGCAACCCCGGCGGCCCGGGCGGCGCCGGCCTCGGGATGGCGCCGTACCTCGCCAGCCAGCCGGCGCTCGCCAAGGATCACCTGGCCGTCGGGTTCGACCCGCGCGGGACGGGCAGCAGCTCGAACGTCAGCTGCGAGGGCACACCCGGCTACACGATGGACGCCCGCGACCGCGACCCCGCGACCCGTGACCTGATCGCCGAGGCGTCCGAGCTGGCCCAGCCGTACTGCGACCGCCAGTCCCGCGGCCTGCTCCCCTACGTGACCACCGCGCAGACCGTGCAGGACATGGACCTGATCCGGCAGCTGCTCGGCTTCGACACGATCGACTACGTCGGGTACTCCGGCGGCACCTGGCTCGGCGCGTACTACCAGACCTACTTCCCCGAGCACGTCGGCCGCTTCGTGCTGGACTCGAACACCGACTTCACCAAGACCTGGATGGACACGTTCGTCAGCCAGCCGCAGGCGTTCGAACGCCGGTTCCGCGAGGACTTCGCGCCCTGGGCGGCGAAGTACGACGACCAGCTGAAGCTGGGCTCGACGCCGGGCGCGATCATCCGCCGGTACGAACGGCTGCGGCGCGCGCTGAAGGAGCGGCCCGCGTCCGAGGAGTTCCTGGACGGCGCGATCAAGGTCACCTACGACCAGAACTCGCTCGACCAGCTGATTTCCGGCGACATGTACTCCAAGCTCGATTTCCCACTGCTCGCCGCCGATCTGCTGTTTCTCGAAGAGCTTTCCGAGGCGCAGTCCAAGGGCGGTCCGCAGGCCGCGCAACGGCACGTCGACAGCCTTTCGACGGCGCGACAGCGGCAGCTCGTGCAACGCGCCAACCGCGCGCCGATCGGACTGCGGATGCTCGGCGAGGACTCCGAGGACGCGACCTTCACCGCCATCACCTGCAACGACACGCCGTGGCCGCAGGGACGCGAGTACGGCGAGCAGTTGGCCGCTCGCCTCGGCCCGCACTTCCCGCTGCTCGGCTGGACGATGGCCGAGAACCCGTGCTTCGCCTGGGACCGCCCGAACCTGACGATGCCGACGCCGACCGGCAAGGGCCTGCCGACGACGCTGATGGTGCAGTCGGTGCACGACCCGGCGACCAGCTACAGCCTCGCGTTGTCGGCCCACCGCCGGTACGTCGGCTCGCGACTGGTCACGGTCACCGGCGAAGGGGACCACGGTGTGTACGGCGGCGTGAACAAGTGCGCGGACCGGATCGTCAACACGTTCCTCACCACCGGAGTCGCGCCGGCCGCCGACGCCACCTGTGCCGGCGAGGGTATCCCCGCTCCGGAGAAGGAAGCACCCGGGGACGAGGAAATGTCCGGTGCCCCGTTGCGGCGGATCGCCCGATTCACCCAGGCGGTTTCCGGATATCTGCCCTGACGAACGTTTGAATTGCCCGGAATTCGCCTACCGAACGACAGTTGCCGGTCACAACCGGCGAAATTCCGGGCGGGCTTTCGTTGTCAGGACAATTTTGTCAGGGCGATGTCAGGGTTGCGTCCCTGTGCGACACAGTGTGATCACGGCAACCTTGAGTCAGCGCGGAGGATCGAGCGTCGACTGGGAGGGCTCGACGACGGCCACCGCCGACGTGGCTTCGGCCGGCTGTGCAGGTGGGGGGACTGCCTGGGGGGTCAGACAGAGGGCACAGCCGACCGGGCCACGAATTCGGAGCCGCATCCGGGAAACCGCGCCCCCAGATCCCTCGCGGGGTGCCGTCGATCCCCCAGGTCGTGGCGCTCCGCGAGGCAGCAACACGTGAGCGGGCAGCGCGGTCAGTGCAGGCAGCGACTGGGTCCAGGGGATCGCGAGGCCTTCGGTCAGAGCGGATCTCGTGCCGGGTCCAGCGGCGAGGTAGGCGGCGGATACCCGTCGGCCACCGCGGCCAGCGGCGCCGCGCGGCCGGCCGACCAGGCGGCCCGGAAGGCCCTTCGCTCGAGCGACGCCTCGACTGCGACCCGCGTTGCCTCATGGTCGGCCTGCTCGATCCGCGGCACCGGTGCCCGGATCACGTCACGTACCTCATGCGCGGCGCCGAGCAGGAACGCGGCGTACTCGCTCCGCCCCCGCTGCTGCGCGACCGCAGCCAGCTCCTCGAGCACACTCGCCGACCGCCACCGGTCCCCCAGATCGCGATGCTCGGCCAGGCTCTCGTCGAGCAGGTGCACCGCGCGCTCGGTCAGCCCGCGCCGCCGCTCGATGATGCCGAGCTGGTTCAGCGACCACGCGACCCCCTCGCGGTACCCGAGCCGCTGCGACAGCGCCAGGCTCTCCTGCAGCAGGTCCTCCGCCTCGACCAGCTCCCCGCCGTACTGCGCGATCGCGCCGAGGCTGATCAACGACCAGGCGAGTCCCTCGCCGTCCCCCACCACCCGGAACGCGTCGCGAGCCCGCCGGCAGCGGCGCGCGCCGACCTCCAGGTCGCCGCGCAGCCAGGCCACGAAGCCGAGGTGGTTGTGCGCCCAGGCCATCCCGGCACGATCGCCGAGGCTCTCGTACAGGTCGTAGCTCTCGCAGTGCAGGTCCTCCGCGGCCTCGTAGTCGCCGCGTTCGCGCGCGACGCCGCCGAGGCGCTGCAGGACGAGCGCGGTCCCGGCCGCGTCGTCCAGTGCCTTGTACTGCGTGAGCGCGGTCTGCAGGCGTTCGGTCGCGGCGTCGTACTCGCACTGGAGGAACGCGAGCGTGCCCGCGCCGAGGTTCACCTTCGCGCAGGCGGGAGCGAGTCCTTCCATGCGGTCCGGCGGCTGCAGGTCGGCGAGCTGCAGGGCCCGCTCGAGCCACTGGCTGCCCTCGGCGTAGTGCCCGCGGAGATTGCAGAACAGCCAGAGCGCGCCGGTCAGCCGCAACGCCTCGGCGATCGAATCCGTGCGCAACGACCAGGCGATCGCCGCCCGCAGATTCGGGAGCTCGTTCTCCAGGCGATCCAGCCACTCCCCTTGCTCCGGGCCGCGCAACTGGCCTTCGCCCTCCTCGGCGAGGCTCAGGTAGTAGTGCGCGTGCCGCTCCGTCGTCGCGTCCGTCTGCCCCGCGGCGCGCAGCCGGTCGGCCGCGAACTCCCGGATCACCGCGAGCATGTAGTACCGCGCGACGCCGCCGCGTCTGGCCACCCGGATGAGCGACTTGTCGACCAGCCGACCGATCAGGTCGAGTGCCTCCACCCGTGACCCGACGCCGGTCAGGACCGCGGCGGCCGCACCCAGCGTCCAGCCCCCGACGAACACCGACAGCTGCGCGAACATCTCCCGCTCGGCCGGGGTCAGCAGCGCGTGGCTCCACTCGATCGCGCCGTACATCGACTGTTGCCGCGGCGAGGCGGTCCGGTCGCCGCCCGCCAGGATGCTGAACGACGTCTCGAGCTCGGCCGCGAGTTCCGCGATCGTCATGACGTTGGTGCGGGCCGCCGCCAGCTCGATCGCGAGCGGCATGCCCTCCAGCCGGCGCACGACGCGGGCGACCTGGTCCAGCTCGCCGCCCGGCTCGTACCCGCGGGCGGTCGCGCGCTCGACGAACAGCCGTACCGCTTCCGACGCCTGCAGGTTCTGCTCGTCGTGCGGCAGGCTCAGCGCCGGTACGACGTACACGCTCTCGCCGGCCAGCCGCAGCAGTTCCCGGCTCGACGCGAGGATCGACAGGTTCGGGCAGTGCTCGAGCAGGGCGGCGCAGACCTGCCCGACCTGCGCGACCACGTGCGAGCAGTTGTCGAACACCAGGAGCATCGCGCTGCGCCCGATCTGTTCGGCGATCTCCTCGATCAACCGGGTGCTCTCCAACGGCCGCAGCCCGATCGACTCGGCCACCGCCGGTACGACGGCCGCGGGGTCGGTCAGCGCGGCAAGCGGGACCCAGCAGACGCCGTCCTGGAAACTGTCCGCGACCTCGCCGGCGACCGCCAGCGTGAGCCGCGTCTTGCCGACACCGCCCGGTCCGGTCAACGTAAGCAAACGCGTGATTCGCTGCCGCAGCAGGCGGGTCGTCGCGGTGAGCTCGGTCGTGCGGCCGATGAGTTCGTTGATCGGCGCGGGCGGTTGCCGCAGCTGCAGGCGCGGCGCGGCGGCTTCCTTGCGGGCCGCGGCCGCGAGCGAGAGGCGGTCCGAATCCGTGAGGTGCAAGGCGTCCGCGAGCAGGCGTAGCGTGTGCGCCCGCGGCGCCCGCCGGCGTCCCCGCTCCAACGCCGCGATCGCGTCGACGCTCAGGCCGGCGAGTTCGGCGAGCGCTTCCTGCGACAGCCCCGCCTCCCGTCGGTGCCGGCGCAACAGGCCGCCGAATCCAGCCCCCTGAACGTCGTCCGAGCCGCGGCGAGACCCGTCTGATGGCACAGGACGGCTCCACCCAGTCTCCGACCTTGACGTGGCGGCTGCCACGTACCTACTCGAAAATAGCCCGTTTCACAGCGGCTTGTCAGTCATCCCGCCGCCTTCACCGCGAACTCCCGGGTAACTCAGGGCGTCCGGTCGTGGTGGGTGATTGCGGTTCGCATGGCTTCGCGGGCGCGTTTGCGGTCGCCTGCTGCGTCGTACGCCGTTGACAGGCGGAACCACACGCGCCAGTCGTCCGGGGCGGCTTCGGCCTCGGCCTTGTAGCGGCCGAAGGCCTCGTCCGCGGCGGCCCGGTCGATGCGGCCGGACGGGCGTCGCGGCAGGTCGTCGACCGGTAGGCCGCCGACCGCCTCCAGTTCGCGCGCCAGGACCTCGGTACGGCGCCCGAACTGGAGCTCCCGCCATACCAGGTACGCGCCGATCAGCGGGATCACCAGTACCGCGAGCCCGAGCACGACCGCAACCGCCGTACCCGTCTTGATCAGCAGGACGCCGCGCCAGCCGATCAGCACGGCGTACGCGACGAACACGACCGCCAGCAGGATCGCGGTCTGCTTGGCTCTCATCTCAGGAGAGGTCCATGAAGTGCTCGAGCCCGACGGTCAGCCCCGGCGCGCCGCCGATGCTGCGGACGCCCAGCAGCACGCCGGCCATGAACGAGACCCGGGCCATCGAGTCGTGCCGGATCGTCAGCGTCTCGCCCTCGTCGCCGAACAGCACCTCCTGGTGCGCGATCAGGCCGCGCAACCGGACGCCGTGCACCCGGATCCCGTCGACGTCGGCACCGCGCGCGCCGTCCAGCGCGGTCGTGGTCGCGTCCGGGATCGGCCCGGATCCGGCCGCGCGCCGGGCGTCCGCGATCAGTTCCGCCGTACGACGGGCCGTGCCGGACGGGGCGTCCACCTTGTCGGGGTGGTGCAGCTCGATGATCTCGACGGACTCGTAGTACCGGGCGGCCTGGGCGGCGAAGCGCATCATCAGGACCGCGCCGATCGAGAAGTTCGGCGCGATCAGGACGCCGGTCTTCGGGGACTTCTCCAACTGCCCGCGCAGCGTGGCCAGCCGCTGCTCGTCGAACCCGGTGGTGCCGACGACGGCGTGGATCCCGTGCTCGATGCACCAGGCCAGGTTGTCCATCACGACCTCGGGGCGGGTGAAGTCGACGACGACCTCGGCGCCCGCCGCGGTGAGTGCGTCCAGCGCGTCGCCCTGGTCGAGCTGGGCGACCAGCTCACAGTCGGCGGCCTCCTCGACCGCGAGGCACGTCTGAGCGCCCATCTTGCCTTTGGCCCCCAGGACACCGACCTTGATCATGCGCAACCTTCCTGTCCGATCGATGGCACCAGGATCTCATCCGGTCGTCCGCGGGACCCGCTCGGCCTTGGGAATCCAGACCTGCAGGCCGATCGTCTCCCGCGGCGGCGCGAGCTGCTCGTACTCGGCGTGGAAGTCCAGCCCGCAGGCGCGCAGCGCGGTGATCTCGAAGTCCGAGATCTTCCGGTTCAGGATGATCAGCGGCGCCCGGTCCGGGCGGTGCGTCCGGCAGGCCTCCTCGATCCCGGCCGCGGTCCGCCCGCGTTCCTTCGGCGCGACCCAGGCCTCGCCGAGCGGCCGGCCGCCGAGCATCAGCACCAGGCCGGCCATCTTGTCGAACGCCAGCACCGGGCGTCCGGGCGGCTCCGTGTACGGCCGCAACTCCCGCACCAGGCGGCCGAAGTTCTCCTCGGCGGGCTGCGACAGGTAGAGCCCGTCGAGCGCGGGGACCGTGGTCTTCGCGGTCAGCTGGGCGTGGCCGACCGATCGGTACGGGTACCGGACCAAGCCTGTATAGGCGATCGTCGCGGTCGCGACCAGGGACCCCACGAGCACCAGCCCGACCATCGCCCGCGCCGCGCCCGGCACGGCCCAGAGCCCGGTCAGTACGGCGATCAGCACCGCGGCCCAGGCGGCGAACGCGTTGAAGCCGATCGAATACAGCGGGGTGTTCGTCCCGAAGGCCTGCACCAACGGCAGCAGCACGAGCAGCGCCAGAATCGCCCAGGTCCGGCCGTTCTCGCGGCTCAACCGCGAGCGCGCCGTCAGTCCGAAGCGGTCGGCGGCCAGCGCGCTGGCCGCGGCCACGACGGCGACGAGTACGGCAGCCAGCAGCGTCTCGGCGTACAGCGGGAGGTGTTGCGAGCCGCCCAGTGCGCCGTCGTCGACCACGACACGTCGTACGGACAGGACCAGGGCGACCGCCGCGAAGGCAGCCGCGGCGATCCGCAGCCAGCGCCAGCGGGCAACCACGACCAGCGCGGTCGCAACGAACAGCGGACCGTGCGCAACGAGCGTGCGGCCGATCAGCGTCATGCTGCTGGACCAGTAGAGCTGCAGCAGGTCGACGGGCGAGTACGACGTACCGGCGATGAACTTGTTGACCCTGAGGATCCCGGGCACCGCGACGTCCAGGCGCACCACGAACAGCTGCACGACGAGCGCCGCCAGCCCGAGACCGCCCAGCGCGAGAAGGATGCCGCGGGCAACGGCTCGCCAGCCCTCCCCCGCGAGCACCACGATCGCCGTGATCACGATCAGGCCGATCAGCACGACCGACGTCCACTTGGCCAGCACCATCGCGCCGATCACCAGACCGGCCACGAGGAAGATCCAGAACGGCACCCGGGTACCGCGGTCGACGGCGGTCGCCATCCACAGCACGCACGACACCAGCGTCAGCGCGCCGAGCAGCACGACATCGTTGTACCCGGGCGACTGCGGGATCCAGCTGTAACACATCCCGCCCGCGGCCAGCACGGCCGCCGTACCGGCCGCCTCCCACAGCTTGGTCGGCGGCGCGCCGGGACGCCGCCCACGCAGCCACCGCATGAAGCTGTACCCGAAGACCAGATGTACGACGACCACAGTGCACAACCGGAAGACCCGGAGCCCGACGATGTCGTACCCCAACCCTTCGAACACCGGCCCGTACAGGTACTGCACCCCGGTCAACGCCAACGGATTACTGTCCCACCACCGATACGAGAGCAGGTAATAGCCCTCATCCGTGATGTCGAACCCCCTGCTCGCCGCCCGCCCCGCGGTAACAATCCACCACCCCGCCAGCCCACCGGCGACCACGATCACCCCGGCAAGCAGCACGAACCGCCTGCCTGCCGAGGAAACCGTATCCACGGCCGCCACCCTAGGCCATCACGCGGCAGCTATCCCTCAGGCCGTTGCGTAGGACGTTTGTGCATCCTCCGCGAAATGGCATGAGACGGTTTGGCCGGATGGGAGCTGGCGGAGCTCTGGTACGTCGGTGCTGCACTTGGGCTCGGCGCGTAGGCAGCGGGTGTGGAAGCGGCAGCCGGGTGGGGGCATGACCGGTGACGGGGGGTCGCCGACCAGGACGATGCGCTGGCGGCCCTGGCGGGCGAGGCCGGGCTCGGCGGAGAGGAGTGCCTGCGTGTACGGGTGCGCGGGGGCGTCGTACACGTGCTGGTGCTCGCCCAGTTCGGCGACCTTGCCGAGGTACATCACCGCGACCCGGTCGGAGACGTGCCGGACCACGGACAGGTCGTGGGCGACGAAGATGATGCTCAGGCCGAGCTCGCGCTGCAGCCGCATCAACAGGTTCACCACCTGCGCCTGGACGGACAGGTCCAGCGCCGACACCGGCTCGTCGCAGAGCAGTACGTCGGGATTGAGCGCGATCGCGCGCGCGATGCCGATCCGCTGCCGCTGGCCGCCGGAGAACTGGTGCGGGAACTTCGACTCGTCCTCGGGCCGCAAGCCGACCAACTCGAGCAGCTCACGGACCCGGGTCCGGATGTCGACGCCCTTGCCGACGTCCGGGTGCACCTCGAACGGCTCCGCGACGATCTCGCCGACGCGCATCCGCGGGTTCAGGCTGGAGTACGGGTCCTGGAACACCACCTGGACGTTGCGCCGCCAGCGCCGCAGCTCACGGCCCTTCAGCTTGCTGATATCGACCCCGCCATAGGAGATCTGTCCCGAGGTCGGCTTCTCCAGCGCCGCGAGCAGCCGGACCAGCGTCGACTTGCCGCAGCCGGACTCGCCGACGATGCCGAGCGACTCGCCCTTGCGCAGCGTCAGGTCGACGCCGTCCACGGCCCGGACGACGGTCTTCGCGCCGAAGCTCAGCGCCGGGCTGATGTCGTAGTGCATCACGACGTTCGTTGCCACCAGCAACTCGTTCATACGGCCTCCTTGGCAGCAAGCGTCGTACGCCGGATGCACGCCGCGTCCCGCCCCGGCGCGACGGTCAGCAGCGGCGGTACCTCGGCCGCGCAGTCGTCGATCGCGATCGGGCACCGGGTGCGGAACGCACACCCGGACGGGATCGCCCGCAGCGACGGCGGCGTCCCCGGGATGGTCGGCAACTCCCGGCCCTTGAGGTCCGCCGACGGCATCGAGCCCAGCAGGCCTTCGGTGTAAGGGTGGACCGGATGCTCGAGCGCCTCCGCCGTCGCGGCGCGCTCGACGACGTGGCCGGCGTACATCACCACCACGTTGTCGGCGACGTCCGAGACCACGCCGAGGTCGTGGGTGATCAGCACCACGCCCATGTCCCGCTCGGCCTGCAACTCCGCGATCAGCTCGAGGATCTGCGCCTGCACGGTCACGTCGAGCGCCGTGGTCGGCTCGTCGGCGATCAGTACGTCGGGGTCGAGCGCGAGCGCCATCGCCAGCATCACGCGCTGCCGCATGCCGCCGGAGAACTCGTGCGGGTAGTCCCGGACCCGCGTGGCCGCGGCCGGGATCCGCACCTGGTCGAGCATCTCCGCGGCGCGCTTCATCGCGTCCCGCTTCGACATCCCGCGGTGCACCCGGTAGCACTCGGCGATCTGGGTGCCGACCGACTGCACCGGGTTCAGCGCGGACAGCGAGTCCTGGAACACCATCGTGATCCGGTCCCCGACGATCCGCCGCCGCTCCTTCACGGTCATCGCGATCAGGTCCGCGCCGCGGTACTCCGCCGTACCGGACACGATCCGGCCCGGCGGCATCTCCAGGATCCCGGTCAGCGCCTGGGTCGAGACGCTCTTGCCCGACCCGGACTCCCCCAGGATCGCCAGCGTCTCCCCGGCCCGCACCTGCCACGACACCCCGTCCACGGCCCGCACCGGACCCCGCGGCGTGTCGAACTCGACCGACAGGTTCTCGACCTTCAGCAGTACGTCACTCATCGCATCAACTTCGGGTCCAGGGCGTCCCGGATCGAGTCGCCGATGATCATGAACGAGATCGTCATCGTGGAGATGAACAACGCCGGCCAGACGAACAGGTGCGGGGTGTCCCGGTACGACGCCGCGACGCCGAACTGCGAGCCCCACGAGATCGACGGCGGCTGCAGGCCGACCCCGAGGAAGGTCAGCGCGGCCTCGAGCCCGACCATGCCGCCGATGCCGAGCGTGGTCATCGCCAGCAGCGGCGCCATCGCGTTCGGGAACACGTGCTTGCGCAGGATCCGCACCGGCGGCACCCCGATCGAGCGGGCCGCCAGGACGTACTCGCGGTTGCGGACCGAGAACACCGTGGCCCGCATCAGCCGCATCCCGCCCGGCCAGCCGATCAGCAGGATGACGCCGACGATGATCCAGATGCTGCGGTTCGCGACCGAGTTCAGGATCACGATCAGGACCACGATGCCGGGAATCGAGAACAGGACGTCGGCCGTCCGCGAGATCAGGCCGTCCACGAACCCCGGGAAGTACCCGGCCAGCAGGCCGAGCGACCCGGCCAGCACGAACACGCCGAAACTCGCGCAGATGCTGACCAGCACCGACGGCCGGGCGCCGTACACCACGTTCGCGAAGTAGTCGCAGCCCTGGATGTCGAACCCGAACGGGTGCCCCGGACCGCGGCCCTGCCGGCTCTTGGTGAGCTCGCAGAACCGCGGATCGACGGAGGTGAACAGCTTCGGCACCGCCGCCATCGTGAAGAACACCAGCAGCAACAGGCTGCACAGCACGAACTGCGGCTTGCGCAGCAGGGCCCGCAGCAGCTCGCGGTTGGACAGCGTGCGGCCGTCGCCGATTTCCTGTGCCTCGGCGCCGACCGCCGCGGAGATCTGTTCAGACATTGCGCACCCTCGGATCCAGGACGCCGTACAGCAGGTCGACCAGCAGGTTGATCAGGATGAACGAGATGAACGCGAGCGTCGACAGCAGCACCACCACGCCGCCCTCCTTCAGCTTGATCGCCTGGAACATGAACTGGCCGAGCCCGGGCAGGTTGAAGATGCTCTCGGTGATGATCGCGCCGCCGAACATGCCGGCCAGGTCGAGCCCGATGAACGTGACCACCGGCAGCAGCGCGTTCGGCAGGATGTGCCGCCACAGCACCCGCTGCTCACCGAGGCCCTTGGCCCGCGCGGTCTTCACGAAGTCGGCGTTCACCGTCTCCACGATCGACGTCCGCAGCAGCCGGGCCAGACCGGCGAACCCGAGCACGCCGATCACCAGCGCGGGCAGCAGGTAGGAGCGCGGGAACCCTTCGAGCACCCCGGACACCGGGAACCACTTCAGCTCCACCCCGAACAGGTACTGCGCGGCGAAGTACGCCACCAGGCCCGGCACGGCGAGCAGCACGAGCGTTGCCAGCAGCAACGACCGGTCGATCCAGCCGTTCCGCTTGAACCCGGCGTAGATGCCGAAGATCAGGCCGAGCGTCCACTGGAACGCGTTCGCCAGCAGCGTCAGCTTCAGGGTCACCGGGATCCGCAGCCGGAGCTGGTCGGCGATGTCCGCGCCCGCGAACGTGGTCCCGAAGTTGCCGGTCAGGATGTCCTTCATGCTCAGCAGGTACTGGACGATGAACGGGTCGTCCAGGTGGTACTGCGCCCGCTTGGCGGCCAGTACCGCGGCCGGGATCGGCTTGTCGCCGGCCAGCTCCCGCAGGGGGTCTCCGGGCATCGCGAAGACGAGCGCGAAGACCCCCAGGGTGACGACCAGTCCGATCGGAATCGCCGCCAGGATGCGCCGCAGGACGAAACGGATCACTTGAACGTGGCCCAGAGCGCCGAGACGCCGGTGTACTTCGACACCCGCGGCTCGATCTTGGCCGAGTGCAGATACGCGTTCGACTTGGTGTACAGCGGGATCAGCGGCATGTCCTCGAGCGCGATGTCCTCGGCCTGCTGGTACAGCTTGATCGCCTTGTCCGGGTCCGGCTCGGCGTCGCCCTTGGCCAGTACGGCGTCCAGCGCGGGGTTGGCGTACCCGGAGAAGTTCGCGTCACCGTTGGACTTGAACATCGGCGTCAGGTAGTCCTCGATCGACGGGTAGTCGTGACCCCAGCCGCCGAACCGCAGGCCGTCCAGCTTGCGGGAGTCGGCCAGCTCGGTGATCTCCGAACCCTGCTTGCCGGTGTACTTCACCTCGAGGCCGAGGTTCTGCCGGAGCATGTTGCCGATCGCCTCGGCGAAGATCTGCCCGGTCGCCGACGTGGTGTTGTAGTTGAGGTTCAGGGGCCCCGAGAAGCCGCCCGCCTCCTGCAGCAGCTGCTTGGCCTTGGCGGCGTCGAACTCGCAGTACTTGCAGGCGTTGTCGCGGTACCCGGCCATGTCCGGCGCGACCAGGCCCTTGGCCGGCTCGGACAGCCCGACCAGGTCGGCGAAGGCCTTCCGGTCGATCGCCATCGAGAACGCGTGCCGCAGCTTCGGGTTCTTGAACCGCGGGTCCCAGGCCGGGATCACCAGGTAGTTGGCGCCCGAGCTGATGCTGGTCACCCACTGGTCCGGGGCGTCGGTCTTGAAGCTCTTCACCTTGGTCGACGGCACGTCGACGAAGTCCACGTTGCCGGCCAGGAACTCGTTGTACGCGGTGTCCGCGTTCGGGATGAACCGGTAGGTGATCTCGTCGGCCTGCGGGACCTGCGGGCCCTTGTAGCCGTCCCACTTGGCCAGCTTGATGTCGTCACCGGCGTTCCACTCGGCGGCCAGCTTGAACGGGCCGTTGCCGATCGGCTTGCGCTTGTAGGCGTCCGGGTTCTTCCGGACCTCCTCCGGCAGCGGCGCGAGGCCGAGGTACTGCAGGGTGAGACCGAACTGCGAGAACGGCACCTTCAGCTTCACCGAGAACGTCAGGTCGTCGATCTGCTTCAGTCCGCTCAGCGTCTTGACCGCGGTCGGCTTCGGCGTGGCGCCGTCGGGCGTCGGCGGGTTCAGGGCATCGTACCCGTCGACCTTGGAGAAGAAGCCGTTGTTCTTCCAGGCGTTCGAGCCCATCGCGGTCATGTTCCAGCTGTCCACGTAGTCCTTCGCGGTCAGCGGCTGGCCGTTCTGGAAGGTGTTGCCGGCCTTGAGCTTGATCGTCCAGGTCTGGCTGGTCTTGTCCGGCGTGACCGAGTCGGCCATCACGTTCTGCAGCTTGCCGGTCTCCGGGTCGGTGGTCACCAGCGGCGCGAACATCGCCATCGCCACCTGGATCCCCGGACTGCCGTTCTCGTTCAGCGGGTTGATGTACTCCAGCGGGTCGGCAGCGATCGCGATGACCTCGCTCTTGCTGCCGGAGCCGCTGCCATCAGCGCTGCTCTTGCCGTCCCCACACGAGGCGAGCACCAGCGCTAGGCCGAGTGCTGCCCCCACTACCCCAGTCAGACGTCGCACGGGTTCTACCAACTTCCTCGGCGGGAGGGCCGCTAGGCGGGCGGATCAAGCGTCATGGTGGCTGGTCGAAACTGCGCATGTCAACGTTGTCAGGCACAAAATGGCGGCGCGTAACGCAGGCGTTACTTGCCCAAGACCTCAGACGACCAGCCGCACGACAGCAACCGAAGGCTCACTTAATCAGAACAACACGCCAGAGTCATCTGATGACACAACAAATCCGACCGAAACACCCACACTGCGCACAGTTGCGCACTACCCCTGAGCATTGAGTGTTCACTTCACTCCGCTAGGTCAACCCTGCTGTTGCGCGGCGAACAACCGCGCGAACCGCCCGTCCGGGCACGCCATCAACTCGTCGTAGCTGCCCTGCTGGACGACGGTGCCGTGGTCGAGCACGTAGATGCGGTCCATGGCACGCAGCGTCCAGGCGCGGTGCGAGACGACGAGGGTGACACGGGTCGCGCTGGTCCGGCGGAGGTCGGTGAAGATCTCCTGTTCGGCTTCGGCGTCGATTGCCGAGGTGGGCTCGTCGAGGATCCAGACCCCGGCGTTTCGCAGCCGGGTGCGGGCGAGTGCGAGGCGTTGCCACTGGCCGCCGGAGATGCCGGTGCCGGCCCATTGCTGGCCGAGCTGGGTGTCCAGTGGGTGATGCGCGGCGAAGGTTCCGGCCAGTGTGGCCCGCACCTCGTCGTCCGTGACGTCGTACGGCGAGCCGAGGGCGACGGTGTCGCGCAGGGTGAACTCGAAACGGCCGAACTCCTGCACGAGCAGGCCGACGTGTGCGAGCCGTTCGGTCTCGGTCATCGTGGCGGCGTCGGTGCCGTCGATCAGCACCGTGCCGCGGTCCGGGCGTAGCGCGCCGACGAGCAGGTTGATCGCGGTCGACTTCCCGGCGCCGTTCACGCCAACCAAGGCGACGAGTTCGCCGCGGCGTGCCTCGATCGACACGTTGGACAGCGTCGGTGCGGCGGCGCCCGGATAGCTGAAGCTGACGTTGTCCAGGGCAACGGACTCGACGGACGGTACGACGACGCGCGGTCCGCTGTCCGGAACGCTGCCGACGAACCGGCGGTAGATCGCGGCTTGCGGAGCGGCGGTGACGATGCTGCCGAACGCGTATCCGCACTGCCGGATCGCGTTCAGCCCGGTAATGGTCCCGGCCACCGCCGCGGCCGCCGCTCCCCCGGACGCACCTCCGAGCACCAGCGCGACCAGCGCTCCCCCGAACAGCAACACCGTCGCGAGCGCCGCGGCGAGCTCGCACAGCATCGCCGTACGAATCATCCGATCGAGGACCCAGGTCGCCTTCGCGCGACCGCCGGCGACGAGCTCGGCCACCTTCCACCCGGACCCGAGAACAGCCAGCTCCGTCCCCGGCCGCTGCTGGACCAGCTGCTCGGTCGCGTACGCCGCCTTGCGCTCGTGCCCCGCTACCTCGGGCCAGCCCTTCGCCTCCATCCGCGAGATCACCGTGAACGCGACCACGGTCGGCACCAACGCGGCGAGCACGAGCAGCCCCGACACCAGGTTGATCGAGGCGATCGTCACGCACAAAACCACCGACGTGGCCGCCGCACTCAGCACCTGCACCGGCTTCCCCGCCACGTCGCTCATCGGATGCGTCGCCGCCTGACTCGCTTCCAGGTCGCGCACCACATCGGGCTCGGCCAGCCGGCTCGGGCTGAGCCGGGACGCCGCCCGGGCCAGCTCGACGCGCAGCGCGAGCCGCAGCCGGAGCATCATCCGCTGGCCGGCGGCGTTCGACACCTGGGTCAGCGGATACATCGCCCCGACCACCAGCGTCAGCCCCAGCAACGGCGGCCACGGCTCACCCGCCTCGACCAGGTCGCGGATCAGCACCACCTGCGCGCCGGGCAAGACCGCCAGCACGAGTTGGAGCAGCGAGTACGTCGCCAGCCGGCCGGGGGTGATCCGGACAGCGTCGGCCAGGGAGTCGCGGGCGGTACGGACGGCGTCGAGCACGAGGATTCCTCTTCACGCAGAGCAGGCCGGAGCCGCGCTGGGGATTCAGCGCGGCTCACGTCGGCCGTCAAATGCGTGCGATCCCGTTCGGAGAGGAATCCAGGGGCAGATCACGTGGTGACGTGTGTGGGCTTCAGCTTACTGCGGCCCGCGGTCAAAGCGACGATGAGTGCGGCTGCGGTCAGGGCCGCGCCGAAGTACATGACGGTGGTGACTCCGGCGTGGTCGGCGAACAAGCCGCCGAAGAGGGCGCCGAGGGCGATCGAAGTGTTGTAGGCCATCGTGTTGAGCGACATCGCGGCTTCGAAGGTTTCCGGGGCCGCGGCCTGCGTCAGGTTCACCTGGCACAGCTGGACGACGCCGAACGCGATCCCCCAGAGCGCGAGCGCGAGAACCTGGCCGACCGTCCACCGGCCGATCGTCAGCAACAGCAGCAGGGACGCCGTGACGCCGGCGCAGCCCACCACGAAGCCGGTACGGAAGTTCCGCGACGCCACGTGCCCGGCGAGGAAGTTCCCGGCCGCTCCCCCGGCGCCGTAGATCATCAGCAGTGCGGTGATCGTCGCCGGTCCGGCGGACGACCTGTCCTCGAGGAACGGCCGGACGAACGTGTACGCCCCGAACTGTCCCAGCACGAACAGCACGACCATCACCATCACGAGCCGCAGCCGGACGTTGGTGAGCGGCAACGCGAACACCGCACGGACCGGTACGGCGTTGTTCGACGGCAGCGACGGGATGACGACCGCGACCGCGAGGCCGACGAGCAGGCTCAGGCCGCTCCAGATGAGGAACGTCGTCCGCCAGTCGGTCCGGCTTTCCAGGAAGATGCCCAGCGGGATGCCGACGACCGCGGCCACCGAGATCCCGGACATGACGATCGCCGCCGCCCGGCTCGCGTGGCGTTCGGGCACCAGCCGCATCGCCATGCTGACGCCGATCGCCCAGAAGACCCCGCTGGCGAACCCCATGCACAGCCGGGTGGCGAGTACCAGCGGGAAGCTGGCCGACACGGCGGTGACCAGGTTGCCCAGGGTGAGGATCGCGAGCAGCACGGTCAGCAGCACGCGGCGGTTCACCCGCCGGGTCCAGGCCACGATGAACGGCACGCCGAGGCCGGCCGAGACGCCGTACAGCGTCACCATCAGGCCGGCGACGCCGAGCGATACCTGCAGACTGGTGCTCAGCGGCGTCAGCAGGCCGACGGGCATCAGTTCGGTGGTGAGGAAGACGAAGAGGCTGGCCGTGATCGCGGCGACCCCGAGCCAGGCCCGGCCGGTCGACTGCCCGCCGGTCGGCGGTCGCGTGGTGAGGTCTTGAGTAGTCACACCAGCAGTGTCAGGGCGCGCAGATCAATGAGTCCAACACATGTTTGTCACCGCATCGATCGTGATTCAAGATAGTTCCGTGGAACTCCAGCAACTCCGGTACGTCGTCGCCGTCGCCGAGACCAACAGCTTCACGCGCGCCGCCGAACGCTGCCTGGTGGTGCAGTCCGCGCTCAGCCACCAGATCGCCCGGCTGGAACGGGAGCTCGGCGCGCGGCTGTTCGACCGCACCAGCCGCCGCGTCCGCCTGACGGCCGCGGGCTCCGCGTTCCTCCCGGCCGCGCGCCAGTGCCTGGCCGCCGCCGAACTGGCTGCCGCCGAGGCAGCCGCGGCCGTCGGCCAGGTGCGCGGACGGCTCGCCGTCGGCCTGATCCCGACCGTCGCCGCGGTCGACATCCCGGCGGCGCTGCGCGACTTCCGCCGCGAGTACCCCGACGTACGGATCTCGCTGCGCGTGGGCGCGAGCGAGAAGCTGGCCGAGCAGGTCAAGGAAGGCGTGATCGACGTGGCCTTCCTCGGCCTACCGACGTCCGCGCGGCCGCGCGGCGTCGAGACGCGTGAACTCGCCCGCGACCGCCTGGTCGCCGTGGTGCCGCCCGACCACCCGTTGGCGGGCGAGTCGTCGGTGACCCTGGAGCGGCTCGCGAGTGAGGTGTTCGTGGACCTGCCGCCGCGGACCGCAGGCCGGCTGCAGAGCGACCAGGCCTTCGAATCCGCTGGTCTCACTCGCGACGTGGCGTTCGAGGTGAGCACGGCGGAGCTGATGGCCCGGCTCGTCAGCGAGCGGCTCGCCGTCGCCCTGTTCGCGTCGACGTACGCGCCGCAACTGAGCGGCGTCGCCACGGTCGAGATCACCGAAGCGCCCGGCCGGATCGAGTACGTCGTGTGGAGCGCCGCGGGTCGCTCCCCCGCCGCGACAGCCTTCCTCGCGCTGCTCGACCTCGCGTGAGCGCTACAGCGTGAACGCGGTGGTGTCTTCCTTGAAAGGCCCCATCACGGTCAGCGCCGGAGCACCGGCGTACAGGTCGGCCGCCAGTTGGGTGACGTCGTCGAGCGTGACGGAGTCGATGCGGCGCAGGATCTCGTCGACCGTCGGTAGCTCGCCGTAGACGAGCTCGGCCTTCGCGATCCGCGTCATCTTCGCGCCGGTGTCCTCGAGGCCCATCACCACCGAGCCGCGCATCTGGCCCTTGCCGCGGAGCAGCTCGTCGGGCGTGATGTTGCCGTTGGCAATCGCCTCGAGCTCGCCACGGATCACGTCCAGGACCTCAGGCGCCTTCTTCGGCAGACAGCCCGCGTAGACGCCGACCATGCCGGAGTCGGCGTACGCCGAACCGAACGTGAACACCGAGTACGCCAGGCCGCGCTTCTCCCGCACCTCCTGGAACAGCCGCGACGACATACCGCCGCCGACGATCCCGTGCAGCACACCAGCGATGTACCGGCGCTCGTCGCTACGCACCAGCCCGGGCATCCCGAGCACCAGATGCGCCTGCTCGACGTCGCGATGATGCACCCGCACCCCGCCGTACGTCGGCACGGGCCTGGCGGACCCACGACGTACGGGCGCCGGCTCGGCCTCGGCCGTCACCCAGTGACGCTCGAACGCCTTGCGAACCAGGCGAACCACGTCCGCGTGATCGACGTTGCCCGCGACCGACACCACGATGTTCGAGGGCTTGTAGCGGCGCCGGTACCAGCCCACGACCTGGCGGCGGGACAGGCCGGCGACCGATTCCGTCGTACCCGTGATGGACCGGCCGAGCGGCGACTTCCCCCAGAGCTGCTCGGCGAAGAGGTCGTGGATGTGGTCCGACGTCTCGTCGGCGTGCATCGCGATCTCTTCGTCGATGACGTCGCGCTCGCTCTCCACGTCGGCCTCGGTGAGCGTGGCCGACGTGATCATGTCGCAGACGACGTCGACCGCGAGCGGCAGGTCGGAGTCCAGCACCCGCGCGTAGTAGCAGGTGTACTCCTTGCCGGTGAACGCGTTCATCTCGCCGCCGACCGCGTCGATCGAGGCGGAGATCTCCAGCGCGTCCCGGCGCTCGGTGCCCTTGAACAGCAGGTGCTCGAGGAAGTGCGTCGCGCCGGCCAGCTGCTCCGGCTCGTCGCGGGAGCCGACGCCGACCCACACGCCGAACGTGACCGAGCGGAAGCCCGGTACGGACTGGGAGAGAACCCGAAGCCCGGAGGGCAGGACGGTCCGTTTCACCGGACCGCCCGCCTCCGGGCTCAGGAGGGTACTCGTGATCGCGCGAGTCACTCCGCCGCTTCGGCCTCGGCCTTCTTGTCGTCCTGCTGCTCGTCACCCTCGATGACCGGGATCAGCGAGAGCTTGCCGCGGTCGTCGATCTCGGCGATCTCGACCTGCAGCTTCTGGCCGACCGACAGCACGTCCTCGACCGCCTCGACGCGCTTGCCACCGGCGAGCGGACGCAGCTTCGAGATGTGCAGCAGGCCGTCCTTGCCCGGCAGCAGGCTGATGAACGCACCGAAGTTGGTCGTCTTCACGACCGTGCCCAGGTAGCGCTCGCCCTTCTCCGGCATCGTCGGGTTCGCGATCGCGTTGATCGCGGCCCGGGCGGCCTCGGCCGACGGGCCGTCGGTCGCGCCGATGTACACCGTGCCGTCGTCCTCGATCGAGATGTCGGCGCCGGTGTCCTCGGTGATCTGGTTGATCATCTTGCCCTTCGGGCCGATGACCTCGCCGATCTTGTCGACCGGGACCTTCACCGAGATCACCCGCGGCGCGAACTCGCTCATCTCACCCGGCGCGTCGATGGCCTTGGCCATCACGTCCAGGATCGTCAGCCGGGCGTCCTTGGCCTGCTTCAGCGCGCCCGCGAGGACGCTGGCCGGGATGCCGTCCAGCTTGGTGTCCAGCTGCAGCGCGGTGACGAAGTCCTTGGTGCCGGCGACCTTGAAGTCCATGTCGCCGAACGCGTCCTCGGCGCCGAGGATGTCGGTCAGCGCGACGAACTCCTCCTTGCCGTCGACCTCACCGGAGATCAGGCCCATCGCGATGCCGGCGACCGGGGCCTTCAGCGGCACACCGGCGTTCAGCAGCGACAGCGTCGAGGCGCAGACCGAACCCATCGAGGTCGAGCCGTTCGACCCGAGGGCCTCGGAGACCTGCCGGATCGCGTACGGGAAGTCCTCGCGGGACGGCAGCACCGGTACCAGCGCACGCTCGGCCAGCGCGCCGTGACCGATCTCGCGGCGCTTCGGCGAACCCACCCGGCCGGTCTCACCGGTCGAGTACGGCGGGAAGTTGTAGTTGTGCATGTACCGCTTGCGGGTCTCCGGGGAGAGCGTGTCGAGCTGCTGCTCCATCCGCAGCATGTTCAGCGTGCTGACCCCCATGATCTGGGTCTCGCCGCGCTCGAACAGCGCCGAGCCGTGCACCCGCGGGAGCACGCCGACCTGGGCCTTCAGCGGCCGGATGTCGGTCAGGCCGCGGCCGTCGATGCGGACCTTGTCCTTCAGCACCCGCTGCCGGACCAGCTTCTTGGTCAGCGAGCGGAACGCCGCGGACAGCTCCTTCTCGCGGCCCTCGAAGTCGGCGGCCAGCTTGTCCACCGTGGCGGCCTTGACCGCGTCGGTGGCGTCCTCACGCTCGTGCTTGCCGGCGATCGTGAGCGCCTGCGACAGCTCCTCGGTCGCGGCGGCCTCGACCGCGGCGTACGCGTCGTCGGCGTAGTCCGGGAAGACCGGGAACTCGCCGGTCGGCTTCGCGGCCCGCGCGGCCAGGTCGGCCTGCGCCTCGACCAGGGTCTTGATGAAGCCCTTGGCGGCCTCCAGGCCCTCGGCGACGATCTCCTCGGTCGGCGCCTGGGTGCCGCTCGCGACGGCCTCGAAGGTGCCCGGGGTGGACTCCGCCTCGACCATCATGATCGCGACGTCGCCGGCGTCGGTGACCCGGCCCGCGACCACCATGTCGAAGACCGCGTCCTCGAGCTCGGTGTGGGTCGGGAACGCCACCCACTGGCCCTCGATCAGCGCGACGCGGACGCCGCCGATCGGGCCGGAGAACGGCAGGCCGGCCAGCTGGGTCGACATCGAGGCCGCGTTGATCGCGAGCACGTCGTACAGCTTGTCCGGGTTCAGCGCCAGGACCGTGATGACGACCTGGATCTCGTTGCGCAGGCCGGACACGAACGACGGCCGCAGCGGGCGGTCGATCAGCCGGCAGGTCAGGATGGCCTCCTCGGACGGCCGGCCCTCGCGGCGGAAGAACGAGCCGGGGATCCGGCCCGCGGCGTACATCCGCTCCTCGACGTCCACCGTCAACGGGAAGAAGTCGAACTGGTCCTTGGGCTTCTTGCTGGCCGTGGTGGCCGAGAGCACCATCGTGTCGCCGTCGAGGTACGCCGACGCGGAGCCGGCGGCCTGCTGGGCCAGGCGGCCCGTCTCGAAGCGGATGGTGCGCGTTCCGAAGCTGCCGTTGTCGAGGACGGCCTCGGAGAATTCGGTGCCCTCCATGGGCGTACCGGTGGATCCCGTCACGGGATACCCCTCTCTCACAGTGTGACGACTGCGAGGCGCGAGCTTCCGGGGTGCCGGTCTTCGATCGAGGCCCGCGGGTGTCACCTGGTGGCACCCGAAAGCCACTACCGAGGACCGGTCGTCCTCCCGCCACGCGCTTCGCGTCGCCTCGTACGTCTTACGTGGTTCTACTTATTCAGTTGTTCCACACCTGGGCGTGGATACGCCAGGAGCGGCCACCCGGGTTTCGGGGGCCGCTCCTCGCGACGTCATCGGCGAAGGCCGAGCCGCTCGATCAGGGACCGGTAGCGGTTGATGTCCTTCTTCGCCAGGTAGTTCAGCAGCCGGCGGCGCTGACCGACGAGCAGCAGCAGGCCACGACGGCTGTGGTGGTCGTGCTTGTGCTCCTTGAGGTGCTCGGTCAGATGGCTGATCCGGTGCGTCAGCAGCGCGACCTGGACCTCGGGGGACCCGGTGTCACCCTCGGTCGTGGCGTACTCACCGATGATCTGCTTCTTGGTTGCGGCATCAACAGATGGCACAGGATTCCTCTCGATTTCCGTTGCGCGGCGCACCGGGGCTTCTTCACCCGAGCACTCTCTGTCCGCGGCCGTTCAGACGGCAGCAGCCAGCGTATCAGTCCGTGGACGGCGAGCCCTAATCCGCCAGCACCCGGCGTGCCCCCGCGACATCGGCCTTCATCTGCACGAGCAGCTCGTCGACCGTGTCGAACCGGATCTGCGTTCCGCGCAGCCGGGCGACGAAGTCGATCGCGACCTCGGCGCCGTACAGCTCGAGGTCGTCGCGGTCCAGCACGTACGACTCCACCCGGCGGTCCACGCCGTCGAAGGTCGGGTTGCTGCCGACGCTGATCGCCGCGGGCAGCGGATCCGGGTACGCCGGGGCGCCCGGCGCCGGCGTGAGCACGGTGAGCCACCCGGCGTACACGCCGTCCTGCGGGACCGCGGCGCCCGGGTCGGCGGGGATGTTCGCGGTCGGGTACCCGAGCTCGCGGCCGCGCTTGTCGCCCTCGACGACCACGCCGGTCACCCGCAGCGGACGCCCGAGCGCCTGCGCGGCCGCCTCCACGTCACCGTCGGCCAGGCACTTGCGGACGTACGTCGACGACCAGGGCTGCTGCTCCCCCGCCAGGCCGAGACCCTCGACCTGGAAGCCGTACTGCGTGCCGGCCTGGACGAGCGTGTCGACGTGACCGGCGGCCTTGTGACCGAAGCGGAAGTTCTCGCCGACGACGACCGCCTTGGCGTGCAGCGCGTTCACGAGCACGCGCTCGATGAACTCCTCCGGCAGCCAGGCCGACACCTCCCTGGTGAACGGGAGGACCAGTACCGCGTCGGCGCCGTGCTTGCCGAGCAGCTCGGCACGCTGCTCGGTGCCGGTGAGCATCAGCGGCGCGTGGTCGGGCCGCAGCACCCGCACCGGGTGCGGGTCGAAGGTCAGCGCGACCACCGGCAGGCCGCCCAGCTCGGCCGCCCGCGCCCGGGCGTGCGCGAGCACCTCCTGGTGACCCCGGTGCACGCCGTCGAAGTTGCCGATGGTGACGACCGACGGCCCGAACTCCGGGCCCACCTCGTCCAATCCGTGCCAGACACGCATGAGAGCAGGATTCCATGCCCGCCGCGAATTGCCTGCACCAGGTCACCGATCACCCCTTGTAATCAGGTGGTGACTCAACTTAGGGTGGGCGGCGCACCGGTGAGCCTGGGGAGGTCCTGTGAAGCTACGCCGTCTGGTCGCTGCCTGCGCGGCACTCGTGCTCGTCACCGGTCTTCCGGCGGCCAACGCCAACGCGAGCACCACGTCGGCTACCTCGGCGCCGCGGTTCACGAAGTACGTCGCGCTCGGCGACTCGTACACCTCGGCCCCGTTCGTCCCGCTGGCGGACCTGTTGTCGCTCGGCTGCGCGCGCTCGTACAGCAACTACCCCAAGATGCTCGCCGCGGCGCTCGGCATCTGGCGCTTCACCGACGTGAGCTGCGGCGGCGCCGACACCACGAACATGACCCAGCCGCAACGCACCGCGCTCGGCACGGCCGCGCCGCAGTTCGACGCGCTGACCCCGGACACGGACCTCGTCACGCTCGGCATCGGCGGCAACGACTTCGGCGTCTTCGGCGACATCATCGGCACCTGTCCCGGCCTGCGTGCCGCGGACCCGACCGGCGCCCCGTGCAAGGCGCACTTCACGGTCAACGGCGTCGACACGCTGCGCGAGAAGATCAAGCAGACCCAGACCCGGATCGCGATCGTCGTCCAGGGCATCCGGGCCCGCTCGCCGCAGGCGACGATCCTGCTGATCGGCTACCCGAAGATCGCGCCGGAGCACGGCACCTGCCCGTCGATCCTGCCGTTCGCCGACGGCGACTACGCGTACCTGTACTCGATCGAGGAGGCGCTGAACGCGGCCGTCGCGTCGGCCGCCGCGGCCGGCGGAGCGACGTACGTCGACACCTTCACGCCGTCGACCGGGCACGACGCCTGCGCGCCGGACGGGCAGGCCTGGATCCAGGGCAAGGACATCAACCTGCTGCGGGCGCTGAACTACCACCCGCGCTACGAGGGACAGGCCGGTGTCGCGTCCCTCACCTACAAGACGCTGACCGGCGCACCCGCCGTCGTCACCGCCGCCGAGCAGGCCGCGTGGGCGACCGAGGCCCGTGCGCTCGCCAAGAAGGCGGCGGCGTCACCCCAGGCCGTGAAGGCCTCCCTGAACCGCGTACGGACCAGCGCGCAACGCTGACCCTTTCCAATCCGTACTGCGGACCCCGGGCCGGGCCACCTCACGCGTGGCTCGGCCCGACGGTTTCCGCGACCAACTGCGTCAGCGCCAGGCCGAGCGGCAGGTTCACCCGGTACGTCGCGTACGGGTCGCCGCGGGTCACGCCCTGGTTCACGATCAGCACCGGCGTACCGGCCTTCGCGGCGTGCCGGACGAAGCGGAAGCCGGACATCACGGTCAGGGACGACCCGAGGACGAGGACGGCACGCGCGTCGTCGATCAGCCGGTAGCAGCGCTCGACGCGGCTCTTCGGGACGTTCTCGCCGAAGAACACCACGTCGGGTTTGAGGACACCGCCGCAGACCGTGCACGGGACCACCCGGAACGTCCGGACGACGTCGTCGGGCAGCTCGACGTCGCCGTCGGGGTTGATCCGGGTCGCCTCGGCGGTGAACGCCTGGTTGGCCGCCCGCAGCCGCCGGTCGAGGACCTCGCGCGCTGACGTCGTACCGCAGCCGAGGCAGATCACGCGGTCGAGGTTGCCGTGCAGCTCGATGACGTCGCGGGCGCCGGCCGCCTGGTGCAGACCGTCGACGTTCTGGGTGATGACGCCGCTCAGGTAGCCACGGGCCTGGAGCGCGGCGACGGCGCGGTGGCCGTCGTTCGGCGCGGCGCGCGCGATGGTCCGCCAGCCGAGGTGGCTGCGCGCCCAGTACCGCTGGCGCGCCTCCTCGCTCCCGGTGAAGTCGCCGTACGTCATCGGCGTGTGCGTCCGCAGGCTCCCGGTCTCACCGCGGTAGTCAGGGATGCCCGACTCGGTAGAGATCCCGGCGCCGCTCAGTACGACGACCCGCCCCGCGGCGACGCTCTCCGCGACCGGGCGGATGTCCGTCAGGCCAGGCTCCAACGCCAGCACTTCCGGCCCGGGGGCCCACTCCAACGTCGGTCGCGAACGCACCCCACCAGCGTACGTGCCCACCTCGGAGCGGGCCCTCAGTCGACGCGTGGCGGGCCGGCCTTGAGGCGGCGTTCGGCGGCAGCGCGGACGACGGCCGGGTCCATCGAGGACCAGTCGGCGTCGATCCACCAGGTCGCGCCCGCGTCGGCCCAGGGGCGGACCGTGGCGGCGGAGTCGGCGTCGTCGGCGGAGGTGGCGCCCTCGGCGACGATGTCGTAGCCGTCCATGGTCAGGCCGTGCTCGGCGCGTTCGCGGCGGATCCACTCGACGCCCTCCGCCAGCAACGCCGGCGTCCACTCACCGCGCTCCTGGCCCGGCGGTACGACGTAGTTGGGCAGCCAGCCGTCCTGGAGCGCGGCGCGGCGCATCGACTTCGGGCGCGGCCAGGCGCCGACCACCCAGGTCGGGATCCGCGGCTGCTGCACCGGCGGCGGTGGTGCGGGCGGCATCAGCTCGGCGATCTTCCGCGACCGGTAGTACCGGCCGGTGAACTCGAACGGCTGGTCGCGCCACAGGTGCTGCAGCATCTCCAGCGACTCGTCCATCAGCTCCGCGCGGACCTTCCGCCCCGGATCGTCCTCGAACAACCAGAACCGCTCCTCCCCCGCCACCCCCAGCCCGACGGCGAGAATCACCCGGCCGCCGCTGAGGTTGTCCACGGTCGACGTCTGCCCCGCCACGTCCCACGGTTTGCGGCGCGGCAACGGCGTGAGCATGGTGCCCAGCCGGATCCGCTCCGTCGTCATCGCCGCGGCCCCGAGCATCACCCAGGCGTCGATCCCCCAGATCGACTCCCAGACGAAGAACCCGTCCCACCCGTGCCGCTCCGCCAGCACCGCCAACTCGGCCGCATCACGCGCATCGCCGTACGCCATCACGAACCCGTATTTCATGCCTCGGCACGCTACGCCGGGCCACCGACAGTTTTCAGCCGACGAAGACCGCGGTGGGTTTCGCGAGGGGGCCGTGGGGCTCGTAGAGGGCCAGGAAGGTGCCGTCCGGGGCGAACATCGCCGTCTGGCCGGGCGGCAGGTCCAGGCCCGGGAGCGGGCGGCCGGTGCGGATCGCGGCGGCCTGGGCTTCGTCGGCGTCGTACCGCGGGAAGGTGCCGGCGGCAACGTCCGCGATCGGCAGCCAGTCGAAGGACTTCGCCAGCGACTCCAGCGAATGCGCGGCGGACAGGTCGAAGGCGCCGACCCGGGTACGGCGGAGCGCGGTCAGGTGGCCGCCGACGCCGAGCTCGGTGCCGAGGTCCCGCGCCAGGGCGCGGATGTAGGTCCCGCTGGAGCAGTCCACCGAGACGTCGACCGAGATCCCGTCGGCGTCCGGCCGGACGTCGAGGATGTCGTACCGCGACACGGTCACCGCGCGGGCCTTGAGCGCGACCTCCTCGCCGGCCCGGACCCGCTCATAGGCCCGCCGGCCGTCGACCTTGATCGCCGACACCTTCGACGGCACCTGCGCGATCTCGCCCCGGAACCCCTCGACGGCCGCCGAGATCGCCTCCGCGGTCACGCCGCCGACCGGCGCGGTGCTGACGATCTCGCCCTCGGCGTCGTCGGTCGTCGTGGTCGCCCCGAGCCGGATCGTCGCGTCGTACGACTTGTCGGCCAGCTGCAGGTGGCCGAGCAGCCGGGTGGCCCGGTTCAGCCCGGCGATCAGCACGCCGGTCGCCATCGGGTCCAGCGTGCCGGCGTGCCCGACCTTGCGGGTGCCGGCCAGCTTGCGGATCCGGGCGACGACCGTGTGCGAGGTCATGCCGGCCGGCTTGTCGACGACCACGATGCCGTCGGACGCCGGCGTGAAGGCCGGGGTCGGCTCCATGCTCAAAGCGGTTCTCAGTCCTGCTCGTCCTCGTCGTCCGGCTTGTGCTTGTACGGGTCCGCGTCGCCGGCCGGCTTCGCGCCCGCGGCGGCCTTGGCCACCTCGGCGTCGGCCATCCGGGCCTTCTCGAGCAGCTCCTCGATGTGCCCGGCGCTCTCCGGTACGGCGTCCAGGAAGAACGCCACGCTCGGCGTGTGCCGCAGCCCGAGCGCCTTGCCGACCTCGCTGCGGATCAGCCCCTTGGCCGACTCCAGCGCGGCCGCGGTGGACGCGCGGGCCTGCTCGTCGCCGTACACCGTGTAGAAGATGCTGGCCTCCCGCAGGTCGCCGGTCAGCCGGGCGTCGGTGACCGTGACGAACCCGAGCCGCGGGTCCTTGACCCGGCGCTCCAGCAGCTCCGCGACGAGCACCTGGATCCGGTCGGCCAACTGCTTCGCCCTTGCTTCACCCATCAGGGCTCACTCCCTCATTCACGAGCAACGTCCGGAGAGAACACGGTCTCTCCGGACGCTACTCCTCGACGACCCGGGTCGGGTCATCGCCTGTCGGTCGGTCAGCTGCGCGGCTTCTCGCGGAGCTCGAACGCCTCGACGATGTCGCCGATCTTGATGTCGTTGTAGTTGTTGATGGTCAGACCGCACTCGAAGCCCTCGCGGACCTCGGACGCGTCGTCCTTGAACCTCTTCAGCGACGACAGCTCGGTGTTGTCGACGACCACCGCGCCGTCCCGGATCAACCGGACCTTGGCGTTGCGGCGGATCAGGCCGCTGGTCACCCAGC
Organism: Kribbella sp. HUAS MG21; assembly: GCF_040254265.1. GTDB lineage: Bacteria > Actinomycetota > Actinomycetes > Propionibacteriales > Kribbellaceae > Kribbella. Next base: position 7,693,238 of record NZ_CP158165.1, read on the forward strand.
AACCGGCGATGTTGCCCACCTTCGAGGAGCGGAAGATCTCCCGGATCTCGGCCTGGCCGAGGGTGACCTCCTCGTAGATCGGCTTGAGCATGCCCTTCAGGGCGGCCTCGATGTCGTCGATCGCCGAGTAGATGACCGAGTAGTACCGGACATCCACGCCCTCGCGCTCGGCCAGGTCCCCGGCCTTGCCCGCCGGCCGCACGTTGAAGCCGATGATGACGGCGTTCGACGCGATGGCCAGGTTGACGTCGTTCTCGTTGATCGCACCGACACCGCGGTCGATGATCCGCAGGCTCACCTCGTCGCCGACCTCGATCCGGACCAGCGCGTCCTCGAGCGCCTCGACCGAACCGGACACGTCGCCCTTGAGGATGAGCAGCAGCTCCTGGGTCTCGCCCTTCTCCATCGAGGCCATGAAGTCCTCGAGGGTGCGACGGACGCGACGCTTGGCGTTCGCGGCCGCCCGGGCCCGGGCTTCGCGCTTCTCGGCGATCTGCCGCGCCCGGCGGTCGTCCTCGACCACCAGGAACTTGTCACCGGCCCCCGGTACGGCGGTCAGACCGAGCACCAGGACCGGACGCGACGGGGTCGCCTCCTCGACGTTGTTGCCGTGCTCGTCGAGCATGGCCCGGACCCGGCCGTACGCCGGGCCGACCACCATCGAGTCGCCGACCCGGAGCGTGCCGCGCTGCACCAGCACGGTCGCCACCGGACCACGGCCCTTGTCGAGGTTCGCCTCGATCGCGATGCCCTCGGCGTGCATGTCCGGGTTGGCCCGCAGATCCAGCGCCGCGTCCGCGGTCAGTACGACGCCCTCGAGCAGGCCGTCGATGTTGATCCGGGACTTCGCCGAGACGTCGACGAACATCGTGTCGCCGCCGTACTCCTCGGGGACCAGGCCGTACTCGGTCAGCTGACCGCGCACCTTCGCCGGGTCCGCCGCCGGGACGTCGATCTTGTTCACCGCGACCACGATCGGGACCCCCGCCGCGCGGGCGTGGTTCAGCGCCTCGATCGTCTGCGGCATCACGCCGTCGTCGGCCGCGACCACCAGGATGACGATGTCGGTGGCCTGCGCACCACGGGCACGCATGGCGGTGAACGCCTCGTGACCCGGGGTGTCGACGAAGGTGATCGCCCGCTGCTCGCCGTCCACCTCGGTGGTCACCTGGTACGCACCGATGTGCTGGGTGATGCCGCCGGCCTCGCCGGCCACGACGTTCGCCATCCGGATCGCGTCCAGCAGCTTCGTCTTACCGTGGTCGACGTGACCCATCACGGTCACCACCGGCGGCCGCGGAGCCAGGTCGCCCTCGTCGCCCTCGTCGTTGCCGAACTCGATGTCGAAGGACTGCAGCAGCTCGCGGTCCTCGTCCTCCGGCGACACGATCTGGACGTCGTAGTTCAGCTCGGTGCCGAGCAGCTCGAGCGTCTCCTCGTTCACCGACTGGGTCGCGGTCACCATCTCACCGAGGTGGAACAGCACCTGGACCAGCGACGCCGGGTCGACGCCGACCTTCTCGGCGAAGTCCGTCAGCGAAGCGCCGCGCGGCAGCTTCACGACCTCGCCGTCACCGTGCTTGACGCGGACGCCGCCGACCGCCGGGGCCTGCATGTTGTCGAATTCCTGGCGCTTGGCGCGCTTCGACTTGCGGCCACGGCGCGCCGGACCGCCCGGACGCCCGAAGGCACCCTGCGTCCCGCCACGACCGCGGTTGCCCGGACCCGGGCGGCCACCGCCGCCACCGGGCGGGCCGCTGGGGCCGCCGCCACCCGGACGGAAGCCACCGCCACCGCCGCCGCCACCGCCGCGCGGACCGGCACCCGGGCCACCGCCCGGACGTCCGCGACCACCGCCGCCGGGGCCGCCGGAGCCGCCACCGGGACGGCCGGTGAAGGTACCGGCCGAGGACTTCGGCATCATCGCCGGGTTGGGGCGCGGAGCGCCGGGCACGCCGCCCGGACGCGGCGGCCGGTCGCCGCCACCACTCCGGTCACCGCCGCCACGACCCTGCGGCGGGCGCGGCGCCATGCCGGCCGGGCTCGGGGCCTGCCGGTCGGAACCGCCGCCGCCCGGGCCGGGGCGCGGTCCACCGCGCTGCATGCCCTGGGTCGAGCTGAACGGGTTGTTGCCCGGACGCGGCGCACCCGGACGCGGGCCACCGCCCTGGGCGCCACCCGGACGGGGGGCACCGGGACGCGGGGCACCCGGACGGGGCGCACCCGGACGCGGGGCACCGCCCTGCGCACCACCCGGACGCGGCGCGGAGGCCTGGCCGCCCGGACGCGGCGCCGTACCCTGACCGCCCGGACGCGGGCCCGGACGGGCCGCGCTGTCGCCGCCCGGACGCCGCGGGCCCGGGGCCGGAGCCGACGGGGCCGAGGTCTCGGGCGCCGCCTTGGCCGCGGGGGCCTCGAACGCCGGGGTCGACGGAGCCGGGGCCTCGGCCTTGGCCGCCGGGGCGGACTCGGCCGGAGCCTGCTCCTGGCGCGGACCCGGCTTCGGGCCCGGCCGCGGACCGGGCTTGACGCCCGGAGCCGGGGTGGCCTTGGCCGCCGGAGCGGCCTCGGTCACCGGGGACGCCGGCGCCTGCGGAGCCGGGGCAGACGTGCTCTCAGCGGCCGGCGCGGGGCGCTCGGCCGGAGCCTTGGGGGTCGCCGGCTGGGCCGGCTGTGCCTGCTTGGGTGCCGCGGGGGCGACCGGTGCGGTCGCCTGGGGCGCGGCGGACGTGCTGGCGGCGGCCTTCTTGGCCGCGCGCTTCTTCGGCGGGTTCTTCTCGAAGTCCTCCGCCAACCTCCGGACGACAGGTGCCTCGATCGTCGAGGATGCCGACCGGACGAACTCGCCCATGTCGTTCAGTCTGGTCAGTACGACCTTGCTGGTAACTCCGAGCTCCTTCGCGAGCTCGTAGACCCGGACCTTTGCCACTACTCTCCCTCTGGTCCGAGCCTGGGCGCGGACCGTTAGTTGACGTACGTGCTCATCGCTTTGCACTCATCGGTAGACACTCATCGAGTGGTCATGAGTCGATGACCCGCCTTCATGTCGGTCACGGACGGCCCGGTCGGACCGCCGCGGACGGCCTGGGAGGCCGCCATTTCTGCTGCTTCTTACTTATCACGCTGCGCGACGTACTCCCGCAGCCCGGTCACGTCGAGCGGCCCCGGGACCCGGAAGGCCCGTGGGAACGCCTTGCGCCGGACGGCGAGGTCGAAGCACTCGAGCGCGGGGTGCAGGTGCGCCCCGCGGCCGGGTGCCCGACGATCGGGATCCGGGAGCACGAGTCCTCCGGAAACCGTCATCCGCAGCAGGCCGGTCCGACCGGTTCGCTTCCGGCACCCGATGCATGTGCGCTCCGGAAGCTTCCCGGGGCGCGCGGCTGCGCTCACTGTCAGGTGATCCTTGGGTGTGGTTGCGACTCAGTCGACCGACCGAGAGATCAGTCTACCTTCTCGCTCCCGGCAGTCACATCGGTATCCGGGCGGATGTCGATGCGCCAGCCGGTGAGCCGGGCGGCCAGGCGGGCGTTCTGCCCCTCCTTGCCGATCGCCAGCGAGAGCTGGTAGTCGGGGACGACGACGCGCGCCGCACGGGCCGCGGCGTCCACCACCTCGACAGACGTAACCTGCGCCGGGGACAGCGCATTCCCGACGAAGGTCGCCGGGTCGTCGCTGTGGTCGATGATGTCGATCTTCTCGCCGTGCAGCTCGTGCATGATGTTGCGCACCCGCTGCCCCATCGGCCCGATGCAGGCGCCCTTGCCGTTCACCGACGGGTTCAGGGTCCGGACCGCGATCTTGGTCCGGTGCCCCGCCTCGCGGGCGATCGCGGTGATCTCGACGGTGCCGTCGGCGATCTCCGGGACCTCCAGCGCGAACAGCTTCTTCACCAGGTTCGGGTGCGTCCGGCTGACCGTGATCTGCGGGCCCTTGAAGCCCTTGCGGACACCGACCACGTACACCCGCAGCCGGGCGCCGTGCTCGTACTTCTCCCCCGGCACCTGCTCCGGCACCGGCAGCACGGCCTCGATCTTGCCGAGGTCGACCATCACCGACCGCGGGTCGCGGCCCTGCTGGACGACACCGGAGACGATGTCGCCCTCCTTGCCGGAGAACTCGCCGTACCGCACCTCGTCCTCGGCGTCGCGCAGCCGCTGCAGGATGATCTGCTTGGCGGTGGTGGCCGCGATCCGGCCGAAGTCGTGCGGGGTGTCGTCGTACTCCCGGGCGAGCGTGCCGTCCTCGGCCAGCTCGCGGGCGTAGACGGTCACGTGCCCGGTCTTGCGGTCCAGCTCGGCGCGGGCGTGCTGCTGCGCGCCCTCGGTGCGGTGGTACGCGACCAGCAGCGCCTGCTCGATCGCTTCGACGACCACGTCCAGGGAGATGTCCTTCTCCCGTTCCAGCGACCGCAGCACGGCCATGTCGATGTCCATGTCAGTTCTCCTCCACCGTGCCGTCGGCAGGTGTTTCTCCATCATCAAGAGATGGCTCAGTGTCGTTGCCGGCAGCCCGGTTGAACTCGATCTGGACCTTGGCCTTCGCGATGTCGGCGTACGCGACGCTCTGCCGCTTGCCGTCCACGTCCAGTTCGGCCGCCTCCTCGGAGACGGACTTGATCCGGCCGGTGAGCTTCCCGCCGGCGGTCAGCGTGACCGCGACCAGCCGGCCGGTGTTGCGGCGCCAGTGCCGGGGCAGGGTCAGCGGGCGGTCCACGCCGGGGCTCGAGACCTCCAGCGTGTACGCGCCCTCGCCCATGATGTCGTCGGCGTCGAGCGCCTTCGAGATGGCCCGGGTGACCTCGGCGACGTCGTCCAGGCTGACGCCGCCGTCGCGGTCGACCAGGACCCGCAGCAACCGGCGGCGGCCGGCCGGAGCGATGTCCGCGGCCTCCAGGTCGCAGCCGAACTGCTCGACGATCGGCCGCAGGAAGTTCTCGAGGCTCGTGGTGTCCGTGTGGCCCGTGGGGTTCGGTTTCCGGCTCACAGGTTGACCTGCCTCTCTCCAGTTGTGCACCCGTTCCGTCCTCGGCGGTCCGGCCGAGGGCAGTAGCCCACCCTATCCGGCCGACGCCCCGATCCGGGTCATCGGCTCGTCCCGGGCCGGTCGCGGTCGCGTCACCGGGTATCGTTCCGCCGTGCCTCCACGCCGCCCGTCCCGATCCACGCCGGTCCGCCCGACGCCGTCCCGGCGCGCCGTCGTCGTGACCGCCGTCCTGCTTCCGGGAGCGGTCGCGCTGACCGGCTGCGAGGACGAGCCCGCCGGCACCGGTACGCCGGGCGCCGTGAACAGCGCGCCGCCGTCGCAGGGTCCGGCCGAGGAGACTCCGTCCGTCGACCCGGCGGTCGTCGCGGCGCTCAGTACTGCGGCGACCCAGCTGACTCAATTGTCCCAGCTCTACGCAACCTCGAGCCGGAAGTTCCCGACGCTGAAGGCCCAGCTGGCCGCGGGGGCGAAGTACCACTCGAGCCACCTCGCCAAGCTCAAGGAGACCGCCGGCGTCACCGCCAAGGCGACCACGGCCGTGGCCCCGGCGAAGAGCGCGCAGGCGGCGTTGTCCGCGATCTCCAAGCAGGAGAAGGCGCTGGCCGGCGCGCACGCGGCGGCGGCCGCCAAGCTGTCCGGCGCCCCCGCGCGCCTGCTCGCCCAGATCGCCGCCTCCGAGACCCAGCTGGGCGCGGCGCTGGCCCCAAAGCTTGCGAGGCCCACCGCGTGAACCAGCTCGAGGCGCTGCAGGCTGCGCTCGCCGGTGAGCACGCCGCGCTGTACGGCGTGGGCGTGGCCGGCGGGAAGCTCAACGGGGCCAAGTTCCGGGCGGCCGGCGAACTGTTCGAGGCGCACCGGGCGAACCGCGACCGGCTGAGCGCGCTGATCGCCGCCGCCGGCGAGACACCGGTCGCGGCCGAACCGGCGTACGACCTGCCGCGGGCGGTCGTGAACGCGGCCACCGCGGCGGCGCTGGTGCTGGTGGTCGAGGTCCGGATCGCGGCGGTGTACGGCGACCTCGTCGAGGCCGCCGAACAACCCGCCGTCCGAGCCTTCGCGATCGAGGCCCTGCTCGCCGCCGCGGGCAACCAGCTCGCCTGGGGCGGCGTACCACTCGCCTTCCCCGGCGCGACCGCCTGACCCGGGCCAGGCGGTCGCGGCGGAGGTTCGGTCAGCGCCTGCGGCGCTGAGCCGTCAGCGCCTCCGGCGCCAGGGGCCGGTGATCGCGTACGTGATGCCGGGGCTGTAGACGTTGAAGAACATCGTCCGGCCGTCGGCGGAGAACCCGGCGCCCGCCAGTTCGCCGTACGACGGCTCCTCCGGGGTGCCGGTGTTGACCCGGTTCCGGGCGAACTTGAAGACCTCGCCGTCCTCGGTGGTACCGAGGATGTGCTGCTCCCCCAGCCCGTCCTCGCACATCATCAGCCCGCCGTACGGCGACATCGTGATGTTGTCCGGGGCATCGAACTCGGGGTCGTCGGAGCCCGGCTTCGGGCGGGTGAAGATCACCTCGAGCCGGAGCGTGTGCTTGCGCGGGTCGTACCGCCACACCTGGCCGTCGTGGTCGACCTTCGGGCCGAGCTCGGTGCGCGCGAACGACGAGACGAAGTACACGCAGCGGTCCAGCGTGCCCCACCAGCAGCCCTCGAGCTTGTAGCCGCCGGTGATCGGCTTCGGGTAGTCCTGCGAGCGCACCGACTCGGTCGTGGCGAGCGGGTCCGGGACCTTGAGCCACTGCACCCCGTGGAACTCGGTGCCGGCCTCCTGCACGACGGACAGGTCGGGCAGGTCCGGGATGTGCATCGCCTGCAGCTCGCCGCCGGCCCGCAGGCTGCCCCAGCCGCCCCGCGGCCGGTTGGGGAGGAACCGGTAGAACCCGCCGAGCGGCGCCACGAACGCGTCCTCGGTCTCGTACACGATCCCGGTCGCCGGGTCGATCGCGACCGCCTCGTGCTGGAAGCGGCCCATCGCGGTCAGCGGCGTCGGGTTCACGTTCCGGCGGTCGTCGTACGGGTCGACCTCGAAGATGAACCCGTGGTCCTTGGTGTAGCCGCGGGTGCCGGCCTTGTCCTCGGTCTCCTCGCAGGTCAGCCAGGTGCGCCACGGCGTGATGCCGCCGGAGCAGTTGATCGCGGAGCCGCCGAGGCTGACGAACTCCTGGGTGGGCTCGTTGTGCCGGTTCACGACGACCGTGCTGGTGCCGCCGGCCGCGGCCGGGTCGTACGTGCGCTCCGGCGGCGCGACGACCTTGATCGTCGCGGTCGGGCTGCACTCGTGGTTGCGGACCAGCCGGTTGCCGCCGGCTCGGTCCGGGAAGGTGCCCATCCCGTCGAACCGGCTCGGGGTCTTCAGGCCGTCCGGCCGGACCGTGCCCTCGCGGGACACGACCTTGTAGCTGAACCCGCGCGGCAGGTCGAGCATGCCGTTCGGGTCCTCGATCAACGGGCCGTACCCGAGCTTCGGGCCGGAGGTGCCGAGCGCCGGCTGGGCGGTGTAGAGCGCCTCGACGGACCCGGCGACGCTGACCGCGACGCCGGCCGCGGCCGCTCGGGCGACGAATTGCCGCCGGGACAGGGGATTCTGTTCAACGGACACGTGCGTGGCCTCCTCATGGGCGGAAAGGATCTGCCGGTCAACGATGAACGTACGGTGAACAAACGACAACGACAAGGCGAACCGCGCGCCGAGGCACCCGCGGATCCGCGGGTGCCCCGATCTTCGACGCGGTTACTGGTAGCAGGGCTTGGTGAACTCGTGGGCCTGGGCAGTCTTACCGGTGAAGAAGTTCCGCTCGACGGTCACGCCGGTCGGCGCCGACGGGTCCACCTTGGAGATGATGCTGCCGCGGAAGACCCGCTCGTTCGGCTCACCCGAGAAACGTCCGGCCTCGGCCGGCAGCATCCCCTCGTAGTCGACCGTCTCCAGCGACTTCACCGCGTTCAGCAGCCCGGCGCGGGTGAGGTCCTTGGCGTCGACCGCCTTCTGCAGCGCGGCCTTCAGCGGGTACGACCAGACCCAGCCGGCCGTGTACCCGTCGTTCGGGGCCGCCTTGAACATCGCCTGGTCGATCGACTCGGCGAGCGCCTTGTGCCCCGGCGTGTCCGCGCCGTACGGCGCCCACGGCCCGGACTGCCGGTACAACGCGGTCAGCGCGGGCGCGGCCGGGCTCTTCAGCAGCGCCGGGTTCCACGTCGGGCTGGTGCCGATGAACTGGCCCTTGAACCCGTTCTGCGCGGCGCCGCCGACGATCGTCGCCGCCTCGGTCGGGCCGGTGGTCAGGATCACCAGGTCCGGCTTGGCCGCGAGCAGCTTCTGGACCGCGGCGCCCTGGTTCTCCTGCCCCGGCGCGGTCGGGATGTCGGTGAACGTCAGCTTGTTCGCCTCGGCCGCGAGCTTCGTGCCGGCCGCCGCGTCGTCGCCGTAGTCGCCCGGGAAGTGCACCGCGGCGACGCTCTTCGGCTTCAGCGTCTCGACCGCGAAGTCGACCGAGTTCATCGACTCGAAGCAGTAGTTCGTCCCGGACTCCAGGATCACGTCCTCGAACGCCCACGCCGACGTCCAGGACGCCGGAACGCCGATCGTGCCGCTGGACTTGAGGTCGCCGAGGATCGCCGCGGTGGTCGGCGAGCCGAGGGTCTGCGCGAGTCCGAGCACGTCCGGCTTGATCTCGGCGTACACCTCGTTGTGGATCTGCGGGTTGTACTTGTTGTCCTTGGTGTACTTCGTGACGTCGACCTCGAAGGCCCCGATGCCGCCTGCCTCGTTGACCCGCTTCCAGAACGCCTTCTGGCTCTCGGTGATCGGCACCCCGAGCGCCTTGAACGGGCCCTCGGTGAGGTCCGAGATCGAGCCCAGGTAGATGCAGCCCTTGGACTTGTCCACCGCCGCCGGGCACGGCTCGGAGGTGACCCCGACGTCGAACTTGACCCCCGAACTGCCCTGCTGGGCCTCCGGGGCCTCGTTGCGGCACCCCGCGACCAGTACCAGCGCCGCCACGACGGCGACGGCGATTCCTCTGTGCACGCTCATCGGTGCTCCTTCAGTGCGAGAACGGCCACGACTTCCAGTAAGTGCGGACCCTGATCCAGATCCCGAACAGCCCCCGTGGCTCGAAGATCAGGAAGCCGATGATCAACAGGCCGTAGAGGATCGTCTCGACCTGGAAGACCGTGATGCCCCCGGCCGTCGAGCTGGCGCTGATGAACGGCAGCACGGCCGGGAGCTCGCGGGTGACCCGCGGCAGCAGGGTGATGAACAGCGCGCCGAGCACCGATCCGGAGATCGTCGCGACACCGCCGATCAGCACCATCGCGATGTACTGCACCGACATCCCGAGGTTGAACGACCCCGGCTCGACGAAGCCGATCATCACGTACAGCAGCGCGCCCGCGACGCCGGCGTAGAACGACGACGCCGCGAACGCGATCATCTTGTACCGGGTCACGTCGACCCCGATCACCTCGGCGGCCAGATCCCGGTCCCGGACCGCGGCCAGCGCCCGGCCGATCCGCGACCGGACGAGGTTGCGGGCCAGCACCCCGAAGATCACCAGCAGCACGAGCATCAGCAGATACAGCTTCTGCGCCTTGGTGAAGGTCGCCCCGTCCACCGCGAACTGGAACCCGAACAACTCCGGTACGGCGGCCGGCCGCCCGACGCCGACGCCTCCGGTCAGCTCGCGCCAGTGCTTGAACACGTGCTCCCCGATGAACACGAGCCCGAGCGTGACCACGGCGAGGTACAGACCTCGCAACCGGGCCGCCAACGGCGCGACGATCAACCCCGCCAGCCCCGCGACCAGCCCGGACGCGAGCAACCAGACCGGCAGCGAGGTGATCCCGAACCCGATCAACCGGGTGCTGTCCGGATCCCCCGACAACGCCGCCGCCGTGTACGCCCCGATCGCCAGGAAGAACGCATGCCCGAGCGAAACCTGACCGGCGTACCCCGTGACGAGGTTCAACCCGATAGCCCCGATCGACGCCACACAGGCCGTCGCGAGCACGACGAGAATGTCGTCAGTCAACAGAAACGGCAACGCCACCGCCACCACCGCAAGCACCACCGTCCACACCCGCTTCGCGGACGTGTTGAGCAACGCCATGTCCTGCTTGTAGGACAGGTAGAGCAGAGGCCTTCCGTGTGAGGTGCTCATGGTATTTGCCGCCCCGCCTCGGAAACCGGGAACTGTCGGTGCCGGCTGGTTGAGTAGGAGGCATGTCCCGGTTCCGGATGTGCCCGACTCCGGCGCAGCACGCGGCGTTGCTGGAGCAGTGCAGGCAAGCCCGGATCGTGTGGAATCTGGCGCTCGAGCAGTGGTCGATGTGGACTCCCGACAAGGGCCCGACGCCTGGGTACGCCGAGCAGGCCCGCCAACTGACCGAAGCACGTCGCGAGTTCGGGTGGCTCCGCGCAGGATCGCAGACCGTGCAGCAACAAGCCCTGCGTGACTTCGCCCAAGCCGTCAAGTACTTCTTCGCCGGCACCCATCGACGGCCGACCTGGCGCAAGGCCGGGAAGCACGAAGGCTTCCGCATCGTCGGCCCGCAGGCGTCCCGAGTGATCAAGTTGAACCGCAAGTGGGCTGAGGTGCTGGTCCCCAAGGTCGGCTGGGTACGGTTCCGCCTGTCTCGCCGGATTCCCGACGCGAAGTCGTACCGCATCACTTGCGACCGAGCGGGTCGCTGGCACCTCGCGTTCGCCGCCATCCCGCCGCCGATCCCCGCACCCGGTTCCGGTGAGGTCGTCGGCGTGGACCGCGGCGTCTCGGTGTCCGCCGCTCTGTCCACCGGCGAACTCCTGATCTGCCCCGGGCTGGCAGACCGCGAACAGAAACGGCTCAAACACCTGCAACGCCGCCTCGCGCGCTGCGATCGCAACTCCAACCGACGCCGGCGGGTGAAGGCCGCGATCGCCAAACTGCACGCCCGCGCCGTCGACCGCCGCACGGACTGGGTGGAGAAGGTCAGCACCCACCTCGCCCGCCGGTTCGATCTGATCCGCGTGGAGGGCCTGCGGGTGGCGCAGCTGACTCGACGACCCAAGCCCAAGCCTGACGCCGATCGGCCAGGGGCGTATCTGCCGAACGGTCGCCGCGCCAAGAGCGGACTCAACCGGGGCATCCTGGCCAACGGCTGGGGACTGCTCGTCCAGCGCCTGCGACAGAAGGCCCCCGGGCGGGTCGAAGGAGTCGACCCGGCGTACACGTCGCAGACCTGCAGCGTCTGTGGGCACCGCGCAGCCGAGAACCGCGAGAGCCAAGCGGTGTTCCGGTGCGCGGCCTGCGGGCATCGGGGCAACGCGGACGTGAACGCGGCAGTGAACATCGCGGCCGGACGGGCCGTCAGCGCACGCCGAGAGACGCCCGTACGGGTCTCGTTGAAGCGTGAACCTCAACACGCTACCTCCGCGTAGTAGTTGGAATCCCCACTCTTCAGGGCGGGGAGGACGTCAAATGCGCTCCACCTCTCTGGTGCCGAACAGGCCGTATGGTTTGAGCAGGAGGACGAGGAGCATCAGCAGGTACGGGACGACCAGGAAGAAGTCGCCGCCGAAGACGGGGTGGAGGTCGTCGCCGTAGCTGCCGACTAGTGCTTCGACCACGCCGATGGACAGGCCGGCGATCACCGCGCCGCCCAGTGAGTCGAGGCCGCCGAGGATGATTACCGGTAGCGCCTTCAGCGCGGTCAGCCAGAGGTTCTGCTCGAGCCCGATACCGGTCGACAGGAAGACGCCGGCCAACCCCGCGAGGGCGGCGGCGAGTGCCCACGACAGGGAGAACACCCGGCCTACCGAGACGCCTTGGGCGAGCGCGACCTCCTGGTCCGACGCTGCCGCGCGCATCGCCAGCCCGGTCCGCGACCAGCGGTAGAAGGCGAAGAGCGCGGCCACCACGAGCAGCGTCGTCACGAGCGTTGCCAGGTGCCGTTGGTCGATCCGCGCCCCGAGTACGTCGACCTGCTTCAGCCCCCACGGATCGCCCATCTGGCGGATGTCCAGGCCGATGAACGAGTTCACGACCGTGCGGATCACGATGTCGACGCCGAGCGTGATGATCGCGATCACGAACACCGGCTTGCCGATCATCGGCCGCAGCGCGAGCCGTTCCACCCCGGCGCCGAGCAGCGCGGTCAGCAGCAGCGCGACCAGCACGGCGAGGAAGAAGTTCATCTCCAGCACCAGGTAGCCGACCAGCAGCGCGCCGGCCATCATGAACGCCGGCTGGGCGAAGCTGATCACCCGCATCGACTTGTAGACGATCACGAAACCGAGCGCCAGCAGGGCGTAGATCGACCCGTTGCCGAGCCCGCGGACGACGGTGGCGACGAACTCGTTCACCGCGCACCTCCGGCGTACATCGAGTCGACCAGCTCGGCGAACGTGTCGGCGACCGCCTTGCGCTTCACCTTCTGGGTCGCGGTGAGTTCGCCGTCCTCGTGGTCCAGGAGCTTCGGCAGCAGCCGGAACGAGCGCACCTGCTCGACGGTGGCGAACCGCGCGTTCACCTCGTCCACGACGCCCTGCACCAGCGCGACCACCTCCGGTTTCGCGGACAGGTCGCCGTACGTCGAGTACGGCAGCCGGTGCACCTGCGCCCAGTGGCCGACGGTGTCCGGTTCGATCCCGATCAACGCGGTCAGGAACTTCCGCCGGTCGCCGATCACGACGGCTTCCTTGATGTACGGCGACGCCTTGAGCGCGTTCTCGATCTCCGACGGCGCGACGTTCTTGCCGCCCGCGGTGATGATGATGTCCTTCATCCGGTCGGTGATCCGCAGGTGCGTGCCGTCGACCCACTCGCCCACGTCGCCGGTGTGCAGCCAGCCGTCGGGGTCGATCACCTTCGCGGTCGCCTCGGGATCCTGCCAGTAGCCGGCGAAGGTGCCCGGGTGCCGGGTGAGGATCTCGCCGGTGGCCTCGTCGACCTTCACCTCGACACCCTCGTGGGGCTCACCAACGGTACCGACCTTGATCCGGCCCGGCCGGTTCGCCGTCGCCACGGCGGTGTTCTCGGTCATCCCGTAGACCTCGTGCATCGGCACCCCGAGGCCCATGAAGAACCGCAGTACCTCGGGCGCGATCGGCGCGGCGCCGGAGGCCGCGTAGCGGACCTCGCGCAGGCCGACCCGGTCCTTCAGCGCGCGGTAGCAGAACAGCCAGCCGATCGCGTAGACCGCGCGGGACGCCGCCGTATGACGTCCGTCGTGGGCGGCGAGGACACCGCCGATCCAGTCCGCGCGGCGCAGCCAGTAGCCGCCGATCAGCCGCTTGACCGGGTCCGCGGACTCGACCCGGATCTGGACGCCGGCCGCGATCTTCTCCCAGATCCGCGGGACGCCGAACAGGACCGTCGGCTGGACCTCGTGCAGGTTGGTGGCGACGGTCTCGATCGACTCGGCGAAGTGCACGCAGACGCCGGCACCGGCGCCGAACCAGCCGCTGAAGATCCGCTCGGCCACGTGGCACAGCGGCAGGTAGGACAGCACGCTGTCGCGCGGTGACGGCGGCGGCGCGGTGAAGCCGCCGCGCTCGACCAGCTCCTGGATCGCGAAGTCGACGTTCGCGGCGGTCAGCATCACGCCCTTCGGCGGGCCGGTGGTGCCGGAGGTGTAGATCAGCGTGACCACGTCGTCGGAGCGGGCCGCCGCCATCCGCTGCGTGACCGCGTCCGGGTTCGCCTCGCGGTGCCGCTGGCCGATGGCGAGGAAGTCGGGCCACGCGATCAGCCGCGGGTCGTCGTACCGGTAGCGGATGCCGCGCGGTTCGACGTACACGATGTGCCGGAGGTCGGGCAGGTCGTCGATCGCGAGCGCCTTGTCAACCTGCTCCTGGTCCTCGGCGATCAGCACCTTCGCGCCCGAGTGCCGCAACAGGTAGCCGACCTCGGCGACCGGGTTGGTCGGGTACAGGCCGACCGTGGCGGCGCGGACGGCGACCGTGCCGACGTCGGTGTAGAGCCACTCGCGGCGGTTCTCCGAGTGGATCGCCACCCGGTCGCCCGGCTCGACGCCGAGGGCAATCAACGCGTGGCCGACGAGCGCGGCGGTGTCCCAGTACTGCGTCCAGCTGACCTGCTGCCAGACACCCAGATCCTTTTCGCGCAAGGCGATCACGTCCGGCGTCGTTACCGCGCGGTCCCGGACCCTGGTGGCGATGGTCGCGCTCATGACCGGTCCACCTTGTGTTCCTCGCCGAGGTAGGCGCGGACGACCTCGGGGTCGGTGGCGACCTCGGACGGCGTTCCGGTGCGGATCGGCTTGCCGAAGTCGATCACCATGATCCGGTCGGCCAGGTCCATCACCAGGCCCATGTCGTGCTCGACCATGATCATCGGCAGCCCGAGCTCGTCGCGGATGTCGAGGATGAACCGGGCCATGTCCTCGGTCTCCTCCAGGTTCATCCCGGCGACCGGCTCGTCCAGCAGCAGGAGCTTCGGCTCCGACGCGAGCGCCCGGCCGAGCTCGACCCGCTTCTGGACGCCGTACGGGAGCAGTCCGACCGGAAGCCGGCGCCACTGCGCGAGTTCCAGGAAGTCGACGATCTCCTCGACCGCGAGCCGGTTCGCCCACTCGTTGCGGCGGGCCTTGCCGAGCCACGCGAACGCGGCGAGGACGCCGTACGGGTGATGGTGGTGGCGGCCGAGCATCAGGTTGTCGAGCACGGTCAGGTTCGAGAACAGCTCGATGTTCTGGAAGGTCCGGGCGATGCCGAGCCGGGCGATCGCGTGCGGGCGGCGGCCGAGCAGGTCCTGGTCGCCGAACCGAACCGTTCCCTGCTGCGGCCGGTAGACGCCGGACAGCACGTTGAAGATCGACGTCTTGCCGGCGCCGTTCGGCCCGATCACCGCGAAGAGTTCGCCGGGGTTCACGGTGAAGCTCACCCCGTTGAGCGCGGTCACCCCGTCGAACGCGAGCACCACGTCCTCGAAGGTCAGCACCGGCGACCCTTCCTGGACATCCTCGCTCTGCCGTACCTCGGTCGCGGTCATGGGGCCTCCCGCCCTGGACTGAGGAGCGGAGGGAGCGAAGCGACCGGAGCGACGAGGGAAGGGCGGGAGTTACAGCCCCATGACCCGTCGCGACGGAGTCGCGACATCAGTACCGTCACGACAACCACCGCTTCCGGCGGCGGTAGTGCTTCACGTCGCGGAAGGACTTCGCCGAACCTTCCGCGCCGAGACCCAGGTAGAACTCCCGGACGTCGCCGTCCGCGAGCAGGTCCGCGGCGGGTTTGTCCATCACCATCGCGCCGTTCTCCAGCACGTATCCGTGCTCGGCGATCGACAGCGCCATCGCCGCGTTCTGCTCGACCAGCAGCACCGTCGTGCCGTGCTGGTTGATCTCGACGATCACGTCCCGGATCTGCTGCACGATCATCGGCGCCAGGCCGAGACTCGGCTCGTCCAGCAGCAGGTACTTCGGATCGGACATCAGCGCGCGGCCGATCGCCAGCATCTGCTGCTCGCCGCCGGACAGGTAACCGGCCGGCTTGCGGCGCCGGTCGGCCAGCACCGGGAACAGCTGGTACGTCCGGTCCAGGTTCTGCCGGATCGCGCGCGGGCTGACGTGCCCGCCGATCCGCAGGTTCTCCTCGACGGTCAGGTCGGCGAGGATCCGCCGGCCCTCCATCACCTGCTTGATGCCCAGCGCCGCGACCCGGCTGGCGCCGTACGTGTGGATCGGCTCACCGTCGAGCGTGATCGAGCCGCGCCGGACCTCGCCCTCGTGCACGTCGAGCAGCCCGGACAGCGCGCGCAGCAGCGTCGACTTGCCGGCGCCGTTCGCCCCCAGCAGGGCGACGATCCGCCCCTGCGGGACCTCCAGCCCGACCCCCCGCAGGACCAGCATCACGTCGTCGTAGACGACCTCGAGGTTCTTCACCGCCAGCATCCGGCCTCCCGGATCCCCGAAGGTTCTCAACCACCCTGGCGAGTGAGTGTGACACCAGCACGGGCGGCTGAGAAGCCCTCGGAGGCCGGAAATCGGACAGCGGCACCCAACCGTGACCGATAGTCAGGAGTGAAACCAGTTACGCAACTGGTATTACAGCGAGCGGACCCAGTTCTC
This sequence comes from Kribbella sp. HUAS MG21, assembly GCF_040254265.1. Taxonomy (GTDB): domain Bacteria; phylum Actinomycetota; class Actinomycetes; order Propionibacteriales; family Kribbellaceae; genus Kribbella. The sequence continues at coordinate 7,709,287 of NZ_CP158165.1, forward strand.
GAGCAGGGTCGCGCCGGCGTCGCCGGACTTCTCGGGGTGGAACTGGGTGGCGGACAGCGGCCCGTTCTCGACCGCGGCGACGAACTTGTCCCCGCCGTACGTCGTCCACGTGACGAGCGGCGTGACGGACTCGCGCGTGTCGGTCAGCTCCCAGGTGTGCACGCCGTACGAGTGCACGAAGTAGAAGCGCTCCTTCTCGAGGCCGTCGAACAGCGCGGTGCCGACCGGTACGTCGACGGTGTTCCAGCCCATGTGCGGCACCGGCTCGGCGCCTTCGGGCCGCAGGCGCTCGACCGTGCCGGGCCACTGGTCGCAGCCCTCGGTCTCGACGCCGTGCTCGATGCCGCGAGCGAACAGGATCTGCATCCCCACGCAGATCCCGAGCACCGGACGGCCACCGGTCAGCCGACGGTCGACAGCGACATCGCCGCGGACCGCCTTCAGCCCGGTCATGCAGGCCTCGAAGGCGCCCACACCCGGCACGAGCAGGCCGTCGGCGTTGCAGGCAGCGTCGAAGTCCGCGGTCACCGTGACGTCCGCGCCGACCCGGCGCAGCGCGCGCTCGCCCGAGCGGATGTTGCCCGAGCCGTAGTCCAGCAACACGACCTTCTTGGTCACAGCGCGCCCTTCGTGGACGGGATGCCCGGCTGCCGCGGGTCCAGCTCGGCGGCCGCCCGGAGCGCCCGGGCGAAGGCCTTGAACTGCGCCTCGACGATGTGGTGCGGGTCGCGGCCGGACAGCACCCGGATGTGGATGCAGATCGCGGCGTTGAACGCAAGCGTCTCGAACACGTGCTGGGTCAGCGAGCCGGCGTAGTCGCCGCCGATGATCGCGTAGACCTGGCCCTCCGGCTCGCCGGTGTGCACGCAGTACGGCCGGCCGGACAGGTCAACCGTGCAGTGCACGAGCGCCTCGTCGAGCGGCACGGTCGCGTCGCCGAACCGGCGGATCCCGCGCTTGTCGCCGAGCGCCTCCTTCAGCGCCTGGCCGATGCCGATCGCGGTGTCCTCGACCGTGTGGTGGGCGTCGATCTCGAGGTCGCCGACCGTGTTCACGTGCAGGTCGAGCAGCGCGTGCTTGGCCAGCGCGTTGAGCATGTGGTCGTAGAACCCGACCCCCGTCGAGATGTCGGCCCGGCCCTCGCCGTCGACGTTCAGCTCGACGAGAACCTTGGACTCGCTGGTCTCCCGATCGATCCGGGCAGTGCGCGTCATGTCAGCCTTCCAGTATCAGTCTTGAGAACCCGCTCCAAAGAGGCGCGGAACGCGGCCATCTCCTCGCCGGTGCCGATCGAGACCCGCAACCAGCCGTCCGGTCCGGTCTCCCGGATCAGTACGCCGTCGTCGAGCAGCGCCTGCCAGACCGCGTGCCGGTCCGCGAACGTGCCGAACAGGACGAAGTTCGCGTCCGAGTCGACCGCGCGCAGGCCCTGCGCCCGCAGCCAGTCGACCGTCTCGTCGCGCTCGACGCGGAGCTGCTCGACCCGGCCGAGCAGCTCGTCGGCGTGCCGCAGCGCGGCCCGCGCGGTCGCCTGCGTCACCGCGGACAGGTGGTACGGCAGCCGGACGATCCGCAGCGCGTCCACGAACTGCTTGCTCGCGGCAAGGTATCCGACCCGCCCGCCGGCCATCGCGAACGCCTTCGACATCGTCCGCGCGACCGCGAGATTCGGGTACGACGGCAACAGGCTGACCGCACTGGGCGTCCCGGTACGACGGAACTCGGCGTACGCCTCGTCGACCACCACGACCGCGCCGAGCGCCGCGGAGTGCGCGACGATCGCCTCGGTCACGTCGATCGGCAACGCCGTACCGGTCGGGTTGTTCGGCGAGGCGAGCAGCACGACCGACGGGCGGTGCCGGGAGATCGCCGCGATCGCCTTGCTCCGGTCCAGCGTGAAGTCCTCGGCGCGGCGGCCGGTGACCCACGCGGTGTTCGTGTCGCGCGCGTACTCCGGATACATCGAGTACGTCGGCGCGAACGACAGCGCCGTACGCCCGGGGCCGCCGAACGCCTGCAGGATGTGCAGCATGACCTCGTTGGACCCGTTGGCCGCCCACACCTGCTCGGGCGCCAGGTGCGCGCCGGACTCGCGGGCCAGGTACGCCGCGAGGTCCGCGCGGAGGTCGAGGAACTCGCGGTCCGGGTAGCGGTTCATCCCGCGGGCCGCGACCGAGACCGCGGCGGCGATGTCCGCCACCGTCTCCTCGCTCGGGGGGTACGGGTTCTCGTTGACGTTGAGCAGGACCGGGACGTCGAGCTGCGGGGCGCCGTACGGCTCGAAGCTCTTCAGCTCCTCGCGGATCGGCAGCCCGTCGAAACGACCCATCACCGCTCCCCTGGTGCGTTGCCGGGGAACCGGACCGCCACCGCCGCGCCGTGCGCCGGGAGGTCCTCGGCGTCGGCGAGCGTGCGCACGTGGCCGGCGACCTCGTGCAGCGCGTCGCGGGTGTAGTTCACGACGTGCATGGCCTTCAGGAAGCTGCGCACGGACAGGCCCGACGAGTGGCAGGCGCAGCCGGCCGTGGGCAGGACGTGGTTGGAGCCCGCGCAGTAGTCGCCGAGCGACACCGGCGACCAGCCGCCGACGAAGATCGCGCCGGCGTTGTTGATCAGCCCGGCCCGCTCCTCGGCGTCGACGGTCTGGATCTCCAGGTGCTCGGCGGCGTACGCGTCCACGACGGCGGTGCCCTGGTCGAGGTCGTCGACCAGCACGACAGCGGACTGCTGGCCTTCGAGGGCCTCCGTCACACGGTCCCGGTGCTTGGTCTTCGCGACCTGGACCGGCAGCTCGGCCTCGACCTTCGCGGCCAGGCTCTCGCTCGGCGTGACGAGCACGCTCGCGGCCATCGGGTCGTGCTCGGCCTGGCTGATCAGATCGGCGGCGACGTGCTGCGGGTCGGCGGTGTCGTCGGCGAGGATCGCGATCTCGGTCGGACCCGCCTCCGAGTCGATGCCGACCACACCGAGCATCAGCCGCTTGGCCGCCACCACGTAGATGTTGCCGGGACCCGTGATCAGGTTGACCTTCCGGCAGCCGTCGAAGCCGTACGCGAACCCGGCGATCGCCTGCGCGCCGCCCATTGCGTACACCTCGTCGATGCCGAGCAGGGCACAGACCGCGAGCACCGTCGGGTGCGGCAGGCCGCCGAACTCCTTCTGCGGCGGCGACGCCACCGCCAGCGACGGTACACCGGCGACCTGGGCCGGTACGACGTTCATCACGACGCTCGAGGCGAGCGGTGCGCGGCCCCCCGGGACGTACAGGCCGACGCGCTGGACCGGGACGAACCGCTGGGTCACCCGCCCGCCGGGCGCGGGCTCGGAGGCGACGTCGGCGGTGAGCTCGTCCTGGCTGACCTCGCGGACGCGCCGGATCGACTCCTCGAAGGCGCTGCGCACCGTCGGGTCGAGGTCCTCGAGCGCGGTCTTCAGCGCCGCGGCCGGGACCCGGACGTCCTCGACGCGCACATGGTCGAACTTCTCGCCGTACTCCCTGATCGCCTCGAGACCGCGATGGCGGACGTCCAGGCAGATCGGTCGGACGACGTCGAGGGCCTTCTCGACGTCGAACACGGCTCGGGGGACGAGGGCGTTCACTTCGGCTTGGAGGTCGGTCACCTCTCCGGCCGCCACTCGGCCCCGCAGGTCGACGCGGCGAATCATGGTGTCAGTCTAGTGGTCACCCGCCGCGTCCCCGACCGCATATCCACTGGCCGACCGGTCACGGGGCGTGATCACGGGCCGCGTCCACTACGCTCGTCGGCATGGACTCCCGCCTGCCGTTGCTCACTGTCGACACGGTGATCTTTCCCGGGCTGGTGCTCCCGATTCCGGTGAACGACGTCCAGGGCCGCGCGGTGGTCCGTGACCTGGTCGAGAACGGCGGCGAAATGGTCTGCGGCGCGCTCGCGGTCCGGGACGGGTACGAGCTCGGCGAGCGGGTGTTCCGGTCGCTGTACGGGACCGGCTGTGCGGCGACGATCTCGGAGATCACGCTGGACGCCGACGACGAGGGGCCGATCGAGGTCACGCTGACCGGGAACCGCCGGTTCAAGGTGACCGAGCTCGACGGCTCCGGCGACTACCTGGTCGGGGACGTCGAGTGGCTGCCCGACGACCTCGGCGACGACCCGCTGGGCACGGCGACGGTCGCGATCGCCCGGTTCCGCCGGTACGCCGAAGCCGTCAGCGAGATCAGCCGCCCCGGCCTGCACCTCGGCGAACTCCCCGACGACCCCGGCACCCTGTCCTACCTGATGTCCGCGGCCATGAAACTCATGACCCCCGACCGCCAGAAACTCCTCGAGGCCCCCGACGCCACCACCCGCCTGGCCCAACTGGTAGGCCTCCTGGACACCGAACTCGCCGCCATCACCGCCCTCCCCTCCCTCCCCGCCACCGACCTCATCACCTGGTCAACCCTCTCCCCCAACTGACTCAGTACCGATGTGAATCCCACGGCGGTATGGTTGTGGTATGAGTAAGCAGATCACGGTGCGGTTGCCGGATGAGTTGGTGGAGTTCATGGATGAGCTCGTGGCCACGGAGAGGGCGACGAGTCGGGCTTCCGTGGTCGCGCGGGCGATGGAGCGGGAGCGGCGGCGGGAGTTGGCGGCGCGGGATCTGGCGATTCTGGCCGAGCGCGGTGACTATCCGGATCTCGAAGGGCTCGCCCCGGCGGCGGCAGGCACGGTTCTGAGCGACCTCGACTGATGCGGCCGCTGCACATCGCCCGCCTGGACAAGCCCCGGCCGGTGGTGGTCCTCACCCGCGAACTGATCCGCCCGCGCCTGACCAACGTCACGGTCGCCCCGATCACCAGCACGATCCGCGGCCTGTCCACCGAGGTACTGGTCGGCCCGGACAACGGCCTCGATCACCCCAGCGCGATCTCCTGCGACAACATCCAAACCATCCCCAAAGCCCAACTGGGCCGCCTCATCGGCTACCTCCACCCCGACCAGGAACCCGCCCTGGCCGAGGCGATCAACCTGGCCTTCGACCTCGAGCTCTAGCCGAGCTTGCTGAGGTCGCGGACGGCGCCCTTGTCGGCGCTGGTGGCCATGGCGGCGTAGGTGCGGAGGGCGTTGGAGACCTTGCGGGTGCGGTTCTTGGGGGCGTAGACGCCGTTCAGGGCCGCCTCGCGCTTGGCCAGTTCCTCCGCGGGGACCAGGAGTTCGATCGTGCGGTTCGGGATGTCGATCTTGATGTGGTCGCCGTCCTCGACCAGCGCGATCGTGCCGCCCGAGGCCGCCTCGGGCGAGACGTGGCCGATCGAGAGGCCCGACGTACCGCCGGAGAAGCGGCCGTCGGTGACCAGCGCGCAGACCTTGCCCAGGCCGCGGCCCTTCAGGAACGACGTCGGGTACAGCATCTCCTGCATCCCCGGTCCGCCCTTCGGGCCCTCGTAGCGGATCACGACGACGTCGCCCGGCTGGACCTGCTTGGCCAGGATCTTCTCGACGGCCTCCTCCTGCGACTCGCACACCACCGCGGGGCCCTCGAAGGTCCAGATCGACTCGTCCACGCCGGCCGTCTTCACGACGCAGCCGTCGACGGCCAGGTTGCCCTTCAGTACCGCGAGACCGCCGTCCTTCGAGTACGCGTGCTCACGGTCCCGGATGCAGCCGCCCGCCGCGTCGGTGTCCAGCGTGTCCCAGCGCTCGGACTGCGAGAAAGCCGTCGCCGACCGCTTGCAGCCCGGCGCCGCGTGCCACAACTCGACGGCCTCCGGCGACGGCGAGCCGCCGCGCAGGTCCCAGGTCTTCAGCCACTCGTCGATCGAGTCGCTGTGCACGGTGTGGACGTTCTCGTTCAGCAGGCCGGCGCGGCGCAGCTCGCCGAGGATCGCCGGGATCCCGCCCGCGCGGTGCACGTCCTCCATGTAGTACGTGCCGTTGGCGGTCACGTTCGGCGCGACCTTGGCCAGGCACGGCACCCGCAGCGACACCGCGTTCATGTCGTCCAGGTCGAAGTCGACCTCGGCCTCCTGGGCCGCGGCGAGCAGGTGCAGGATCGTGTTCGTCGACCCGCCCATCGCGATGTCCAGGGCCATCGCGTTGCCGAACGCCTCCTTCGACGCGACGCTCCGCGGCAGCACCGTCGCGTCGTCGTTGTCGTAGTACCGCTCGGCCAGCCGGACGACGGTCTCGCCCGCCTTCTCGTACAGCGCGCGGCGGCCGGTGTGGGTCGCCAGCAGCGAGCCGTTGCCGGGCAGCGACAGGCCGATCGCCTCGGTCAGGCAGTTCATCGAGTTCGCGGTGAACATGCCCGAACACGAACCGCAGGTCGGGCAGGCGTTCTCCTCGATCCGCAGGATGTCGGCGTCGGAGACGTTCTCGTTCACGGCCTCGGACATCGCGTCGACCAGGTCGAGCTTGCGGACCGTGCCGTCGACCAGCGTCGCCCGGCCGGCCTCCATCGGGCCGCCGGAGACGAACACGGTCGGGATGTTCAGCCGGAGCGCGGCCATCAACATGCCGGGGGTGATCTTGTCGCAGTTCGAGATGCAGACCAGCGCGTCCGCGCAGTGCGCCTCGACCATGTACTCGACGGAGTCGGCGATCAGGTCCCGGGACGGGAGGCTGTAGAGCATGCCGCCGTGGCCCATCGCGATGCCGTCGTCGACGGCGATCGTGTTGAACTCGCGCGCGATCCCGCCGGCGGCGTGGATCGCCTCGGACACGATCCGGCCGACCGGGGCCAGGTGGGTGTGGCCGGGCACGAACTCGGTGAAGCTGTTCGCGACCGCGATGATCGGCTTCCCGAAGTCCTCCCGGGCTACGCCCGAGGCCTGCATGAGCGCGCGAGCGCCCGCCATGTTGCGACCGTGGGTGACTGTGCGGGACCTCAGAGCAGGCACGACGACATCTCCTTGTGCTGGTACGTACTCATCGATACTGCCACGCCCGTCCGGATGGCGGTACGCGGGTCCCGGATCCTGGAGTACTGATTCTGTCCGTGGACAGTCCTAGCCTGGTTCCATGGCGGGGATCGAGCACCACACGCGACCGGTGCACCCTGCCCTGCGCCCGTACGTCGGCGACGTCACCGGCTACGCGTACGACGCCGATCCCCCGGCGCTCCACCGCGGTCTCCCGTCCCGCTTCCTGACCCTGGTCATCACGCTGGACGATCCCCTGGGCATCGCCTGGCCCGGCCGCCCGGTGGAGAAGTTCGACGCCGGCGTCGGCGGACTGCACTCCACGGCGGTGCACATCGGACAGACACCCAGTCGTGCCGGTGTGCAGCTCGCTCTGACGCCGGCCGCGGCCCGGGCGCTGCTCGGGCTGCCGCCGGCCGAGTTGGCGTCCACGGTGGTCGGCCTCGACGAGCTGCTCGGGCGGCCCGCCCACGAGCTCACCGAGCAGCTGCGCGAGGCTCCGACCTGGGGGCGGCGCTTCGACCTGCTCGAGCAGTTGTTGTTGCGCCGCTGGGCGGATGCGTCCCCGCGCGATGCACGCCCGGAGCTGGGCTGGGCGTGGCAGCGGGTGCGGGACAGCGGCGGCGCGATCGGCGTACAGACGCTGGCGGACGAGGTCGGGTGGAGCCGGCGGCATCTGACCGAGCGGTTCACCGCGGAGTTCGGGCTGGCGCCGAAGGTGGCGGCGCGCGTGATGCGGTTCGAGCGGGCGAACACGCAGCTGCGGCAGCAGCCCACCGTCCGGCTGTCCGACCTCGCGGCCCGCCACGGGTACGCCGACCAGGCGCACCTGACGCGCGAGTGGCGAGCGATCGCGGGCTGTACGCCGCGGGAGTGGCTGGCCGAGGAGCTCCCAAACGTTCAAGACTTCGTACCTGCCTGGGCCCGAGACTCGAAGGCATGAACACGACCCAGGACATGACCCAGCAGACGAAGCAGCAGCAGGTGATCGGCGTCTGGCCGGCCGTCATCTACCGCGACGGGCAGGCCGCGCTGAGGTTCCTCACCGAGGGCCTCGGCTTCCGGCTCGTCGCGTCGTACCCCGGAGCCGCCGAGGGCTCGATCGCGCACGCCGAGCTCGCGTGGCCGGCGGGCGGCGGGCTGATGATCGGTTCGGTCGACGCCAAGCCCGAGCCCGACGAGTTCACCGCGCTGGCCGGGCAGCACCAGTCCGTCTACCTGGTCCACGACACCCCGGACCCGGTCTTCGGCCGCGCGATCGGCGCAGGGGCCGTGGTCGTACGGGGGTTGGAGGACACGGACTACGGGTCGCGCGGGTTCACCGTGCGCGATTTCGAAGGGAATCTGTGGAGTGTCGGGACGTATTCGGGCGAGTAATCCACAGGCAGCGGCGATCGCGCCAGCATCGACCGCGCGATCTCACTAAACTCGCCGGGGTGAGTGAGACGACCGGACTTCCCGATTCCGAAGCCCTTCAGGTCCTCCGGCGGGTGTTCGGATACGAATCCTTCCGCGGGCAGCAGGCCGACATCATCGACACGGTGGTCGCCGGCGGCGACGCGCTGGTGCTGATGCCGACCGGCGGCGGGAAGTCGCTGTGCTACCAGATCCCCTCACTGGTGCGCTCCGGCGTCGGCGTGGTGATCTCGCCGCTGATCGCGTTGATGCAGGACCAGGTCGACGCGCTCACCGCGCTCGGCGTCCGGGCCGGCTTCCTGAACTCCACGCAGGACTTCGAGCAGCGGCGCGAAGTGGAGCAGGCGTTCCTGGCCGGCGAGCTCGACCTGCTGTACCTGGCTCCGGAACGGTTGCGAGTCGACGCGACCGTACGGCTGCTCGACCAGGGCAAGATCGCGTTGTTCGCGATCGACGAGGCGCACTGTGTGTCGCAGTGGGGCCACGACTTCCGGCCGGACTACCTGATGCTGTCCGAGCTGCACGAGCGCTGGCCCGACGTACCGCGGATCGCGCTGACCGCGACGGCGACCGAGGCGACGCACCGGGAGATCGCGACCCGGTTGAAGCTGGACGAGGCCAAGCACTTCGTCGCGAGCTTCGACCGGCCGAACATCCAGTACCGGATCGTCCCGAAGGACAAGCCGCAGCAACAACTGCTCGAGCTGCTGCGCACCGAGCACGCCGGCGACGCGGGGATCGTGTACTGCCTGTCCCGCAACAGCGTCGAGAAGACCGCCGCCTTCCTGACGCAGAACGGCATCGAGGCCCTGCCGTACCACGCCGGCCTGGACAGCCGGACCCGCGCGGCGAACCAGGCGCGCTTCCTGCGCGAGGACGGGCTGGTCGTGGTCGCGACGATCGCGTTCGGAATGGGGATCGACAAGCCGGACGTCCGGTTCGTCGCGCATCTCGATCTGCCGAAGTCCGTCGAGGGGTACTACCAGGAGACAGGTCGCGCCGGGCGGGACGGGCTGCCGTCGACGGCGTGGCTGGCGTACGGGCTGCAGGACGTCGTACAGCAACGGAAGATGATCGACACGTCCGAGGGCGACCTCGCGCACCGGCGGCGGCTGGGCTCGCATCTCGACGCGATGCTGGCGTTGTGCGAGACCGTGCAGTGCCGGCGGTCGCAACTGCTGGCGTACTTCGGTCAGCAGGGCGACAGCTGCGGGAACTGCGACACCTGCCTGACGCCGCCGGAGGCGTGGGACGGGACGATCGCGGCGCAGAAGCTGCTGTCGACGGTGTACCGGCTGCAGCACGAGCGCGGGCAGAAGTTCGGCGCCGGGCAGTTGATCGACATCCTGCTCGGCAAGGAGACCGACAAGGTCAAGCAGTTCCGGCACGACCAGCTGACGGTCTTCGGGATCGGCACCGAGCTCAAGGACGCCGAGTGGCGCGGGGTGATCCGGCAGCTGCTCGCGCTGCGGTTGCTCGCGGTCGAGGGCGACTACGGCACGCTGGTGCTGACCGAGGAGAGCGGCGAGGTGCTCGGCCGGCGCCGCGAGGTGATGATGCGCCGCGAGCCCGAGCGGATCCGTTCCAAGGCCCGCGGCTCGGGCGGCGGCAAGAAGGCGGTCGCGGACCTCGCGCCCGAGGCGGCGCCGGTGTTCGAGCGCCTGCGCGCGTGGCGGGCCGCGGTCGCGAAGGAGCAGGGTGTCCCGGCGTACGTCATCTTCCACGACGCCACGCTCCGCCAGATCGCCACCGACCTCCCGGCGTCCCTGGCCGAGCTGGGCAAGATCAGCGGCATCGGCGAGAACAAGCTGACCAAGTACGGCGACGGCGTCCTGGAGACACTCGCCGCGGAGTAGGTGTCGAATCGCGCTGACCCCCTTCGACGCGGAGGCACAGGGTGCGGACGGGCCGCGCCCCGCGGAGACGGGAGAACGCCGATGTCCACCTCAGTGCTGTTGATGTCGATGTCCGCCGACGGCTACATCGCCGGGCCGGACGACCGGCCGGGGAACCCCGGCGGCGATGACTTCATGCGGTTGCACGAGTGGTACCTGAACGACGACGGCGAGGTCGGCCGTCCGGAGGGTGAACCGGGCGAGATCTGGGACGAGCTGAACGCCACCGGCGCGGTGCTCGTCGGGCGTCGTACGGCCGAGCAGGTCGACTACTACGGCGGCGATCACCACGGCGTACCGATCTTCGTCCTCAGCCGCGAGCCGCGGTCGGTGCCGTACGAGAAGGTGCACTTCGTCAGCGACATCGAGACCGCGATGGCGCAGGCAAAGGCGGCCGCCGGCGACAAGGACGTGTTGGTGCACGGCGCGGTGACTGCCCGGGCCGCGTTGGAGGCCGGAGTGCTCGACGAGCTGCAGCTCAGCCAGGTGCCGGTCCTGTTCGGCGGCGGCCTCCGGTTGTTCGACGTACTCCCCCGGCGCATCGAGCTCGAGATCGCCCGCGTGATCGACACCCCGCGCGCGACTCACATCCGCTATCGCGTCCGGCGCTGAGTCCAGTCGGCCGTGGTCGCCAGCGCGGCGAACTCGTGGAGGAGGCGGGAGCGGCGGGTGGCGACCCAGGCGAGGCAGACGGTGTTGGGCCCGAGGTTGTCGACAGGGATCGCGACGACGTCGGGCCGCCGGTAGAAGGCCGCCACCGAGAGCGGGATGATCGCGACACCGCGGCCGGCGGCGACGTGCTCGAGCTTCTCCTCGACGCTGCGCATGACCGGGACCGGCCGCGCGGTCCGGGTCCGGAGCTCGACGGCGATGTCACGCCATTCCGGTACGGCGTCGGGGTCCTGCAGCAGGTGCTCGTCCGCGAGGTCGGTGATGTCCAGCGCGGGCTTCCCGGCGAGCCGGTGGGCGGCCGGGAGCATCGCGACCCGCGGCTCCTCGAACAACGGGCGGACCGTGAGCCCCGCCTGGTCGATCGGCAACCGGACGATGCTCACGTCGGCGCGGCCGTCGTGCAGTACGTCGATCTGGTCGTCCCAGGTCGTCCGGAGCAGCTCGACCTCGATCCCGGGGTGACTCGCCCGGAACGCCTGGACCGCGTCGGTCACCGTCAGCCCCGGCATGAACCCGATCGTGAACGTCTTCGCACCGCGCGCCGCGCGCGTCACCCGCCGACGGGTGGCGTCCGCCGCCGCGAGCAACGGACGGGCGTCGTCGAGCAACTGCCGGCCGGCCGGCGTCGGCTCCGTGGAGCGCTTGGTCCGGACGAACAGCTGCGCGCCGAGCTCGTCCTCCAGGGCACGGATCTGCCGCGACAGCACCGGCTGCGCGATGTGCAGCCGGTCCGCGGCGCGGCCGAAGTGCAGCTCCTCGGCGACCGCGACGAAGTACCGGAGCTTGCGAAGATCGAGATCCATAATACCTTCAGGGTATTACGGGCGCCGGAACAGGTCTTGGACGAGCGCGGACTCCCGGCCGCATCGTGGAAGCGACATCCCTTCCACGAAAGGCAGTTCCGTGACTCTGCAGGACCAACGCGTCGTCCTCCTCGGGGGTACGTCGGGGATCGGCCTGGCCGCCGCCCAGCTCGCCGCATCCCAGGGCGCGACCGTGATCGTTGCCTCAAGCAACACCGACTCCGTGAAGCGGGCGCTGGAGACGCTGCCCGGCTCGGCGACCGGCGCGGCCGTCGACCTCACCGACCCGGCCGCGGTCGCGGCCTTCTTCGAGGAGCTCGAGCCCTTCGACCACCTGGTCTACACGGCCGGCGAGGCGTTGACGATCCTCGAGGTCGGCTCGATGGACCTCACCCGGGCCAGGACCGCGTTCGACCTGCGGTACTTCGGTGCGCTCGGCGCGGTGAGTGCCGCCGTACCGAAGCTCCGCCCGGGCGGGTCCGTCGTACTGACGACCGGTGCCGCCGGTGACCGGCCGGGGCCTGGGTGGTCGGTGGCCGCGGAGTATCTGCGGTGCGATGGACTCGCTGGTCCGCGCGCTCGCGGTGGAGCTCGCGCCGATCCGCGTCAACGCGGTCAAGCCGGGGGTCGTGCGTACGCCGCTGTGGCGCGGCGGCCTCGACTACGACGAGATCGGCCGGCAGCTGCCCGTGGGTCGCGTCGGTGAGCCCGAGGACGTCGCCGCGGCGTACGTGTACCTGATGAACCAGCGCTACGCCACCGGCTCGATCGTCGCGGTCGACGGCGGCCATGTGCTGGTGTGAGGCAGAGTAGGCGTCGTGACACGGATCTTGATCACCGGTTCGGCGGACGGGCTGGGGCAGATGGTCGGCCGGGAACTCGCTGCGCAAGGGCACGAGGTCGTGCTGCACGCGCGGAACTCGCAGCGGGCGGCCGACGCCCGGCGAGCGGTTCCGGCGGCGGCTGAGGTGCTCGTCGGGGATCTTGCGAGGATCGACGAGACGCGGGACGTCGCGCGGCAGGCCAATGAGTACGGGCGGTTCGACGTGGTCGTGCACAACGCCGCGGTCGGGTACCAGGAACCGCGGATCGAGACGGTCGACGGGCTGGAGCACGTGTTCGCGATCAACACGCTGGCGCCGTACCTGCTGACCGCCCTCGTCGAACGCCCGGAGCGGCTGATCTACCTGAGCTCAGGGATGCACGAGGGCGGCGATGTCGTCCTCGACGATCTGCAATGGGTCCGACGGCGGTGGCGCGGGGCGCAGGCCTACTCCGATTCCAAGCTGCACGACGTCCTGCTGGCCTTCGCGGTGGCCCGGCTCTGGCCGGACGTGCTCTCGAACGCGGTGGATCCCGGCTGGGTGCCGACGAAGATGGGCGGGCGGGGCGCACCGGGTGATCTCGGCCAGGCGCATCTCACGCAGGTCTGGCTGGCAACCGGGCCGGACGTCGGAAGCGGCGGCTACTACTACCACCTGCAGCCGCATCGGACGCACCCGGCAGCTTCGGATCGCGAGACGCAGGACGCCTTCCTGGACGCCTGCGCCGAGCTCACCGGAGTCCGGCTGACGGGCTGACTCAGCTGAGCAGCGGACCGAGTGCCTCGATCAGGTCACTCATCGGGCGGCCGACCACCCGGCCGCCGTCGGCGAGGATCAGGGCGATCGAGACCCGCTTCTCGGGGATCACGACCAGCAGGCTGGTGTGGTCGGGCATGTCGCCGGCATGACCATAGGCATCCCCTAGACCGAACCTCAGGCTGAACCGCATCGTCCCGAGCCCGTACTCGCCGTCGCCGTCGGTTATCTGGCGAACCAGATCTCCTGGCAGGACACGACTGCCGTACAGCTGGTACCCCCAGCGAGCGACCGTCGGCGCGTCCGCGGCCAGCCCTCCGAACGCCGCGGTCGCACTGGCGTACGCGCGGCACGGAAGGTACCCGTCGGGCGGTCCACAGATCTCGTTGCGCACGTGTGCGATCGGCGGCCGCGGCTGCTCCGCGTCCTGGAAGGCCGCGCGGTGCAGCCCGGCGGGTGCGGCCAGATCACGACGGAGCACGGTCGCCAGCGGTTGCCCGGTGAGTTTCTCGATCAGCAGGCCGAGCAGTACGTAGCTCGGGTCGCTGTAGCCGAACGAGCTCCCCGGATCATCGACGGCCGCGCTGTAGGACCTCAGCGGCTCTGCGAGCGCCCAATGTCTGCCCGGCGCCGCGGCGATCGCCTGCTCCAGTTGCCTGACGTCGAACGGCGCGAAGTCCGGAACGCCGGATGTCATCGACAGGTGTTGCCGGACGGTCGCGCTGTTCGCCGTCAGCTTGTGCTGCACGTACCTCGAGAGCGGTAGGTCCAGATTCAGCTTGCCCTCGTTCGCCAGCAACATCACTTCTGCTGCGACGAACGTCTTCGTGATGCTCGCCACCGCCATGCTCGTGTCCGGGCGGAGCGCCGTACCGAGGATGTCCGTGCCCGCCGCGCCCGACCACGTCCAGCGATCGGTGACGACCGCGGCGGTCACCCCGCGCGAGCCGGTCGAAATGTCCGGGAACATCACGACCTTCCTCAGCACGTCCTGCAGCACCTTGGCCCTGGCAGGGTCGAGAGCTTGTGTCCCGGGATCCGGGAACGATGTCGACGCAGGGGTGCTCGGCGCGGGTACCGGTTCCTCTCCCCCACCAGAGCACCCCACCAACGCAATCACCAGGAGGGCGGTTGCGCGCCACCTCATCCTCCGATGATGCCACCGGAGGACGGGGTCAGGTGAGCGTCAGGCCTGCGAGATGTAGAGCCGGTTGCCGTCGGGGTCGCGGAGGCTGAACATCGGCGGTACGCCGGGCCACTCGAGCAGCTCGTCGGTGTCGACGCCGGCGTCGAGGAAGTGCTGGTGGGCCGCCTTCGCGTCCGGGCTGGCCATCCGGATGCCGGTGTCGACACCCGCCGGGTTGCCGTCGCTCGCGGGCACCAGCGCGATGCTGCCGGAGGCCCCCGCCGAGCCGGCCGGTACGACGACGATCCAGCGGCCGCCGAACTGCGGCAGCGGCGCGTCCATCAGCACCGTGAAGCCCAGCGTCTCGGTGTAGAACGCCACCGCCCGGTCTTGGTCGGTCACCGGTACGCCGACGGTCCGGATCTCGCTGATGTGGTTCATGGTGGTTCTCCTTGGGGTGAAGAGGTGCTTTCACCAGGAGGTAGAACCCGATCGCGGCGTTTCGACATCGCCGCCAAAAGAAAATCCCCGGACCGCCGACATGCGAGCGGTCCGGGGATCTCCGGGTGACTACTTCGTGACGACCCGCAGCGTGTACTCCGCCTCGCCGTCACCGGTCGAGCGGGCGACGACGCCGGCCGAACGCAGCGCCGACAGGTCCTTGTTCTCGCTGAACCGGTTGCTGAGGGCTCCGGCCGCCTCGAAGTCGACGTACCCGATCATCACCGCGCCCTTGATGTCGGGCAGCGCCTGCTTGAAGTTGCCGGTCTCACCGAGGTTGCCGCCCTGCAGCACCTGCTTGCCGTACTCCTCGCTGGTGGCGACCACGAGTGAGTCGTCGTTCTTCACGGTCTTGATCGGGATGTTCCCCGACGAGCGCTGGCGCAGGATCGTGGTCAGCTTGCCGACGACCTCCTCGGCCTTGGCCGGGTCGGTCTGCATCCGGATCGCGATCTGCGGGCCGCTGTCGGTCTCCTTGTCGATCGCGGCCGCCAGGTTCTTGCCGGCCAGCGTCTTCAGGTCGTCCGGCAGCTTCAGGCCGGTCTCCTGGGCGATCCGCTCGAGCATCGGCTGGAAGTTCTCGCCCCCGGCCTTCTGCACCTGCTGCCAGGCGGTGTCGATCAGGGTCTCGCCGCCGGAGATCGCGACCGCGCCGGCCGTGCTGTTCGGCAGCTTCGTCACCAGGTCGGCGGCGTCGGCCGAGTTCACCTTGACGCTCTTGTCGCCGTGCGCGATGCCCTTGAGTTCGACGTACGACGGGTCGAACCGGAGCGCCACCGCCGCGGTCGCGTCGCCCAGGCCGGCGAGCTGACCGGAGGCGACCTTGCCGCTGATCGAGGCCAGCGCCTTCGCGTCGGCCCAGCCGGACACGAAGCCCTGCTCGCCGAGCTTGTCCATGTCCGCGCTGAACTTGGCGTTCTTGGTCAGCGGGTTGTCCTTCGCCGCCGCGACCGCCGAGTCGACCGTCGCCTGGTCCTCGGACAGGATCATGTAGCCGTTGCTGAACGCGCGGCCGGGCTTCTCGTCCTCGTTCGCGAGCAGCTTGTCCATACCCTTGTTCGCGGCGTCCTCGTCCTTGACCTGGACCGCGACCACGGCGATCGGCTCGTCCTTGCCGTCGGCCGGCGGCAGCGCGGCGAACCCGGCGCGGTCACCCAGCCACGGCTTGACGTCCTTCTCGAAGTCGACGTCGGCGAGGTCGTCACCGGCGGACTTCTTGATCTGCTCGAACAGCTTCTGCCGCAGGTCGTCCTGCTCCCCGGTGAGGCCGAGGTTCTCCTTCACCGAAGGGAACTTCATCAGGAAGCGGACCGCGTTGACCTTCTGGCCGGCCGACGGGTTCAGGTCCACCCGGGCGTAGCCGATCGCGGTGCCCGGCAGCACGTCCGACGGCTGCTTGCCGCCGCCACCGAGCTTGCCGTAGGCAAAGATTCCGCCGCCGGCCACCACCAGCACCATCGCGAGCGCGGCGACGATCGGGATCAGCTTGCCGCGCCGCTTCTTCGGCTCCGGCTGCCACTGCTGCGGTCCACCGAACCCAGGGCCCTGCGGCGGCTGCCCACCGACGTGCATTTGCTCGTACGACGTCTGCCCCGGCTGCCCGTACTGCGGACCACCCTGACCGTACGGCGCACCGGCCTGCGACGCTCCCGGCTGGCCGTACTGCGGCCCGCCCTGCTGCGACCCGCCGTACTGCGGACCACCCTGCTGCGGGGCCCCGTACTGCGGGCCGTTCTGGGACGGGCGGCTCTGCGGACCGCCGTACTGCTGGCCCTGCGACTGGTTGGGCTGGCCCTGCTGCGGACCGCCGTACTGCTGGGGGCGCTGCTGCGGCTGGCCCTGCGGACCGGGCTGCTGCCCCGGAGCGCCCTGTTGCGGCCACTGGTTCTGGCCTTGGGGCGGACCGTACTGCGGCTGCGGACCGCCGGCGCCTGGGTACCTGGGTGGTTGGTTCTGGTCGGACATACGCTCCCTCGCTGGCTCCGGTGGCCTCACCACCACCGGACCTGCAAAGGCTAGTGGACCGGCGGTGCAGAGTCTGACGCGGCAGGTTGCGAAGTGGTTGCAACCGGGTCGGCCCGCCAGGTGGTCGCCGCGATGATCGCGCACGCCAGCGCCGCGCCCACCAGCCAGGACGCGGCCGGCGTCCAGGTGTGCAGCTCGAGCGGCGCCGCGACCAGGTCACCCGGCCGCGCTGCCCGCAGCCGCGGGTCGAGCGGGTCGTGCCCGAGCAGCATGCCGACGCCCCAGGACACGCCGGACCCGAGACAGGCGCCGAGCGCAACAATCGCCACCGACCACGGACCGTAGTTACGCAGCCACCAGAACAGGGCAGCACCGAGCACAGCCGCAGCCACGAACCCGATCGCGGTGAACGTCCCGTCCGGCCCGAAGATCCGGGTCATCTGCTCCTCGCCGAGCGACCCACCGCGCTCGTCCACCTTGTACTGCGCGAGCGGCGAGAACTGCTGCCACGCCCACCCGGCCACCACCCCGGCGACCAGGAACACCAGCACCGTCACCACCACGGCCTTCCCCCAGGGCAGCCGCGGCTCCTCGACAGCCGGCGCCCCGAAGGGACGCAACGCGGGCGCCGCACCGTACGGCGAAGACTGGGTGGACTCCGGTTGACTCACGACGCCAGTGTGACGCATCGGTTCCACCACCGGTCAGCTGGCCAGGCAGGACGGGCCGAGGAGGGCCTTCAGGTCGGCCATCAGGGCTGAGGTCGGGGTGACGCGGAACCGGTCGCCGATCCGCATCACGGTGGTCTTCTGGCGGGCCTGCAGGCGGAGCTGGACCTCGGTCATCCCGGGGTGCGACTGCAGGATGTCGCGCAGCGAGTCGACGACCGGCGGCGTGCAGCGGTTGACCGCCATCGTGATCACCACCGGGCCGCTCGGGCCCTCGGTCAGGTCGGGCACCACGACCTCGTCGCCGCTCAGCTCGAGCCGGTCCTCACGACGGCGGACCCGGCCCTTCATCAGGATGATCGCGTCGTTGGTCAGCAGGTGCGCGTGCAGCTGGTACGCCGAGGAGAACATCATCACCTCGATCGAACCTTCGAGGTCCTCGATGGTGACGATCGCGTAGATGTCGCCGCGCTTGTTGACCTTCCGCTGGACCGCGGTGACCAGGCCGCCGATCGTCACCCGGCTGCCGTCCGGCCGGTCCTCGTCCGCGAGGAGCTGACCGATCGTGCAGTCCGACCCGTTGGTCAGCACGTGCTCGACGCCGAACAGCGGGTGGTCGGACACGTACAGCCCCAGCATGTCGCGCTCGTGCGCGAGCTTGGTCGCCTTGTCCCACTCCTCGATCTCCGGCACCGTCACGGTCAGCCGGCTGTTGCCCTCGCCCTCGTCGGCGTCGTCGTCGCCCATCGAGAACAGGTCGAACTGGCCGTGCGCCTCGTTCCGCTTGAGGTCGATCGCCTCGTCGACGGCCTGCTCGTGCACCGCGACGATCGCGCGCCGCGCGTGCCCCATCGAGTCGAACGAGCCGGCCTTGGCCAGCGACTCGATGACGCGCTTGTTGCAGACCGGCAGCGGCACCTTGTCGATGAAGTCGACGAAGTCGGTGAACCGGCCCTTCTCCTCGCGGGCCGCGACGATCTCGGCGACCACGTTCACGCCGACGTTGCGGATCGCGGACAGGCCGAAGCGGATGTCGGTGCCGACCGGGGTGAAGTTCGAGTCGGACTCGTTGACGTCCGGCGGCAGCACCTTGATGCCCATCCGGCGGCACTCGTTCAGGTAGATGGCCATCTTGTCCTTGTCGTCCTTCACGGACGTCAGGACGGCGGCCATGTACTCCGCCGGGTAGTTCGCCTTCAGGTACGCCGTCCAGTACGACACCAGGCCGTACGCCGCCGAGTGCGCCTTGTTGAACGCGTAGTCGGAGAACGGGACCAGCACGTCCCAGAGCGCCTTGATCGACTGCTCGGAGAACCCGTTCGCCTTCATGCCCTCGGAGAAGCCGACGTACTCCGCGTCGAGCACCTCGCGCTTCTTCTTGCCCATCGCCCGGCGGAGCAGGTCCGCTTTGCCGAGCGTGTACCCGGCCAGCTGCTGGGCGATCGCCATGACCTGCTCCTGGTAGACGATCAGGCCGTACGTCGTACCGAGGATCGGCTCGAGCGCCTGGGCCAGCTCGTCGTGCGGGTAGCTGATCTCCTGCTGCTTGTTCTTCCGCAGGGCGTAGTTGGTGTGGCTGTTCGCGCCCATCGGGCCGGGGCGGTAGAGCGCGCCGACCGCGGAGATGTCCTCGAAGTTGTCCGGGCGCATCAGCCGCAGCAGCGCCCGCATCGGGCCGCCGTCGAACTGGAACACGCCGAGCGTGTCACCGCGGGCGAGCAGGTCGTACGTCGGCTTGTCGTCGAGCGTCTTGGCCAGCTCGTCGAGGTCGAGCTTGATCCCGCGGCTCGCCTCGACGTTCTTGACCGCGTCGTCCATGATCGTCAGGTTCCGCAGGCCCAGGAAGTCCATCTTGACCAGGCCGAGCGTCTCGCAGCTCGGGTAGTCGAACTGGGTGATGACCTGGCCGTCCTGCTCGCGGCGCATGATCGGGATCAGGTCGATCAGCGGCTCGCTGGACATGATCACGCCGGCCGCGTGCACACCCCACTGGCGCTTCAGGTTCTCCAGGCCGCGCGCGGTGTCGACGATCTTGCGGACGTCGGCGTCGGACTCGTAGAGCGAGCGGAACTCGGTGGCCTCGGAGTACCGCTTGTGGGTGGAGTCGAAGATGCCGGACAGCGGGATGTCCTTGCCCATCACGGTCGGCGGCATCGCCTTGGTGATCCGGTCGCCCATCGCGAACGGGTAGTCCAGCACCCGGCCGGCGTCCTTGATCGCCTGCTTGGCCTTGATCGTGCCGTAGGTGACGATCATCGCGACCCGGTCGTCGCCGTACTTCTCGGTGACGTAGCGGATCACCTCGGGGCGGCGGCGGTCGTCGAAGTCGACGTCGAAGTCCGGCATCGACATCCGCTCCGGGTTCAGGAAGCGCTCGAAGATCAGGCCGTGCTGGAGCGGGTCCAGGTCGGTGATCCGCATCGCGTACGCGCACATCGAGCCAGCGCCGGAACCACGGCCGGGGCCGACCCGGATGCCGTTCTTCTTCGCCCAGTTGATGAAGTCCGCGACGACCAGGAAGTACCCGGCGTACCCCTTCGAGACGATGACCTCGATCTCGTACTCCGCCTGCTTGCGGACGTGGTCGGGGACGCCGCCCGGGTACCGGAAGTGCAGGCCGGTCTCCACCTCGGAGACGAACCAGGACTCCTCGTTGTGGCCCTCGGGGCAGGGGAAGCGCGGCATGAACCGGCCCTCGCCCTCGGTGAAGCTGACGTCGCACTGCTCGGCGATCAGCAGCGTGTTGTCACACGCCTCCGGCAGTTCCTTCCAGACCTCGCGCATCTCGGCCGCGGTCTTGACGTAGAACTCGTTCGCGTCGAACTTGAACCGGTTCGGGTCGGACAGCGTCGAGCCGGACTGGACGCAGAGCAGCGCCGCGTGCGCCTGGGCGTCCTCGGGCTTGGTGTAGTGCAGGTCGTTGGTCGCGACCAGCGGCAGGTCGAGCTCGCGGGCCAGCTTCAGCAGGTCCTTCTGGACGTCCCGCTCGATGCCGAGGCCGTGGTCCATCAGCTCGCAGTAGAAGTTCTCCTTGCCGAAGATGTCGCGGAACTCCGCGGCGGCCTCGACGGCCTCCTTGTACTGCCCCAGCCGCAGCCGGGTCTGCACCTCGCCGGACGGGCAGCCGGTGGTCGCGATCAGGCCCTGGCCGTAGGTGTTCAGCAGCTCGCGGTCCATCCGGGGCTTGAAGTAGTAGCCCTCGAGGCTGGCCAGCGAGCTCATCTTGAACAGGTTGTGCATGCCGGAGGTGTTCTTCGCCAGCAGCGTCATGTGGGTGTAGGCACCCGAGCCGGAGACGTCGTCGCGGCCGGAGTTCGCGTCGCCCCACTTGACCCGCTTGCGCTCCGAGCGGTGGGTGTGCGGCGTCAGGTACGCCTCGACGCCGATGATCGGCTTGACGTCGTACTTCTTCGCGGTCTTCCAGAACTCGTACGCCCCGAACACGTAGCCGTGGTCGGTGGTCGCGATCGCCGGCATGCCCATGTCCTGGGCGGTCTTGAACAACTCGTCGATCCGCGCGGCGCCGTCCAGCATGGAGTACTCGGTGTGCACATGAAGATGCACGAAACTGTCGCTGGACGCCATGTCGACGCAGACCTCCCAGGGCGCGAGTGAGGGTGACTGCAGAAGCCTAGTTCGGCCCGGGGACAGTTTCCGAATGGGCTCTCCGGCAAGTCCCTGACACGCCCGCTATCCGGTCAGCTGGAGCGGCTGCCGGCCCAGCGGACACACTGAGGAGCATGGTGCGGCTCGGGCTGATCGCGGTGTCGGTGGTGCTGTTGCTGCTGGCCCTGGCGTGGGGCTTCCAGCGGCAGCTGATCTACCTGCCCGACACGTCGGCCGTGACCGCCGGCGCAGGTGTCGAGGACGTGGTGCTCGAGACCAGCGACGGTCTGCGGCTGGGCGCGTGGCTGGTGCCGGCTCGGGCGCCCGACCGCGGCATCGCCGTACTCGTCGCCAACGGGAACGGCGGAAACCGCGCCGGGCGCGCGCCGCTGGCGCAGGCACTGGCCGCGCGTGGGCTGACCGTGCTGCTGTTCGACTACCGCGGGTACGGCGGCAACGACGGGTCCCCGAGTGAGGAAGGTCTCGCCCGGGACGTGCGGGCGGCGCAGCGGTTCCTGGCGGAGTACGGCGTACCGCCCGAGCGGACCGTGTACTTCGGGGAGAGCCTCGGCGCCGCGGTGACGACCGAGCTGGCGACGTCGGTCGCGCCTGGTGGTCTCGTGCTGCGGTCGCCGTTCGTGGACCTGGCGTCGGTCGGAAAGGAGCACTATCCGTTCCTGCCGGTCGGGTTGCTGCTGCGCGACGAGTTCCCGGTGGCCGAGCGCCTCGGTCGGGTCAAGGCGCCGGTCGTCGTGGTGTTCGGGAGCGCGGACCGTGTCGTCCCGCCGGAACAGAGCCGGGCGGTGGCCGCGGCAGCGCCCACGTTGAAGGACCTGGTCGAGATCCCGGACGCCGATCACAACGACGCGGAGCTCGTGCACGGGCCCGAGGTGATCGCGGCCGTCGTACGGCTGGCCGATCAGCTCTAGACGAGTTCCCGGCGGTCGCCGTCGACGACGAGCGCCTGGCCGTCGCGCATCTTCAGGTGCGGTACGCCGGTCCGCTCGTACAGCTCGGCGACCCCCGCGAGCAGCTCGGTCTCGGGATGACCGGGCGAGTCGAGGTGCGGCACGATCGCGTGGTCAAGGACCCCGAGCCCCTCCCACAGCACCTCGCCACGGACAGCGGAGACGTCGTCGCACAGCTCGAGCCCGCGGAGGCTGGGCGCGAGGACACACGGTCCGGCGCTGTAGCCGGCGTACACGAGTTGCTCGCCGCTGATCAGCTCCGGGAGCGTCTTGTCGGCACCGGATTCGGCCATGACGGAACGGAGTACGAAGACGTTGCCGCCGCGGACCCAGAGGCCGTCGTACGGCGAGAAGTCGGCGGACTCGCGCAGGTCGAGCTCCTCGGGGCGCAGACCGAGCTCCGTCAGCCAGCGGAGCTCGTCGGCGACCTTTTCACGCCGTACGGCGGGATCCTCCGCATCGATCGCGTTGCAGATCACGGCCACCCGGGCGGCCGCCGGCAGGAGCGCGACGAGGTGCTCGGGACGGTCGCCGAGCCGGAACGACGACAGGTAGAGCTTCACTGGGCGTCGACGAGCAGGTCGAGGGCTTGGTCGAGATCCTCCGGGTACTGCGAGGTGAACTCGACGTACTCGCCCGTGCCCGGATGGGCGAAGCCGAGCCGCATCGCGTGCAGCCACTGGCGGGTGAGGCCGAGACGCTCGGCCAGCACCGGGTCGGCGCCGTACGTCAGGTCGCCGCAGCACGGATGGCCGATCGCGGACATGTGCACGCGGATCTGGTGGGTGCGGCCGGTCTCGAGCGTGATCTCGAGCAGCGTCGCGTACCGGAACGCCTCGAGGGTCTCGTAGTGCGTGACGCTCGGCTTGCCGCCGGCCACCACGCCGAACTTGTAGTCGTGGTGCGGGTGCCGGTCGATCGGCGCGTCGACCGTACCGGTGAACGGGTCCGGGTGGCCCTGGACGAGCGCGTGGTAGATCTTCTTCACCGTGCGCTCCTTGAAGGCGCGCTTGAGCGCGGTGTAGGCGTACTCCGTCTTCGCGACGACCATCAGGCCGGACGTGCCGACGTCGAGGCGGTGGACGATGCCCTTGCGCTCCGCGGCGCCGCTGGTGGAGATGCTGAAGCCGGCGCCGGCCAGGTGGCCGATGACGGTCGGGCCGGTCCACCCGGGCGACGGGTGCGCGGCGACGCCGACCGGCTTGTCGACGACCACGATCTCGTCGTCGTCGTACACGATCCGGAGGTTCTCCACGGTCTCCGGTACGACGGTCACCTCGGACGGCGGCGGGGGCAGTTCGACGTCGAGCAGGACGCCGGCGGCGACCCGGGAGGACTTGGGCGCCGGGGCGCCGTCGACCTGGACCAGGCCGGACTCGATCAGCTCGGCCGCCTTGGTCCGGGACACGCCGAAGAGGCGGGACAGCGCCGCGTCCAGCCGCTCGCCCGCGAGACCGTCGGGAACCATCACGGTCCGGGAGCTCACTTGCGCTGCTCCCGGGTCCCGTCCAGCCTGATCCCGCGCAGGGTCTGGATCACCAGCAGTACGGCGGCCGAGGTCACGGCCATGTCGGCGACGTTGAAGATCGCCCAGTGCGGGGTCTGCAGGAAGTCGACGACATGCCCGTGGAACGGCGACGGCTCGCGGAAGATCCGGTCCAGGATGTTGCCGACCGCACCGCCGAACAACAGCCCGAACGCGACCGCCCAGCCGGCCGACCCGAGCTTGCGGGACAGGTAGATCACCCCGAGCGCGACCGTGATCTGGATCACGCTGATATACGGTGTGTAACCGCTCCCCAGACTGAACGCCGCCCCCGAGTTCCGGATCAGATTGAATTTCAGCAGGCTGCCGATCACGTTCACCGGCTCCCCCGGCGTCAAATGCGCCAGCGCCAACGCCTTCGTCAACTGATCCAGGAACAGCACCACCAGCCCGACACTTCCGAACACCACGGTCCACTTCCACGACCTGCCGCCCGGGGACGACGGAGAACCGGCCGACGGTTCGTCGGCCGGTTCCGGGGTGTCTGGGTCGCCCACCTGGTGGGACGGGGTGGGGTCGTTCAGCGGCGTTCCTGGCGTTCTTTGCATGAGACACACAGTGTCGCACGCGGGAACGCCTGCAGCCGACCCTTGCCGATCGCGTTGCCGCAGTTCTCGCAGACGCCGTACGTGCCGTCGTCGATCCTGGTCAGCGCGAACTCGATCTGGTTCAGCATGTCGCGGGCGTTGTTCGCCAGCGTCAGCTCGTGGTACCGCTCGAGGGTGGTGGAGCCCACGTCGGCCTGGTCGTTGCCGGCGCCGTCGCTGCCGTCCCGGAACAGGCCCTGGATCTCCGCCTCGGCGTCGCGGATCTCCTCCTTGAGGTGCACGACCTCGTTCTCCAGCTCCGTGCGCAGCTCGGCGAGCTCGGCAGCGGTCCACGGGTCCTCACCCGGCTTCACCTTGAAGGTCTCGGCCGTATGCGCTGCGGACTTCGCCGGCGCCGTCGCCGGGGTCCTGTTCTCGTTCGTCTTCATGGCCACCCTCTTCGTCGTCGCTTTCCTGGCAGGGCTCTTCTTGGCCGGAGCCTTCTTGGCCGCGGAGCCGGCGGTCGCCGCCGGTTTCTTCGCGGAAGTCTTCGTGGCCGGCGAGGTCTTCGCCGGCGTCTTGCGAGCCGTGGTCTTGCGAGCCGTCGTCTTCTTGACCGTCTTCTGGGCCGTCTTCTTCTTCGGCTCGCCGGATGCCGAGGCGCTCTTCTTGGCCGCGGTCGTGCGTTGGGGGGCGGACTTCTTCCGTGCCGATGTAGCCATGTCAGCTACCCCCTGCCTTCGTCGGAGACTGGAGCGGACTGGTCGCAAGACAGTAGGTCACGTGCCCATCACGTGCCAGCCTGACGCGCAGACCGTGCAGATAAGGTAGTCGGTTCTTCAAGTCCGCTCGATGTTCCGCGCGTCACAACCGTGTTGCGGACATCACTGTCCGTCACAGTTTCCAGGTCAGCCGAGCAACCGCTCCAGCCGGGCCCGGATGTCGTTCTCCTCCCCCTCCACCTCGACCAGCTTGTCCCTGCTGGTCGCGCCACGCACCAACGTCACCGCGGAGCGCCGTACGCCGAACTCCGCCGCGACCGCCGTCAGAACAGCCTTCGTCGCCTGTCCCTCCACCGCACGGGCTGCCACCGCGACCACCAGTGCCGGCCCGGACGGACCGTCGTACCGGCCGCCGACCGCGGTTCTGGAAGCCCCCGGCTTGACCCGCAGCAGAATTCTCATGCCCGAATTCTCGCCGCACCACCGATTAACGATTCGTAGTCACCCGGTACGACGCCGTACACTGACAACCGCGAACCGCAAGGCAGTGATGGGGCCATCACCCCGGAGCCGCCGGAAGAACAGTCCGTAGGGACCTATTAGAACCGGCAGCGTGTCGTTAAGGAAGTGGGTGACCGGACTCACGGTCACCAAGGAGGGTGGTACCGCGCGGTAGCCAGGCGTCAGGCCCGGCACTTCGTCCCTCGTCCAGTAGCAGGACGTGACGAAGGACGCAGAAATGGCGGCAGCGCAGAACTCCGGACACAACTCCGGAACCCCGTGGCGGCAGGTCCCCGCCCAGGTCGACTTCCCCGCGCTCGAGCGGGAGGTGCTCACCCTCTGGGACGAGCACGACACCTTCGCCAAGAGCCTCGAACAGTCCGCCGGCGGCAAGCCGTGGACGTTCTACGAGGGCCCGCCGACCGCGAACGGCATGCCCGGCACGCACCACATCGAGGCCCGCGTCTTCAAGGACGTGTTCCCGCGCTACCGGACCATGAAGGGCTTCTGGGTCGAGCGCAAGGCCGGCTGGGACTGCCACGGCCTCCCGGTCGAGGTCGCGGTCGAGAAGGAGCTCGGCTTCAACGGCAAGCCGGACATCGAGGCGTACGGCATCGCGGAGTTCAACGCGAAGTGCCGCGAGTCGGTGCTGCGGCACGTGGACGCGTTCAACGAGCTCACCGTGCGGATGGGCTACTGGGTCGACCTCGAGCACCCGTACCGGACGATGGACCCGGAGTACGTCCAGTCGGTGTGGTGGTCGCTCAAGCAGGTGCACGAGAAGGGCCTGCTGGTCGAGGACTACCGGATCACGCCGTACTGCCCGCGCTGCGGCACCGGCCTGTCCGACCACGAGCTCGCGCAGGGCTACGAGACGGTCGTCGACCCGTCGGTCTACGTCCGCTTCCCGCTGACCTCGGGTCCGCTGGCCGGCAAGGCGTCGATGCTGGTCTGGACGACCACGCCGTGGACGCTGGTGTCCAACACCGCCGTCGCGGTGCATCCGGACGTGAAGTACGTCGTCGCCACCGACGGCACGGAGTCGCTGGTCGTGGCCGAGCCGCTGCTGGACCGGCTCGGTGAGGGCTGGACCGTCACCGGCGAGTACGGCGGCCGCGAGATGGAGCGGTGGACCTACCAGCGGCCGTTCGAGCTGGTGCCCTTCGAGGAGGAGGCGCACTACGTCGTCCTCGCGGAGTACGTCACCACCGAGGACGGCACCGGTCTGGTGCACCAGTCCCCTGCGTTCGGCGCCGACGACCTCGCGGTCGGCCGGGCGTACAACCTGCCGGTGGTCAACCCGGTGGACACCACCGGTCACTTCAACTCCGACGTACCGCTGGTCGGCGGGCAGTTCTTCAAGAAGGCCGACGAGGACCTGGTGAAGGACCTGAAGGACCGCGCGCTGCTGTTCAAGCACGTGCCGTACGAGCACCCGTACCCGCACTGCTGGCGCTGCCACACCCCGGTGATGTACTACGCGCTGCCGTCCTGGTACATCCGCACCACGCAGGTCAAGGATGCGCTGCTGCGCGAGAACGAGAAGACCAGCTGGTACCCGGACTCGGTCAAGTGGGGACGGTACGGCGACTGGCTGCGCAACAACATCGACTGGGCCGTGTCCCGGTCGCGCTACTGGGGCACGCCGCTGCCGATCTGGCGGTGCGGCGAGGACCACCAGGTGTGTGTCGGCTCGCTGGCCGAGCTCGGTGAGCTGGCCGGCCGCGACCTGAGCGCGACCGATCCGCACCGGCCGTACGTCGACGACATCACCTTCGACTGCCCGACCTGCGGCGCCGAGGCGCGGCGCGTGCCCGAGGTGATCGACGCCTGGTACGACTCGGGCTCGATGCCGTTCGCGCAGTGGGGCTACCCGTGGGTGGAGGGCTCGAAGGAGAAGTTCGAGCAGACCTACCCGGCGGACTACATCTGCGAGGCGATCGACCAGACGCGCGGCTGGTTCTACACACTGATGGCGGTCGGCACGCTGGTGTTCGACGAGTCGTCGTACCGCAACGTCGTCTGCCTCGGGCACATCCTCGCCGAGGACGGCCGGAAGATGTCCAAGCACCTGGGCAACATCCTGGAGCCGATCCCGCTGATGGACGACCACAGCGCGGACGCGGTGCGCTGGTTCATGGCCGCCTCCGGGTCGCCGTGGAAGGCGCGCGGCATCGGGCCGAACGTGCTGAACGAGATCGTCCGGAAGGTGCTGCTCACCTACTGGAACACGGTCGCGTTCCACGCCCTGTACGCGCGGCTGGCCGATTGGTCGCCCGCGGACGCTCCTGCCGTCGCCGACCGTTCGGTGCTGGACCGTTGGCTGGTCAGCGAGACGCACCGGCTGGTCCGCGACACCGACGAGGCGTACGCCGCGTACGACACGCAGCGGCTCGGGCTGCTGATCAACTCGTTCGTCGACGTGCTCTCGAACTGGTACGTCCGCCGTTCGCGGCGCCGGTTCTGGTCCGGGGACGCGGGCGCGCTGGCGACCCTGCACGAGACGCTCGACGTGCTCACCCGGGTGATGGCGCCGCTGACGCCGTTCGTCACCGAGCGGGTCTGGCAGGACGTGTTCCGCCCGGTCACCCCCGGCCTGGCGGAGTCGGTGCACCTGACGAGCTTCCCGACGTACGACGAGACGCTGATCGACGACGTCCTGGCGCAGCACGTGTCGATGGCGCGCCGGGTCGTGGAGCTCGGCCGGTCGGCCCGCGCCGAGGCGAAGGTGAAGACGCGGCAGCCGCTGGCCCGGGCGCTGGTCGGATCCGCCGCGATCGCGGACCTGTCGCCGGAGCTGCTGCAGGAGATCGCCGACGAGCTCAACGTCGGTACCGTCGCGCCGCTGTCGTCGGCGGGCGCGGACCTGGTCGAGTTCTCCGCGAAGGGCAACTTCCGGGAGCTGGGCAAGCGGTTCGCCAAGCAGACCCCGGTGGTGGCCGCCGCGATCGCCGCGGCCGACGCCGGGGCGCTGGCCGCGTCCTTGAAGGAGTCCGGCACGGCGACCGTCGTGGTGGACGGCGAAGAGGTGCAGGTCGGCGAGGCCGAGGTGCTGGTGTCCGAGCGGCCGAAGGAAGGCTGGTCGGTGGTCAACGAGCAGGGCGAGACCGTGGCCCTGGACCTCGAGGTCACGCCGGAGCTCAAGCAGGCCGGCCTGGCCCGCGAGGTGGTCCGCACCCTGCAGGAGGCCCGGAAGAACGCCGGACTCGAGGTGTCGGACCGGATCAAGGTCTGGCTGACCTCGACCGACCCCGAACTGACCGATGCCCTCGGCAAGCACTCAGACGAGATCGCCCGCGAGGTCCTCGCCGTGGAACTCACCCAGTCGGCCCCGTCGGAATCCGACGTTGCCACCGGCACCGAAGAGGACCTGCAGCTCACCTACTGGCTGACGAAGGCGTAGTCACCGCGGCAGTAGGACGGCGCGGGCCCTGTCAGGGCTCGCGCCGAGCCGGTCGACGACGTCGACCTGCGGCACCCGGCTGCGGCTGGCCGAGGTCGAGAGGCTCAGCGGCCGCGAAGGTTGCTTCTGCCTGATCCTGACAGGCTGTCACCATCGGGGGACCGTCTGTCAGAAGTATCCAGACATGACGAAGAGGCGGTGCCGCCGGAAAGCACCGCCTCTTGTCAGAGGTTCTCAGACGCCGTGACCGTGCGCCTGCGCGCGCGCCTCGGGCCGGAAGCCGTTGCGCGGGCTCAGCGTGTCGTCGCCGTTGCCGAGCGCCTTGAGCTGCTCGGTGAAGTACGTCTTCAGGCGGCTGCGGTACTCCCGCTCGTACGCGTGCAGGTCGTCGATCGTGCGCTCGAGCTGGCCCTTCTGCTTCTCCAGGGTGCCGAGCATCTGCGCGCGCCGCTCGGCGATCTCGCCGTCGAGCTTCTCGGCGCGGGCGCGGGCCTCACCGGTCATCCGGTCGGCCTTGCCGCGGGCCTCGTTCTCCAGGCGCTCCGCCTTGGCGCGGGCCTCGCCGATGATCTTGTCGGCGGTGTCCTTCGCCTCCTGGACCAGGTCGTCGGAGTGCTTGGTGGCCATCTCCAGCAGCCGGACGGCCGAGCTGGAGGCGTCACCGACCGTGCCGGCCGCCGCGGCCGCACCGGGAGCGGCCACCACCGGCGGCTTCTCCTCGGGCTTCTCGACCACGACCGGGGGCTTCGGCTGCTGCACGACGGGCGGCAGCGCGGCGGTCTGGTCGACCGGCCGCTGCTGGTCGGCGCCCGCGCGCTGGGCCGCCGCGAGCTTGGCCCGCAGCTCCTCGTTCTCGGCGAGAAGTCGCTCGAGCTCGGCTTCGACCTCGTCGAGGAAGGAGTCGACCTCTGTGACGTCGTAGCCCTCCCGTAGTCGGACGGGCGTGAATTGCTTCGAGCGGACGTCATCCGGCGTCAGCGGCATCTTTCACCTCGTTTGTCTGTGTCTTGGCGGAGTCCCCGTGGCCCTCGCCTTGGCGACTCAGTAGATCACGTTATCGCTTCGTTGTCTTATGACGGAATCGGGGCAGGCGACAACGGCCCTGAACCCGCGGGGCAACCCGGTGATGCCGCCCCTTTTTCCGAGACTCTACCTACCCAGTCAGCGCCGTCCTCACCCTCACAACGACCGAAGGGCCGTCGAGTTGATGGCCATCGCCACCGACACGATGACGAACAGCATCAACATGGACAGGTCGAGCCGGATCCCGCCGGCCCCGATCGGCGGCAGGATCCGCCGCAGCGGCCGCAGGAACGGGTCCGTGATCGAGTAGATCAGTTCGAACAACAGCAGCAGCGGCCCCTTCGGGTGCCACTGCGGCGCGAACATCACGATCAGGCTGAGGACGAAGCGTGCCACCAGCACCAGGAAGAAGGCGAGCAGCACGTAGTAGATCACGATGAGGACGAGCGCTAGAGCATCCATGTCGTCAACGAGTGTAGAAGACGCCGAAAGGCCGTCCCACCACCCAGAGCGTCAGCTCTGGTTGTAGAACCCGTCCGCGGCGATCTTTTCCTTCTCCTCCGCGGCCACCGTGACGTTCGGCGGGCAGACCAGGAACACCTTGGTGGTGATCCGCTCGATCGAGCCCCGGCAGCAGAAGATCAGCCCGGCCGCGAAGTCGACCAGGCGCTTCGCGTCCGCGTGGTCCATCTCGGTCAGGTTCATGATGACGGGCGTCCCGTCGCGGAAGTGCTCACCGATGACGCGCGCCTCGTTGTAGCTGCGCGGGTGCACGGTGGTGATGCGGGCCAACTCGGTAACCTCCGGGGACGGCGCGACCCCGCGCCGGTCTGGGAACTTGCTGACCGTGCCGCCGCCCTGTTCGGTGCGGTCGGGACGCTCCTCGCGGTGCTCCCGAGTCTCGCGGCCCTCCCGGCCGGCGGGTACCGGCTCGGTCTCCTGGGAGTCCCCGTCGACGGCGTCGTCGTACTCTTCGTAGTCGTCGTACTCGTCGTCGTACCGCGCGTTGTAGCGCTCCCCGTCCTCGACCAAGCCGAGGTACACACCCATCTTGCGCAGTGCGCCGCTCATGGCCCCTCAGCACCTCGATCCGGTTCGACGACAACTCAGCGACAACGGTGAGCAGGAAGGAAACCTGCTCGATGTCGACACTAACCCAGCGGAGTGCGCGTACCGAGTAATGCGCGCCCGAGCCGAACGTGTGTCGCACCGTGCTTGATCGCCGCCTCCAGATCGCCGGTCATCCCGGCGGAGATCCAGTCCGCGCCGGGGTGATCGGAGCGTAGCCGGGACGCTACTTCCCGCAGTCCCGCGAAGGCTTCCTCAGGGTCCGCGCCGAGGGGTGCGACGGCCATCACTCCCCCGAGTTCGAGCCCGTCCGCCGCGGCGACCGCGGCGGCGAGTCCGGGTACGTCGGCCGGCTCGACACCGCCCCGGCTCGCGCCGGTCGCCGCCTCGTCGGGTCCGTACGCCGCCAGGCTCACCTGGATCAGGCAGCGCACCGTCTTGTCCTCCGCGACCGCGGCCTTCGACAACGCCGCCACCAGCGACGGCCGATCGACCGAGTGCACGACCGAGGCGTGCCGGACGACCGAGCGGGACTTCTTCGACTGCAGCTGCCCGACGAAGTGCCAGTGCAGCTCCGGGCAGTCCGGCGCCTTCTCCTTGAGTTCCTGCTCGCGGTTCTCGCCGACGTCGGTGACCCCCAGGTCCGCCAGCGCCCGTACGTCGCTGATGGGGAAGGTTTTGGTGATCGCCACGAGGGTGACCTCGTCCCGGGGCCTCCCGGCCGCCTGACAGGCCTTCTCGATCCGCTCCTGTACCTGCTCCAGGTTCGCCCGGAGCTCGGCGGCGCGATCGCTCATGCGGCGACCCGCTTGATCAGGCCGGCCATCCGGCCGCTCTCGGGGCCTTCGCGGCGGTACGAGTAGAGGTCGGGGGACTCGATCGTGCACGCGGTCGCGTCGACGACCTCGACGTCGAGCGCGGCCAGCTGCGACTTCACGCCGGCGGCCACATCCAGCGCGGGCGTGCCCCAGCTGGTCTCGGAGTACGACGCCGGCACGCGCTCGGCGACTTCGACGCGCATCTCCTCGGGGACCTCGTAGCACCGGCCGCACGCGTACGGGCCGAGTACTGCGGTGATGCGCGCGGCGCCGAGTTCGTGCATCGCGTCGACGGTCGCCGGGACGATGCCGACGTACATGCCCTTGCGGCCGGAGTGTGCGGCGCCGATGACGCCGTCGCCGGACAGCAGCACCGGCAGGCAGTCGGCGGCACGCACGGCGAGGACGACGTCGGACCGGGTCGTGACGATTCCGTCGGCGCGGGGCATCGGGTCGGCCGGGAGCACGTCGCCGGGGCGGACGACGTGCACGTCGCGGCCGTGCACCTGGCTGACCCGCACCACGTGGTCGGCGGGCACGCCGAACTCCGCCGCGATCAGCCGGAAGTTCGCGAGCACACCCTCGGCGTCCGGACCGGCCGCGCTGCCGAGGTTCAGTTCGCCGTACGGCGGTTTGCTGGCGCCGCCGTACCGATCGGTGAAGGCGACCCGGGCGGCGGAAAGAACCTCGTCGTAGCCGAACACGTACAAAGGCTACCGGGGTGGACGCCGCTTACTTCAGGAAGTCCGGGATGTCGAGGTCTTCCTCGGGCTCCGGCTTCTTCGGCCGCGCGGTGGCGCCGGACTGGCCGGCGCCGGAACCGCCGCTGGTGGCGCTGCTCGGGCCGTGCGTCGGCCAGGAGTGCTGGGTCGACGGCGAGGCAGGCGTGTGCGGCGTCGGCTGCGCCGACTGCTGCCCCGACTGCACCGTACGAACGCCCTCCCCCGCCGGCGGCCGCGCCGAGTTCGTCGTCCCCGCCCCCGTCCGCGGCTCAGTCGGAGCCGGCACCGGCACCGTGTCATCCGCCGGCGTGGTCGGCGTACCGGAGGTCGGCTGCGGCGCCGGAGCCGAGGGCGCCGACTGCGGAGCCTGCTGGGCCGGGGGCGCCTGTGGGGTCGGCTGGGGGGACGGCGGCTGAGCGGGCGTCGGCTGCGCAGGCGTGGCCGGGGCAGACCCAGGCTGCGGCGAGGGAGCCGGCTGAGGCGTGCTCGGCTGGCCGGTTTGCTGGCCGATCTGGGGGTTGACCGACATCGGGGCCGAGTAGTTCTGGGCCGAGGGCCGGGAGGACTGTGGTCTGGCCTGGTTCATCGCCTGTTCGCGGCGTTTCGGCATGCCGCCGTCGAAGCCGGCGGCGATCACCGTGACCCGGACCTCGTCGCCGAGGGCGTCGTCGATGACCGCGCCGAAGATGATGTTCGCGTCCGAGTGCGCGGACTCCGACACCAGCTGCGCCGCCTCGTTGATCTCGAACAGGCCCAGGTCGGACCCGCCGGCGATCGACAGCAGCACGCCGTGCGCGCCCTCGATACTTGCCTCGAGCAACGGTGAGGAGATGGCCGCCTCGGCCGCCGCGACCGCCCGGTCCTCGCCGCGCGACGAGCCGATGCCCATCAGCGCGGAGCCGGCGTTCGACATCACGGCCTTGACGTCGGCGAAGTCGACGTTGATCAGGCCCGGCGTGGTGATCAGGTCGGTGATGCCGGAGACACCCTGCAGCAGCACCTGGTCGGCCTGCTTGAACGCGTCCAGCACGGACACCGCGCGGTCGGAGATGGTCAGCAGCCGGTCGTTCGGGATGACGATCAGCGTGTCCACCTCCTCGCGGAGGGTGCTGATGCCGTCCTCGGCCTGGGTCGCGCGGCGCTTGCCCTCGAAGGAGAACGGCCGGGTCACGACACCGATGGTCAGCGCGCCCAGCGACCGGGCGATCCGCGCCACCACGGGCGCGCCGCCGGTGCCGGTGCCGCCGCCCTCGCCGGCGGTGACGAAGACCATGTCGGCGCCCTTCAGCGCCTCCTCGATCTCCTCCGCGTGGTCCTCGGCGGCCTTCTGCCCGATCGCCGGGTTCGCACCCGCGCCGAGGCCGCGGGTCTCCTCGCGACCGATGTCGAGCTTGACGTCCGCGTCGCTCATCAGCAACGCCTGGGCGTCGGTGTTGATGGCGATGAACTCAACGCCCTTCAGACCGTGCTCGATCATCCGGTTGACGGCGTTCACGCCGCCTCCGCCGATGCCGACGACCTTGATGAGTGCCAGGTAGTTCTGCGGTGCCGCCACGTCCGCGCCTCTCGCCTCGTTGCTTTCCCGTTGTCCAGCGAAAAGACTGAACCTCAAGTAAATGCTTAGACTTATGTCAACTTTAGATTACGCCGCACGGTACGGGACGCTTCCGGCCAAAGTCCACGCGCCTCGCCGCCCGGTCCGCGATGTGACCGCTGATGTGACCATCACCGCTTTTCCCCTTTGGTGACAGGGAGATCGGGCGCGGAGACGTCGTACACCTTGGCCTGCCGCTTCATCAGCACGCTCAGTACCTCGGCCTTGCGCGCGCTGTCATCGGCACTGCCCCACACGACCTTCACCCCGGAGCTCAGGTTCAGGGTGATCGAGTCCGGCGACGCTGCCGAGATCGATCCCACCTGCGCCCGCAACGTGTCCGGGAGCGCCGCCGACACCGTCACCACGGAGTGGATCGTGACGTCGCGCCGGACCCCGGTCACCTTCGCCTCCGGCAGCCCGGCCGGCCGGTTCGGCACCGTGCGGTACGCCGTACCGGTGGCGTCCACCAGCTCGTACCGCGAGCCGTCGGTGACCACCACGACCGGGACCCGTTCGGTGACCACGACGACGATCCGGCGCGGCCACGCCCGCGTCACCTGGGCGTCCGCGACCGCCGGGATCGTCCGCACCCGGTCCGCGATCGACCGCAGGTCGACCTTCGCCAGCGGCGTCCCGGTCGGCACCGCGGCGGTCTCCTCGATCGTTGCCACCGGCACCGTGTCGGCACCGCTGATCCGGACCCCGGACACCGCGAACGCGGAGGAGAAGTAGAACAGCCAGACGACCAGCCCGGACAGCACGACCAGTCCGCCGCCGACCGCCCACGGCAGCCAGCTCCGCCACCGCACCAACCGCTGCCGGCGCGCGAACCGCTGCTGTGCCCGAGCCAGATCGACACTCTGGCTCATTCAACGAACCCCACGTAATTACTTCACCACAGGGGCGGCGGCGTCTTGCGCAGACTCGCGGGTGGCGGCGCGTTCGGCCAGCAGACCAACGACTTCCGGGCCGATGAGGGTGACGTCGCCCGCGCCCAGGGTGACGACCAGGTCGCCCGGCTCGGCGAGGTCCACGACCACCTGCGGTACGGCGGACCACGACGGCTCGAACCGCACCTGCTCCGGTTTCAGCGGCACGTGGTTGGCGATCAGGGCGCCGGTGACCCCGGGCTCCGGGTCCTCGCGGGCCGCGAACACGTCCATCACCACGACCTCGTCGGCCAGCGCCAGCGCCTCGGAGAACTGGGTCGCGAAGATCCGCGTCCGGCTGAACAGGTGCGGCTGGAAGCACGCGATCACGCGGCCCTCCCCCGCCACCTGGCGCGCCGCGGTGAGGTCGACGGCGAGCTCGGTCGGGTGGTGCGCGTACGAGTCGAACACCCGGACCCCGTCCTCGAGCCCCTTGAACTCGAACCGCCGCCCGGTCCCGGTGAACGACGCCAGCCCCTCGGCGAGGTCCGCCGCCGAGAACCCGAGTCCGAGCCCGACGGTCAGCGCCGCCGAGGCGTTCAGCGCGTTGTGCTTGCCGGCCTGCTGCAGGTGCACGACCGGCAGCTTCCGCCCGCGGTACACCGGCACGAACGACTGCGTCGCCCCGGTCGCCGTGATCTCGGTGACGTGCAGGTCCGCGTCGGCCGACTCGCCGTACGTCCGCACGTCGATCCCGCGGTCCCGCGCGTACGACGCCAGCTCCCGGGCGCCCGCGTCGTCGTGGCAGATCACCATGAACCCGTCCGGCAGCACGCGCCCGCAGAACTCCTCGAACGCCTTGCGGTAGCTGGTCTCGTCGCCGTAGTTGTCCAGGTGGTCCGGCTCGACCGAGGTCACGATCGACACCTCGGGCGAGTAGGTCAGGAACGACTTGTCGGACTCGTCCGCCTCGGCGACGAACAGGTCACCGGTGCCGTCGTGGGCGTTGGAGCCGGACTCGTTGAGGTTGCCGCCGATCGCGTACGACGGGTCCACGCCGCAGTGCTGCAGCGCGACCGTCAGCATCGACGTGGTCGTGGTCTTGCCGTGGGTGCCGGCGACCGCGAGGGTCCGGCGGCCGACCATCACCGCGGCGAGCGCGGCGGCCCGGGGCAGGATCGGGATCCCGGCCTCGCGGGCGGCGACGACCTCGGGGTTGGTCTCGCGGATCGCGGTCGACACCACGACGGTGTCGACGTCCTTCACGTGCTCGGCGGCGTGACCGACCCAGCAGGTGGCGCCGAGCGCGCGGAGCGCGGCCAGCACCTTGCCGTCCTTGGCGTCCGAGCCGGACACCTCGATGCCGCGCGAGGCCATGATCCGGGCGATCCCGGACATGCCGGCGCCGCCGATACCTACGAAGTGCACCCTGCCCAGCTTCTCGGCCGGTAGCAGCGTGTCAGGAGCGGTGACGATCACGAAGCAGACCCCACCACATCGAGGATGATCCGCGCCAATCGGTCGTCGGCGTCGGTCCGGATGACGCCTTGGGCAGCAGTGGACATGGCAGTCAGACGCTCGCGGTCGAGCAGAAGTTGGGGCACGTTCGCCCGCACCCAGTCGACGGTCAGCTCGGCGTTGTCGATCAGCACGCCGCCGCCGACGTCGACCACCGGCTTGGCGTTCAGCCGCTGCTCGCCGTTACCGATCGGCAGCGGAACGTAGATCGCGGGCAGGCCGACGCCCGACACCTCGGTCACGGTGTTCGCGCCCGAACGGCACACGACCAGGTCCGCGGCGGCGTACGCGAGGTCCATCCGGTCGACGTAGTTGAGGACGACGTACGGCAGCGGGCCGGTCTGCGGCACCTCAAGGGTGTTTTTCGGGCCGATCGCGTGCAGGACCTGGATGCCGGCCGCCTGCAGATCGGCGGCGGCGCCGGAGACGGCTTCGTTGATCCGCTGTGCGCCCTGCGAGCCGCCGGTCACGAACAGCGTCGGCGCGTCCGGGTCGAGGCCGAAGAACCGCCGGGCCTCCGCGCGCAGCGCGGCCCGGTCCAGCGTGGCGATCGCCCGCCGGATCGGCAGGCCGACGTACTCCGCGTGCGGCAGCTCGGAGCCGGGGAACGAGGTCTTCACGTGCTGCGTGCAGTAGCGGGCGGCGAACTTGTTCGCGATCCCCGGCACAGCGTTGCCCTCGTGCACCACGATCGGGGTCTTCCGCCGCCAGGCGGCGACGTACGCCGGGGTGGAAACGTAGCCGCCGAAGCCGACCAGGACGTCGGCCTTCGCCTCGTCGAGGATCCGCCGGGCGGCGCTCACCGAGGCGAGCATCTTGCCCGGTACGGCGAGCAGCGCGGGCGTGGGCTTGCGCGGCAGCGGCACCGGCGGGATGAGCTCGAGCCGGTAGCCGGCCTCCGGGACGACGCGGGTCTCGAGGCCGCGCTCGGTCCCGAGGGCGAGGATCTCGACCGTCGGGTCGAGCCGGCGCAGGGCGTCCGCCGTGGCGATCAGGGGTGAGGTGTGGCCGGCGCTACCGCCACCGGCCAGGACGATGCTGGGCAAGGCTTCCAACGCTCCCGCGGGTTCACTTGTACTTCACTTGTACGCAGTACGCCGCGAAGACAGCCACCCGAACCGGGGCCGCCGGGTTTCTTTCAGGGCGGCCTGCGCGCCGGGTTCGGCCTTCGCGAAGGACAGCAGCATGCCGACCGCGATCAGCGTCGGCAGCAGTGCGGAACCACCGTACGACAAAAGCGGGAGCGGGATACCCACGATGGGTAGCAGTCCGATCACGGCGCCGAGGTTGACCAGCGTCTGCGCCATGATCCAGATGGTGATCCCGGCCGCCGCGTAGCGGACGAACGGCTCGGTGTTCCGGGTCGCGATCCGCACCCCGGCGTAGGCCAGCGTGAGGAACAGGGCGAGCACGGTGAGCGACCCGACCAGGCCGAGCTCCTCACCGATCACCGAGAAGATGAAGTCGGTGTGCGCCTCCGGCAGATTGCCCCACTTCTGCCGGCTGTTGCCGATCCCGACGCCCCACCAGCCGCCGGTCGAGAGCGCGTAGAACGAGTGGTACGCCTGCCAGCCGACCGCGGTCGGGTCCGCGAACGGGTCCAGGAACGACGTCACCCGCTCCATCCGGTACTTCTCGGCGTTCACGAAGTACGCCGCCACCGAGCCGACCACGACGATCGTCGCGACGAACAGCCGGGTCGGCGCGCCGACGATCCAGATCAGGCCGATCATCACCGCCATCAGGACCAGCGCGGTGCCGAGGTCGTGCTGCCCGACCACCAGCGCGATCACCAGGCCGCAGACCGGCACCATCGGGACCAGCAGGTGCTTCCACTGGGTGAGCAGTTTCTGCTTGCGCGCGTACAGGTCCGCGCACCACATCACCATCGCGAGCTTGGCGAACTCGCTGGGCTGGATCTGTAGCGGCCCGCCGAGGTTCAGCCAGTTGGTGTTGCCGTTCACGCCGACGCCGAGGCCCGGGATGTAGGTCAGCACCAGCAGGAACACCGAGCCGAGCAGCGCGATGTACGCGAGCATCCGGAAGTGCCGCGGCGTCATCCGCGAGGCGACGTACGCCATCGGCAGGCCGACGCCGACCCAGATCAGCTGCCGGACGAAGATCGTGTAGCTGTTCCCGTTCGCGCGCAGGGACAGCACGCTGGACGCCGACAGCACCATCATCAGGCCGAGCACCAGCAGCAGGCCGGTCGCGCCGAGCACGATGTGGTACGACGTCAGCGGCCGGTCCAGCACGTCCCGGATCGCGGCGACCCAGGCGCGGTCGGCCCGACCGGGGCGGTGGGGCGGGGAAAGAGTTGATGCAGTCTGC
Organism: Kribbella sp. HUAS MG21; assembly: GCF_040254265.1. Lineage (GTDB taxonomy): Bacteria > Actinomycetota > Actinomycetes > Propionibacteriales > Kribbellaceae > Kribbella. The sequence continues at coordinate 7,748,018 of NZ_CP158165.1, forward strand.
TTCTTCTCGCTCGGCTGATCGGCGATCGACGTCACGCGATCACCCCAGCCGGCGTACAGCTTCGGCGAAGGCGTCGCCGCGGGCTCCGTAGTTGGCGAACATGTCCCACGACGCGCAGCCGGGCGCGAGCAGCACGGTGTCGCCCACCTGTGCCAGCTTCGCCGCCTCCCCCACCACGATCTGCATGGCTCCAGTGTCCGTTGCCCCGACGACGATCCTCGGGACATCCGGTGCGTGTCGCTCGAGAGCTTCGGCGATCACGTCCTTGTCCTGGCCGAGCAGGACGACCGCCCGCAAACGTTCGCGCGCGGCGATCACCAGGTCGTCGAAGGTCGCGCCCTTGGCCTGCCCGCCGGCGATCCACACCACGTGCTCGTACGCGAGCAGCGAGGCCTGCGCGGCGTGCGGGTTGGTGGCCTTCGAGTCGTCGACATAGTTGACCCCGGCAACATCCGCGACGTGGGCGATCCGGTGCTTGTCCGGCCGGAACCCGCGCAGCCCGTCGCGGATCGCGGTCGCCGGCACGCCGAACGCCCGGGCGAGCGCGGCGGCGGCGAGGGCGTTCGCGACGTTGTGCGGCGCCGGCGGCGTGATGTCGTTGAGCGAAGCCAGCTCCAGCGCCGACGTCGCGCGCTGCTCCACGAACGCCCGGTCGACCAGCAGGTCGTCGACCAGCCCGATCATCGACAACCCCGGCGTGCCGAGCGTGAAGCCGATCGCCCGGCAGCCCTCGATCACGTCGGCTTCCTCGACCAGCTGCTCGGTGGCCGGGTCCGCGACGTTGTACACGCACGCGACCTGGCAGTTCTCGAAGATCCGGCCCTTGTCCTGGGCGTAGGCCTCGAGCGAACCGTGCCAGTCGACGTGGTCCGGCGCGATGTTCAGTACGGCGGCCGAGTGCGCGGACATCGAGTGCGTGAAGTGCAGCTGGTACGACGAGAGCTCGACCGCGATCACGTCGTACGGCTCGGGATCCATGACGGCCTCGAGCAGCGGCAGCCCGACGTTGCCCGCGGCAACCGCCCGGTGGCCGGCGGCCTGCAGCATCGCGGTCAGCATCTGCACGGTGGTGGTCTTGCCGTTGGTGCCGGTGATGCACAGCCAGGGCGCGGCCTTCGACGGGTCGCGGAGCCGCCAGGCGAGCTCGATCTCGCTCCAGACCGGGACGTTCCGCTCGGCGGCCTGCGCGAGCAGCGGGGCGTGCGGCGGTACGCCGGGCGACGTGACGACGACCTCGGCGTCCTTCGGGAGTTCCGCCGTACTGCCCGGGCCGAGCGTGATCGTGGCGCCGAGCGTCTCCAGGATCTGCGCCTTCTCGCGCAGCGCCTCGGTGTCCCGGTCGTCCAGTACGACGAGGTGCTCCGCCCCGGCCTGGATCAGCGAGTCGGCGCAGGCGTAGCCCGCAGTACCGAACCCGAGCACGACGAACCGCGTGGTCGCCCAGCCGTCGTCGGTGCGCGTCGCGAGACTCATCCGGTCACCCATTCCGCGTAGAAGATGCCGAGGCCGATGACCACGCACAGGCCCTGGATGATCCAGAACCGGATCACCACGTTCACCTGTTCCCAGCCGAGCATCTCGAAGTGATGATGCAGCGGCGCCATCCGGAACAGGCGCTTGCCGTGGGTGAGCTTGAAGTAGCCGACCTGCAGGATGACCGAGGCCGTGACGATCACGAACAGGCCGCCGAGCAGCAGCACCAGCAACTCGGTCCGGGTCATCACGGCCATGCCGGACAGCGCGCCGCCGAGCGACAGCGAGCCGGTGTCGCCCATGAAGATCTTCGCCGGCGACGCGTTCCACCACAGGAAGCCGAACAGCGCCCCGGTCAGCGAGGCCGCGACCACCGCCAGGTCGTGCGGATCGCGGACCTCGTAGCAGCGGGTGCCCGGGTTCGTCGTGCAGCTCTGGTTGAACTGCCAGATGCAGATCAGCGTGTAGGCGCCGAACACCATCATCGACGCGCCGGTGGCCAGGCCGTCCAGGCCGTCGGCGAGGTTGACGCCGTTCGACATGCCGGCGATCAGCAGCAGGATCCAGATGATCACCAGGATCGCCGGCAGCTCGAGCCAGCCGATGTCCCGGATGAACGAGATGAACGGCGACGCGGGCCGCTGGCCGCGGTCGTCCGGGAACTGCAGCGCGAGCACCGCGAAGACCACCGCGATCATCGTCTGCCCGGCGAGCTTCGCCTTGCTGCGCAGGCCGAGGCTGCGCTGCCGGAAGATCTTGATGAAGTCGTCCAGGAACCCGACCGCGCCCATGCCGGCGAACAGGAACAGCACCAGCACCGCCGACGCGCTCGGCGGGGTCATCGTGAACAGCTTCGCCGCGATGTAGCCGATGATCGTGGCGAGGATGAAGACCGTGCCGCCCATGGTCGGCGTACCGCGCTTGGTCTTGTGCGAGGTCGGGCCGTCGTCGCGGATCTCCTGGCCGTAGCCCCGTTTGGCGAGCAGCGTGATCGCCCAGCGGGTGCCGAGCAGAGTCAGCACCATCGAGACGGCGCCGCCGAACAGGATCGAGATCACTGCGCGTCCTCCAGCAGGGCATCGGCGAGGCTGCGCAGTTTCGCCGCCTTCGAGGACTTCACCAGGACGACGTCACCGGCGCGCAGCTCCGACTTCAGCAGCTCGAGCGCCTCCGGGATCGTGGCCACGAACGTGGACTCGTTGCCCCAGGAGCCTTCCAGCGACGCCCCGAGATGCATCGGCTTCGCGCCCTGACCGACGACGACGAGCCGGTTCACGTCCAGCCGCACCGCGAGCCGGCCGATCGCGTCGTGCTCCTCCCTCGAGGTGTCGCCGAGCTCGAGCATCTCGCCGAGCACCGCCCAGGTCCGCGCGCCGCGCGACCGGCCGATCGCGACCAGCGACTTCAGCGCCGCGCGGGTCGAGTCCGGGTTCGCGTTGAACGCGTCGTTGATGATCGTGACGCCGTCCGCCCGCTCGGTCAGCTCCATCCGCGCCGCGGACACCCGCGTCGCGGCGTTCAGGCCGTCGGCGATCTGCTCCGGCGTCAGCCCGGCCGCGAGCGCGACGGCCGCGGCGGCGAGCGCGTTCGACACATGGTGCTCGCCGATCAGCCGCAGCTGGACGCTGCCGCTGAACGCGCCGATGTGCAGGGTGAACGCCGGCCGGCCCTCGGCATCGAGCTTCACGTCCGCGGCCCGGACGTCGGCGTCAGGCGCCTCGCCGAAGGTGAGCACCTTCTCCTTCGTCCGGCTGCGCATCCCGGCCACCCGGTGGTCGTCCGCGTTGAGTACTGCGGTCCCGCCGGTGGTGACGGCCTCGATCAGCTCGCCCTTCGCGACGGCGATGTTGTCCTGGCTGCCGAACTCGCCGATGTGCGAGGTGCCGACGTTCAGCACCAGGCCGATCCGCGGCGGCGTGATCCCGGACAGATAGGTGATGTCGCCACGGTGACGCGCGCCCATCTCCGCGACCAGGTACTTGGTCGACGCGGTCGCCCGCAGCGCGGTCAGCGGATGCCCGATCTCGTTGTTGAACGAGCCCTCCGGCGACACCGTCTCGCCGTACGGACGGATCAGCTGGCCGATCAGGTCCTTCGTGCTGGTCTTGCCGGTCGAGCCGGTCAGGCCGATCACCGTCAGCTTCGGCAGCTTGCTCATCACCAGCCGGGCCAGGTTGCCGAGCGCCTGCTGGGTGTCCTCGACGACGATGCACGGGCTGCCCTCGACGGGCCGCGTGGTGAACGAGACCGTGACGCCGGCCGCGGTCGCCGTACCGACGAAGTCGTGGCCGTCGACCCGCTCGCCGGGCAGGGCGACGAACAGCCCGCCCGGTCCGGCGTCCCGCGAGTCGATGACTACGGCGCCGTCGACGACGGCCGTGGGGTCCACGCCCACGAGCTCGCCGCGGACGGCGTCGCCGATCTCGCCGCAACTGACTGGGATCACCGGTCTGCCTCCAACAGCTCACGCACGGTTTCGCGGTCGTCGAACGGGTGGATCACACCGCCGACGTCCTGGCCTGTCTCATGTCCCTTCCCGAGGACGACGACCGTGTCGCCCGGGCCGGCCAGCTCGATCGCGGCCGCGATCGCCTGCCTGCGGTCACCGATCTCGTGCAGGTCCGCGGCCGGCACGGCTTCGCGGGCGCCGGCCAGCGCGGCGGCCCGGATCGCGGCCGGGTCCTCGCTGCGCGGGTTGTCGTCGGTGACGATCACGACGTCCGCGGCCTTCGCGGCCTCGGCGCCCATCGCGGGCCGCTTCCACGGGTCCCGGTCGCCCCCGCAGCCGATCACCGCGAACAAGCGGCCCTTGGTCGCACCGCGCGCGGCCCGCAGCGCCAATGCGACCGCGTCCGGCGTGTGCGCGTAGTCCACGATCACCGCGAGCCCGTCCTGGCGCGTGAACCGCTCCATCCGCCCGGGCACCGACGCGGTCCGCAGCCCGGCCGCGATCGCCTCGGCGGGGACGTCGAGCTGCCGCAGCATCACGGCCGCGAGCAGCGCGTTGGCGACGTTGAAGTCACCGGGCAGCCCGATCTCGACGGTCAGCGTCTCCCCCGGCCCCTGGATGTCGAACACCGTCATGCCGTGCTCCGACCGGTGCCGGTTCGCGACCGTCCAGTCCGCGTCGCCGGTCGTCGACACGGTGACCAGCGGTACGACGGTCTGCGCGGCGAGCCGGCGCCCGTACTCGTCGTCGATCGTCACCACCGCGACATCACAGCGCTCCGGGGTGAACAACGAGGCCTTCGCCTGGAAGTACTCCTCGAACGTGTGGTGGAAGTCCAGGTGGTCCTGCGTCAGGTTGGTGAAGCCCGCGACCGCGAACCGGGCACCGTCCACGCGGCCCATCGCGAGCGCGTGGCTCGACACCTCCATCGAGCACCAGCCGACGGCCTGCTCCCGCATCACCGCGAACAGCGCCTGCAGGTCGGTGGCCTCCGGTGTGGTCCGGACGCTCTTCACGACCTCGTCGCCGATCCGCGTCTCGATCGTCCCGATGAGTGCGGTCGGCCCGAGCTCCCGCAGTACGGAATCGAGCAGGTAGCTGGTGGTGGTCTTGCCGTTCGTGCCGGTCACGCCGACCAGCCGGAGCTCGCTCGTCGGCTCGCCGTAGATCCGCGAGGCGACCGCGCCGAGGACAGCGCGTGGCTTGTCGACGACCAGGACCGGAAGGCCGGTGGCCGCCGCTCGCTCCAGGCCGGACGGGTCGGTCAGTACGGCGACCGCGCCGGCCTGCTGGGCCTTGGCGACGAACTCCGCACCGTGCGTGACCGCGCCGGGCAGCGCGGCGTACAGGTCACCGGGAAGGACGGAACGCGAGTCGAGAGAAACGCCGGTCACCTGCACCGGCGACTCTGCCGGCAGCGGTGAATGGGCGACGCTCGCAAGGTCGGCGAGACCGACCGGCACGACGTGCCGTGGCCTGATCGCTGCGACCGCGCCGCCGGCGGCGGTAGGGGTGGACACGGGCCCTGAGGCTACCGCTCCGGGCCCCGTGACTCCTACCTGACCCTGCGTCACCAGGGCCCGCGTCACTTCCACGTCAGCGGGATGTTCGGCTGCGCCGCGCCGGTCGGCGGTACGACGTACTTCTGCAGCGCGTAGCTCATCACGTCTCGGAACACCGGTCCTCCTTGGAGACCACCACCCCGGGCACCCTGGGGATCGTGCAGTACGACGTACGTCACGAACCGTGGGTTGTCGGCCGGCGCGAATCCGGCGAAAGAAGTCGCCCAGGCGCCGTACTTGCCGGTGCCCGGCACGACCTGCTGCGCCGTACCGGTCTTGCCTGCGACCAGGTAGCCGTCGATCGCGGCCTGCGGGGCGGTGCCCTTCTTGGCCGTGACCGCCTCCATCATCCGGGTGACGTCCTTGGCGGCCTTCTCGCTCACCACGCGGCGCGGCGGGGCGGTCTGGTTCGGCGTCAGGTTGCCGTTGGCGTCGACGTAGTTGCGGACCAGCTTCGGCGGCACGTACACGCCGCCGTTCGCGACCGCGTTCACCGCGGCGGCCTCCTGGACCGCGTTCACCGACAGGCCCTGGCCGAACGCGACGTTCGACCGGGTGATCTCCGGCCACTCGTCGCCCGGGCTCAGCCGGCCCTTGGTCTCGCCCGGGAAGTTCAGCCCGGTCGGCTCGCCGAAGCCGAAGTCGTGCAGGTACTTCACGAACTGCGGGATCGGCATCTTCTGCGCGGCCATGATCGTGCCGACGTTCGACGACTTCGCGATCACGCCGGAGATCGTCATGTTCAGCGTGCCGTGCGGCCAGTGGTCCTTGATCGTCCGGCGCTGCACCTCGATGCTGCCGGGGACCTTCAGCTTGGTGTTCAGGTCGATCAGCCCGGCGTCGGCCAGGGCGGCCATCGTGACCACCTTCTGCACGCTGCCCGGCTCGTAGCTGCGCTCCAGGGCCGGGTTGTTCAGGTCGGACGGCTTGTAGCGCTTGTTCGGGTCGAACGTCGGGTAGTTGGCCAGCGCCATCAGCTCGCCGGACTTGACGTCCATCACAACCACGGTGCCGGCGCTCGCCTTGTACTGCTTGACGGCCTGCTCGATCCGCTTCTCGGCGAAGAACTGCAGGTCGGTGTCCAGGGTGAGCTGGACGCCGAGGCCGGGCTTCGGCTCCTGGACGGTGTGGTTCGCGTTCGGGATCTTGTTGCCCTTGGCGTCGACCTCGTACATCGCCTGGCCGTCCTGGCCGGACAGCTTGTCGTTCAGGCCGTACTCGAGCCCGGACTGGCCCTTGCCCTCGGCGCCCGTGACGCCGACCAGGGTCGCGGCGATGCTGCCGTTCGGGTGGCTGCGGATCGGGTCCTGCTCGGTGTACAGGCCGACCAGCATCGGGGCCTGCTGCTCCTTCGGCTTGCCCTTGTTCTGCTCGGCGATCTTCGCGTTCCGCGCCTTGATCTCGGCCTGGATCTCGCTCCAGACCGTCGGGCTGACCCGGCGCGCGAGGTATTCGAACCGACCGGTGCCGGACATCGCGGCGACCAGCTTCGCGGTCGTCGTACCGGTGAGCTTCGGGGCCAGGATCGCGGCGAGCTGCTGGGCGACGGGCTTGGTCTGCTTCGGGTCCGCGGTGATCGCGACCGCGTCCTCGGTCACCGCGAGATCGACGCCGTTGCGGTCCTCGATGGTGCCGCGGTTCGCGTGCAAGATGTACGTCCGCGCGTTCTCCTTGGTCGCCGCCTGCGCGTAGCTGTCCGGGTCCACGCCCTGCAGCAGCACGAGCCGCCCGGCGAACAGCGACAGCACGAACGCCATTACCCCGAACGTCATCCGCAACCGCAACGTCGGCCGCCCCAACCGCAACATCCGCGGCGGCTTCTTCACCCGCCGCTTCTTCGGCCGAGGCCGCGGCCGGTTCTGCGGCGGCCGCTTCTTCGCCGCTGCCTTCTTGACCGGGGCCTTCTGCACCGGACGCTTGGCCGCGGTCTTCTTCGCGGGCGCCTGCTTGCGCGGGGTCGCCGTACCACTGGCGGGTCGCTTCGCCGCCGCCTTCTTCACCGGGCGCGGCGCGGCGTCCGCAGCCGCGCGCTGCTGCTCCTCGCGGGCCTTGCGGAGGAGTCGTTCGCGGGTGGATTCGGGGCGTTGTGGGGTGGTTCGGCCACTGTCTGTAGTGGACGGACGACGGGGTTGAGCCTTGCGTGGCGGGTTTCCCCGGCCTGGTGCGGTACCGCGTTTGCCCTGTGCCGCACCAGGCGGCTCGTGTCCCCGTCGGTCCGTCATCCGATCATCCCCGTGTGGTCGTGGCGGGCTTCTTCGTCGTGGCCGGCGGCTTGGTGGTGGCCACCGGCGGTTTGGTCGCGGTCCCAGCCGGTGGCTTGGTGGCACCGGCGTTCGGCTTGGTCGTCGTACCCGGCCTGGTCGCGGTGGGCTTGGCCGCGGGCTTGGCGGTGGGCTTCACGACCGGCTTCGCGGTCGCCTTGCCCGTCGGCGTGCCGGGCCCGAACATCGCCGTACCGGCCCCGGCTTTGCCCTCCGCCGGTACGCCGAGCACGCGCCCGTCGGACAGCCGCAGGAACACCGGGTTCGGGTTCGGCACCATGCCCATCCGCAGTGCCCGGTCGGACAGGTGCTGCGGCGACTCCAGCGTCCGGACCTGCTTCTCCAGCTGCTCCTGCTGGTCCCGCAGCTGCTCCGCCTGGCTGCTCAGCCCGGTGATCGCGAACGTCCCGCGCTGCAGCTCCGTGTTCAGCAGCAGCAGGCCGACCAGCCCGGCCGCCAGCAGCGACACCACGAAGATGACGAACGGCATCCGCGGCGGCCGGAACGGCGCGCCGTACACCACCCGCAGCCGCGGCTGCGCCTTCTTCGCCGTGGTACCGGCGGCCGGCGTCACCCGCGCCTTCTGCGGGCTGAAGACAGTACTCATCAGGCCACCAGTCCCCTCTCCCGGATCCGCTCGGCCGCCCGCACGCGGGCGGAGGCGGCGCGCGGGTTCACCGCGACCTCCTCCTCTGTCGGCCGGTCGGCGCCGCGGGTCAGTAGTTTCAGGTACGGTTCGTGCCCGGCCGGGATGACCGGCAGGTCGTCCGGTACGTCGGACTTCGTGCCCGCCGCGAACGCCTGCTTGGTGATCCGGTCCTCGAGCGAGTGGTAACTCATCACCACGATCCGGCCGTGCAGCGCCAGCGCGCCGAGCGCGGCCGGCAGTGCGCGACGCAGTACGTCGAGCTCTCCGTTGACCTCGATCCGCAGCGCCTGGAACGTGCGCTTCGCCGGGTGTCCCCCGGTACGGCGGGCCGCCTGCGGGATCGCGTTGCGCACCAGCTCGGACAGCCGGGCGCTGTTCGTGAACGGCTCGACCTCGCGCTCGCGGACGATCCGGTCCGCGATCCGCCGGGCGAACTTCTCCTCGCCGTACTGGAACAGGATCCGGGCCAGGTCGGCCGCGCTGTAGGTGTTGACGATGTCGGCCGCGGTGGTCGGCGCGCCCGGGTCCATCCGCATGTCCAGCGGCGCGTCCTGCGCGTACGCGAAACCGCGGTCGGCCTCGTCCAGCTGCATCGACGAGACGCCCAGGTCGAACAGGATGCCGTCGATCGCCGGTACGCCGAGGTCGGTCAGCACCCGCGGCAGTTCGTCGTACACCGCGTGCACGAGTGTGATCCGCTCTTCATACGGCGCCAGTCGCTCGCCGGCCAGCCGGAGCGCGTTCGGGTCCCGGTCGAGGCCGATCAGCCGGATCTCCGGGAACTGCCGCAGGAACGCCTCGGAATGACCGCCGAGGCCGAGGGTCGCGTCGACGAAGACCGCCCCGGGACGCGCGAGCGCCGGTGCCAGCAGCGCGACCACGCGCTCCAGCATCACCGGCACATGCCGCTCCGCAGCGTCCATCTCGACCCTTCCCGTCACTTCCCTGCCACTGCGGGAGCGACCCTGCCCCCGCAGGTCCTTGTCGTGCGTCGCCGGCCGTAGACAGCACCGTCCGGTCAGATCGCGGGTACGCCTTCCGGGGAAGTACCTGCTCGGTCTTGGCGCCGGGGAAGTGACGCCAACACTCCAGGTCGGAAGTCGGACCCGTGATCTCACCGGACGGTCGGTGTGTCCCAGTCCTCGCACACTGTTCAGCTCGACGTTGCTAGAAGATGCCGGGCAGTACTTCCTCGGAGAGATCGGCGAACGCCTGCTCCTGCTCCGCGGAGTACCGGTTCCAGTTCTCCGTGTTCCAGATCTCCACCCGGTTCATCGCCCCGATGACGACACAGTCGCGATCCAGTGACGCGTAGTCGCGCAGCATCGGTGGGATGGTGACCCGGCCCTGCTTGTCCGGCATCTCGTTGGAGGCGCCGGCGAACAACATCCGTAGGTAGTCCCGCGCACCCTTGTTGGTGATCGGGGCCTGCTTCAACTGCTCGGTCAGCTGGACGAACTCGCGCTCCGGCCACACGGACAGCGACCGCTCCTGTCCACGGGTGATCACCAGGCCGTCGGCCAGCTCGTCCCGGAACTTCGCCGGCAGGAACAGCCGCCCCTTGTCGTCGAGCTTGGGGAAGTGAGTTCCGAGGAACACGCTCCACCTCCCCGTTGCGGACTCTCCGACTCAGGCGAGTGTTTCCACCACTTCAGTTCCACTGCGCTCCACCTTACTCCACTTTCCACCACCGTCAACCAACTTCCGCCCCATTCCGCCCCCGTGCCGCCTGAATCCACGCTCAGCGCCCGCGTGTCGCTGCGGCCTCAACAGCCGTGTTCGTACGGCGTGTGGAGCCCCGATGGAGCGGTGGTGGAGGGGTGTGGTGGAGCGGAGTGGAGGAGGTGGTGGTGGAAAGTGGAGGACGGCCGGGCGCGTAGCGGTGGGTACCTATGAACCATTCGGGGCGCCGGACCGTGAACCAGATACGGGTTCGGGGCGTCGTACGCCCCGCACGCGCCTTCGCCCGCCCGTACGCTGGGGAGAACCGCCAGATCTCTCGCCACGAGACCGACCCGCCGTGAGGGCGTGTGCCGATGAACACCGAGACGAACACCGAAACGCCAGGTAACGAAAATCCCGCGGCTCTAGGCCGGACCCGGACACCGGGTGAGAATGTGTCGGCAGTCGACGAATGGGGAGAACACAGAGTGAGCACCACCGCGACCAGCTCGCCGCTGGCAGGGGCCGGGGACTTCGACGAGCTGTCCGAGGTGGCGGGCCGGGTCCGCCGGGCCATGGAGCAGGTGATCGAGGGCAAGCCCGACGTCGTCGAGGTCGCCATCACGGTCCTGCTGGCCGAGGGCCACCTGCTGATCGAGGACGTGCCGGGCGTCGGCAAGACGATGCTGGCGAAGGCGCTGGCCAAGTCGATCGACTGCAGCGTGCGCCGGATCCAGTTCACGCCGGACCTGCTGCCCTCCGACATCACCGGCGTCTCGGTCTTCAACCAGGAGATCCGCGACTTCGAGTTCAAGCAGGGCGCGGTGTTCGCGAACATCGTGGTCGGCGACGAGATCAACCGGGCGTCGCCGAAGACGCAGGCCGCGCTGCTGGAGTCGATGGAGGAGCGCCAGGTCACCGTCGACACCACGACCTACACGCTGGAAGCGCCGTTCATGGTGATCGCGACCCAGAACCCGATCGAGATGGAAGGCACCTATCCGCTGCCGGAGGCGCAGCGCGACCGGTTCATGGCCCGGGTGTCCATGGGCTACCCGGAGCCGGCCGCCGAGTTGCGGATGCTGGACGGGCACGCGGCCGACGACCCGCTGCTGAACCTGCAGCCGGTCACCGACGGCCAGCAGATCCTCCGGCTGGTGAAGACGGTGCAGTCGGTGCACGTGTCCGAGTCGGTGAAGGAGTACGCCGTCGCGCTGGTCGGCGCGACCCGGCGCTCGCAGGAGCTGCGGCTGGGCGCCAGCCCGCGGTCCACGCTGCACCTGATCCGGGCGGCCCGCGCGGCCGCCGCTCTCGACTCCCGTGAGTTCGTCCTGCCGGACGACATCCAGGAGCTCGCGGTCCCGGTGCTCGCGCACCGGGTGCTGCCTGCGGCCGAAGCGCATCTCGGTGGGCGCGGCGCGGCCGATGTCATCTCCGGTCTGGTGGCGAGCGTACCGCTCCCCCGCACCCGCCGGGACTGAGACATGCGGCAGGCACTGCGCGGACTGACCACCAGAGGGCGGGCGTTCGTCGCCGCCGGCCTGACGGCTTCGCTCTGCGCGCTGCTGCTCGGCCAGAAGGACCTGCTGCGGGTCGGCATCCTGCTGGCCGCGCTGCCGGTCGTCGCGGCGCTGATCGTCGGCCGGACCCGGCTGCGGCTCCAGGTACGGCGGAGTCTCGCACCGGACCAGGTCCCGGTCGGGACGCAGGCGACGGTCGAGCTGACGCTGAGCAACCAGGGCCGGATGCCCGCGGGGCTGTTGCTGCTCGAGGACCGGATTCCTTATGTCCTGGGGCATCGGCCGCGGTTCGTCGTCGACCGGGTCAGCCCGAACTGGCGCCGGACCGTCAGCTACCCGGTGAAGTCCGACGTCCGAGGGCTGTTCCAGGTCGGGCCGTTGATGCTGACGGTCGCGGACCCGTTCGGGCTGGTGGAGACCAGCCGGAACTTCACGCGGAGCCAGTACCTGCTGGTCACGCCGCGGGTGTTCAAGTTGCCCGAAGTACGGCTGGGGGCCGACCGGGCCGGCTCGGGCGAGAACCGGCCGCGCGCGATCGCGTCCGCCGGTGAGGAGGACGCGACCGTCCGCGAGTATCGCGACGGCGACGACCTGCGCCGGGTGCACTGGCGGTCGACCGCGCGGCGCGGCGAGCTGATGGTGCGGCGCGAGGAGCAGCCGTGGCAGAGCCGGTGCTCGCTGTTCCTGGACGCGCGGACGATCTCGCACCACGGGCACGGGCCGTCGTCGAGCCTGGAGTGGGCGGTCAGCGCGGCCGCGTCGATCGGCATCGATCGCGTGCGGCGCGGCTACGTGACGACGATGCTCGGCGGGCCGACCACGCTGTCCGCGATCACCCGGCGCTCTTCCGCGGCGGTGCACCAGCCGCTCACGCAGCAGCAGCTGCTGACCGAGTGCGCGACCGTCGAGGAGCACAAGTACGCCGAGATCGGGCCGCTGCTGACGGTCGACCGGCACGCGCAGGAGCCGAGCCTGGTGATCGCGATCGTCGGCGCGTGCAGTTCCGATGACGTCGTCGCGCTGAACCGGTGGCGGACCAGCCAGGCGACCGGTGTCGCGATCGTCCTGGACGCGGCCAGCTGGGCGGTCGGCGCCGAGGCGACCGAGAAGGCGGCGCGTCTGACCGCGGCCACGGAAGCCACCGAGAACGAACTCCGCCGCAACGGCTGGCGCGTCACCCGCGCTAGCCGCGGCGACCACCTCCCCACCGTATGGTCCAGCCTGGGACTGAGAAGCGGACGCATCGCATGACCGGACACGCTCGTCTATCCATCGCTGCCTGGGGCGCGACCGTCCTGGGGGCGCTCGTGCTGACGCCGGTGTTCTCGGGGCCGTTCCTGTTCGTCAGCGCGTTCCTGTGCGCGCTGGTGACGGGAGTCGGGGTCCTGCTGCAGAACCTGCGGATCCCGCGGATCGTCGTACCGATCGTCCAACTGCTCGTGCTGGTGGAGCTGCTGTCGCTGTTCTTCCTGCGCGGGACGCTGAAGTTCGGGTTGATCCCGGTGAAGGCGACGGCGCTCGAGTTCAACGCGCAGATGGTCGACGCGATGGACTCCATCAACCGGTTCAGCGCACCGCTGCCGCAGGACTCGCACCTGACGCTGTTCGCGGTGTCCGTGATCGCCGCGACCGGGTTCTTGATCCACCTCATCGCTGTCCAGCTGCGGCAGGCCGCCTGGTCCGGTTTGCTGCTGCTGATCATGTACACGGTGCCGGCCGCGACCGTGCACGGCGGGCTGCCGTGGCTGCTGTTCATCCCGCCGGCGATCGGCTACATCGTGCTGCTGTCGGCGGAAGGCCGGAGCCGGCTCAGCCGCTGGGGCCGCCGGATCTCCGGCGTCTCGCATCTCGACGCGGCCGAGCCGGTCGAGGCGTCCGCGCTCGGACAGGCCGGCCGCAGGATCGGGCTGACCGTGGTCGCGCTCGCCGCGCTGCTGCCCGCGTTGCTGCCGACGCTGCCTGAAGGTGTGATCGGCAACGGCCTGGCCGGCGGCGGTACCGGCACCGGGATCGGCGCGTCGATCTCGTCGACCGACCCGATGCTCGACATGGGCAAGAACCTCAAGCGGGGCGACAACGTCGTCGCGCTGACGTACAAGGGCGGCCCGACGGGCGGCACGTACCTGCGGCTGACCGCGCTCGACCAGTTCGACGGCAACATCTGGCGGATCGCGCCGCGGACCGACACCCAGAAGCTGGACGGCGGCGTCCTCAGCCAGCCACCCGGCTACACGGGCGACCTGTCGAAGCTCCAGCAGACCTCGATGGAGATCGACGTCACCCGCGCGTTCCGGTCCCAGCTGGCACCGGTCCCCTACCCGCTCCGCTCGATCTCGCTGAAGCGCGACTGGCGGTACGACGCCGGTTCGCTCGACGTGGTGTCGTCGAACGGCTCGATCATCGCGGGCAAGAAGTACAAGGTGACGGCGTACGACCTGCAGCCCACGCCGGAGCAGCTGCACGACGCGATCACCACCGGCGCGCCCGACCAGTACACGTCCTCGCTGCCCAGCCGGACGCCGATCGAGATCAAGCAGCTGACGTACGACATCACGAACAGCGCCGGCAACAACAAGTTCGAGGCCGCCGTACTGATCCAGAACTGGTTCCGCAGCGGCGGCGGCTTCACGTACAGCACGCAGAACGCCAAGGGCAGCGGGATGGGCGCGCTCGAGGACTTCCTGCTGCGGAGCAAGGAAGGGTACTGCGAGCAGTTCGCGACCGGGATGGCGCTGATGGCGCGGATCATCGGGATCCCGTCGCGGGTCGGGATCGGGTTCCTGCCCGGCACGGCCGACAAGGACGGCGAGTACACGGTCCGGATGCACGACATGCACGCGTGGCCGGAGCTGTACTTCCAGGGCCACGGCTGGGTCCGGTTCGAGCCGACGCCGTCCGCGCGGGTGGCGACGACCCCGGGCTGGACGGTGCCCGCGACCGAGAACCCGACCACTCCGACGACCGCTCCGACCACTGCGCCGACCACGCCGGGCGACCGGGAGACCCCGGGGATCGACAAGCCGCGGAACGACCCGAACCTGCCGGACGACACCGGCGTCGCGATCGTTGACTCCGGCAACTGGTTCACCAACGGCGGCGGCCAGATGATCGCGGGCGTGCTCGGCGGCGTCCTGGTGCTCTGCATCCCGTGGCTGGTCCGGGTCCTGACCCGCCGGCGGCGCTTCCTGCGGCCGCCGGGTCGTGCCGGGGCCGAAGGGCTGTGGGCCGAGATCAGGGACACGGCGCGCGACCTTGGCCTGGACTGGTCCGACATCTCGACACCGCGCCAGTCCGGCCAGTGGCTGGTCACGAAGCTCCCCGAGGACGCGCATCCCGCGGCCCGGCGTTTGGCGAGGGGTATCGAGTCCCTCCGGTACGCCGGCGACGCCGACGTGGAGCTGGACCTCCGCGACGACGCATCCGCCGTACGCAAGGCCCTCTGGTCCCAGGCCACCGTCCGCCGCCGCTGGCGGGCGCGGTTGCTGCCTCCGTCGTGGCGCTGGTACCTAAGCCGAGGCACCACCGAGGCCTCCGACCTCCTCGACGAATTCGACCTCCTCCTGGCCCGCCTCCGAGCCCTGATCCTCCCCAACCGAACCCGCACCAACTAACCCACCCTCGGGCCCGCCGTAACCGGCGGGCCCGAGTCTTTTGCTTCCCTAACCAGCCGCGCGGCGCCTCCCAACTGCCGCGGTACACGATCACCGCACACGCACGCCGCACCTACCGCACGCGCGCCCACGCCCACCGCACGCGCACGTGTGCCCACACGCCCGCACAGGCCTAACGCACCCGCACGACGACTGCACCGCACGTACGCCTCACTGCCGCCCACAGCACGCTCCCCCACGCTCGCACCAAGCGCGCGACCTCGCGGCCTCTCCACCCAGCCGACCCGCCGCCCACGGCACAGCTCTCCCGCTACCTTCGCGCGCACCCCATGCCCACTACCGCAGTACCGGGCCCTCGCCACACCAGCCGCTCGCCCGATCAGCCGTCTGTGACCACCACCGCGCACCTAGGCAGGTGCCCACCACCGGCGCGCACGCGGAGCCTGGGCGTTTGCGAGCTTCCGGCGTACCTCAGAAAACGACGACACCCGCGCCGGCTCGGGCACGGGTGTGGTCGAAAGTTCTCAGGCCTGTGGTGCGGGGACCGTCAGAGGTCTTCCTCGCGGCGGCGGCGCCAGCGGTCCTCCATGCGCTCCATGAAGCTGCCGGACGAGTCGTGCCTGGTCCGGTGACGCTTGGTCGGCGGAGGCGGCGGGATGTCGTCGGACTCCCCCGCGTTGCTGATCCGCTTCATACTCAGCGCCGCGATGTACAGGCAAGCGACCATCATCACGAAGCCGATGACTCCGATGATGGTGTTGGGAATGATCGCACCGGTCATCAGCACCGCGATGCCCAGCACGAATCCAACGCCGGCAAGAACTGCCCGACGCTTGTAGTACAAGCGCACATTGGTCCCACGCATGGCGGAGACGAACTTCGGGTCTTCCGCAGCAAGGGCACGTTCGAGCTGCTCGAACTGGCGCTGCTCTTCTTCCGAGAGGGGCACCGTCGATCCCTCCATGATGAGCGCGATCTCGATAGGCCGCCTCCAGTCTAGGCCGCGCCCGCGTCACACGAAACCCTGACCGCCTGTCCAGCGCGTCACGGTCCCGCAACTGCCCCGCAACAACCCACCCAAACCCACCCCCACCGGCGTGTCGCTCACCCCCAGTCCCCAACCCGCACTCCACCCCCGCACCCGAGTAACCCACCCATCACCCTCCGTCGCCGCCGCCCGACCCACACCTGCTCATCCCCGCGAGACGCCGTACCTGCGCCGCCCTGCGCGAGCCGCTGTCCCCCACTCTCACGCGCGCGCCGACGTACCTGTCTGCCCCGGGCGCCCCGCACGTCCCCGGCCAGCTGTGCGAACCGCCGTACCGGATGGCACCACGCCCCGACAGCACTCGCTCAGCCGGCGCGACCCGGCGTGCCCGGGCAACCTGCTGGCGTACTCCGGGGGCGGCTGGTTAGTGGGTGGCGAGGATGTGGAGCTGGGTGGCCAGGGCTCGGAAGGCGGGGTGGCGGCTGGCGGCTCGTTCCAGTTCGGCCAGGGAGTCGGCGGCGCCTGGTTCGGTGTCCACGAAGGCGGAGGGGACCAGGTCGGCGAACATGCGTACGCCGTGCACCGTCTGCACCTCGAACCCCGCATCGGCCAGCTGTACCGTGATGGTTGTCTCGTCGAAGCGGCGTGGCATCGGGTCGTTGGCGCCCCAGCGGCCGTCGGGGTCCTCCAGCGCGATCCGCGCCTCGGTGAGGTGACCCGCGAGGGCGCGCGCGAGGACGACCGCGTTGCGTTGGGCAACTAGCAGGCTCAGTACGCCGCCCTCGCGCAGGACCGAGGCCATCGCCTGGAGCGCCTGTACCGGGTCGTCGACCACCTCGAGGACTCCGTGGCACAGTACGGCGTCCGCGCTCGACTTCCCCGCCAAACCAGGCAGCTCCGCCGCGTCGCCCTGGACGCCGCGGACCAGTTCGCTGACGCCCTCGTCGCGGGCGCGTCGCTCGAGGGAGGCGAGCGCGTCCGGGCTGGGGTCGACGACCGTCACGCGGTGTCCTTCGACGGCCAGCGGAACCGCGAAGCCGCCGGTACCGCCGCCCAGGTCGACGATGTCGAGCCCGGCGCCTGGTTCGGTCGGTTCGAGCCCCGCCAGCGCAGCACGCAGCGCCTCGCCCACCAACGCCGTCCGGACGCTCCGTCGCCGCCGCTCCACCATCAACCCTCCAGCCGAATTCCCCGATCACCCCGCCCCCGGCACACCCTACTTCCACCCGTGCCCGGCCCGTCCCGCCGCCTGTCGTAAGCAGTTCTTAACTCCCGGGGACTGTCGCCGCGGGCGCAGTCGCGCGACGCTCAGCACAAGGGGAGATGCGATCACCAGGGAGGGATCATGGCCATCTTCAGCAAGTCCTTCGACGACCCGGACGAGCGGCGTACGCCGGACAAGACGAGCGTCGACGTCGTCAAACTGCCGGGGGCCAGCGTCGCACGGATCACGTTCCAGCCCGGCTGGCGGTGGTCGGAGTGCATCCGGCCGGTCATCGGCGGTGAGTCCTGCCAGGTGCGGCACGTGGGCACGCTCGTGTCCGGCGAGATGGAGGTCGTCCACGACGACGGGACGAAGGCGCGGGTGGTGCCGGGAATCGCGTACGTGATCGAACCCGGCCACGACGCGTGGGTCGTCGGCAACGAGCCGGCGGTCGGACTCGAGTTCGAGTCGCTCGCGGCGGAGACGTACGCCAAGGCCTAACCACACCGGCCGATCCGGCAGAGGCCGCAGCTGGGAGGGTCTGCTACCTCACCGGATCCACCCGGATCCCCCGCCGCCTGTTGCGGCAGCAGACACAGCCTGCATCCGCCGGTACGACGTGCGCCTGACTGGCCTGCTCGAACGCGGACGGGGCGGCGGGGTCCGGGCGGTGGGTGGGTTAGGACGGGGTGCGGGCTATTAGGTAGAGGCGGTGGGTGGTTTCGGAGCGGGTGGGGATGGGGTTGCGGAGGTACCACTCGGGGTTGGTCAGGCCGGCGGCTTCTACGAGTGTGGCGATTTGGGTTGGGTCGTGGAGGACGTAGTCGAGGTCTACCTCGTGGCCTAGGAGATTGTCGGTGTGGCGGACCTCCTCGCCGGCGTGGAGGGCCAGGACCAGCCAGCCGCCGGGGTCGAGGGGGCGGGTCAGGGCGGCGATCGCGTCGGGGAGTTCGGACGCCGCTAGGTGGATGAGTGAGTACCAGGCGAGGACCGCGGACCAGCCGGAGCTGGCCGGTGGGCGGCCGAGGCGGCGTAGGTCGCCGATCTCGAAGCGCAAGTGCGGGAACCGCCGGCGTCCCTCCGCGACCATCTCCGGCGACACGTCGAGGCCGGTTACGTCGGCGTCCCGGTCGGCGAGGTACGCGGTGACATGCCCGGGGCCCGAGCCGACCTCGACGATCGGGCGGCCGTTGGCGTGGGCAACCACCCGGTCGAGCAGCCAGCGCTCGAACGGCAGCTCGTCGAGCTCGTCCAGCAACTGGTCGGCGTACGTCGTCGCGACCGAGTCGTACGCCGTACGCACGCGGGCGTCGCGCGCCTCGATCCCGTCGGCGATCACGGTGTCGCGGTCGACGGACTCCACCGCGGCGGCCGCTTCGGCTTCGGGGATCGGGCCGAGGAGGTGGATCCAGCGGCGGTCGTGCTGGCCGGCGCGGCGTTCGAGTTCGCGGACGAGCGGCTCGGGGCGTGCGGCCATCCGGCGCAGGCATTCCTCGACGTCGGTGCGGTCGTCGAACTTGTGCAGGCGTTCGGTCCGCGTCCGCAGTTCGCCCGGTGCCTGGGCGCCGCGCAGGAGCAGGACCGTGATCAGCGCGCGTTCGTCGTCCGCGAGTTCGAGCTTCTCGTCGAGGATCTGGTGGTACTTCAACGTCCGCCGGCCGGTGTCGGCCCAGACGATCCGCAAGAGCTCACGGTCCCGCAGGCCGCGGGCTACGCGCTCGACGGTGCCTTGGTCGTAGTCCACGACCGGGTCGCGGTTGCTGGTCTGGTTGCAGGCGGTGCGCAGTGCGTTCGCCGTCAACGGGTACGACGCCGGCACCGTCGCCTGCTTCTCCAGCAAGCTCCCGAGAACCCGCTGCTCCTCGACATCCAACACCGGAAGTCCGCTCACACCGCCGACCTTAGACGCTGCACGGCCGACGGCCGAACACCCTGAGGTCCTGTCTGCTAATCCAACGCCGTCGCGAGGAGATGCTCGGCGGCCTACCCCGTTGAGGCGCTCGGTGGGCCAACCCCGGCTGAGGCGCCCGGGCCAACCCCGGCTGAGATGCCCGGCGGGCCAACCCCGGCTGGGGTGCTTGGTGGGCTAGCCCGGTTGGTAGGTGTCGGGCAGAGTCAGGGGTTCGAAGGCGGTGCCGTTGCAGGTCGGGCAGAGGGCGTCGGCGTGGAGGCCGGAGCCGGCGCACTGGGTGCAGAGGCCGTCGTGCCAGGAATCGCCGGACAGGGCCTGGTGTGGGCGTGGGTAGTGGGTGTCCGGGAGGTAGCACTCGGCGCCGGTGAGGGCGTGGACGCGACCGCAGAGGTCCTTGCCCTGGCCTCGCATGGGTTCGCTCACGGTCGGGATCTCCTGAAACTGCGGGGAATCAGCTGGCTTGCATCCAGGACTGGGTCAGGACGGACTGGGGGTCGGTGGTTGCGGTGAGCACCGGGGTGGTGGACAGCCGCAGGCTGGCTTCCACCTGGGTGTAGAACGTCTCGACCGCGCGGACCAGGTCGTCGGCCTCGCGGGTGGTGACGGCGCGCTCCAGGCCCGCTTCGGCGGCGGCGCGCTGGGAGGCGCCCGCGGCGAAGAACGTCGCCCACTCGCCGAACTCCGGCGCGACCTCGGACAGCAGCACCCAGGCGTTGCGCTGGACCCGGCGGCGGCTGCCCGAGCGCACCGGGCGGGCGCGGACAGCGAGGACCGCGGCCGCGACCCGGAGCGCCGCGACGTGGGCGCTCGAGTAGCGGATCAGGTGGTCGGTGGTCTCGATCGCCTCGGCCAGGGCGGCACGGGCACGGGACAGCTCTCGGCTGGCCGCGCCGGCCGCGGCCGGCGATACCGGTGAAACAGTCATCGGTCGGTCACCCTCTCCAGTTGCCAACGACCCGAGGCCGGGTCGTGGGCGAGATCGAACATCTCCTGCCGTCCGTAGCGTCCGCAGCCCGCTTCTACCCGGAACACCGCGCGCTCCGGTCCCCATTCCGCGTCGAGGACGCCGACGGCCGCCGGGGTGGCGTGTGACAGGGAGGGAAGCGTGGCAGCGGGGCGCGAACGGGGGTTGGCCGCCGCTGCCACGCCGGCTCGGTTGCTGCGGGTGGGACGCGGACCGCGGGCCGCCGAGCAGACCTCGGCGACCGTCGCCGCGTCGATCCGCGCGAGCGAGTCGACCGCGACCCGGCGCTCGGCGTGAGCATCGGTGCGGACGTCAGTGCGGGCGTCGGCGGCCAGGACGGTGCGGTTGGCTTCGGACGGGTCGGCGTGCCGGTGGGTGGCGCGGGGGTCGTGGGTGTGGCCGGTGCCGATCACGCCGCGCTCCCACCAGGCGGCTGTCTCGGTCCAGTGCGAGGTGACGGAGCGGACCCGCCACAGGCGGCCGCGCCAGAGGAACTGGTCGGGGGTCTGCACACCGTCCACGGACACCGAGTGCACCTCGACGGCGTCGTCGAACTCCCACATGTTCCATCGCCTCCTGGGTCCCGAACGTTGCTCCTGATCGACCGGCTCCGGGTCGGCGGCCCGGCGGGCGGGCGCGGGATGGGGGTCGAGGACCATCCCGCTGCCCGGACCGCCGGGGCCACCGGATTCCGATGCGGCCGCAACTCCGCACCGGAGCCGTCCAGCTGTCCGGCTCGCCCCGGGCCGGCCTCCCGACGAAACCGGGACCGAGGCAATCGAACATCTGTTCGAACACTGGAAGCGTATCGTCGCCCGCCGACAGACGTCAACGGGCCGTAATCCCGGCGCGTCGCCGCGGGCGCGCTCCGGCCGCCAGACTGGGAGCACCGGAACGAAGGGACGGACGATGCGGAAACGGACAGCAGGAATCGCCGCGGCGGCGGTCGCCGTCGTGGTGGCAGCGGTGGCGCTGCCGCTCTTCCAGCCGTGGCGGCTGTTCACCGACAAGGTCGTCGACGAGGCGCTGCCCGGCACTGCTCCGATCTCCACGACTTCATCGTCGACGACGCCACCGACAATTTCCGTCGAGCGCCCGACGGCGCCGGCCGCGCGGACCACACCCACGACGACACCCACGACCACGGCGACTGCCACACCCAAGGCAACCGGCCCGAAGGTCCTGCTCAGCGGCACCCTGATCACCCACGAGCACACCACCTCCGGCAAGGTCGCCGTCCTGGCGCTCCCCGACGGCAGCCGGATCCTCCGGATCGAGAACCTCGACACCTCCGACGGCCCCGACCTCAAGGTCTGGCTGACCGACGCGAAGGTGGTCGCCGGCAAGGCGGGCTGGCACGTCTTCGACGACGGCAGCTACCACAACCTCGGCGACCTCAAGGGCAACCACGGCAACCAGAACTACAAGATCCCCGACAGCGTCAAGTTGGAGAACTTCCGCAGCGTCTCGATCTGGTGCGACCGGTTCAACGTTTCGTTCGGTGCCGCGACCCTCGCCTAAGCTCACCAGGGTGAGTAGTCATCCCAACGTGCAGAAGGTCGCCGACGCGCTCCGGGCCGCCGGCGCCACCGGCGAGATCGTGATCCTGGACGAGGCCGTGCCGACCGCCGCCGCGGCGGCGGCCGAACTCGGCTGCGAGGTCGGCGCGATCGCCAACAGCCTGATCTTCGACGGCGACGGCAGCCCCGTCCTGATCCTCACCTCCGGCGCGCACCGCGTGGACACCGCGAAGGTCGCCGCCGAGCTCGGCATCGGCAAGCTCAAGCGGGCCACCCCGGAGTTCGTCAAGGAGCACACCGGTCAGGCGATCGGCGGCGTCGCCCCGGTCGGGCACCCGGGCCGGGTCCCGACGTACGTCGACAGCGCGCTCGAGCAGTACGACGTCGTCTGGGCCGCCGCGGGCATCCCGCACTCGGTGTTCCCCACGACGTACGGCGAACTCCTGAAGCTCACCGAGGGCACCCCGGTCACCGTCAACTGAGCAGCGCGGGAATCGCGGTCCGCACGAACCGCC
The DNA here is from genome assembly GCF_040254265.1 of Kribbella sp. HUAS MG21. GTDB lineage: Bacteria > Actinomycetota > Actinomycetes > Propionibacteriales > Kribbellaceae > Kribbella. The sequence goes on from NZ_CP158165.1 coordinate 7,770,308, forward strand.
GCGCCAGCCCCGCGCGCGTGTGCCGCCACCACGGCCCGGTCTTGACCTCGTCCGGGCCGTACCGGCGGCGCCGGATGTCCTCGACCACGTCCGCCGGCGCGCCGAGCCGTGGCAGGACGTCGAACGCGGCGCGCTTGGTGATCAGGTCGCCCGTGGCCAGCGTCACGTGCGCGCGAGCGGTCGTGAGCAGCCCGAGGTCGACCCAGATGTCGTGGTACCACGGCTCGCGCTTCTGCGCGGCCGGCAGCCAGAAGTCCCGCAGGTCCCGGCGGATGAAGGCGAACAGCTCGTCGTCGCTGACCGCCGGCAGCAGCTCGGCGGGTGCCGGGCCGTGGAGCGTTCGGTTGCCGATGACAAGCTCCCGGCGGGTCACCGGCGTCACCGGTCGTTCGAAGTACCGGCCCTGCGCGAACGTCGGATGCGGAGCCGACAGCTCCGCCAGCTGCGACGTCAGCATGTACGAGCAGTGCAGCTTGTCCGCCAACGGGTCCTTGCTGATCAGCTCCCGATGTACGTCGGCCACGGCCGCGGGCGCCGGCGACGAGACGACAGCGATGACGTCGAGGTCGCTGCGCCCCAACTGGTAGTCCCCCAATGCCAGTGAGCCGTGTAGCCACACCGCCTCGACGGCAGCGACCGAGCGTACGGACGTGACGAAGCCGCCCAGCAAAGACTGGACGGCTTCGTCGATCACGCCGACAGACTAGACCGCCGGTCGAACGTCCACATCGGCGGCCCGGACGTACGCCATCCGGTGGCCGAACCAGATCTGGTAGTACTTGTCCTTCCCGAGCACCTGCACGTGGTCGGCCGGCGGCTGCCCGTCGAACGTCACGGCCCGGTAGTAGTCGGTCTCGATGTCCAGGTCACCGACCGGGTACGCCTGCCCCTCGCCGATCGAGTACTGCAGCGGAGTCACCGTCTGGTACGGAATCCCCGCCGGGTACGCCGACTGCTCCGGATAGGCCCGCCCGTACACCGGCACCGACGTCTTCCCCGCCTTCGGCTTCACGACCAGCCCCGGCTTGGCGAACGCGTCCGGCGCCGACGCCGGGCTCTTGAACCAGCCCTTCGCGCCCAGGTACCAGACCGCGACCCAGTCGCCCTGGCGTTCGGCGACGACGTACTTCGCACCGGCGGCCGCGCGGGCCCCGATGTCGGACACCACGGTGGTGCTGTCGGAGCCGTCCGGGTGCAGGCCGAGGTCCTTGACCAGCGGCGCGTTGTCGTTCGGCGCCTGCCGCAGGTACACGAAGTTGGTGCCCTGCGGTGTGCAGGTGGTCCCGGCGCCGGTGCAGTTGGTGAGGACCTGGACGTTGTCGCCGAAGCCCGGTTTGATCGTGACGATCGAGCCCTCGCGCACCGGGAACACCGACTGGCCCCAGATCGGAGCGCCGATCAGCTCCATGTAGTGCTCCCAGTCCCAGTACGGTCCCGGGTCCCAGTGCATGCCGCGGACGTTGGCGGGAATCGTCCCCGGAATCTGGTCGTGGCCGATGATGTGCGCGCGGTCGAGCGGGATGTTGTTCTTCACGGCCAGGTAGCGCACCAGCTTGGCCGAGTTGCGGTAGAGCGACTCGGTGTACCAGGTGGCGCCCTGCGCCGCGAAGCCCTCGTGCTCGATGCCGATGCTGTGCATGTTCACGTACCAGTTGCCGGCGTGCCAGGCGACGTCCTTGGCCTTCACGTGCTGCCAGGTGTGGCCGTCCGACGAGCGCATCGTGTACTGCCAGCTCACGTACGTCGGGTCCTGGACGAGGTTCAGCACGCCCCGCCAGCCGCCCTCGGTGTCGTGGACGATGATGTAGTCGATGTCGCCGGTCTTCGGCCGGTCGGCCTTGTCGTGGTTGCCGTAGTCGCCGCCACCCAGGTCCTGGTACGGCGCCGGCAGCCACTCGCAGCCGAGCGACGGCGGGCACTCCACGTCCGACGTCGCGGCCTTCACACCGTCCGGAAGCGACAGCTTCGCGAGCTGCGACTTGTCCGGCGTCACCGCGAGCGCCGGCATCACGATCTGCTGGCCCGTGTTCGTCGTCCGCGCGGCGCCGCGCGCCAGGATCGCGTAGACGTCGTCGGCGAACCCGGCCGCGCCGGCCTTGTCCCCCGCCTCGGCGTACGACGCCACCGCGCCGTACCACTGCGCCGGCGACGTGTCCGCACCGACCGGCAGGCCGAGCGACTTCTGGTACGACGCCAGCAGGGCCGCGCCGCCGTGGATGTTGGCCGTGGTGTCCTTGCGCAGCGCGACCGGGTCCAGTCCGGTCAGCTCGGCGGCCTTGTACAGCGTGCGCAGCGAGTCGGCCCGGGCGACCTTCTGCTTGTCGGACAGGTCGGCGGCCTTCGCCGCACCGGGAGCGGTCAGGTGCATCGGGCCGTAGCCGCCCGACGTGCTCTGCGCGCCGGCGTGGTCGTCCCAGCGGGACTCGGCGTACGAGACGGCCAGCAGGACCGCCTTCGGTACGCCGTACTGCGCGGCCGCCGCACTGAATGCCGAGGCGGCAGCGGACGCGGACGGTGTGGACGAGGCGACGGCAGGTGGATCTTCGGACGACACGCCGGTCAGGGCGACCGGCAGCGCTACCGCAGCCAGTGCGGCAAGAATCTTCGGACGACGCAGCATGATGTTCTCCTGAACCCGTGGGCGGGTGCCGGTCACACAGACTGGCAGCCTAGTCACTGTGAGTCGAGGCGACGCGGATGTCAACGGTTAACCAAAACTCGCGCACTTGGGTTCGATACTGACGAAATCATGCCGGGCACCAACGGTTACGGAGTACGCGGATGGAAGCGCTGCCGCTGGCGGTGACGACGGGCTGGGCCAGTGGCGTGAACGCCTACGCCTGTGTGCTGATTCTCGGCCTGCTGGGCCGGTTCGCGGGCGCGGACGACGTACCGGAGGCACTGACCAGCACGCCGGTGCTGATCACGGCGGCGGTGCTGTTCGCGTTCGAGTTCGTCGCCGACAAGATCCCGTACGTCGACTCCGCCTGGGACGCCATCTCGACGGTGATCCGGCCGACCGTCGGCACGGTGATCGCCGCGCTGATGTCGGGCGAGGCGGGCACGCTCGAGCAGGCCTTGACCGCCGCCGCGGGCGGTCTGGTGGCGCTGCTCTCGCACGCGGTGAAGTCGAGCCTGCGGCTCGCGATCAACACCTCCCCCGAGCCCGTCACCAACATCGCCGCCTCGTCCGGTGAGGACATCGCGGTCGCCGGGGTGGTGTCGCTGGCCGCGTTCCACCCGGAGGTCGCGCTGATCATCGCGGGCATACTCCTGCTGCTCGGCCTGATCGGCGTCTACCTCGCGTTCCGGTTCATCCGGCGCGGGTATCAGCGCTTCAAGGCGTGGCGCGAGCAACGTGGAACCCCAGCGAGCGGGAGCAGTGCTGTCTGATGGCGAACGTGATTGTCGTGGGGGCCGGTCTGGCCGGTCTCGCGAGTGCTGTGCGGCTGGCCAAGCTCGGCCACCAGGTGACCGTCTGCGAGCGCGACGAGCGCCTGGGCGGTGCGCTGGGCCGGGTCGAGGCGGACGGCTTCACCTGGGACGCGGGAGCGGCGAGTACGACGTTGCCGGCCGCGCTGCGCGACCTGTTCCGCAAGAGCGGTCGCCCGATCGAGAGCCTGGTCCAGCTCGACCCGGTGACCGAGCCACGCCGTCACCTGTTCGCCGACGGCTCCGTCCTCGACCTGCCGGTCAGCGACCGCGGCGCCCAGGAGGAGGCCTGGACCGGCCTGGCCGGTGGTGCTGTGGCCGAGCAGTGGACCGCCTTGGTCGACGGGTACGGCGACACGTGGCAGATCCTCCGGAAGACGTCGCTGGAGCCGCCGCTCGAGGACAAGCTGTCCCTCAAGACGATCCGGGCCCTGAAGCCCTGGCGATCGCTGGAGAAGGTCGCGCAGCGCGAGCTCAGCGACGACCGCGCCCGAGCGGTACTGCGGCATTTCGCGGCTCAGGGCGGCTCGGATGCCAGCCTCACGCCGGGGTACATGGGCGTCTGGTCGTATCTCGAGCGCACCTTCGGCCGCTGGACGATCGCCGGCGGATTCGGAGCGCTGGCCGACGCCCTGGTGCAGCGGGCGAGCGAACGCAAGATCACCGTGCGCACCAGCGCGGAGGTCGTCGCGATCACCACCACCGACAGCGCTGTGACCGGCGTACGGCTCGCTGACGGCGAGGAGCTCGCCGCGGACATCGTCGTGAGCGACATCGACCCGCGAGACCTGTTCGAGCGCCTCGTCGACGACCCCGCGGCCAAGACGGTGCGCAAGAAGGTCCTGTCGACACACCAGGCGCAGGCGGCGTACGTCGTACACCTCGGTCTCAAGGACCCGGTGCCGGAGCTGCCGTTCGAGACCGTGCTGCACGGCACCCCGACCGTTGTCGTCCGGACAGGCGGTACGGCGCCTGCCGGTCACCAGGCGTGGTCCGTGCTGGTCCACGGCTACCCCACCGACGACGTACTGGACCTGCTGGTCGCCCGTGGGCTGCCGGTCCGCGAGCACGTGGTGTCGCGGCAGACGTCGCCATCATGGTGGGCCGGTGTGGCGTGGGAGGGCTACAAGACCGCCCGCCGCCGGCCCGCGAACGTGTCGCCCGTGAAGGGCCTGTACTGCGTCGGCGCGGGCGCCCATCCGGGCTCCGGCGTACCGGCGACGGCCCTCGGTGCGGCGATCGTCGCGGACGCCGTCGGGAAGGCCTAGGGATTGTGCTGGACCCCTGTGGGGTTGGACACCGCAGCGAACTAAGATTGGTTGTTCTTGTGTTCTGAGCGGGGCACGAGCCCGGCGGTAGAGAGGACCTCGGTGGATCAAACCCCCACATCGGCCGATCACGACGACCACGACAACGTGGAGACTGTGGAGCGGGCTGAGCTGGCGGCTGAGCAACAACACGTCGACCGGGTGTACGGCCGGGTCGAGGAAGCCGCCCGGTCGGCGTCGCGGATCGCCGTCGAAGGTCACCAGCGCGGCCAGGCGCAGAACGTCGGCCGGGTCCGCGAGGAGGAGCAGACCGGGCTGTACGAGCGGGACGTGCTGGTGTTCGCGGCCGCCCGCCGGATCGCCGAACTGGACGCGGAGCACGAGGGCCTGGTGTTCGGCCGGCTCGACTCCGACCGGGGTGACGACCAGCCGCCGGCCGAGAGCGCGGCCGAGCTCGACAAGCTGTACGTCGGGCGGATCGGCGTCCGCGACGCGGAGTACGAGCCGCTGGTGATCGACTGGCGTGCGCCCGCGGCCGAGCCGTTCTACCGGGCCACCGCCACCGACCGCCAGAAGGTCGTCCGCCGACGCGTCCTGCGGAACAAGGGCCCGCGGATCGCCGGACTCGAGGACGACCTGCTGGCGCCCGAGCGCGCGCCGGAGGACCTGCCCGTGATGGGCGAGGGCGCGCTGATGGCGTCGCTGTCGCGGGCCCGTGGCCGCACGATGCGCGACATCGTCGCCACCATCCAGGCGGAGCAGGACGAGGCGATCCGGGCGCCTGCCCGTGGTGTCACCGTGATCGGCGGCGGCCCGGGCACCGGCAAGACGGTGGTCGCGCTGCACCGGGCGGCGTACCTCCTCTACAGCGACCGCCGGCGTTTCGAGCGTGGCGGCGTACTCGTCGTCGGGCCGTCCGCGGCGTTCATGGCCTACATCGAGCGGGTGCTGCCGAGCCTCGGCGAGAACACCGTCTCGCTGCGGGCCGTCGGTGAGCTCGTCGACGGCGTGAAGGCGACCGCGGTCGACGACGCCGAGGTCGCCGCGATCAAGGGCTCGCTCCGGATGCGCGGCGTGCTGTCGCGGGCCGCGCGCGACCGGGTGCCGAACGCGCCGACCACGCTCCGGGTGTTCGTCGGCGGCGCCACGGTCGAGCTCGACGCCAACCAGCTCGACAACGTACGGCGGAACGCGCTGCGCCGCACCGCCCGCAACCGCGCGGCGGCCGAGGCGCGCAAGGGGCTCGTCGCGGCCCTGTGGCAGCGGTTCCCGGAGGACCTGCGCACCGGACCGCTCGGCGATCGCGAGGCGTTCGGCGACCGGGTCACCGACACGCCCGCCTTCCGGACGTTCTTCGCCCAGTGGTGGCCGGTGGTCACACCTGAGGCAGCGCTGCGTTGGCTCGGTGACCCGCGCCGCCTGCAGCGCTGGGCCCGCAACGACCTCACGCCGGCCGAGATCGACGCCCTCGCGACCGCGATCCGGACGACGCCCGAGTTCACGATCGCGGACGTCGCGCTGCTCGACGAGCTGAGCGCGTTCCTCGGCCGGCCTCCGATCGTGGAGAACACCGAGGAGGAGTTCGACTGGCTGGAAGGGCTGTCGGACGGCGTCAACGAAGTACTGACGAGCTCCGAGCGCCGGGCCCGGGCCGCGGCCGCACGCGAGGCCGAGGAGCCGGAGGAGTACGCGCATGTGCTGGTGGACGAGGCCCAGGACCTCTCCCCCATGCAGTGGCGGATGGTCACCCGGCGCGGGCCGCAGGCCAGCTGGACGATCGTCGGCGACCCGGCGCAGAGCTCCTGGCCGGACCCGGACGAGGCGCGCGCCGCGATGGACTCGATGTTGTCGCACCTGCAGCGGCACACGTTCCGGCTGTCCACCAACTACCGGAACTCGGCCGAGATCTACGCGTTCGCCGGTGAGGTGATCCGGCAGTCCATCCCGGACGCGGACCTGCCGAACGCGGTCCGCAGTACCGAGGTCGAGCCGGAGCACCGGGTCTTCGACGCCGGCAAGGTGGCGGAGGCAGCCGGTGACGCGGCCGCCGAGCTGCTCCAGCTGGTCGAGGGCACGGTCGGCGTGATCGTGCCGCCCGCGCTGCGGCCTGCCGTCGACCCGGTCCTGGCCGAGCTCGACGACGCGCGCGTCATCGCGGTCAGCCCGCTGGAGTCCAAGGGCCTCGAGTACGACGCGGTCGTGGTCGTGGAACCGGACCGGATCGTCAGCGACACGCTAGGCGGTGTCCGCGCGCTGTACGTCGTGCTGACCAGGGCGACGCAGCGACTCGTCACCGTGAACAGCACGACGCACTGGCTACCTTCCTAAGGCTTCCTAAGCGCGGGGTACGACGTACGAGACGAGGTCCGCGTCGTTCGCGGACAGGTCTGCCCAGTGGCAGGTGAGGTGCAGGGTCGCGAGGCCGTTGGTGGGGTACTTCTGGGTGAGCTCGACGCGTTCCGGGCTGGTGCCGTCCAGGGCCAGCTCGTCGGCGAGCCACGGGATGCCCGGGGCGTGACCGACGACGATCACCGTGCGGGCCTCCGCCGGGGCCTCGTGGATGACGTCCAGCAGCCCTTCGCTGTCCGCGTTGTAGACCCGCTTGTCGTACCAGACGTCCTTCGCGGTGACACCGGCCTCGGCGACGTACTTCCAGGTCTCGCGGGTGCGCTTCGACGGCGAGCACAGCACCAGGTCGGCTTCGATGCCTTGGGCAACGAGCTGCCGGCCGGCCGCGCCCGCGTCCGCGCGGCCGCGATCGGCCAGCGGGCGTTCGACATCGGGCAGCTCGGGATGGGTCTCCGCCGGCACCGCCTTGGCGTGCCGGAGGAGGACGAGAGTACGGTCGATCAACAGGTCCGACGGGTCAGCCATTGCGTCAGGATACGACCGATGCGCCGAGGTTGCGGAAGACCTGTCGGGTCGCGGTCGATCTGTTCAACGTAATGAAATGAATGCCGGGGGCGCCGCCCTCGAGGAGCCGCTCGCAGAGCTCGGTGGCGATCTCGATGCCGACCTCGCGGACCGCCGCCGGCTCGTCCTCGACGGCGAGCAGCCGGTCGGTCACAGCCTTCGGCAGCGCCATGCCGGTCAGCTCGGCCATCCGCTGGATCTGCTTGATGTTCGTCACCGGCATGATGCCCGGCAGCACCGGGATGTCGCAGCCGAGCGCGGCCGCCCGGTCGACGAGCCGGAAGTAGTCGTCGGCGCCGAAGAACATCTGGGTGATCGCGTAGTCCGCACCGGCCTGCGCCTTCGCGGCCAGCACCTGCGCGTCCGCCTCGAGCGAGGCCGCTTCCGGGTGCTTGTCCGGGAAGGCGGCCACGCCGACGCAGAAGTCGCCCAGCGAGCGGATCAGCTCGACCAGTTCGATCGCGTGGTTCAGTCCCTCGGGGTGCGCGACCCAGGGCTGGTTCGGGCCGCCGGGCGGGTCGCCGCGCAGGGCCAGCATGTTCCGGACGCCGGAGCCGGCGTACGCGCCGATCACCGAGCGCAACTCGTCGCGGGAGTGCGCGACGCAGGTCAGGTGCCCGAGCGGCGTCAGCGAGGTGTCCTGCGCGACCCGCTCGGTGACCCGGATGGTGCCGTCCCGGGTCGTCCCGCCGGCGCCGTACGTGATCGAGACGAACGTCGGCCGCAGCTGCTCGATCTCCCGGATCGAGCGCCACAGCACCTCCTCGGCCTCCGGCGTCTTCGGCGGGAAGAACTCGAACGAGAACGACCGGCCTCCGGACGCGAGCAGCTCACGGATGGTCGGCGCACCGCCGGGCAGCGTCGAGGGAAGTCCGTTCGCCATGCCGTCAGGTTACCCGCGGTGGTCGTCGGCGTCTGCCCACCGACTACGCTCCGAGACGTGGACGACGTGGACGTACCGGGCGGGATCCAGCAAGCACTGACCAGGTTCCTCGACCGGCAGGAGCAGCGGCTGGCGGCGATCGGGCCGGAGCTGACCGAGCAGGTCCAGGCCGCGCGGGACGCGACGAGCGGCGGCAAGCGGTTGCGGCCGGCCTTCTGCTACTGGGGTTTCCGGGCCGCGGGCGGTGACCCGCAGCTGCCGATCCTGACCGCCGCGGCGAGCCTGGAGATGCTGCACGTCAGCGCGCTGGTGCACGACGACGTGATGGATTCCTCCGACGTGCGGCGCGGCGCACCGGCGGCCCACCGGCGGTTCGAGGCGCTGCAGCGGGAGCGCGCGGAGAAGTCCGGGCACGGCGGCGACCCGGTCGGGTTCGGCATCGGCGCGGCGATTTTGCTCGGCGACCTGTGCCTGATCTGGGCCGACGAGCTGCTGCACACGTCCGGTTTCGACGCGGCCGCGCTGGCCCGGGCCGAGCAGTACTTCGATGCGGTCCGGGTCGAGGTCACCGCCGGGCAGTACCTCGACCTCGTCGCGCAAGCGAGCGGTGAGTCGGACATGGACCTGGCGCTGCGGGTCCTGCGCTACAAGTCGGCGACGTACACGATCGAACGGCCGCTGCACATCGGCGCCGCGCTGGCGGGCGGGGACGAGCGGCTGATCTCCGCGCTGTCTGGTTACGGGCAGCCGCTCGGCGAGGCGTTCCAGTTGCGCGACGACCTGCTCGGCGTGTTCGGCGATCCCGCGCTGACCGGGAAGCCGGCCGGTGACGACCTGCGCGAAGGCAAGCGGACGGTGCTGATCGCGTACGCCGTCGACCACGCGTCGGAGGCGCAACTGGTGGAGTTCGACCGGCTGTTCGGCCGCCCGGACCTCGACGACGACGAGATCCAGCTGCTCCGCGAGATCCTCCAGGACTCCCGCGCCGTCCAGGCCTGCGAGGACCTGATCACGGACCGCACCGAGGACGCCCTCGACGCGCTCGACCGCGCTCCGCTCGCCGACGACGCGGCCCGGAAGGCGCTCACGGACCTGGCGGTCGCGGCCACGTCCCGGGTCGTGTAAGAGGGCGGGTTGCCCGTCGACCTGAAGGGTTGCCCGTCGATATTTTCAGTGGGCAACCCTCCAGGTGAGTAGGCAGGCACCCGGGTTATTGGTCCGCAAGCAGGTTGATCAGCCGGAGCAGGTCGGCGGTGGCCGGCAGGCTGCCGAGGACGATGACCTTGAGTACGGCGCGCTCCTCGTCGTAGATCGTCTCGGCCTTGAGGTGCACCGCCTCGGGCTGGTTCAGGGCGCCGTGGATGTGGGTCGTGAGCCGGTCCGCGGTGGCGCGGTCGACGGCGTCGATGTGCACGATGCTGGACGCCTCGACGTGCCGCGCGGAGCGGTCGACGTCGAGCACGGCCGTCGGTGTCCCGGTGAACTCCTCGAGGTCCTCGCGGCTGATCCGGTACTGCTTCCCGATCCGCACGGCCTTCAGCCGGCCGTCGCGCACGTAGTTGCGGATCGTACGGACGTGCAGCCCCAGGCGGTTCGCGACCTGCTCCACCGAGTACAGCTCCTGGGCCATCCCCTCAGCGTAAGGCACGTTCCTTAGAATTCCCTATAAATGGCTGATTACGGGCATTTAGGGTATTTTGAGTGACATGGTGCAGCTGGCTGGGGTGCAGGTTCACGTGAGCGACACGGCGCTCGGCGGCGAGAGCGACGCCGTGCAGCTCATCGTCGACGCGCACTACGCGCACCAGGCGGAGTGGATCGCGTTCACGCCGGAGCAGCTGGGCGACGAGTTCTTCGAGTTGCAGAGCGGGCTGGCCGGCGCGATCACGCAGAAGTTCGTGATGTACCAGATGGGGCTCGCCGTGGTCGGTGACATCTCGGACCGGGTCGCGGCGAGCAAGCCGCTGGCGGACTGGGTGCGAGAGAGCAACCGCGGCCACAACCTGCTGTTCGCGAAGGACCTGGACGAGCTGGGCGAGCGCCTACAGGACAGGCAGTGAGCTGAGCAGGTCAGGCGACTCGGGCTCGTCGACGAGCACCCGGAGCTGACCGGAGTTCGTGGTGTCCTCGGCGAAGATCTGCAGCGCGACGTCGACGGTGTCGTGGTCGTGTTCGAGCAGGTTGCGCAGGCCGGTCCACAGCACGACCTCGGGCTCACCGGTGGAGCGGTCGCTCAGCGAGTCCGCCAGCGCGTCCCAGTTCCGGCCGAACCAGCGCGGCAGGTCGAATGCCGTCGCGCACAGGTCCAGGAAGCCGGCCTTGTCGTGGATCTCCCCGGTGTCGAGCAGCACGAACCCGAACCCGGCTGCGGCAGCGTCCCGCCGTACCTCGTCCGCATCCGGAGCGGACGGCCAGCGATAGACCCCCGGCCGCAGCCCCTCGGCCAGCAGGTCCTGGAGCTTGCTCACGATGTTCCCCCGTCCTCCGCGATCCGGCGGAACGACTTGTAGTGGTCATCCGTGTAGTAACGCTGACCGCCGTTCCCGGTGACGATCCGGCGGGCGCCGCGGTCCATCTCCCCCGGCGTCTTCACCGTGTACTCGTGGTAGTACCCGCGGTCGTGTTTGGGCAGGAGCTGCTCGAAGTTCCCGAACACCACGCCGTCGCGGCTGTACGGATACGGGCCGCCCTGGTCGATCAGTTTCAGGGTGTCGCGCGCCTCCTTCGGCAGGTCGGCGACCGCGACGTACCGCAGACCGCTCTCCGGATCGACGTCTGCGGACCCGGACTGCTTGTCCGGCGCGCAGCCGATCAGCGACGCCGCCAGGGTGAGCACCAGCATGGCGATCACCACCACGGCGACGATCCGCGTGGTCTTCGGGCTCACCCGGCCTCCCGCAACCGCCGGCTGAACTCGGCGGCCGCCGCACCCGGGTCGTCGGCGTCGGTGATCGCCCGGACGACGACCACGCGGGTGGCGCCCGCCTCGATGACCTCGTCCAGGCGTTCCAGGTCGATCCCGCCGATCGCGAACCAGGGCTTCGGCTGCCGGCGACCGGCGGCGTACGACACGAGCTCCAGACCGGCCGCCTGCCGGCCCGGCTTGGTCGGCGTCTCCCAGGTCGGGCCGACGCAGAAGTAGTCGGAGCCGACCTCGTCCACCGCCGCGTTCACCTGGCTGAAGCTGTGGGTCGACCGCCCGACGATCGGCGACGGTCCGACGATCGCCCGGGCCGCGTGCACCGGCAGGTCACGCTGACCCAGGTGCAGTACGTCGGCACCCGCCGCGAACGCGATGTCCGCGCGGTCGTTCACCGCCAGCAGCTTGCCGTGTCGCCGGCAGGCGTCCGCGAACACCTCCAGCGCGGCGAGCTCGTCGGCAGCCTCCATCTCCTTCTGCCGGAGCTGCACGATGTCCACGCCGCCGGCCAGCGCGGCGTCGAGGAACTGGTCGAGATCACCCTGCTTCTCCCGCGCGTCCGTGCACAGGTAGAGCCGGGCATCCGCGAGGCGGTCGGTGTGGTCAGTCACACCCCAAAGCCTGCCATGTCGGCCCGGACGTAGGCTTCCGGCATGCCTCAATTGACGTCCGATGTCGTAGTGATCGGCGGTGGGCTGATCGGTCTGGCGACCGCGTGGCGGCTGGCCGCGGACGGGGTCCGGGTGACGGTGTGCGACCCGACTCCCGGCGCGCAGACCTCGAACGTCGCGGCCGGCATGCTGGCCCCGGTCACTGAGGTGGAGTACGGCGAGGACGAACTGCTGGCGCTGAACCTGGCGTCGGTCAACGCCTGGCCGGCCTTCGCGGCCGAACTGGAGGAGCTCACCGGTCAGCCGGCCGGGCTGCACCAGACCGGCACGCTGTCCGTCGCGTACGACGTCGACGACGTCGCGGCGCTGCGCAGGCTCGCCGACTACCAGCGCCGGCTCGGTCTCGAGGTGGAAGAGCTGTCCGGCCGCGACGCACGCCGCCGCGAGCCCCTGCTCGCCACCGGTGTGTCCGGCGGGGTCTGGGTGCCCGGCGATCACTCTGTCGACAACCGGCAAGCCGTCGCCACCCTGCTGCGTGCCGTGGAGCTGTCCGGCGTCCAGCTGATCCGCCGGCGCGTGGCGCGCGTCATCACCTCCGGCACGACCGCGACCGGCGTACTGCTAGACAACGGCGAGACGGTGCATGCGGGTCAGGTGATCGCGGCCACGGGGCCGTGGTCGTCGCAGTTGGACGGCGTACCCGAGGAACTCCGTCCGCCGGTACGGCCGGTGAAGGGGGAGGTACTGCGGCTGCGCGTCCCGGAGGCGTACCGCCCGGCATTGCGGCACACCGTGCGCGCCACGGCCCGCGGCTTCTCCGTCTACTTGGTACCGCGCCCCGGAGGCGAGCTGGTGGTCGGTGCGACCAGCACCGAGCTCGGCTACGACACCCGAGTGCTGGCGGGTGGAGTGTTCGCGCTGCTCCGCGACGCGCGCACCGTGCTGCCGATCACCGACGAGCTGGAGCTGGTCGAGTCGATCGCCGGCCTGCGTCCCGCGACGCCGGACAACGCGCCGGTGCTCGGTCCGTCCGGTGTGGAGCGGTTGCTCTGGGCAACCGGGCACTACCGCAACGGCGTGCTGCTGACCCCGGTCACGGCCCAGCTGCTGGCCGAGACCGTGCGGACCGGAAATCTGCCGGAGCTCGGAAAACCCTTCCTGGTCAGCCGGTTCGGCCACTGACCCACCGGTTGCCCTCAGCAACCGGACGGATTGTGAACTACAACAATGTAGTTCAGTCTTGAATTGTAACCTTTACGTTACAGGCGTCCCAGGAACCCCATCAGCCCCTGTTGTCACATCCGTCCCAGCACATACGGTCAGGTGACGTTCACACGGGGAGTTGGTAGCAATGCGCAACGTCGTACGGATTCTGAGCGGCCTGGCGGTACCGGTGCTGACGGCGGCGGTGATCACGGCGGGGTCGCCCGGCTTCGGCGCGTACAAGGTCAAGCAGGGTGACACGCTCAGCCACATCGCGAGCCGGTACGGGACGACCGTCGGCACGCTGGTCGCGCTGAACAAGCTGCCCGGCAACGGCAACGCGATCTACGCCGGGGAGGTGCTCAAGGTCCCCTCGGCGAAGGGGTCCTCGAAGGGCGCCGGCAACGGGTCGACGACGGCGGCCAAGCGGTCGCAGCTCGGGCGGGTGACGTACGTCGTCAAGCGCGGCGACACGATCTCGGGCATCGCGAAGCGCTACAAGTGCTCCCAGGCGAACCTGCTCGCCGCCAACGGGCTGAAGCCCGGCGACCCGATCTACGCGGGCAAGCCGCTGCAGGTCCCGGTGAAGCTCCGCCCGAAGGCGCGCACCGACAACACCTTCGCCGGCCGGACGTACTCCGACCGCGTGGTCGCCGCGGCCAACCGCAACCGGGCGATCCTCAAGAAGCGCAAGCTGCCGACGAGGTCGCAGATGCGCGCACTGATCGTGAGTACGGCGAAGCAGTACGGCGTCGACCCGGAGCTCGCGCTCGCGGTCAGCTGGCAGGAGTCGGGCTGGAAGCAGCGGGTGGTCTCGCCGGCGAACGCGATCGGCGCGATGCAGGTGATCCCGTCGACCGGCCGGTTCACCTCCCGGCTCGTCGGCCGCGACCTGGATCTGCTGAAGCCCCGCGACAACGTCACCGCGGGCGTCGTACTCCTCGGCCGCCTGACCCGCGCCGCGCGGCTGGACATCGCGGTGGCGGGCTACTACCAGGGCCTCGGCGGCGTGAAGAAGAACGGCATGTACCCCGACACGAAGCTGTACGTGAAGAACATCCTCCGGATCCAGGCCCAGCTCGAACGCGGGTGGGACCCCCTGCGGTGAGCCTGGCTTGGTAACGCTGAGCCGTTATCTACACTCTCTGCAGAACGGTTTGGGGAGAGGCGGCTCACCGCAAGTGACGGACGACGTGGACACGCAGGTCAGCGACCGCCTCGTCGGGCGCGTGCTCGACGGTCGGTACCGCGTGGGCGCGCGCGTCGCCAAGGGCGGCATGGCCACTGTCTACCAGGCCCTCGACATGCGGCTGGACCGGACCGTCGCGCTGAAGGTGATGCACGACGGTCTCGGTGACGACGCCCAGTTCACCCGCCGGTTCGTCGCCGAGGCGCGGGCCGCCGCCCGGTTGTCGAACCCGAACGTGGTCGCGGTGTTCGACCAGGGCGACGACGACGGCACGCTGTTCCTCGCGATGGAGTACGTCCCCGGCCGCACGCTGCGTGACGTCATCCGCGAGCAGGCGCCGCTCTCCCCCGCCCGCGCACTCGACCTGCTGACGCCGATCCTGTCCGCGCTCTCGGCCGCACACGACGCCGGCATCGTGCACCGCGACATCAAGCCCGAGAACGTACTGATCTCGGACAAGGGCGCGGTGAAGGTCGCCGACTTCGGCCTGGCGCGCGCGGTGAGCGCGAGCGGCAACACCGCCACCCAGGGCCTCCTGATGGGCACGGTGTCGTACCTGGCGCCGGAGCTGGTCACGGACGGTAGCGCCGACGCCCGCTCGGACGTGTACTCGGCCGGCATCCTGCTGTACGAGATGCTCACCGGCAACAAGCCCCACTCCGGTGACACCCCCATCCAGGTCGCCTACGCGCACGTGCACAACGACGTACCCCCGCCGTCGCTCGAGCAGCCGAACATCCCGCCGTACGTCGATGCGCTCGTGCAGCGCGCGACCGCGCGGGACCGGGATCTGCGGCCGACCGACGCGCGGGTGTTCAGCCGCCAGGTGCACCGCGTGCGCAGCGCGCTCGAGGAGGGCCTGCCGGACGACCCGGAGCTGACCGGCGACCTCACGGTGCCGATCCAGCAGATCCGCCAGGACAGCGGATACGACGACGGCTACACGCGCGGCATCCCGACGCTCGAGGAGCAGCCGATCCGGCACGACACGATCGTCGTACCGGTGGAACACGGCAGACCGACCGGCGCTCCGGCCTCGCCACCACCGGTGAAGGCGACACCGCCGCGGCGCAGGTCCCGCGGCCCGATCGCGCTGATCGTCATCCTGGCCGCGGCGATCGGCATCGGGACCGCCGCCTGGTACTACGGCATCCACCGCTACACCACCACGCCCAACCTGGTGAACATGGTGCCCGCCGACGCGGCCAACGCGGCCGCGGGCGCCGGGCTGAAGACCAGCCTGGACAACCAGGACTACTCCGAGGACATCCCGAAGGGCGAGGTCATGGCGACCGACCCCAAGGCCGGTGAGCGGATCCGGAAGGACGGCAACGTCGGGCTCACGGTGTCCAAGGGCCCGGAGCGGTATCGCGTGCCGCAGCTCGTCGGGCTGCAGCTGGATGCCGCGCAGCAGGCGCTGTCCCCGATCAAGCTGATCACCGGGCAGATCAGCGAGCAGTACAGCGAGACCGTGCCGCAGGGCCGGGTGATCGCGATCAGCCCGAAGTTCAACACGGTGGTGAAGCCGGGGGCCGCGGTGAACTTCGCGGTCAGCAAGGGCAAGCGGCCGATCAGCGTGCCGGACCTGACCGGCAAGTCGTACAAGGAGGCGAACCGGACGCTCCGCAAGCTCGGCTTCGTCGTCGGGCGCACCTCGCAGTACGACGAGAAGGTCGCCGAAGGCAACGTGATCAGCCAGACGCCGAACAGCGGGACCCTGTACGCCAAGGACAAGGTCCGGCTGGTCGTCTCGCTCGGCCCGCCGCTGCGCGAGGTCCCGGACGTGAAGCGGAAGACGACCGCGGAGGCGCAGAAGATCCTCGGTGACGCCGGGTTCCAGGTGCGGGTCGAGAAGGCGCCGTTCAACCTCGGGCTGAACATCGTCGCCGCGCAGAACCCGGGCGCCGGCAAGAAGGTCAAGCCCGGCAGCACGATCGTCATCACCGTGCTCTGATTCACCGTTTTGGCTGGTCCGCGGGCCTTCTGGTCTGATGTACCGCGTGAACCACCCGCGTCTCGCCGTACTGGCCCTGCTGTCGGTCGCGGCGGCGTGGGGGTCGACGTTCTTCCTCACCAAGGACCTGCTCACCAGGATGGACGTCGCCGACTACCTGGCGTTGCGGTTCCTGATCGCGTCGGTCGCGCTGCTGATGGTGCATCCGCCGGCGATCGCCCGGCTGAGCCGGCTGGACCGCGGCCGCGGCGTCGCGCTCGGCATCACGTACGGCATCGCCCAACTGGTGCAGACCGAGGGCCTGCGGCACACGTCCGCGAGCGTGTCCGGGTTCGTCACCGGCATGTACGTCGTGTTCACGCCGCTGCTCGGCGCCGTGATCCTGCGGCACAAGATCGGCCGCTGGGCCTGGGTCGCCGTGATCCTCGCCACGGTCGGTCTCGGCGTCCTGTCGCTGCGGGGGTTCAGCCTCGGCGACGGCGAGCTGCTGACGCTGGCGTCGGCCGGTCTCTACGCGTTGCACATCATCGGGCTGGGCGCGTGGTCCACCTCGCAGAACGCGTTCGGGCTGTCGTCGCTGCAGATGATCACGATCACCTGCGTCTGCGCGATCGGTGCGATCCCCGGCGGCTTCTCGGTCCCGAGCACCGGCGGCGACTGGGTCAGCGTGGTGTACATGGCATTGGTCGCCGGAGCGCTCGCGTTGATCGTGCAGACCTGGGCGCAGGCACACCTGACACCCACGCGGGCGGCGATCGCGATGACAATGGAGCCGGTGTTCGCCTCGACGTTCGCAGTGCTGTTCGGCTCGGACAGCCTGACGTGGCGGATGCTGGTGGGCGGTGCGCTCGTGGTGTCGGCGATGTATCTGGTCGAGTTGGCGCCGCGGCGTAAGTTCGAGGCCGAAGTACAGCACCTGGCGCAGTAGGGAGGGACCATGCGGGACGGCGACCGGTGGTTCCCTTACGTCGTGATCGCGGTACTGCTCGCGACGCTGACCGCCGGGACGCTGAACAACGTCGACCGCAACCCGCAACCACAGCTCGTCTCCGAAGGTGCGCCGGGTCAGGAGCAGCTCCCGGCCGACAACTCGTTCGCGACAGCGGACGCGTGGCTGCAGGACGCGCTGGCCGATCTCGACGCTCTGACGATGCCCAGCGGAATAACGGTCGCCGGATGGGATGGTCCGTGGCGGTACGTATGGCCGCGGGACGCGTCGTTCGTGGCCGCCGCGCGGTGCGCCGTCGGGCAGCACGACAAGGCGTACGACGTACTGGCGTTCCTCGATCGCGTGCGGCCGACGAGTGGACGCTGGGAGGCGCGCTACACCGAGACCGGCGCGCGGGTCGACGACGGGCGCGAACCGCAGCTGGACGGGTCCGGGTGGGTGTTGTGGGCTGCGTGGTTCTGCCGGGCGGGCGGGAAGTACTGGGACCTGGTGCGGGAGTCGGCGGACCAGATCGCCAGCGAGCTCGGGGCTGACGGTCTGCCTGCTCCGTCGTCCGACTACTGGGAGCGGCCCGAGAAGGAGCTGACACTCGGGACGGTCGCGCCACTGCTCACCGGGCTGCGTTCCGCGGTACTGATCGCGACCGCACAGGACCGGAAGGCCGAGGCGGCGCGGTGGCAGGCGGCGCTCGACACGTTGTCGACGGCAACCGATCGGGTCTTCGGCCCGGAGTACCCGCGGACGCCGGCGCGGGCCACCAGCTTCGTCGAACCAGGCGTCGACCCGATCGCCGTCGGCGGCGGGCGCGACGCGATCGTGACCGTCCTCGGCCCGCCGTTCGCTCCGGAACGCCCGGAGGTCCGTACGGCGATCGACAACGCGCTCGCCGCTCTCACCCAACCCAACGGCGGCGTCACCCCGGGCGAGGACTGGCGAGCCGACGGGGTGTCGTGGACACCCCAGACCGCCCTGTTCGCCCTCAGCGCCGCGGCCCACCACGACCATGCCACGGCGAACCGGCTCCTCACCTGGCTGACCAGCCACCGCACCACCACCGGCGCGCTCCCGGAGAAGGTCAACCGCGACTTGAAGCCTGCCGGCGAAGCCCCGCTGGCCTGGACCGCGTCTCTCGTGGTCCTCACCATCACGGCGCTCGACAATCCGCTCCCGTTCCCCGACGCTCCCCAGCCGACGTCGTAGCCGGAGCGGGCCTGTCAGGAGCGCTTGGAGCGTTTGAGTTCGCGCAGGCGGAGGCGGCGGAGTCTGAGGCGGCGGAGGCGCTGGCCGAGGGTTTCGGAGCCGCGCCTCCCGCGCTCGTCCTTCGTCAGCCAGATCCATCCCCCTGCGCCGAGTGCGAAGATCACGGCGGCGATGGGGACGGAGCCGTACATCGACAGCGGCGACCTGTTGAAGACCGCGTCCCGCGAGGTGACCCAGACCGTCACCCGCTCGCCTTCGTCCGGGCGGTTGCAGGTCGTCATCTCCCCACGGTGCTCGGCCCCGTCGCGGCCGGTCCAGCTCAGGTCGACCTCGTACGACGTCCCGTGGGTGTGCCGCACACCCTTGTCGTCCTTGCTCTCGGCACACGGCCCGTCGGCCACCGACGCACCGACGACGGCATCGACCTTCTCGGTCCGGAACGTCGCCTGCTCGAAGAAGTCCTCGGGATCGTCCGACCCCACCAGCAGCGCGAGCCCGAAGACGACCGCCCAGCCGAGCGCACCCGCGACCGCCCAGCCGACGACGAACAGCACGCGGCGCATCCCAGCACTCCCTCGGTGCGAACCAGCCCCCCGTCGGCCGTCAGCCTAGCCGCCTAGCAGATCTCCATCACGTCGTGCGTCGGCGCGTCCGGTCGCGTCGTACTCGTCCTGCTGGAGTAGAAGAACGCGGTCGACGCGATGTCGTCCTGCAGCGGGAGGTACCGTCCGCCGGAGCGCCACCCCAAAGCCTGTACGTCGACGCGCAGCCGCTCCTTGAACCGGATCGGGTCCGGCAGGTGGAACCGGTACATCCCGAAACGCTGCTGGCTCTGGTACTGCCCGTCGGGGCGGATCACCTGCGGCATACCGAGGTACGGCGTACTGAACTCGGTGTACCCGCCAAGGTGGGGAACGTCGAAGTTCCAAGCGCCGCCGAAGTAGTCCTCGGTGCCCGTACCGCAGATCGTCGGGAACTCGTCGTCGCCGTCGAGATAGAACTTGACCTCGCCCTCACCCCACCAGCCGGTGCTGTTGACGCCCCAGGCGAGGTACGTGCCGACGTAGTGCCCCGGGCCCTCGACGCCGTCCAGCAACGTGTGCACGGTCTTGGCGGGCAACGGGTTGCTCCGCCGCCACTGCGTGTGGAGGTACGCCGAATTGTCGGGTACCGCGCCCAACCAGTAGTCCACCTGGAAGTACACGACGACGGGCTCGTCGTGGGTGTTCTCGAGCGTGAGCGTGGCCTGCGTCTTGAAGGGCATCTCCCAGTAGCAGTTGAACCCGCCGTTCGGGTTCACCGCGACCGGCAGCGAGTTGACCTGGGCGAACTTGCCCCAGCCCGAACAGAAGAAGTCACCGACCGGGGCCTCGATCGCCGGCGCGGCGTCGCCGTCCCAGAAGCTTCGCAGTACGAGCCGGCGCCAGTGGTCGACGTGCGTGGTGAGCCAGATGTGCGTGATCGCGCCCGAGCCGGCGATGTCGGCGAGCGTCGCAGTCTCCCCCGGCCCGATCTCGATCGACGGCGAGACCTTCCACCCGAGCCCGAGGTCGCGGGCCGCGCGCGCCCCGGTCCCCTCGGTCCGCCGCCCACCCTGCCCGGGCTCCCCGGTCGGGTTCTCCGCACTGATGGACCGCGACTCGACGTCGGCGAGCGCACTGATGCCAGTCAGATTCCCAAGAGTCATACGTGCGACCTTAGGCCGCCACCGGTTCGTCCAGAAATCGATTGCCCATCACGTGGACGGCCCTTGCCGCATGAGCCCGGATTCCCAGGCCCAGACGGCGATCTCGGTCCGGTTGCGGGCCGCGATCTTGCGTTGCACCGAGGCGAGATGGGATTTGACGGTGGACAGCGAGATCAGCAGTTCCGCGCTGATCTCGGCGTTCGTCCGGCCCTGCGCGACCGCCTTCACGGCGGCCAGCTCGCGGTCGGTCAGCGCGGGCTCAGGGCGGCGCGGGCGGCGGCCGGCGGCGGTGAAGTGGCCCAGCAGCCGGGTGGTGATCGACGGCGAGACAAGAGACTCGCCGTTGGCCGCGGCGTGCACCGCTTCCACGAGCAGCCGCGGCCCGGCGTCCTTCAGCAGGAACCCGGAGGCACCGGACCGGAGCGCCTCGTGCACCAGTTCGTCGAGGTCGAACGTCGTCACGACGAGTACCCGGAGCGGATCGGCGACCTCGGGGCCCGCCAGCACCCGCGTGGCGGCCAGGCCGTCCATCAACGGCATGCGGATGTCCATCAGCGTGACGTCCGGACGCAGTTCCTGGGCGAGCGCCACCGCGCGCTTGCCGTCCGCGGCCTCCCCGACCACCTCCAGATCGGGCTCCCGCTCGAGGATGAGCCGGAAGCCGGTACGCACCATCTCCTGGTCGTCGGCCAGCAAGATTCTCAGTGTCACTCCGCTGTCGTCTCCTTCGGTGGTCGCGCGGCCACCACGCCGCCCGGCAGTGGGAGCTCTGCGAGGACCCGCCAGCCGGACTCGCCGTACTCCCCGACCGTCAGCTTTCCGTCCAGCGCGCTGATCCGCTCGGCCATCCCGACGAGTCCGTAGCCGTCGACCGAGCGGCGGCCGTGGCTCCGGCTCCACCGAAGCCCGTCGTTCAGGATCTCGACCCTCAGGCACCGCCGGGCGCCGTCCGTGGCCGGCTCCACCGTCACGGTGATCCGCCGCGCCTCCGGTGCATGTCGCCGCACGTTGGTCAGGGACTCGAGTACGACGCGATGGACGGTCGACACCGTCTCCGGGGCCACCGCGAGGTCCGCGAGTTCGGGCGCCAGCCGCACCGCGACGGTCGCGTCGTTGCCGACCGCCGCCTCGATCGTCTCCACCAGGTTTCCGGCGGTGGGCGGCAACTGCTCGGGACTGCGCAACATCATGACCAGCCGCCGGACCGCCCCGAGTGCCTCGGTTCCGGCCCGCTCGATCTCCTCGAGCAACGCCAGGTCCGAGCCGGCAGTTCGCCGGTCCTGCGCCGGGCCGTCGGAGCGCGGTTCCCGTGCCGGGCCGTCGGAGTGCACCAATCGGGCGGCTTGGGCGCGCACCACGACGCCGGTGATGTGGTGCGCCACCAGGTCGTGCAACTCCCTGGCCAGCATGAGCCGTTCGCGGTTGCGGGCAGCGGTCAGAGCGGCCTCGCGGCGGGCCTCGCCGTCCCGCAGGATCAGCCCGACCGCGACGCTGCAGCCCCACAGGATGGCCCACAGGACCGCGACGGTGAGGCTGTCCGACCCGGTGCCGTAGCGCATC
Source organism: Kribbella sp. HUAS MG21 (assembly GCF_040254265.1). Lineage (GTDB taxonomy): Bacteria > Actinomycetota > Actinomycetes > Propionibacteriales > Kribbellaceae > Kribbella. Next base: position 7,792,077 of record NZ_CP158165.1, read on the forward strand.
AGGGGTGCGACGACGACGGCCGCACCTCCGATCACCGCGACCCCGCCCGCCTGGCGCGGTGGCAGCCGGTGGCAGCTCGCCCCGACCAGCAGCATCAACCCGAGGGTCTCGCTGTCACCGCCGATCGATCCGCCCGGCTTCAGGAGGAAACCGGCCAAGCTGCAGGCCAGCGACAGGCTGATCGCGGCCGTCGTGAGTCGCGCGAGCAGATCCGGCCGGCGGCGCCGGAGCAGCGCAAGCACGCCGACCACCGCACCCACGGCGAGGTACAGGATCTCGCCCGCCGGAGGCTCCGCGTCCAGGAGAACTCGCCGTACGCCGTGCTCGGCGTTCAGGGCGCCCAGGACGACGACCTCGGTGACGACCAGACCGTGGCGGCGCAGCAGCCTGTTGACGGTGCCAATCACCGGGGCGTCGTCCTTCCGTCGGTCAGCGCGGCTCTGCGTCGGCCGAGCAGTGGTAGTCGTGCTCCGGGCGTTCGCCCGTCGTCAGGTACGTCGTCACCGCGTGCTTCGCGCACTGGTTCCTGCCGAGTGGGTAGAGGCCGTGGCCACCCTGGTCGGCCGTGACCATCGTTGCACGGTCACCGAGAGCCTGCCGTAGCTGCCGGGCACCGGCGAGCGGTGTCGCGGGGTCGCGGAGGTTCTGCACCAGGAGTACGTTCGACGGTCCTCGGTCGGTGATGCGGACCGGCTGTTCCACAGGCTTCGGCCAGAACGCGCAGGGCGTGATGTTGGCGCCGAGGGCGCCGAACAGCGGGTACCGGATCCGGTCGACGGCGACGTTGCGCTGGTAGGTCGCGACGGACGTAGGCCAGCGCGAGTCGTTGCAGATCATGTAGTAGCGACCGGAGATGAGGTTCTCCGCGTCGGTCACGGAGCCGCCGCCGGGAAGCGGTGGCGGCGGCTGGTTCGCGTCGACCGCGCGCAGGATGCCGGCCAGCAGCGGCAGCTGGGTCGGGCCGTAGAGCAGGCCGAAGGTGACCAGCCGGAACGCGACATGGTCGAACGGGCCGTCCGGTGTCGGGATCGGCTTCTTCTCCAGCCGCTCGGCGAGTTCGAAGTACTTCGCCCGGACCTGCGCGGGCGTCCGGCCCAGCCCGTACTCGCGGTGGTTGGCCGCGGCGAACGTCGCGAAGTCCGGGAACCGGTCCTCGACGCCGCGCGACCACAGCCGGTCGCTCGCGTAGTCCCAGCCGCCCGGCCCCAGGTTGCTGTCGAGCACGATCCGGTCGCTGCGCTGCGGGAACAGCGTCGTGTACACCGCACCGAGGTGGGTCCCCCAGGACGCGCCGGCGTACGAGATCGTCGACTCGCCCAGCGCGGCACGGATCCGGTCCATGTCACGAGCGGTGTTGGCGGTGCTGACGTGCGGCAGCATCCACGCCGATCTGGATTGTGCGCATTGCTCGGCGACCTGCTGGACCTCGGCGGCGTGCTTGGTCACGTCGGACGCGTTGCGCGCGTACGGCGGGATGCTGCCGGAGCCCAGTTGCGCCTCGGTGAGGGCACACGTCACCGGCGTACTCCGGCCGATGCCACGCGGGTCGAACCCGATCACGTCGTAGCTGTCGAGAACGCTCTGCGGAAGACCGGTCGCGACCAGGAACGCCGGGTAGCTCTGGCCTTCGCTCGGGCCGCCGGGGTTGGTCAGCAGCACGCCGCGCCGCTTCTCGGGCTTCTTGCTCGGAAGCCGCGAGACCGCGAGGTCGATCGTCCGGCCGTCCGGATCGCGATAGTCCAGCGGTACCTTCAGCGTCCCGCACTGCATCCCTTCCGGGATCGGCACCGCGGAGATGTCCGCCGGGCACTTCTCCCATCGGATGCTGCTCGACGGTTGCGCCGACGAGGCCGGTGGGCCCGCCTGCGAGACCGCCGGGGCGAAGACGGTCGCCAGCGAGGCAACAGTTGCGGTGACGGAAACGGTTGTACGTCTCATCTTTCCCTCTCCGGGGGCTGTGGACGTCAACCAGTGTTCGCGAACCACCCGCCGGGCACATCCGCCCCGCGGCCACGCCGCTCCAGCCGAAAGTACGAGACCAGATCTGGTACGGCGTTGTTGCCGCCAGCACCCAGTGCGGCGGGGTTCAGCAGGCGCGGACCTGGGCGTCGAGGCCGTGGACGAAGGCGACGCAGGCCCAGGGGCGGCCCTGGTCGCGCTTGGCGCGGACGATCACTGGGTACTTGTCGGCGCCGCGGATCTGAGGGTTCTGCTCGGTGGGCAGCGAGCCGATCGCGCCACCGCGTGCCTCGGCGGCGCGCTTCACGTCCTCAACCGACACCGCGCTGCGGACGTCCTTCTCGGCCGCTGCCCGCGCGTCAGTCGCGACCTGCAGCGCGAACTCGATCTCCGGCGGCTTCGACCACGCCGTCTGCGACACCGGGATGACCAGCCCGAACATCACCAACCCGACCACGGTGACGATCTGCCGCAACCGCCGAGTCTGATCGGTGAGCAGCAAGGCAGCACAGCAGAGCGCCAGCAACAGCGTGAGCCCACGAAGGATCCAGTGCCGGTCAAGCCGCCCATCCACCGCAAGCCCAGCCCCAACCGCAACCACCAAACAAAGCCCACCCGCACCCAACGCCCGCACCCGCGGAGACACAGATTGCATGCCGCAGACAATAGACGCCTACCCGTCCCACCCCCGCCCACCCGACCCCCACCAGCCACCCAATCCACCACCGGCCACCCCTGCGCGTCGGCCAGCCGGCCCACCATCAGCCGCACCTCAGCCACCCCCACCACCGATCAACCAAGTCCGCCACCGCTCCGTCCCTCCACCGCTCGCGAGTCAGTCAGCCGCCGGCAAGCCGTTCCTCTGCCGTTTCGCCGTCGCCGGCCGGTCCGCGATGGTCTGCCCGTCCTGCGCCGGGCCGCCGTTCGTCTGCCGGTGCGCCGTCGTCGGCTGGCCGCGATGGTCTGCCCGTCTGCCGCCGGTCAGGCACTCCGCCGCTCGCCTATCAGTCAGCCGCTAACCAATCGAACACCGGTTAGCCGCTCAGCCCGTCGTCAGCCGCCTCCGCTGTCTGTCAGCCAGTCCGCCCCTGGGCAGCTGTTGGTCGGCCGGTCCGCCGTCGTTAGCCGTCCGGGGTTCGTCAGTTGGTCAGCCGTTCGTCGCACGGTAGCGGCCGTTGGGCGCGGGGCGCGCCGGACAGCTTCGTATGCCCTGGACGGTACTGGCAGATTCGGAGGGGTCTCACCCGCCCCCGAGCGCACCTCCCGATCCCGCGTCGTACCGCCCCCGTCGTCGTACCGCTGCCGTCGTACCCCGTCGCATCGAACCTCGTCGTACCGCACTCCGCCTTACCGATTCCTCGTCCTACCCGCCCTCGTTCCTCCTCGCCCTCGTTCCTACCCGCCCTCGTCCTACCCGCCCTCGTCCTACCCGCCCTCGTCCTACCCGCCCTCGTCCTACCCGCCCTCGTCCTACCCGCCCCCCCGTCATACCCCTCCCCCGGCGTACCCCTGCTCCGCCCCTCCCCGCCGTAGTCCCCCTCCTCCGCCACCAGCTCCCACCCGGTTCTCTCCTCCGCCACACCCCTCCCGGGCCATCCCTCTCCCGCCGTACTCCTCCCCGCCCATACCCCTCCCCGCCCATACCCCTCCCCGCCCATACCCCTCCCCGCCCATACCCCTCCCCGCCCATACCCCTCCCCGCCCATACCCCGCCCCGCCCATACCCCGCCCCGCCCATACCCCGCCCCGCCCATACCCCGCCCATACCCCTCCCCACCGTTCCTCTCCGTCCTACCGACTTCCCGTTCAGCCGGGTCGACGCAGTACCGCGGCGGTGGGTGGTTGGGGTGGGAGTGGAGGCTTACTTTCACGGATTGGATTCGGAACATGACCGATGACGTGACCGAGAACCCTGGCTTCTGGAGCATTTCGCGGCGTCGTGCGCTGCAGCTGGGTGGTGGTGTTGCGGCTGCCGGCGCCGTGCAGGTGCCGGCCACCGCCACCACAGACAGTGCAGGCACCGCAGTTGGCGCGACCGCGGCCGCCGGGAATCAGGCCGTGTTGACCGAGGGCACCAACTTCATGGTGTCGGTGTCGCCGGATGGCGAGTGGCTGGCGTTCGATCTTGTGACGGCGATCTGGGTGGTGCCGGCCGCGGGTGGTGTTGCGCGGCGGCTCACCGATGACCTGCAGGATGCGACCCGGCCGCGTTGGGCGCCGGACGGGCGGACGATCGTGTTCCAGTCGTACCGTGACGGGAACTTCCATCTCTGGTCGATCCGCCCGGACGGCAGCGGTCTGCGGCAGTTGACGAGCGGGCGGCACGACCACCGCGAACCGCATGTGACCCCGGACGGCCGCTCGATCGTCTTCTCCTCCGACCGCGGCGGCTCGGGCGGCACCGGACCCACCGCGGGCAGCTACGGCATCCACCGGCTCGACCTGGCGACCGGCGCGATCACCGCCCTGACCGACGACGCGGGCGAGGAGGCCGAGCCGACGGTGTCCGCCGACGGCCGGAAGGTCGCGTTCACCGTCGACACGAGTTCGATCGTCGAGCTCGATCTCGCGACCGGTGCCCGTACGACGATTGTCAACAATCAGACAGGCATCAGCCTGTTCGGGCCGTCGTACGCGCCGGATGGCACGCTTGCGTACGTCCGCCTCACCGGACCGACCTGCGATCTGATTGTCAACAATCAGACAGTCACCAACGGCAAGGACGTCTTCGCGGTGCCGCCCTCGTGGTCGTCCACGGACCTCTTCTACACAGCCGACGGCGCCGTGCACCGGTATCGCGCGGGCGCCGGGCACAGCGTCGTACCGTTCACGGCGACCGTGCCGGTCACGTCGCGGCGGCCGCGGCCGAAAGCGCCTGACCTGGAGTCGACGAGCCGGCGCGCGGTGCGCGGGATCGCGAGTCCGACGGTGTCGCCGGACGGGAAGTGGCTCGCGTTCCGAGCGCTGAACGCGCTCTGGGTCGCGGCGACCGACGGCGGCCGGCCTCGCAAGGTGGTTGCCGACGGCTACTTCAACTCGGATCCGGACTTCTCGCCGGACGGCCGGAAGTTGCTCTACGCAAGCGATCGCGACGGTACGGCGGACCTCTGGCTGCACGACCTCGCCAGCGGCACCGACACCCGTCTGTCGGGCCTGCCCGGGGCACAAACGGCGCCGCGTTTCGCGCCCGACGGCCAACGCGTCGCCTACCAGGACCAGGACGGAATCGCCTGGATCCTCGACCTCGCGTCCGGCCAGGTCCGGCAGATCACGCCGACGCTCTTCCAGCCCGGCCGGGTGAGCTGGTCGCGCGACGGCAAGACGCTGGTACTGGCGGCGGTCAAGCCGTTCTCCAGGCGGTTCCGCGAAGGCACCAGCCAACTGCTGTACGTCGACGTCGCGACCGCCGCGCTCGAGTACGTCGAGCCGATGCCGTTCCGCTCACTCGCGACCCGCGGCGACGACGGCCCGGTGTTCTCCCCCGACGGCAAGCACCTGGCGTTCGTGGTCGAGAGCCTGCTGTACGTCGTACCCGTGGACGCCCGCGGGCGCTTCACCGGCGAGCCCCGCGCGGTGACCGCCGAGGTGACGGACTCGCCGGTATGGCAGGACAACCGGACCTTGCTCTACCTCAACAACGGAACGTTGCGCAGGACAACGATCATCGGCGGTCGTCCCGAAACGGTGCGGCTCGACCTGCAGTACCGGCGCGCGACGGTGAACCAGCACGTGACGATCCACGCGGGCGCATTGTGGGACGGGCGCGCGACCACGTTGCGCCGCGATGTGGATGTCGTGGTGGATGGGTCGCGGGTGGTCGCCGTACGCGCCCATCGCGGGCAGGCCGACATCGATGCTTCCAAGCTGACGGTGATGCCGGGCCTCATCGACGCGCACAACCACTGGCATCTGCGCGGGCGGGCGTGGGGCGCGCGGCAGGGGAACCTGTGGCTCGCGTACGGGATCACGACCACGCGGTCGCCGGGCGATCCGGTGTACCAGATGCAGGAGACGCGCGAGGCCCTCGTCAGCGGCGCGCTGCGCGGGCCGCGGTACTTCGCGACCGGTGAGGCGATCGACGGTTCGCGGGTGTACTACAACTTCATGCGGCCGACGTTGTCGCTGCGGCAGCTCGGCCTGGAGCTGAACCGGGTCGAGGGGCTCGCGTACGACATGGTGAAGACGTACGTGCGGTTGCCGATCGAGTACCAGCGGCGCGCGATCGCGTTCGTCCACCGGCTGGGCCTGCAACTGTCGTCGCACTACCTCTATCCCGCGGAGCACCTGGGCATGGACGGGATGGAGCACACCGGCGCGACGAACCGGCTCGGGTACTCGCACACGGTCAGCCGGCTGGGACGCGCGTACGCCGATGTGATCACACTCTTCACGCGGGCCGGGCTGTCCGTGACGCCCACGTTGTTCAACTCGACGATGGCACACGTCGACGACCCGTCCTTGCTGACGGATCGCCGTACGACGACGCTCTTCCCGTCCTGGGAGTACGCCGCGTTGATGTCCGAGGTCAACACCGCGCGCGGCCCGGCCGGTGTCACCACGCGCGAACTGCTGCGCGGCAACGTCGACATGGTGCTTCGGATCCACCGCGGCGGCGGCCTCGTCATCTCCGGTACCGACACGCCGCTCGACAACATCGCGATCTCGCTGCACGCCAACCTCCGGGCGATGGTCGCGGGCGGGTTCACGCCGTACGAGGCGTTGACGACGGCGACGCACAACCCGGCGAAGTGGCTGGCGCTGGAGGACAAGCTCGGCGTCGTGAAGCCCGGCGCCCAGGCCGACCTGTCGTTCGTCACCGGCGACCCGCTGGCCGACATCCGCGCGGCGGCGGCCGTCCAACAGGTCATGCTCGCCGGCAACCTCCACACCGTCGACGACCTCCTGTCGCCGTACACCACCATCAACCAGCAACAACCCGCGGTCCGCACCGACAACGCCCCACAACCGCTCAAGCGCGCCGACGCACACGCCCACGACCAGACCTACTGGTGGCACGAACCCGAATGGCTCCACCGCCACTGCTGCGACAGCTGACGGACAGCCAGGCATTCACGACAACCCGCGGTGTCTGGGAACACGCCGTAACCTGTTCCCAGACACCCGGCCCTGTCGCGATCGCGCCGAGGCACGTGGAGGGGCGGTCGGCATGGCAGGTGAGGTTGGGGTGGGTGAGTGGGCCGCGGAGTTCGCGCGGGCCGGCGTGGTGCGGATTGGTCCGCGGCGTCGGGTCGTGTCCCACGTTCTTACTGGTGAACTACCTGATCGTGATCGTGTTGGCCCTGCTGGGTCGCAAGGACTGGTTGTGGTTTCCGCTGTTCTGTGTGGTCACGGCACCGACCTTCATTGCGACGATCTGGCCGCAGGCACGCATGCTTCTCCGCGGCCAGCCCGTCCTGGTTGTGGATGCGCTCGGGGTGTCGCTCGGGCGGGAGCGCCTTGGTTGGGACGAGATTCGGGTCGTCGAGGGACCGGGCTCGGTCCGGCGGCGGTCGGCTGATCCGCGGCGGCCGGTGCGGGCTGATCTCGAGTGGTTCGATGTCGTGACCGTTGCCTCCGGCACCGAGCGGAAGGGTCCGCGGATTTCGGTCGGGAAGGAGCATGTCGGGGATCTGGAAGGGCTGGCTGCCTGGTTGCAGGGGGTTCGAGACGGGCAGCGGGCTTGGTGAGTCAGAACGTTGTGGTGAGGTCCTGGGTCTGGCCGGTGGTGGCGGCTCGGTAGGCGGATTCGATGATGTCGATGACGTGGCGCGCGTGTTCCGCCGTGACGATGGAGGGCTTGCCTTCGCGGACCCAGTCGACGAGTTGCATCACGTCCTCGTACACGTGCTGCTCCTCGATCTCCCGATGTACGCCGGTCACGTGCGGCAGCAGGGCCTGGTTGCCGGGGCCGCGCGGCGAGAGTTCCTCGGGGTTGCGGTCGGGGAAGTCGAACGGTTCGCCGTTCAGGAGCAGGCCGTCGATCGTTCCCGCCGTACCGTAGTAGGTCCCGCTGAAGCCGCCGCGCATCCCACCGGCCGCCGTACCCGTCGCGACGCAGTACAGGTTGTCGCCGAAGTCGATCAGGATGACGGTGTTGTCGTCGGCGTCGGTGCGTACGTCGGCGCCGCCGCTGGTGCGGACCGGCACGCGGACGCCGGACATCGCGGTCACCCGACGCGCCGGGCCGAGGATGCCGGTGACGGTGTGCAGCGCGTACACCGTCATGTCGTAGACCGGGCCGCCGCCCGGCTTGCGGAAGTACCAGGACGGGTCGATGTTCGTCAGTACGTCGTTCCCGCCGCGCACGGACTCGTTCTCGTGGTACGTGCCGAACGCCGCACCGCAACTCACCCACGACAAGGTCCCGATCGCGCCCTCGGCGATCAGCTCCCGCGTCCGCACGTGGTGCGGCCGCAGCATCTCCCCCGGCGACGCGACGATCCGCAGGTCGTTGTCGGCGGCGAGTTCGATCAGCTCGGTCGCCTCGGCGACGGTCAGCGTCATCGTCTTGTTGAAGTGCACGTGCTTCCCGGCCTGCAACGCGAGCTTCCCCTGCTCGTAGTGCAACCCGATCGGCGAAGCGATCGTCACCGCGTCGACGTCTCCACGGGCGAGCAGTTCCTCGTACTCCGTGAACGCCCGCCCCACCCCGAACTTCGCGGCCGCGGCCTCCGCCCGCCCCGGCACCGGATCGCACACGGCCGCGAGCGCCACCCGCCCCACCAGATCCGCCTGACTCAAATGCGGCAGAATCCCCCGAACCGAAATACTCCCCGCCCCGACCACACCCATCCGCACGGTATCCGCCATACCAAAGATCCTATGGCCGACCTCTGGCCTCCGCGCGCCGAATCAGCCGGCCGGGGCGTTTCGCCCGCGGTGCTGTGGGTGCCTTTGCCCGCTGTCAGGCGGGTGCTGCTTCGGCCTCCATTGCAGCCTGCATTGCGTCGATCATGGCGGTGAACTCGGCGTGGCTGGGTGCGGGTAGTGGGGTGGCGTCCGGTGCGCCGGACAGTACGTCGAGGAAGCCGGGGAGTGACGCGCCGGCCGCGGCCGGGAGGTGGGAGGAGAAGATCTGGGTCGGTTGCAGGCGGCGTACGCCGTCCAGGACCTCGGCGAACTTCGCCTTATCGAGCAGCGTGGACCACGGCGAGTCCATCACCGACCACGCCAGCATGCCGCCGGCAAGGGCCTCGTACGGCACCTGCGTGAGGTCCTGCGTCGGGGCCGGCAGTACGGCGCCGAACGAGTCGACGCTGAACAAGCTGCCGGTGGACTCGTCGAGCAGCCCGATCGACATCGGGTTGTCGTACAGCGGCGGTGCGACAGCACGCACTGTGCGGTCACCGACGTGCAACCGGTCGCCGGGGCGTATCGCGTGCACGCGGTCCAGCGGCACCGGCCACCACGTCGACATCCGTAGCGCCGAGAGCGCGTGCGTGACCAGCCGCGCCTGCGGAGCCGCCTCCAGGATCCGCTGTACGGCGCCCGTGTGGTCGGCGTCGTCGTGCGTCAGCCACAGCCACTTCAGGTTGCCGAGGCCAACCAGGTCGTCGACCGCGTCGAGGAAGTCGGCGCCCGCCTGCGCGAGGCCGGTGTCGACGAGCAGCGGCTCCTGTGCCGTCAGCAGGAAAGCGTTCACGGTCAGCACGCCCTCCGGCCCAAGCGGCAGAGTTGACGGCAGCACGTGCACATCGGGAGCCGGGTTATAGGTCTGGTCCATGGTCCACCTCCGGGACAGGTTGTTCCTGCCCTGAAGGCGTTCAGGTCCGCGCGGAGTTGTTCAGTCCGGACTGAACGACCCAGGTCACCGGGTCGTCGCACTCGGGCTCGAAGACGCAGTAGAGGCCGGTACGGACGCGCCGGTCGAGCACCTCACCACCCTCGGGAAGGTCCGACCGGATGCGGGTGATCGCCGTACGCAGCGACCGGGTGACGTTGAGCCGGGCCCGTTCCGTGGTCGAGCTAGCCGGACGACTTCGCCCGGACAGCCCGAAGGCGGCCGCGAGCTGCGTCACCAGCTCGTCGCATTCCTTCTGCAGCACCGCTGCACGGTCGTCGTCGCAGGTCGCCAGCGCGTCCTCGATCTCGTACCGGACCTGCTCGACGCGTTGCCGGTAAGCCCTGCGGGCGGTGGCGTCCAGTACCTCGCCTGCGTCGCCCAGCCGGTGCCTGTCGGGGCCGTCGGGGTCCACGCCCTCCACTCGGTCGACCAGGTCGAGGACGTGCCGTTCGACACCGGGGGCGGCCACGAGTTCGGCCAGGTACCGCAGCCCCTTGGTCGCCTGCAGCCTGATCCGCAAACCGTCGCTACGGACGATCCATCCGTCACCGTCGTGGACCAGCTCGGCGGTCACAGTCCTCGCCCTCGGGCCGCGGGCAAATCGCTGCAGCAGCGCCTGGTCGTCGGCCGGCACGCCGAAGTCGAGTCCGGCCACGATGCTCGCAGCTCGGGCTGCCTCCACGGTCGCCGCGGCTCGGTTGCCGGCCTGCTCGTGCAGGCGGGTGAGCTCGAGGATCATCGCGACCCGCAGTACCGGGAGGCCTTCGGGTACGGCGTCCGCGGCCTGTTCGAGCGTGGTGATCGCCGCGGCGAGGTCGCCCGTCGCCGCCAGGATCCGGGCCTGCATGCGACCCGCCTCGGCGCGGAGACGGGGCAGGTTGACGCCGCGGGCGCGCTCTGTCATTCGCCGGCACGCCTCCTGGGCTTCCTCCACCCGGCCCGCGGCCAGCTCGGCCTCGGTGAGGCAGGCGAGCAACTCGGTCCCGCGCAGCAGGTCGTCGCCCACCATCCGCAGGCCCCGCGAGGCAGTGGCGCGTGCCAGGTCCACATTCCCCTGGGCGAGGTGCAGCCGGACGGTCGGAAGCAGCGCCTGGAGGTGCCCGTCCTTGCCGAGCAGCAGGCCCTCGGCCTCGGCCAACCGCCCCTGCCTGATCCGGAGGTCGGCGAGGGCGATCGCGGGATGCCAGCTCGGGATCGGCATGCAGGACTCGAACTCGGCCACCGCCTTGATCAGCAGCGCCTCGGCCTCGCTCCAGTGCCCGACTTCGATCAGGGCGGTCGCCTGTACGGCGTCGCAGTGGCTGCTGAGGAAGATCTGCGTAGCGGGCGTCACGCCGATCAGGCCGACGCGGCGCAGCTCGCCGACCCAGTGGCACGCCCGATCGAAATCGGCCGCGTAGTAGCAGGCGGTGAAAAAGGAGCAGACGCCCATGCTCGCCGCGTCGCGGTCGGTGGCAGGGCCGCACCAGAGCGCGATCGCTTCCTCCAGTTGTTGCATGCCTCCGGCAACATCGCCCGCCTGCACACAAGCCAGCCCTCCGTCGGCCAGCGCCTTCGCTTCGAGGTCGACGTCACCGAAGCGGCGGGCCCGGTCCAGCGCGAGTTCCGCCCGGGCCTTCAGTTCCGCCGGGTTGTCCACGTCGCAGCCCACGCCCGCGAGCGCGATCCAGCCCTGCTCGACGCACGCCGGCTCGTCCTGGAGCATGCGCGCGGCGCGGGCGAACCAGACCCGGGCGGCGGTGCGGTTCCCGACGAAGGTCTCGAACGCCCAGCCGAGGCGCGCACAAGCCAGCGCCGCCCCGCGGACGTCGCCCGCCTGGGTGAATCCGCGCAGCACAGCAGAGAGGTTGTCCAGCCCCTGCTGGATCCGCCCCTCCTCGAACGCCGCGACGGCAGTGGCCAACACGGCGCCCGCCCCCATACCCGGCTCGGCGGCCACGATCTGATCGTAGCCCCGACTTCCGTCTTGCGGGACCGAACATCTGTTCGACACTGCGACGGCGGGCGCAGAACGGATCCATCCGTTGGCGGTCTGTAGCCCGACCGCTCGAGGCGGACGTTTGGCGACCGGCGCACCACGGCTGCGTACGTCGGCGTACGTCGGGCTATGTGTCGTATTCGAGGCCGTCCCACGGTTCGTAGTACGCGATGAAGTTGCCGGGTTCGATGTGGATCGAGTAGGTGCCCTCGTAGTCCTCGCCTACCCAGCCGAAGGTCACGCCGTCGATCTCGACGGAGAACGGCGCCACCTCGATCGGCTCCAGCACGTATTTGCCGAGCTCTGCCAGCCGGGAGGCGACGAGCTCGTCCTCCCCGGCCGACGCCGCCTGACCCGGAGGTACGCCCTGCGCGCGGCCGGCCTCGTCGACCCGCACCTCGTCGAAGGTTCCGTCGGGCTTCCACAGGAAGAGTCCGACGTACGCCGAATTGAAGGTGAACAGCTCGTCGCTGAGGAAGAATTTCCGACCGTCCTCGGCGGTGCCGGCGTACGGCACGTGATAGTCGTCCGGGACGATCGTGAACCGCTCGGGTGCTTGAGTCACGGCGCACAACCTAGCCGGACTCGACGTCGGCAGTCACGGCGTGACGGTGAGTTCCAGCGGTGCGGATCGCGTCCAGGCGTTGGCGGTTCGCAGCTCGATCGCGAGACCCCAGGTGCCCGGTGGTACGGCGTACCCCAAGCTGGGGACCACAGAGGCTGTGCCGATCAGGACGGGCACCGAGCGGGTGGCATGAGGTTCGATCGGGAACTCGACGCGTACGGCGTTGATCGGGCCGACGTACAGACCGACTACCTTGCCGGAGGCATCGGTCACCGCGGAGGAGAGTCGGCGGCTGCTGACCAGGACCTGCTGGTGTGCGGTCCGATTGGTCACGAGTACGTCGCTGTGCGAGCTTCGACCGCTGCGGACCGACAACGGACCTGCAGCAGCCACGTGGAGCCCGACAACTTCACCGCGCTCGCCGCGCAAGTCCCGCACCAACAACTGCTTGTCCGGAAAGGACATCGCCCCGACCTGCAGTTGCACGAAATCCCCGTACGTCGCGTGCAGCTCACCCGCGATACCAGTCGCCCAAGCCGCGAGTTGGACGCTGGCCGGCTTGTCCTCGCGCCGCTCGCTTTCCGGTCCCGGCCAGACAACAAGCGCCCCCGGCGCCTCCTCCTCCAACCGCCGCAGCTCCACCCGCAAGCTCGCCCACCCAGCCATGACCTGACGATAACCCGGCTGGGACGGCTCGGTGACGAGACAGCTCAAGCGCAGACCGATACCGGTCGACGCATCTCCCCCGACACGCGCGACCACAGTCCGCTAGCTCCCAGGCATGCAACTGGTAGTCCCGTGCGACCCGCAGCAAGCATGCACGCGGGCGCAAGCACGCACCACGCCGGCGGCAGACGGCAGCTGAAGACCGGGCGCTAAGCCCGGGGGTGGGTGGGAGCGCGCGGAGCGGGTGCGCTGAGGAGCGGAGCGACGAAGGAAGCGCCCCGCGCAGCACGCGTGGGCGGACTACCCCGCCAACAACCAGTTAGAACGGGAGTTTGGGTTGGGGTGGGGCGTGGGTGGGGTCTACGCCGTCGAAGAGGCTGCTGACGGATTCGCCGCCGTGGATTCGTTTGATGGCTTCGGCGAACAACCCGGCTACCGACGTGACCTGGAGTTCGGGGAAGCCGGCGGGGCGGGGGACGGTGTCGGTGCTGATGACTTCGGTGATGGAGGGGTGGGAGCGCAACCGCTCGACGGCGGGGCCGGCGTACAGGCCGTGGGTGCAGACGACGGCGGCGGAGGTGCAGCCGCGGTCCTTGAGGCGGTCGAGGATTTCGATGATGGAGCCGCCGGTGGCGATCTCGTCGTCGAGGACGATCGCGCGCTTGCCGGCGACGTCGCCGACGATGGCGTCGATGACGACGCGGTCGTCGGCCATCCGCTGCTTGCTGCCGGCCGCGACCGGTACGCCGAGGAGCCGCGCGAACTGGGTCGCGGTCTTCGCGTTGCCGAGGTCGGGGCTGACGACGACGGTGTCGGACAGATCGCGGCCGCGGAAGTGGTCGGCGAGTACGCCGATCGCGGTCAGGTGGTCGACCGGTACCGAGAAGAAACCGTGGACCTGCGGCGCATGCAGCGCCATGGTCAGCACCCGGTTGGCGCCGGCTGTGGTCAGCATGTCGGCGACGAGCCGCCCGCCGATCGAGATGCGCGACGCGTCCTTCTTGTCCGAGCGCGCGTACGCGTAGTGCGGGATGACGGCGGTGATCTGCTGAGCCGAGGCGCCGCGGGCGGCGTCGATCATCAGCAGCAGCTCCATCAGGTGTTCCTGCGTCGGCGGCACCAGCGGTTGCACGATGTACACGTCTCGTTGCCGGCAGTTCGCCTGGAGTTGCACCTGCAGGCAGTCGTTGCTGAAACGATGGATCTCGACCGGAGACAGCGGTACGCCGAGATCATCACAGATCTGCTCCGCCAACTCGGTGTGGGCACTTCCGCTGAACACGACGATCTCTCGCACGGCTCTCCCCGAACGCTGTGACCCGAACGGTTGCACCCTATCTCGCCCGGCCGCGGGCCCGCGCAAGCAGTCAGCCGGCGAGAATCCGGGCCAGCGTCTCCGCCGCGCTCCGGCAGTCCGCCGCCGAAGCATCCAGGTGCGTCACGATCCGCAGCTGGGTCGCCCCGACACCGCCGACGAGAACCCCGGCCGCCCGGGCCGCCTCGACCACCTCACCGACCGACTTCCCGGTAGCGGCGAGATCCGCGACGACGATGTTCGTCTCGACCTGGTCAGGCTTCACCGAACCCGGCGCCGCATCCGCGAGCACCGACGCGATCGCACGAGCGTTCGCGTGGTCCTCGGCGAGGCGCTCGACGTTGTGCTCCACGGCGTACAACCCGGCCGCGGCCAGTACGCCGGCCTGCCGCCACCCGGCGCCCAGGCGCTTCCGCCAGACCCGAGCCTCGCGGATCAGCTCCGCCGACCCGACCAGCACCGAGCCGACCGGCGCGCCGAGCCCCTTGGACAGGCACACGCTCGCAGCGGCGGCCCTCGATGCGTACGACGCGGCGCTCCGCCCGGTCGCGACCGCCGCGTTCCACAGCCGCGCCCCGTCGAGGTGCAGCGGCAGCCCGCGCGCGTCCAGCTCGTCCGCGAGGGCGTCGTACTCGTGCTGGATCGAACCGCCGCCGAAGTTGTGCGTGTTCTCGACAGACACCGCCGACGTGACGACGAAGTACGGACCGAGGTCCGGCGCGATCAGCGCCCGGATCTGCTCGAGGTCGATCTGCCCCGACGGTCCGGTCCAGGTCCGCGTCGTGACGCCCGCGACAGCGGCGTGCGACCCGAGCTCGGCGCGGACGATGTGCGCGCTCGCCTCACACAGCACCTCACCGCCTGGCGGCACCAAGGAACGCACGCCGAGCAAGTTCGCGAGCGAACCCGTGACCGTGAACAGCCCGGCCTCGTGCCCGAGCAGCTCCGCGACCCGCTCCTCCAGCGCGTTGACGGTCGGGTCCTCGCCGTACACGTCGTCGCCCACCGGGGCCGACGTCATCGCGGCCAGCATCTCCGCCGACGGACGCGTGACGGTGTCCGACCGCAGGTCGATCGTCATCCCTGCGCGCCCCGCAGCCGCTCGGCGACCAGGAACGCCAGCTCGAGCGACTGGTGCCGGTTCAGCCGCGGGTCGCAGGCGGTCTCGTACCGGTTCACGAGGTCCTCCGCGACCAGTTCCTCACCGCCGCCGAGGCACTCGGTGACGTCGTCGCCGGTGAGCTCCATGTGCACGCCGCCCGGCCAGGTGCCGACCTGCTCGTGCGCGTCGAAGAAGCCCTGGACCTCGTCCATCACGTCGTCGAAGTTGCGGGTCTTGTACCCGTTCGGCGTCTCGTAGGTGTTCCCGTGCATCGGGTCGCACACCCACGCGACCGGTGAGCCGTGGTCGCGGACCGCCTCCAGCAGCGGCGGCAGCGCCGACCGGATCTTGCCCGCGCCCATCCGGGTGATGAACGTGAGCCGCCCCTCGACGCCCTTCGGGTTCAGCTTGTCGATCAGGGCCCGGATGTACTCCGGGGTCGTGGTCGGGCCGATCTTCACGCCGAGCGGGTTCGACAGCGAGGCGAGGAACTCGAGGTGCGCGCCGTCCAGCTGCCGGGTCCGCTCCCCCACCCAGAGCAGGTGGCCGGACACGTCGTACGGCAGCTCGGTGCGGGAGTCGATCCGGGTCATCGCGTGCTCGTACTCGAGGATCAGCGCCTCGTGCGAGGCGTAGAAGTCGACGGTCCGGAACTCGTCCGAGGTCGCGCCGCAGGCCCGCATGAAGGCGAGCGCGCGCTCGATCTCCGTCGCCAGCTGCTCGTACCGCTGCCCGACCGGCGACGACTTCACGAAGTCGGTGTTCCAGGCGTGCACCTGGTGCAGGTCGGCGTACCCGCCGGTGGTGAACGCGCGGGTCAGGTTCAGCGTCGCGGCCGCCGCGTTGTAGACGCCGCGCAGGCGGTTCGGGTCCGGGATCCGGGCCTCGGGCGTGAAGTCGAAGCCGTTGACTGCGTCACCGCGGTACGACGGCAGCGTCACGCCGTCCCGGGTCTCCTCACCGGACGAGCGCGGCTTCGCGTACTGCCCGGCGATCCGGCCGATCTTCACCACCGGCACGCTCGCTGCGTACTGCAGGACGACCGACATCTGCAGCAGCACCCGCAGCTTGGCCCGGATGTTCTCCGCGGTCACGCCCGCGAACGTCTCCGCGCAGTCGCCGCCCTGGAGGATGAACGCCTCACCGCGCGCGACCGCGCCGATCTTCGTCGTCAGGTCGTCGCACTCGCCGGCGAACACCAGCGGCGGCAGCGTCCGGAGCTCGGCGATCACCTGGTCGAGCGCACCCTGGTCCGGCCACTCGGGCTGCTGCAGCGGCTTCAGAGCCCGCAGCTCGTCCAGCGTCGGCACCCCAGGCACCTGCCCCGTCGTCAACGTCGCGAATTGCATGGAGCCAACTCTAGGCGAACCGCCCGAACCGACGGTGACCGTCTCAGGTCAACGACCCCGGATCCGGCGGTACGTCGACCGCGTGCTCCCGCAGTACGGCCAACGGGATCGTCTCCAGCGCCCGCGCGTGCGTGGACGCCAGTACGACGGGGGCGGCCGCGCCGTCGTGGTACGCCTGCAGCCAGCGGGCGGCCACCACACACCAGCGGTCCCCCGGCCGCAGCCCGGCGAAGCTGTACTCCGGACGCGGTGTGACCAGGTCGTTCCCGACCGAGGCCTGGTGCGCCAGGAACTCGGCCGTCATCACCGCGCAGACGGTGTGGCTGCCGAGGTCCTCCGGCCCGCTCGTGCAGCAGCCGTCGCGGTAGAACCCGGTGACCGGGTCGGTCCCGCACTCCTCCAGCGGCTCACCGAGCACGTTCAGGTCGCTGTCCATGGCGACCATCCTCACCCGTGGTGACCGGTGGAGCGGTCAGCTGGCCTTCGTGTCGCCGAGCCGGACGTGCTCGTCGACCGATTCGCCGGCCTTGATCAGTTCCTTGGCCTTGTCGGCGTAGATGTCGACGTACTCCTGGCCGGACAGCTCCATCAGCGCGTACATGATCTCGTCGGTGACCGAGCGGAGCACGAAGCGGTCCCGCTCCATGCCCTCGTAGCGGGAGAAGTCCAGCGGCTTGCCGAACGCGACGCCCGGGCGGACCAGGCGCGGCAGCAGCCGGCCCTTCTCGCGGTAGAAGAAGTTCGGCCAGACGGTGCCCGGCGGCTGCAGCTTCTCGGTGTCGATCATCGCCACCGGGATCACCGGCACGCCGGCCACGATCGCCATCCGGGCGACGCCGGTCTTGCCCTTGTAGAGCCGGCCGTCGGGAGAGCGGGTGCCCTCGGGGTAGATCCCGAACAGGCCGCCCTTCTCGAGGATCCCCAGGCCGGTGTTCAGCGCGGCCAGCGAGGCGCGGCCGCCGGAGCGGTCGATCGGGATCTGGCCGACCGACCGGAAGAACGTGGCGACCAGCTTGCCCTTCAGGCCGGGACCCGTGAAGTACTCCGACTTCGCCGGGAAGACGATCTGCCGCGGCACCGAGACCGGCAGGAAGATCGAGTCGCAGAACGCCAGGTGGTTGCTGACCAGCAGCGCCGGACCGTCGGTCGGCACGTGCTCCAGCCCGGTCACCTTGGGGCGGAACAGCAGTTTGATCAGTGGTGCGACCAAGAACCGTCTGAGGAACAGGTACAGCATCCGCCTCGACCTCCGTCGTTCGCCCGACACACACTCACCCGACAACACTCACCAGACCATCGTCGGCCGTACCCTCGTCCGGCACCAGTGCCCGCCGGTGGCGGTCTCGCGACGACTGCGGCGCGCCGACCGTTCCGGTGCGGAGACTACGTTCCAGCTTCCCCCTCAGGCAATGTCACCGCCAGGAATGTGGGTGTTGCTCACCGTGTTGTCACCTGGATGCAGACTGGATGCAGACTGGGCGCAGCCCAGATGCGACGATTGTCACGCGCCTCCGGGGCCAGTTTCGTGCGGCGCGTCGTGAGGACCGTGAGCGGCGAGGAGTCGAGCGTGCCAGTGCAAGCCCACGCGGAGGAGTTTCGCAGTCCCGGCACCGGGGAGAACGCCGCCGTCGGCGTCCTGCTGAGCCATGGGTTCACCGGCTCGCCGCGGTCGATGCGGCCGTTCGCCGAGCACCTGGCCGCCCAGGGGTACGGCGTCGCGGTGCCGCGGCTGCCCGGTCACGGGACCCGCTGGCCGGAGCTGAACCGGACCGGCTGGCAGGACTGGTACGCCGTCCTGGACAACGAACTGGAGCGGCTGCGGAAGGAGCACGACCAGGTGTTCACGGTCGGGCTGTCGATGGGCGGCTGCCTGGTCCTGCGGCTCGCCGAGGAGCACGGCACCGACATTTCCGGTCTGGTCCTGATCAACCCGTCGGTGCAGACCGACGACAAGCGGCTCGCGCTGCTGCCGGTGCTGTCCCGGCTGGTGCCGTCGTTCCCCGGCATCTCGAACGACATCAAGAAGCCGGGTGTCGACGAGGGCGCCTACGACCGGATGCCGCTGCGGGCGCTGCACTCGCTGTCGCAGCTGTGGAAGCTCACCCGGGCGGATCTGGCGAAGGTCACACAGCCGGTGCTGCTGTTCCGCAGTACTGTCGATCATGTGGTGGAGCCGAGCTCGGGGCGGACGGTGCTGTCCTCGATCTCGTCCCGCGACGTGACCGAGACCCTGCTCGAGGACAGCTATCACGTGGCAACCCTGGACAACGACGCACCGCGGATCTTCGCTGACTCGACAGCGTTCATCAGCCGGCTGAGCGGACTCGTGATCGGCCGGCAGGATGCGTGACAACGGACTGACCGCGACGTCGTACACGTCGCTCGGGGGCATCGACCCGCTGGTCGCCGGCCCGGTGCTGGAGGCGCTCGCGGCGGCCGGCATCGCGGCGTACTGCGAGAACCAGAGCGAGGCCCGCACGCCCGAGGAGGCCGAGGAACCGGTGCGGATCCCGGCCGGGCACGACGAGATCTTCGTCGACGCCGAGGCCGTCGAGCGCGCCCGCCCGGTGATCGACCGCAGTACCGAGGACGCGGAGTGGCAGTCGCTGGTCGAGCAGTTCAGCAAGCCGTCCGCGCCCGGGCACGACGGCGGCGACCCGGTCCCGCGCTGGCCGGTGAGCGAGGACGTGGACGAGAAGTACGAGCCGCTGATCGACGTACCGTCCGGCCTCTCGGTCGAGGAGAAGGCCGAGGACACGGGGGACGACAGGGAAGAAGAGCGGCCGGTCCGGAAGGCTGACGACCCGCACGACCACTTCGTCCCGCCGGAGCCGCCGCGCGGACCGCGGCTGGACTGGATCAGCCGGCTGGCATGGCTCGGCCTGATCGGCGGCCCGCTGCTGCTGATCGCGGCCGCCGTCCTGGACTTCGGCACCGGCCGGATCACGACGCTCGCGGTGGTCGGCTTCATCGGCGGGTTCCTGACGCTGGTGTTCCGGATGAAGGACCGGCTGCCGCCCGGCGACGGCGGCGACGACGGGGCGGTCGTCTGAGTTAGAGTGCGGATCGTCGGACAATCCGACACGTCCGTACGAGCTTTGGGGAGGTACCCGTGCAGGTCACCGAGACCGTCGAGATCACCGGTCACCTGATGGACTCCGGGTTGCTGTCCCGGGTCCTCGACGACATCCGCGGGTACGGCGGCGAGTACACGCTCGACAAGTTCGACCTCGGGTACGACAAGGACGACCCGTCCACGGTGCGGATGACGGTCGGCGCGGAGGACGAGGAGTCGCTGCAGCGGCTGCTGATGCGGATCCAGACCAAGGGCGCGAACCTGGTCGACCCCGGTACGCCGGAGATCACCGAGGTGACCCAGGACGGCGTGTTCCCGGACGGCTTCTACTCGACCACGAACCTGCCGACGAGCGTCCGGCTCGGCGGCCGCTGGGTCTCGGTGCAGAACCCGGAGATGGACTGCGGCCTGCTCGTCGAAGGCGACGTCGTACGGACCATTCCGATGTCCGACGTACGCGCGGGGATGAAGATCATCACCAGCGCGCAGGGCGTCCGGGTCACTCCCCCGATCGCCGTGAACACCGAAGAGGGCTTCGGGTTCATGGAGTCGGACGTGTCGTCGGAGAAGCCGCAGCGCGTGCTGGTCAAGCAGGTCGCCGACGGCATGCGCGAGGCGAAGGCGAACGGCCAGAAGGTGCTGTGGGTCGGCGGCCCCGGCATCGTGCACACCGGCGCCGCGCCGGCCATGGTCGCGATCGTCGAGGCCGGGTACGTCGACGTACTGTTCGCCGGCAACGCGCTCGCGACGCACGACATCGAGTCGTCGCTGTACGGGACGTCGCTCGGCGTGGACCTGTCCCGCGGGCGCGGTGTCGAGCACGGGCACGAGCACCACATCCGCGCGATCAACACGATCCGCAAGGCGGGCTCGATCGCGGCGGCCGTCGAGCAGGGCGTGCTGACGTCCGGCGTGATGCACGCCCTGGTGCGGAACGGGAAGCGCTTCGTGCTGGTCGGCTCGGTGCGCGACGACGGCCCGCTGCCGGACGTCTACACCGACGTGCTCGAGGGCCAGCGGGCGATGCGCGCCGAGCTCGACGGCGTCGGGTACTGCCTGATGGCCGCGACCATGCTGCACTCGGTTGCCACCGGCAACATCCTGCCGGCGTCGATCCCGCTGACCTGCGTGGACATCAACCCGGCGACGGTGACCAAGCTCGCGGACCGCGGCTCGTCGCAGGCCCGCGGGATCGTCACCGACGTCGGGCTGTTCATCGAGCATCT
The DNA here is from genome assembly GCF_040254265.1 of Kribbella sp. HUAS MG21. Classification (GTDB taxonomy): domain Bacteria; phylum Actinomycetota; class Actinomycetes; order Propionibacteriales; family Kribbellaceae; genus Kribbella. Next base: position 7,813,096 of record NZ_CP158165.1, read on the forward strand.
CGCCCGTGAGCTGTCGCCGGAGTACGCCGCGGGCAAGTGACCCCGTGCTCGGGTGAGGCTGGGGGCATGGAGGATTTCGGCACGTTCCTGCGGCGCTTCGAGGAGGCCAACACCGCGTTCGTCAACGGTGACCCGTCGTTGTGGATGCCGCTGGTGTCGCGCAGCGAGCACACGTCGATCTTCGGCGGCTTCGGCGGCCAGGAGGTCGGCTGGTCCGAGATCGGGCCGCGGTACGAGTGGGCGGCGTCGCAGTTCCGCGACCTCGGCGGCACGGTCGAGTTCGAGTACCTCGACAAGCATGTCGGCACGGATACGGCCTACACGGTCGCGATCGAGCGCTGCACCGTCCAGCACGTCACCCAGCCCGCGCCGGTACCGCACGAACTGCGCGCGACGATGATCTTCCGCCTCGAGGACAACGAGTGGAAGATCACGCACCGGCACGCGGACCCACTCACCCCCAGGTCCTCCCCTTCCGGGCCCTAGAGATGTTTGGATGCGGGCATGACCGAACTCGTGCACCTGGACGTCGCCGACGGCGTGGCCACCGTCACGCTGGACTCGCCGCACAACAAGAACGCCTTGTCGCAACAGCTGACCGGTGAACTGCTGGAGAGGCTCGAGGCGGCGGGCGCGGAGGACGCCGTACGGGTGATCGTGGTGCGGTCGGCGCTGGACGTGTTCTGCTCGGGCGCCGACCTGTCGGAGGCGACGACGGTCGGCATGGGCGTCGGCGCGCAGCGGATGGTCGACGTACAGCGGGCGATCGTCGCGAACCCGAAGCCGGTGGTCGCGCGGGTGGCCGGGCCGGTGCGGGCCGGCGGTATCGGCATCGTGGCGGCGGCCGACCTCAGCGTCGCCGGCGAGAGCGCGACGTTCGCGCTGACCGAGGTACGCCTGGGCCTGGCGGCGGCGACGATCTCGCTGACCGTGCTGCCGCGGCTGACGGACCGCGCGGCGGCGTACACGTTCCTGACCGGCAACGGCTTCGACGCCCTGGAGGCCGCGCGCCTCGGCCTGCTCACGCTGACAGTCCCCGACGCCGACCTGGACGCGGCCGTCGAGACCCTCGTCACATCCCTGCTCAAGGGCGTCCCCCAGGGCCTCCGCGAGACCAAGAAACTCCTCAACCGGGAACTGCTCGCCGACATCGATGCCCGTGGCAAAGACCTCGCCGAGCTGTCCGCCTCGCTGTTCGGCTCACCCGCCGCGCAGGAAGCGATGCTCGCCTTCCTCAACCGCCGGAAGGGCTGACCTCCCGGCGCGGTGCAACGCCGCCGCGCACTCGGTCATCAAGCGCGAGACCAGCTCCGCGGCGGGTGCGACGTCGTGGACAAGCTCCGCCGACTGCCCGGTGAAGGGCAGCAGCTGATGGCCCTTGCCTGCGAGCACCTCGCTGCGGACCCGCGCCGCCAGCTCCCGCGGGTCGACGCTCTCCGGATCCTGCTCGAGCTGGTCGGTCAGCGGCGTCCGGAGGACCCGCGGCGCGAACGTCGCCCCGACCTGCGGGAGGTTGAACGGCGGCAGCACGCGATCGGCGTGCGCGACCTTCACCGCGTCCCGCGCATGGGCCCCGACGATCCGCTCCTTCCACTCCGGATCGATCGTCATCTCGGTGCTGGCAAGGAACCGCGTGCCCAGGCTCACGCCCTGCGCCCCGAGGGCCAGGGCGGCCGCCAGACCGCGGCCGTCGGCGATCCCACCGGCAGCCACCACCGGCGTCGAGCCGGCCAGGTCGACGACGGCGGGCACAAGCACCAGCGTCGACACCCAGCCCGCGTTCCCGCCGGCCTCGGTGCCTTGCGCGATCAGCACGTCGGCGCCGGCCTCGAGCGCGATCTCGGCCGCGTCGACGTCGCCCACCGCCTGGATCCAGACGATGCCGTGATCGTGGGCCCGGGCGATCAGGTCGGCCGGGATGCCCAGGTGGAACGAGATCGCCGCCGGCCGTGCTTCCAGCGTGGCGTCGAACGCCTCCCGGACCAGCGGTCGCCCGGTGTGGTTGACGGCGAAGGGCCTGTCGGTCAGCTCGCGCATCCGGCGCCATTGGTCGCGCAGCTCGTCGGTACTGCGCAGCGCCGTACCAAGGCTGCCGAGGCCGCCCGCCTCCGACACCGCCGCCGCCAGCTCCACCTCCTCCCACGGCCCGAACGGCGCCAGCACGATCGGTACGTCGATCCCCAACAGCGAGCACAGTGCGTTCATCGGTGCCTCCCCCTTCGACCGTGTTCCCGCCGTACCACGATGAACCTAGAGTGAGCTCATGGTCGAGGGGGAACCCGCCGCTGGAACGTTCGGTTCGGTGCTGTCCGAGCGGCGGCGGCAGGCGTTCGTCGGGCGGACGGCCGAGCTGGAGGCCTTCCGCGAGGCGCTGAGCGGGCCCGCGCGGGTGCTGTCCGTGCACGGCCCGGGCGGCATCGGCAAGACCAGCCTGCTGCTCAGGTACGTCGACCTCGCCGCCGACCTCGGTGTCGCGGTCACCAGGCTCGACGGGCGCGAACTGGAGCCGTCACCCAAGGCCGTACTGGAGTGCCTCGGCGCCGCGACCGTCGACGACGTACGGCGGGTCGTCCCAGAGCCGGCCGTTCTGATGGTCGACACCTACGAGGAGCTGCAGCTCCTGGACGACTGGTTCCGTACCACGCTCCTCCCCCGCCTGCCGCTCGGTGTCGTCACCGTCCTCGCCGGACGTGAGCCCCTCGACGCGGCCTGGCGCGCGGATCCGGGCTGGCGGGACGTACTGCGCGTCGTACCGCTGCGCAACCTCACTCGTGGCGAGTGCGGCGCGTATCTGCTGACGCGGGGCCTGGACCCCGAGCGCGACGTGCGCGCGGTCGAGATCAGCCACGGCCATCCACTCGGACTCGCGGTGCTAGCGGACCTGGTCGCGTCCGGCGGCGAGGTGGACGACCCCCTCACCCCGGACGTCGTGGCCACCCTCCTGCACAGCTTCGTGGACGTGCTCCCGACAGGACCCCGCCGGACCGCACTCGAGGTCTGCGCGGTCGCCAGGACCACCAACGAGGCGCTGCTGCGGGACGTCCTCGGCGTCGACGACGCGCACGAGATCTTCGACTGGCTGCGCGGGCTCTCGTTCGTCGAGCCCGGCCCGGACGGGCTCGCGCCGCACGACCTGGCCCGCGAGGTGCTCGTCGCGGACCTCCGCTGGCGTGATCCACAGGCTTACGACGCCATTTTCCGGAGGATCCAGGAGCACATCCTCGGTCTGCTCGGCACCACCACCGGGCGGCGGCGGCAGCGCGCGCTGTACGACGCGAAGTACCTGCATCGGCACCAGCAGGTATCCCGCGGGTGGACCGACTGGGATTCGTTCGGACGGCACTACCCGGAGTCCGCCCGGCCCGCGGACGGCGCCGAGCTCGTCGAGCTGATCCGCGGCTGGGAGGGCGCCGAGTCGGCGGCGATCGCGCGGCACTGGTGGCAGCTCCAACCCGAAGGATTCCTCGTCGTCCGGCACCACGACGGCCGGATCCGCGGCGTCATCGCGACCATCGACCTCACCCTCGCCGCCGAGGCCGACATCGCCGCCGATCCCGGTGCGGCCGCGGCGCTGCGCTACACCCGGTCGAATCTTCGCCGCCGGCCGGACGACCGCGTGACCCTGGTGCGGTTCTGCGTGGACCGCGAGGCGTACCAGGACCCGTCACCGACGACCAATCTCGGTCCGGTGGTCGCGATCCAGCACTGGCTCGAGACGCCACGGCTGGCCGCGAGCCTCCTGGCGTTCCACGAGCCCGAGCGGCGGCAGGAGTTCTTCACGTTCTTCGAGATTCCGCGAGCCGTCGGCGCGGACTTCGAGGTCGGCGGCCGGCGCTACGGGATGTTCGTGCGCGACTTCCACCGGTTGCCGCTCGACCGATGGCTGCGCGTCATGTTCGAGCGTGACCTCGCGGGCGACCCGGGGCCGCCGGACCGCCGCACCGCGGAACCGCTGCTGCTGTCCGAACCGGACTTCGCGCAGGCCGTCCGCGCGGCCCTGCGCGACCTGCCCCACCGGGACGCCCTCGCCCGCAACCCGCTGACCCGGTCGCCGCTCGTACTCGCGAAAGCGGGCGACCCGGCGAGTCAGCTCGCAGATCTGGTACGCCGTACCGTCGAGCGGCTCGCCGCCAACGAACGCGAGCACAAGCTGTACCGCGCCCTGGACCGGACCTACGTGCGCCCGGCTGCGACGCAGGAACGAGCCGCCGAGCTGCTCGGGCTGCCGTTGAGCACGTACAAGCGGCATCTCGCCCGCGGTGTCGACAGGGTGATCGCCGACCTGTGGCGCCAGGAACTCGACGAAAGTGAGCCCGAAACGGCCTGGTGAGTGAGACCGCCTTCCCCGCATGCTCCGGCACAACGGACCACGCACCAGGAGGCGGAAGATGCACCCCGAGAACCAGTCGGCCAGCAGGACGGTCAACCGCGATCCGGCGTACGACGGGTACGCCCGCGCGTACGACGACCTGCTCGGCGAGTACGGCGTCACGGTCGACGTCTCCTGTCCGGAGCTCAGCTCGACGGGCCGGGTCTTCGTCGCCCGGACCGGGACCGGCGAACCGGTGGTGTTCCTGCACGGGACACCGGCAACGTCGGCGGTGTGGATCCCGCTCGCCGCCCGGCTGCGGGGTGTTCGGGCCTACCTAGTGGACCGGCCCGGCCACGGCTTGTCCGGTGCCGTCGACTACGCCGACGTACCCGATCTGCGGGCGCATGCGGTGGCGTTCGTCAGCGAGTTACTCGACGCGCTCGGACTCGAGCGGGCTGTTCTCGCCGGCAACTCGCTGGGCGGCCTGTGGGCCCTGTGGGCAGGGCTCGACCGGCCGGAACGGGTGTCGGCCGTCGTGGCGATCGGTGCCCCGCCGGGACTGCTGACGCCTCGGCTGCCGAGGATCTTCGGGCCGTTGGCGGTGCCCTGGACGGCCAAGCTGATGCAGCGCCTCGATCCGCCGTCGCCACGCTCCACGCGCCGGTTCTTCCGTCTGATGGGCGATCCGCCGGCGCAGCTGAGCGACTCGATGGTGGACGCGTTCACCGAGGGCCTGCGGCTGCCGAACGCCGAAGGCGGAATGAGCCACATGATCCAGCACTTCGTCGCCTGGCCCGGCCGGTTCGCGGATCGGCACCTCTGGCTGGCGGCGGACGAGCTCGCCGAGCTCCGGCCGCGGGTGCTCTTCGTCTGGGGTCGCAAGGACTTCCTCGGCGACCTCACCGTGGCGCGGCGTACGGCTGCGGCCCTGCCGCAGGCTGCGGTGGTCGAAGCCGGCACCGGCCACCTGCCGTGGCTTCAGGATCCGCAGGGCGTCGCTGACGCCGTTGGTTCGTTCCTCAGGCCGTGAGTTCGATCAGCATCGGCAGGTGGTCCGATGCGGCCGCGAGGTCTTCGGGGGACGCCGGGGTCGGGAGGATGCGGCCCTGGACGGTTGGGGTGAGATGGGCGCCGTCGATGCGTTTGTGCGGGTTGGTGGAGCTGAAGGTCGGGCCGGCGTCGGCGCCGAGGTCGGTGAGCCCCTCCTCGGCGAGGCGTTTCCAGACCGGGCCGTCGGGTTCCTCGTTGAGGTCGCCGGCCAGGAGGTACGGCGTACCGAACGCGCGGCAGCGCCGCAGCACCTGCTCGAGTTCGCGGCGGCGGCCGAGGATGTGCAGGCCCAGGTGGCAGCAGACGACCGCGATCCGGGTGCTGCCGATCTGCACGTGACCGCCGACGGCGCCGCCGGGCAGCTGGGTGGCGATGAAGTTCAGCCGCCGGCGCACGAACGGCCGCCAGATCCGCCAGTGCAGGGACTCGACGAGCTCGATGCCGTCGGCAACCAGGATCGCGTTCCGCGCGGACGCCGCGACGTACCGCAGGCCGAACGTCGCCGCCATCGCGCGCCGCTTCCGCCGGGTGCCGAACCAGGTCGGCGCCTCCTGCACCAGCATCACGTCCGGCGCGCACGCCCGCACCACCCGCGCGAGCGCCGTACGGTCGTCACCCCAGCGGTGCACGTTGTACGACAGCACGCGCAGGGTGCCGTCACTCATGCGTCAGGATCGCCGTTCACGTCGGCCATGTCGGTGCGGTGCAGATCGGGGTCCGCGCGCATTCCGGTACGGCGTGCCGCCGACTTGCGGGCCGCGCGCTCCAGGCGGGTCGAGCGACCGCGCGCCGCGGCCGTCTTCGCGGTCACCGCTGTGGTCTTCACCCGGACCCGGCGCAACCACGTCGCCTCCTCGCGGGCGAGGTCGGCCGCACCGACCATGCCGGCCTCCGGCCCGAGTACGGCGCGGACGATCCGCGCCTCCGGGCGGAACCCGCGGCCGGTCAGCGTCCGCTTGAAGGCCTCCCGCGCCGGCGACAGCAGCAGCTCGCCCGCGTCGGACACGCCGCCGCCGATCACGAACGTGCCCGGGTCCAGCGCGGCGGCGAGGTTCGCGAGGCCGATGCCCAGCCAGCGGCCGACGTCCTCGAGCAGCTCGACCGCGACCGGGTCGCCGTCCTTGGCCAGCTCGGTCACCATCGGACCGTTGATCTTCCGCGTGTCGCCACCCGCCGCCCGCAGCAGGTTGTGCGCGACGGGCGAGCCGGACAGCGCCAGCTCGCGCGCCTCGCGGGTCAGCGCGTTGCCGGAGGCGTACTGCTCCCAGCAGCCGCGGTTGCCGCACTCGCAGCGGTGACCGCCCGGCACCACCTGCATGTGCCCGAACTCGCCCGCGATCCCGAACTTCCCGCGCTGCAGCGCGCCGTCGTTCAGGATCGCGCCGCCGATGCCGGTGCCGAGCGTCACGCAGACCAGGTGGCTCTCGCCCTGGCCGCCGCCGAACCGCCACTCGGACCAGGCGGCGGCGTTCGCGTCGTTCTCGACCACGACCGGGATGCCCAGGCGGCGCTCGACCGCGTCCCGCAGCGGCTCGTGCCGCCAGGCCAGGTGTGGCGCGAACAGCACCGACGAGCGCGTCCCGTCGACGAACCCGGCCGCGCCGATGCCGACGGCAATCACGTCGTGCCGGGACTCCAGGTCGTGGACGATGTCCGCGATCGCGTCCTCGGTCTCTTTCGGGTCCTTGGTCGGCGTGTCGCGACGCAACCGGTCCAGGATGTTGCCCTCCGGGTCGACCACCCCGGCGGCGACCTTGGTCCCGCCGATGTCGATCCCGATCGTCAGAGCTTGCGTCAGAGCCAAGGTACGACCTTCCTCGCGACCCCCGCCGGACAGTGTCCAGTATCCCAGGTCAGGACAATCATCGAGGTTCTACAGCGTCGGCGCGGGGCGGCGGGCCAGGTCGGCGGCGCCGATCAGGCCGGCGTCGTTGCCCAGCTCGGCGAGCGTGAACGGCGCGTGCGGGCGATTGGCCTTGGCGGGCAGCACCTTCTCGAACGCCTGCACCGCGGACTTCATGATCAGGTCCTTCGCCGCGCTCACCCCGCCGCCGACGACGACCAGCGACGGGTCGAAGATCGTCGCCAGACTCGCCACGCCCTCGCCGAGCCACCGGCCCAGCTCGTCGAGCAGCTCGACCGCGCACGGGTCCCCCTGGACCGCCGCGTCGGTGATCATCGGCCCGGTGAGCTCGGCCGGATCGGTGATCCCGCACACGCTCAGCATCTGCGCGGCCGCCAGCGAACCCGACTCGGCCTGCGCCCTGCCCTCCCGGACCAGCGCCTTGCCCGAGGCGTACTGCTCGAAGCAGCCACGCGAACCGCAGCCACACCGATGCCCGCCGGGTACGACGCGCATGTGGCCGAGCTCGGCCGCCACGCCGTGAGCTCCGCGCAGCAACTGCCCGTCGATCACCACGCCGCCGCCGATCCCGGTACCGACCGTGATGCACACCATGTGCTCGACGTCCTTCGCGGCGCCGAACGCGAACTCGCCCCAGGCCGCCGCATTCGCGTCGTTCTCGACCACGACCGGGACCTTCAGCTGCTCGGTGACCCGCGCGCCGAGGGGCTCGTCGCGCCAGGCCAGGTTCGGCGCGAACAGCACCGTCGACCGGTCCGACGAGACGAAGCCCGCCGCGCCGATCCCGACCGCCTGCACGTCGTGCGCCGCGATCAGTTCGGCGGCCGCGTCACAGATCGCCGCCGCGGTGGCGTCCGTCGAGTCCGCGGGGGTGTCGCGGTGGGTGCGCGCGATGATCACGCCGTTCTCGTCGACCACGCCGGCGGCGATCTTGGTGCCGCCGACATCGATGCCGATCGTCAGTCCCATGGTTCGGGGTCCTCACTCACGTCGATCCGGTCCACCCGGGACCGGGTCGATTCTTGGGCCGGTTCCTCCTCCGGTGGCGAGGACCGCGACGCTGCGTCCTCCCGCGCCTGCCGGGCCGCGTCCGCGGCGGCCTCCAGCAGAGATCTCAACGAGCCCAGGACATGCGCGGCGGCCGTCGACAGCTGCTCGATCGTTTCCGGGCTGGTGCTGCGGACCTTGTGGATCAGCTGACAGACCGGGCACCACACACAGTCCGGCCCCAGCGTGTGCTCGTGCTTGGCCTCGTCCGCCGGCGGCGCGTCACCAGCCGCGTTCTGCAGTACGGCGAACAGCTTGGCGGCCTCTTCCGCGACCGAACCGACGGGATCCTTGCTCAACGGCCTTCCCCGATCGCGGCTTCGCGACGGGCGAGCTGCTCGTGGTACTCCGCCGTGAGGCCCTGGGCGAGCTCCTGCGCGGACTCCAGCGGCCCGGTGCCGCTCGGGACGTCGGGCAGCGCCGGCCGCGCGACCTCCTTGGGCGCGAACCGCACTTGCAGCCGGCCCTCGTCCAGCCGCGCGCCAGCGACCACACCGCGCGCCAGCGCGGCCGGCAGCGGCAGCACCCGCCGGTACGACCCGACGGTGACGATCAGCTCGTCGCCGTGCCGCGCCAGCTCCAGCTCGTCGGCCGATGCCAGCGGCAACGGCATCGTCAGCGTGTACGTCCGCCCGTCGGTGTCGATGTGCCGGTCCACCCACAGCGACGTGTCGTCGGTGGCCCGCGCGAACGGGTCGTCCCCGCCGTACATCTCGACCGCGAACGCGGCCAGTTCCTCCACCCCGACCGGCTCACAGACGCGGTACGGCGACTCCCAGATCGGCAGCGGCCGGAACGAGTCCGCGACCTCCTCGAGGATCCCGCGCTGTGCCGCGACCCACTGCCGCCGCCAGGTGTCCGCGCCGGCCGCCGGGAACACCCGGTTCGCCACGACGCCGTCCACGCGGTAGCCGTACAGCGAGAGCCTGGTCAGCGACCGGCGCGCCTCGGCGACCACGACCGCCTCGGGGGTGAGCACCAGCCGCACCGACGCGTCCGGCCCGGCCAGCAGCGTGCGGATGTCCGAGAGGTCGCTCTGCAGCCGGCGCAACGCGTCGAACACGGTGTCGTCGGGCACCGGCAGGCCCGACCCGCGGCTCAGGAACGGGCGGAACGTCCGCATCATCTTGCGCTCGGCGTTGAAGATCCGGTCCATGTACCAGTTCAGCGCCTCGGGCAGCGCGAGCAGCCGGAGCGTCTCCGCGGTCGGCGCGCAGTCGACGACGATCACGTCCCAGCGCCCGGACCGGACGTGGTCGCGGACCTCGAGCAGCGCGAGCACCTCCTCGGCGCCCGGCAGCACGGTCAGCTCCTCGGCCTCGATCGGGTCCACCCCGACCATGTGCAGCACCGAGCGCAGGTAGCTCTGGATGTCGCCCCAGGACCGCTCGAACTTGCGCTGCGCGTCGATCTGCTGGACGAACAGCAGGTCGTCGATCTCGGTCGGCTCCGGACCCACCTCGGAGTCGAACGCGTCCGACAGCGAGTGCGCGGCGTCCGTCGACAGCACCAGCGTCCGCAGCCCGCGGAGCGCCGCGAGCGTGGCCGTCCCGGCAGCGGAGGTCGTCTTCCCTACGCCGCCCTTACCCGTGTACAGCAGAACCCGAGTCACCGGTCTACGACTCGACGCGCTTCTTGAGGCCCTTGAGGGCGGTGTCGATGATGACCTTCTCGGCCTTCCGCTTGAGCATCCCGATCATCGGGATCGCCACGTCGACCGCGAGCCGGTACGTCACCTCGGTCCCTCCGGCACCCAGATCCTTCAGCACGTACGCGCCGTCCATCCCCTTGACCATCTTCGCCTCGACCAGCGTCCAGGTCACCTCGTTGCGGGACCAGACGTAGGCCAGCGTGTACTCGTCGGAGATCGCGCCGGCGTCGACCTTGAACCGCACCTTGTTCGGTCGGCCGGCCTCGTCGGTGGACAGCACCTCGGTCTCCCGCATCGAGTCGGCCCACTCCGGGTACGCCGCGAAGTCCGCGATCACCGCCATGATCTCTTTGGGGGTCGCGTTCACCTGGATGGTCGAGGTGGTCTGTTCCGCCATCGATTCACCTCTTAGCCGGCCTGGGACGAGTCTGGTGCGGGACCGCCGGATCCCCCGATGGATCCGCGTCCTCCCCGGAGACTATCGCGGGATCGGATCCGGCACGGCGTTCGCCCGCCGCGCGGCCCGCCTCGACTTCGTCCTTGAACCGCCACAGCCGCTCCCGGTACGCCGCGACGTACCGCTCCTTGAGCCGCTCGACGGCGCGGCCGCGCACCGGCCGCACCGGGTCGACCCGGAGGTACCAGTGCACGACGACGCCGTCCCGGACCGCTTCCAGCCACCATTCCGCCGTACCGATCGCGGCGCCGGTGACGGCCCACCGGACCCCCTCCAGGCCGCGCCGTTCGGACGGCGTCAGGGTCAGGTCGGGCCACCATTCGCGCCAGAGGGTGTCGGAACCGAGGCGCTCGGCGACGTAGGCTGGATCAGCAACGACCAGGTCGTCGCAACTGATGTCGAGCAATGGCATGGCTAGAACCTAGTTCCGTGGGTCACATAAAGGTGGCTACTTGTGGGTAGGTGACTGTAGCGTGCGCCGGAAGTTCGTGACCGACTGAGGAGACGCGGATGCGCGAGTACACCGTTCCTGCTGTGACAGAACCGGCCACCGGGAGCCTGAGCGACCCGGTGTGGGCGAACGCGTCCTCGCATCCTGACACCGCGGTCTTCAGCCGCCGCACCGGGGCGGGCTGGTCCGATGTCACCGCGGCGGAGTTCGCGCAGCAGGTGACCGCGGTCGCCAAGGGCCTGATCGCGGCCGGCGTACAGCACGGCGACCGGGTCGCGCTGCTCAGCCCGACGCGGTACGAGTGGACCCTGGTCGACTACGCGATCTGGAGCATCGGCGCGGTCACCGTGCCGATCTACGAGACCTCGTCGCCCTCCCAGGTGCAGTGGATCCTGACCGACTCCGACGCGGTGGTCGCCGTCGTCGAGAACGCGACGCACGCGGCCGTCGTCGAGTCCGCGCGGGCCGAGGCGCCCGCGCTGCAGGAGGTCTGGCAGCTCGAGGCCGGCGCCGTCGACCAGCTGACCGCGCTCGGCCAGGACGTCACCGACGCCGAGTTCGACAAGCGCCGCTCCGCGGTCACGGCGAACGACCTGGCCACGCTGATCTACACCTCCGGTACGACGGGACGCCCGAAGGGCTGCAAGATCAGCCACGGGAACTTCATCGACGAGCTCGGCCCCGCCGTCAAGATCCTCGACAACCTGTTCGACACCACCGGCGCGAGCACGCTGCTGTTCCTGCCGCTGGCGCACGTGTTCGCCCGGATCATCCAGGTCGGCTGCGTGATGAAGCGGGTCAAGGTCGGGCACAGCGCCGACGTGAAGAACCTGGTCGAGGACCTCGGCTCGTTCCGGCCGACGTTCATCCTGAGCGTGCCGCGGGTGTTCGAGAAGGTGTTCAACTCGGCCAGCCAGAAGGCGCACGCGGACGGCAAGGGAAAGATCTTCGACGCCGCCGCGGAGACCGCGATCGCGTACTCGCAGGCGCAGGACAAGGGCGGCGCGTCGTTCGGGCTCAAGGCCAAGCACCTGCTGTTCGACCGGCTGGTGTTCGGCAAGCTGCGCGCGGTGCTCGGCGGCCAGGTCAAGTACGCCGTGTCGGGCGGCGCCCCGCTCGGCGACCGGCTCGGGCACTTCTTCCGCGGGATCGGCGTACCGGTCCTGGAGGGGTACGGGCTGACCGAGACCACCGCCGCGGTGTCGGTGAACCTGCCCGACGACATCCGCATCGGCACCGTCGGCCGGCCGCTTCCTGGTGTGACGGTCGGCGTCGCGGAGGACGGCGAGCTGCTGTTCAAGGGCGGCCAGGTGATGCAGGGCTACTGGAAGAACGACGAGGCGACGGCTGCCGCGATCGACGCCGACGGGTGGTTCCACACCGGTGACCTCGGCGAGTTCGACGTGGACGGGTTCATCAAGATCACCGGCCGGAAGAAGGAGATCCTGGTGACGGCCGGCGGCAAGAACGTCGCGCCGACACTGCTCGAGGACCAGATCCGGCTGCACCCGCTGGTGAGCCAGTGCATGGTGGTCGGCGACGGCAAGCCGTTCATCGCCGCGCTGATCACGATCGACCCGGAGAACATCGTCCCGTGGGCCACCGACCGCGGCAAACCGACCGACCCGGCCGAGCTCACCCAGGACCCCGACCTGATCGCCGAGATCCAGAAGGCCGTCGACGACGCGAACACCTCGGTCTCCCACGCCGAGGCGATCAAGAAGTTCTCCCTCCTCCCCGTCGACTGGACCCAGGAAACCGGCGAACTCTCCCTCAAACTCTCCCTCCGCCGCCACATAGTCATGGAAAAACACGGCGACGACGTCGAGGCTCTGTACGCGAAGTAGCAGGAAAAGAAGAGATCTAGAGATGTGGTCGGCTCCGGCAGTGATCCGCGGGTTGCCTGCGCGTCAGAACGCGTAGAACGGAAAACGACAAGAATTAGAGTGGTTGAGTGCCTGGCCGGCTGAGCATGCATGCGCAGCCTTGTATGCCCGCCAATGACCGACATGCCGGTTCTGGCACGCGAACGCGTACGGCGAAGGCGAGGAGTGGCAACTACTGCTGAAGACCACAGATGCCAGGTACGCCGAGCTTGAGGCGAACCTTCGAGAGCGGCATCCGTGGACAACCCGGAGATTGGCGCGGTGGCAATCGTGCGGGGAGCGACGGCGTACTTCGGCTGGCTAGTGGCACATGCCGGTCATCGTCCCCTGCCGACGCGACCTGCGAGCGGTCGGTCAGCCGGACTGCGATCGCTACCGGCTGGCCATCACCAGCCAGTCCCATTCCCGGCCGCGTCGCGATAGCCCGTTGTCGCCACGCGGGCGGTGGCCCGCAACGTCCGGCGGTAGCCGGAAGCAATCGGCGTCAGCCGGAAACGGATGTACCGCGCTAAGCGGGAGCGGACGGAGTGGGCGCGGCGAGGGGCGGTGCGACGAGGGGAGCGGGCGCGTAGCGCGCGTGGGGGTTCTCTTGCTGGTGAGTGGTTGTACGGGTGGGCGGCTGGGCATAGCCTCTGGGCAGGCAGGCGCCGCTGGGGTGCCGGCCGCTACGCCGGTACCCGGGGGGGTTCGGTCACTGGACTGAGGGGTTCGCTGCGCGACGACCTGGGGGGTCTCCTGACGTTCTGTGCTGCCTGCTGCGGTGACGGCGTTCCGTCTCGATGGAGGCCCGTGCATGAGGTCACCGAATCACCGAAGGAGTACCAAGCGCACTGTCACGGCCGGGGTGTCCGCCGGTCTGCTGGTCGCAGCGCTGCTGCCCGCGATGACCGCGGCGGCCGCCGACCCGTCCCCCACCGCGCCGAACGGCCGGCCCTGGACCGCCACGCCGCTGACCGTCGCCAGCACGGTGTACGGCGCGAAGTCGCCCAGCGGGCAGCTCGCGAAGAGCGACCCGGCGCTGCTGAACAGCACGCCCGCCAAGCAGGTCCGCGTGGTCGTCAAGCTCGACTACGACTCACTGGCGGCGTACCGCGGCGGGATCAAGGGCCTGCCCGGCACCAGCCCGTCGGTCACCGGCAGGCGCCTCGACGTCCGCAGCGCGAACGCGACGAAGTACCTGAAGCACGTGACCACGCTGGAGAACGCGTTCCTCGGCGCGATGCGGTCGAAGGTGCCGAGCGCGCGAGCAGGCCAGCGGCTGCGCACCGTGTACGGCGGTATCGCGCTGAGCGTGCCGGCCAACCAGGCGCGTGAGCTGCTCAAGCTGCCGGGTGTGGCCGCAGTACAGCAGGACAACCCACAGCAGCTGCTGACCGATTCCAGCGGCAACTTCATCGGCGCCCCGGCGATCTACAACCAGCTCGGCGGCTCGGCGAACTCGGGCAAGGGCGTCGTCGTCGGCATCCTGGACAGCGGCGCCTGGCCGGAGCATCCGTCGTTCGCGGACCCGGGCAACCTGCCGGCCCCGCCGGCGAAGGCCGACGGTACGCCGCGCACCTGCGACTTCGGCGACAACCCGTTGACGCCGGCCACGGACGTCTTCGCGTGTACGAACAAGCTGATCGGCGGCGCGCCGTTCCTGGAGACGTACAACGCGGTGATCGGCGGCGACGTGTACCCGGACAGCGCGCGGGACTCCAACGGCCACGGCACGCACACCGCGTCGACGTCGGCCGGTGTGGCGGTCGCGAACGCGAACCCGCTGGGCATCGCGCGCGGCGCCATCGCGGGCATCGCGCCGGCGGCCGCGGTCTCGGTCTACAAGGTCTGCGGCGCCGAGGGGTGTTTCCCGTCCGACTCCGCGCAGGCCGTCGCGCAGGCGATCCTCGACGGCGTCCGGGTGATCAACTTCTCGATCTCCGGCGGCAGTGACCCGTACAGCGACCCGGTCGAGCTCGCGTTCCTGGACGCGTACGCCGCGGGCGTGTTCGTCGCCGCGTCGGCAGGCAACTCCGGTCCGGGCGCGAACACCACCGACCACCGCGGCCCCTGGGTCACGACCGTCGCGGCATCCACGCAGAGCCGGACCTTCCGCTCGACCGTGAACCTGTCCGGCGGCGGCGCGAACGCCACCGTCTCCGGCGCGTCCGTCACGGCAGGCATCGGTACGCCGGCACCGGTCGTGCTCGCGTCCGCTCCGCCGTACAGCAATGCGCTCTGCACCACACCGGCGCCGGCTGGGCTCTTCACCGGCAGGATCGTCGCGTGTGAGCGGGGCCCGAACCGCGTCCTCAAGGGCTTCAACGTCCTGCAGGGCGGCGCGGCCGGGATGCTGCTGTACAACTCCACACCGCTCGACGTCATGACCGACAACCACTGGCTGCCGACCGTGCACCTCGACGATCCCGAGGGCGACGCGCTGCTGGCGTTCCTCGCGGCGCACCCGGGCACCACGGCGTCGTTCACGCAGGGAACCAAGAGCACCTGGCAGGGCGACGTGATGACGACCTTCTCGTCACGCGGCCCCGGCGGCGACTTCCTGAAGCCGGACGTCACCGCGCCCGGCCTGCACATCATGGCCGGCCACACGCCGACACCCGAGTCCCCGGCCGAAGGACCGTCCGGGAACCTGTACCAGGTGATCGCCGGTACGTCGATGTCGTCGCCGCACGTCGCCGGTTCGGCGGCACTGGTGCTCGCGCTGCACCCGTCGTGGACGCCCGGCCAGGTCAAGTCGGCGCTCGAGACGACCGCGAAGACCTCGGTGACGAAGCAGGACCGCGTCACCCCGGCCGACCCGTTCGACTACGGCGGCGGGCGGATCGACCTCACCAAGGCCGGCGATCCCGGTCTGACCCTGGACGAGACCGCGGCGAACTACGCGCTCTCGGCCACCGACCCGCTGAACCGGATCGACCTCAACCTGCCGTCGGTGAACGCACCGACCATGCCGGGTCTGATCACCGCCGAGCGGACGGTCACCAACGTCTCCAACCAGACGCTCACCTTCACCGCGAGCGGTACGACGGTCAGCGGCGCGAACATCAGCATCCTGCCGCCCACGTTCCAGGTGAAGCCGGGCAAGTCGCAGAAGCTGACGATCACGATCACCGCGCCCGACGTACCCGACGGCCAGTACTTCGGTCAGGTCAACCTGAAGCAGATCGGCGGCAGCCGTCAGCTGCACCTGCCGGTGGCGTTCTTCCGCCAGGAGGGCATCGTGCCGGTCGACCAGACCTGTACGCCGTCCACCATCGCGCGGAACACCGGCGAGTCGACCTGCACCGTGACAGTGCAGAACAACAGCTTGCAGACCACGGACGTGACCGCGGTGAGCACGCTGAGCTCGCAGCTGCGGCTGAACAGCGTCACGGGCGCGACCAGGATCGGCACGCAGATCGCGACCAAGACGGCGACTCTGGCCGGGCGGCAGCCTGACAGTCCGGGCATCGCACCGGGCGAGTTGTTCGGGTACATCCCGCTGGATTCCTTCGGTGTCACGCCGATTCCGGTCGGGGACGAGGAAGCGGTGAACTTCAACGTTCCCCCGTTCCGGTACGCCGGGCAGACGTACAACCGGATCGGGGTCACCTCCGACGGCTACAGCGTCGTCGGCGGGACCACGTCGAACGACGACGTCCAGTTCCTGCCGCAGACGCTGCCTGATCCGGCGCGGCCGAACAACGTGCTGGCGTCGTACTGGACCGACCTGGACGGCACCGGCGCACCGG
The DNA here is from genome assembly GCF_040254265.1 of Kribbella sp. HUAS MG21. Lineage (GTDB taxonomy): Bacteria > Actinomycetota > Actinomycetes > Propionibacteriales > Kribbellaceae > Kribbella. The sequence continues at coordinate 7,829,545 of NZ_CP158165.1, forward strand.
GGATCTTCGCGACCACACTGACCGACGGGACGAACACCTGGATCGTGCTGGAGTCGCGGCTGCACCTGTTCGGTACCACCAGCCTGAAGGTGTTCCAGCAGTGGATCGGGGTCAACGGCACCGAGGACATCACCTACGCGTACGACCCCGGCAACCTGCCCGGTGATCCCGGTTCGGCGTTCGGGCTGACGGTCGGCGCCGAGAACTTCGAGGGCACGGCCGGCGACCAGATCTCCGGTGCGCCGGTCACGGACTACCGGATCACGAGTACGCCGGGAGCCCCGGGTGGCTCGATGACCTACTCGATGAACATCAGGGGTGTGCAGAAGGGCACCGGCACCGTGACGACCGGAACCTCCACGCCACTCGTCAAGGGCATCACGATCGAGGTCGACAAGATCGTCGTCAACTAGACCAACTCGAGTAGCACCGTTCCCGGGCCGGACCCTCGCGGGGTCCGGCCCGGACTCACTTGCCGCCGGTGAAGGTGATGCCGTTGGTGAGCTGCTTCTGCGCGGCGAAGAAGATCACCAGGCACGGGATCGTGATCAGCACCGAGGTCGCCATCAACAACGGGGTGTCGGTGCCGTTCACGGACTGGAAGCCGGCCAGCGCGAGCGGCAGCGTCTTCCACTGGTCGGAGTTGATGTAGATCGCCGGGCCGAGGAAGTTGTTCCAGTAGCCCATGAACAGCAGGATCGAGACCGCCACCACGGCGGGCCGTGCGAGCGGCAGGTAGACCAGCAGGAACATCTTGAACCAGCCGCAGCCGTCCATCACCGCGGCGTCGGCGAGCTCGGACGGCATCCGGGAGAAGAACTGCCGGAACAGGAAGATGTAGAACGGCGATCCGAAGAACGCCGGCAGGATCAACGGGTACAACGTGTCCACCATGCCGAAGTTGTTGAACAGCATGAACTGCGGCACCATCGTCACCTCCCCCGGCAGCAGCATCGTCGCCAGGACGACCGCGAACAGCACCCCGGCGAACCGCACCCGCAGCCGCGCGAACGCGAACCCGGCGAGCGAGCAGGAGAACACCGTCCCGGCGATCGGGATCAGCGTGGTCAGCACCGAGTTCAGCGCGTACCGCCAGAACGGGAACGACGTCACCGCCCGGACGTAGTTGTCCCAGAGGAACTCGTGCGGTACGACGCTCGCACCCGAGCTGCCCACCCCCGCGAGCGAACGCAACGACGTCGCGATCATCCACAGGAACGGGTACACGAAGACCAGCGAGCCCAGCACCAGGACGAGGTACAGCACGATCGTGAGCCCGACGTTGCGGCGCCAGAACGGCCGGTCGGCCCGCAGGACCAGGGGTTCCGCGACAGCGGTCATCGACGCCTCCGTTTGCGCCCGGACCGTCCGGATCCGGATAGTTCGGTTTCGTAGTACACGGCGAACGCGCTCCCGCGCAGCGTGACCGCGGTCAGCGCGAGGATGACCGCGAACAGGATCCAGGCCAGCGCCGACGCGTACCCCATCCGGAAGTTCTGGAACGCGTTGTCGTAGAGGTAGTAGACGAAGAACAGCAACGAGTCCTTCGGGCCGCCGTTCGCGATGAAGCCCTGGGTGAAGATCTGCAGCGAGCCGATGATCCCGGTGAGCGCGTTGAACAGGATGATCGGCGACAGCTGCGGCAGCGTGACGTGCCAGAACTGCCGTACCGGGCCGGCGCCGTCGAGCGCGGCCGCCTCGTACAGGTTCGACGGCACGTCCTTCAGGCCGGCCAGGTAGATCACCATCGCGCCGCCGACCGTCCACAGGCTCATCAGGATCACGGTCGGCAGCGCCCACGACGCGTCGTTGAACCAGCCCGGCCCTTGGATGCCGAGGTGCGCGAGGACGTCGTTCGCGAGGCCGTACTGCGGGTTGAACACCCACAGGAACAACACCATCTGGGCGACACCGGAGACCAGCGACGGCAGGTACCAGACGGTCCGGAAGAACCGCATCCCCGGGAGGTCCGTGTTCAGCAGCAGCGCGACGAGGAACGCCAGCGCGGTCTGCAGCGGGACGCTGAGCACGGCGTACAGCAGAGTCACCTTCAGTGCCTGGGCGACCTTCGGGTCCTGGAACGCCTCCGTGTAGTTGGCCAGGCCAACGAACTTGGGCGGCGTGATCAAGTCCCACGAGGTCAGGCTGACGTACACCGACGACGCCATCGGGCCGACCGTGAACAGCGCGAACCCGATCAGCCACGGCGAGACGAACAGCCAGAAGGCGATCGTCTTGTCCGCCCGCGGCCAGCGCCGCCGCGCCCCGTACGCCGCCAGCCCGATGACGGCGTACAGGACGATCAGCAGCAGCAGGAACGGGACCAGCGGCACCAGCACGGCGGGGACGCCCCAGGACGCCGCGACGTCACGGATCCAGCCGACGGTCGGATTCATCGCGCGAGGGCCTGCGTGCACTTCTCGGCGAGCTGCGGCAGGATCTTCGCGACGTCGTCCTTGCCGGTGCCCAGCGCGGTGTAGCTGGTCATGCCCTTCTCGGCGTCGCCGGACAGCTGCGCCTCCTTGGCGACCGAGACGCCGACCTGGCCGGTCTTCAGCGCGGTGGTGAACGCGGCCAGGTTGCGCTCGGCCGGGAGCACCTTCTCCAGGGTCGGCGCGGACGCCTCGATGATCGGCACGCCGAGCGCGGTGTTGCCCTGGATCAGCTGGTCCTGGGCCGCCGGCTGGGTGCTCACGAACTCGACGAACTTCTTCGCGGTCTCGAGCTGCTTGCCGGTCGCGGTCTTCGCGATCCCGAGCCCGTCGACCTCCATCGGGAACCCCTTGCCGGGGACCGGTACGAGCGTCCAGTTCGGCTTGCTGATCTTCGCGAAGTCGGCGACCGTCCACGGCCCGAAGTCGCTGAACGTCGCGAGCCGGCCGGCCGCGAACCACTGCGCCTGGTCCTGGCCCTGGATGTCGGTCGACGTCGGCGCGTAGCGGTTCTTCTGCATGTCGACGACGTACTGCGCCGTCTTGACGCCGGTCTCGTCGCCGAAGGTGCACTGCGTCCCGTCGGCGTTGTAGTAGCCGCGGCCGGCCGCGGTCAGCCACCCCCGGTACCAGAGGTTGCTGGAGCCGTAGACGCGGGCCTTGCCGTCGCCGTGCGAGAGCTTGGCGGCGATCGTCTTGAACTCGTCGAGGGTCAGCGGCGTGGTTGCGCTCGGCAACGGGAGGCCGGCGGCCTTGAACGCGTCGGTGTTGATCGCCATCACCTTCGGCTTGGCGGCGAACGGCATCGCGTAGTACTTGCCCTCGTACTGCATCGCGGACGAGATGTTCGGTTGGACGTACTTGGCCGGGTCGACGGTCTGCTCGAGGAAACTGGGTGCGAACCCGGCCAGGCTGGTGTTGCTGATCTCCATCACCGTCGACTGGGTGCCGGCCGCGATCGAGGTCTGCAGCTTCTGCTCGTAGTCGGACTGGATCCAGTTGGTGGTCACCTTGGTGCCCGGGTTGGCCTTCTCGAAGGCGGCGGCGATCGCCTTCAGCGACGCGGCCTCGGAGTTCGTGCCCCAGAACGCGAAGCTGATCTCGGCGGTGTCGCTCGCCTGGTTCGACGCGGGGGCGTTGCCGGTGGCGCAGCCCGCGGCGAGCAGGACGGCGGCCGCGGTGGGCAGGAGTTTCTTCATGAGCGGTCCTTGGACTGGACGACCCGGGCGGTGCCGCCGGGTGCGAGGGAATGGGTCTCGGTACCGACGGTCACGGTGAGCGGCCCCGGGCCGCTGTGCACGGTGATCTCGGTGGTGTGCTTGCCTTCTTGAGCGATGCGGAGGTCCCACGCGCCGACCGCGACATGGTCGGCGACCAGCGTGCCGATCTCGGCGGGCAGTTGGGAGGTGATGCCGAGCGCCGCGTTCGGCGCGTCCGGGCGCAGACCGAGCAGCCCCGCGACCAGATGCTCGACGACCGTGAACGAGATCTCCGGATAGTCGTCGCGGCTGTCGATCAGGTGCTTCGTCCAGCGCCAGGCGGACTCGTCGCGGCCGTGCCGGAACAGCAGCTCCGGCCAGTAGCTGAACGACTCGATGTTGAGCGGAGGGTGCGTCTCCATCTGCCGCTCGAGGTAGTCGAGGAAGCGCTCGTTGCGCTCCCCCGTACCGCTGAGGCCGAACAGCGGCACCAGCGTGTGCGACTCCAGTCCCCAGCTGAAGTCCAGGCCGTCCTTGGTGACGCCGCGGGCGAAGTGGTCCCCGTTCCACCAGTCCTCGAGGAACAGCTTCTGGATCCGGTCGGCCTCGTCGTGCCGGCCGAGCTTGCGGAGCGCGCCGTACTGCGCGGCGAGGCCGTCGCCCGCGATCAGCAGCGGCGCCTCCCGCTCGTTGTAGGTCGCCGTACCGAGGAAGATGTCCGCGGTGCCGCCGGCCTCGGGGATGCCGTCGCCGTCGGCGTCGTGGGCGGCGACGAACTCGCCGACGCTGTGCTCGTAGTACGCCGCCAGGTCCGGGTCGTCGATCCAGCGGCGGTCGCCGGTCCAGTCGTACTGTTCCAGCGCCCGGTAGGTCAGGTCGAACACCGCGGGGATCTCCCGGACGAAGTGCTCGTCGTCGCGGTAGTCGAGGTCGGCGATCCGCCCGTCGAACAGGAAGGCCCAGAGCGGGAACCACTTCCGGGCCGGCGTCGCGGAGCGGGCGAAGTGCCGGAACATCGCGAAGTTCTCGGCGTCCAGGCCGAGCAGGTGCGCGCCGGCGGCCTGGTGGCAGACGTCGCGCGAGTAGAACATCGGCCGGGACGGGTAGCCGGCCCAGTAGGACGGCAGGTTGCCGTCGCCGGTCCGCACCCAGGCGAGGGCCCGGTCGCGGGCCCAGGTGAAGGCGTCCTCGACATACGCGAGGTCGGAGCTGACAGCCAGCACGGCGTCTCCTCGGGAATCGGATATTAGCGGTAAAACTAGAGACGCCGGTCAATTCCGTCAATACCTTCTTGGCGATGGATTTTACCGCTATAGTCCAGGACGTGACGACATTCGAGATCCGCTCCCCCGACGGTCGTACCACCCGCACCGGCACCCTGAGCGGGGCGGCCGCGATCACCCCACGCCCACCCGCGGAGCCCGGTGTCCTCCGGTACGACGTGACAGCGCACGGGGCCGTGACGCTGCGGTGGACCTGGCCCGCCGAGGAGGCGGTGACGCTCTGGCAAGCGACGCAGGACTCGCGGCGCAACCTTCCGACCGACTGGGGTGCCAACCGCGAGGTCCGCTCGGTCCGCTCGGCGCCGGTGGCGACGCTGGTCGACGCACAGGACCGCGGATTGTTGACAATCTCCTTGTCGTCGAACGTCCGCGGCTGCGACTTCGCGGTCGGCGTGAACGAGGAGACCGCGGAGCAGCTGATCGAGCTGACCGTGACCGACGTCGAGGGCGACGGCTTCACGCTGCGGATCGACCTGCGGGACCAGCACTTCGCGGAAGCGCTCCGAGCCGTGACGACCGAGTGGGCGGGCGAGCTGGGCGACCGGATCGCGCCGGTGCCGGACGTCGCTCGGCAGGCGATGTACTCGACCTGGTACAGCGACCATCAGCACGTGTCCGCCGAGTCCGTCGAGCGGCACGCCCGTGCGAGTGCGACGTACGGCACCGAGGCGGTGATCGTCGACGACGGCTGGCAGACCGACGACACGCGGCGCGGGTATGCGTACTGCGGGGACTGGGAGCCGACCAGCAGCACGTTCCCGGACATGGCCGCCCACGTCCGGCGCGTGCACGAGCTCGGCCAGCGCTACGTGCTGTGGCTGGCACCACCGCTGATCGGCGTGCACTCGAAGGCGTGGGAGCACCTCCAGGACCGCACCCTCGGCTTCGCGGACGGCGAGGTCGTCGCGGTTCTCGATCCGCGCTACCCCGAGGTCCGCGAGCACCTGCTCGAGTGCTGCATCCGCCCGGTGCGCGACTGGGGCGTCGACGGGTTGAAACTCGACTTCATCGATTCCTGGGCGCGGGACGACGTACCCCCGGCGCCGGACGGCGACTGCGCGTCCGTCGACGAAGGCGTGGAGCGGTTCCTGCAGGCCGTCACCGACGAGCTGCGCGGCCTGCGACCGGACGTACTGATCGAGTTCCGGCAGGACTACGTGAACCCGCGGCTGTGGCAGTTCGGCACGTTCCTGCGAGCCGGCGACTGCGCGCTCGACCCGGTCGAGAACCGGGTCCGCACGATCGACTGCCGGCTGCTGGCCGGTGATCGCGCCGTGCACTCGGACATGCTGATGTGGCATCCGGCGGCCTCGCCGGAGAACGTCGCGCTGCACTTTGTCAACGCGTTGTTCAGTACGCCGCAGGTGTCGATGGAGCCGGACGCGCTGTCGCCGGACCACGAGCGGGTCGTGCGCCACTGGCTCGGGTTCCAGCGCGATCACGCCGACGTGCTGCTGCACGGCGTACTGCTGCCGTCGCGACCCGACGCGCGCTACACGCAGGTGCGAGCGGTCGGCGCAAACGAGACGATCGTCGCCGTGTTCACGAACCCCGTGGTGCGGGTAGAGGAGTCGTGCACCGTGCTGGTCAACGGCGGCGCCGAGCAGCGGCTGTACGTCGAGGGCGCCGCAGGTCGACCGGTCGACCTCGTAGTGTCTGACTGCTCGGGGCGCGAGGTACACCGCGAGACGATGACGGCGCCGGACGTGTGGGCGGTCGACGTACCGGTGGGTGGACTGGCCCGGATCGTGCTGGACTGAGGGGGATCGATTGGCTGCGGAGAAGCCGCGACGGACGACGGTCGCGGATGTCGCGAGGCTGGCCGGCGTGTCGGCGATGACGGTGTCGAACGTGCTCAACGCACCGCACCGGGTCGCACCGCCGACCGTCCAGACCGTGCGTGCCGCGATCGAGGAACTCGGCTACATCCCGAACCACGCGGCGCGGGCATTGTCGTCCGGCCGCAGCCAGGTGATCGGCCTGCCGCTGTACTTCGACGACGAGACCGACGGCGACTCCGAGAACCCGGGGCTCGGCGGCTTCCTGCACGGCCTGCTCGGCGGTCTGGTGAAGGCGGCCGCGGTCTCCGGGTACGGCGTGCACGTGGCGACGCCGACCGACGGCGCGACCGAGATCGCGCTGTACGAGAAACTCATCGCGGCGCGCCAGGTGGACGCGATCGTCGTCCTCGAGACGATGCCGCACGACGAGCGGATCGAGTTCCTGAGCCGGCGGCGGTTCCCGTTCGTGGCGTTCGGGCGGACGGCGGCGGAGCACCGGCAGTGCTGGGTCGACGTCGACAACGAGGCCTCGATGGCCGGGATCGCGGCGCATCTGCGCTCGACGGGACGGGAGCGGGCCGTGTACCTCGGGACGGACAGCCCGCTGCCGTGGGTGCATCAGCGGCAGGACGGGTTCGTCCGGGAGTTCCCGGCGACGGTGGCCCGATCGTTCGGTTCGCTGGAGGCGGTCGCGACGTACGTCGAGGACGTGGAACCGCCCGACGTCTTCGTCGCGGACAACGACGCGTTCGCGGTGGTGGCGATGCGAACGCTGCAACGGCGCGGAATCACCGTCGGCCGCGACGTCGCCGTCACCGGCTTCAACGACTTCCCCTTCGCAAGCATGCTCGACACACCACTGACCACAGCCCGGATCCCGCTGCAGGACATCGCGAAGTGCCTGTTCGAGCGTGCGCTGCGGGAGATCAGCGGCGAGCCGGACGAGCCCGGTCGCCTGGTGACGGCGCCGTTGGTTGTGCGCGCGAGTGCGTGAGGGCCTGGCGGCCGATCAGTAGGGTGGTTGCCGTGCCGACGACTCCGGCGGCGGCGATCGTGAGGTTCGGGGCGACGAACGAGCCGACCACGCCGCCGAGGGCGATGCTGACGCCCTGGATCGCCATCAGGCCGCTGGTCTGGACGGTGAACAGGCGGCCGCGGTACGCCGGATCGACGGACTCCAGGATCAGCGGATCGACGCCCTGGTTGAACGCGTACCCTGCCCCGGAGATCGCGAGCAGAACCGCCGCCACCGGGATCGGCGGCGCGGCCAGGAATGCGATCGCGGGCAGCTGACTGCCCAGCAGCAGCGGGACGACGAGCCGTCGCCGCACGGAAGGGGTGAACCGCGCGACGACGAGCTCGCCGAGCACCCCGCCGACCGCATACCCGGTGAACAACGCACCGGCGGCCGCGGCGGCGGTGCCGACCTGGGCCGTGTAGGCCACGGCGAGCCCGTCCGGCAGGGACGAGAACGCCGGCGCCACCCAGGTCAGCAGAATCAGGCTGCGCAGCTTCGGGTCGGCGAACACCAACTGGAGCCCGGCCCACGAGTCGCGGACCGCGTTGCTCCTCCGCTCCCCCGGCGGCGTGTACGGCGTGCCAACCCCGATCAGCACCGCCGACGCCACGAACGTGACGACCTCCACGACCAGCAGCCACCGCGCGCCGATGGCCGCGACCGTGATCCCGCCTACCGCGAATCCGGTCAGCACGGCCGTCTGACCGATTGCCCGCAGCAACGACCGGCCGACCGGGAACAGGTCCTGCGGCAACAGGTTCGCCAGACTGGCCGCGCGGGCGCCGGCGAAGATCGGCGCGATCATCCCGGTGGCGAGTAGCAGCCCGAGCAGTCCCGCCACCGGCATCCCCGGCAGCAGCATGGCGGCCACACACATCGCACTGAGCAGGTCGCACACGACCAGCACGCGCCGCGCCGGGAACCGATCCGTCATCGACGAGAACAGCGCGCCGCTGACGGCGTACGGCAGGAACGAACACACCAGGACCAGTGCCGACAGCAACGGTGAACCGGTGCGTTCGAAGATCAGGATCGAGAGCGCCACCTGCGCGCCGACCGTCCCGAGCATGGAGACGGTGTGCGCGGCGTACACGGCCCGCATACCGGGAAGCCGGAGAACAGCGCGATAGGACCTCACGACGCGAGCCTGCAGCACGCCGGTCCAAGCAGCGTAGACTTTTGGTTGTGGCCGAAAGTTCGGTGCGATGACGGTACTGCGCTTCACCCGCGCCGACGCGCTCCGCTGCCGGTTCGGGGCCTCGCCGTTGTGGGAGACGATGTCCGCGGTGCGGGTGCTGAACGGCTCGAAACACCGGCCGCTGTACGGCGAATGGGTCGCCGCGAAACGGCAGGCGGCCGCCGAGCTCGACCTGCGCGGGTTGAAAGCCGTGCAGCCGCGCGTCGGCTTCACGCCCGACTTCCTGACGCCGCCACCGAAGGCCTCCCGGGCGAAGTTCGCGACCGAGATCGCGCGCGTCCGCAGTACCCCGCTGGAGAAGGTGCGGTCCGAGCTGATCCGGTCGCGCGACGAACTGAACAACCCGGCCGCGCGCGAGATCGACAAGATGCTCACGGATCTGACTGGAACCCGTGAGCGGCTCGCGGACGAGATCGAGGCCGCCTGGGAGGCCCTCATCAAGCCGGACTGGCCGTTGATCAGCCGGGTTCTCGAGGACGACATCGCCTACCGCGGGCAGCAGTTGACCGACGGCGGACTGGCCGGCCTGTTCGACGACCTGCATCCGACCCTGGCCTGGGAGGACGACCGCCTGATCGCCACGCGGTACCGCTCCGAGGACCGCGACCTCACCGGCCAGGGCCTGCTGCTCGTGCCCGGCGTCTTCGCCTGGCCGTACCTCGTGATCGTCGTCGACCCGGCGTACCACCCGACCCTCGTCTACCCCGCCCGCGGCGCCGCCCGCCTCTGGTCCGACTCCCCCGCACCGCCCGACCCGCTGGCCCGCCTGCTCGGCCGCACCCGCGCCACCCTCCTCGTGGCGCTCGACCCGCCCGCCACCACCAGCGCCCTCGCCGCGCAGTACAACCTCGCCCTTGCGACGGTCGCCGAACACCTCTCCGCGCTGTACAACGCCGGCCTCGCGACACGCCGCCGTACCGGCCATCAGGTCCACTACCGCCGCACCGAGGTCGGACAGGCCGTCATCGACGCCTCCGTCGGATAGCGGTCGTCCGGCGCGAGAATGCTGCGGTGACGAACACCTCCAGCAACCGCCACACCCGGCGTTGGCCGGCCTCATTGGCTGTTCTCGCTGTGCTCGTGCTGCAACTGCTGGTTCCGACGCAGATCAACGCGCTGCCGCGGTGGGTGATGCCGGCGCTGGGCTTCCTGTTGCTGGTGCCGCTGGTGTGGACGAACCCGTTCCACCTCCGGCGCGACGAGCCCTGGCTGCGGTGGGTCGAGCTCGTGCTGGTCGCCGTACTGGTTGCCGTGAACGCGTTCTACCTGGCCGGGATGATCTTCTTCCTGAACAACGGGGACGCGAACGAGGGCAAGGTGCTGGTCAAGAGCGCGCTGCTGATCTGGGTGACGAACGTCGTCGCGTTCGCGGTCTGGTACTGGGAGATCGACCGGGGCGGGCCGTTCGCCCGCGCGCCGGAGCACGCCCGGGAGGCCGAGCGGCCGGATCTGCTGTTCCCGCAGATGACGGTCGACCTGCCGGGCTGGAAGGGCTGGCTGCCCGGGTTCACCGACTACCTGTTCGTCTCGTTCACCGCCGCGACGGCGTTCTCCCCCACCGACACGATGCCGCTCTCGGCCCGGACCAAGATGCTGATGGGCGTCCAGTCGGCGATCGCGCTGCTCACCGTCGCGGTGATCGCGGCGCGCGCCGTGAACGTCCTGTGAGATCCCACTCGACAGTCTTGTAATGGGCATGAGACCGTTATGCCCATGTACAGCACGAAGTCGGTGGGGTTGGGGTTCGCGGTCTTCTCCGCGATCACCTTCGGCGGGTCGGGACCGTTCGCGAAGGCCTTGATCGGGGCCGGGATGACCCCGCAGCAGGCGGCCTGGTTACGGATCCTCGGCGCGGCCGCGCTGCTCGTCCCGCTCGTGCTGATCTTCCGCGGCCGCGCGGGCCTGCGCCAGGCGCGCTCATCCTGGAAGTCGCTGGTGCTCTACGGCCTGACCGGGATCGCCGGCTGCCAGACGCTGTTCTTCATCGCGGCCAGCCGGCTGCCGGTCGGCGTGGCGCTGATGCTCGAGTTCTCCGGCCCGGTGCTCGTGGTCGCGTGGCTGAAGTTCGGCCAGAAGATCGCCGTACCGCGCTCGGCGGCGATCGGGGTGAGCATCGCGCTCGTCGGGCTCGCGACCGTGGCCGAGATCTGGTCCGGATTGCGGATCGACCTGATCGGCCTGCTCGCCGGGCTCGGTGCCGCGGCGTGCCAGGCGACGTACTTCATCCTGATCGACAAGCTGACCGGCGCCGCGGATCCGCTGGTGATGACCGCGGCGGGCAGTGTCGTCGGCGCCGTCGTCCTGACGCTGATCGCGGCGCCGTGGGGTACGCCGTGGCACGTGCTCGCCGACACGATCGCGATCGGCGAGCGGCACGCGCCCGGCTGGGTGATGGCCGCGTGGCTGATCGTGGTGAGCACGGTCGTCGCGTACCTGGCGGGCGCGGCCGCCGTCCAGCGGCTGTCCGCTGCGGTCGGCGGCGCGGTCGCGTACGTCGAGGTGGTCGCGGCCAGCATCTTCGCGTTGATCCTGCTCGGCGAGACGCTGCGGACGAACCAGATCATCGGCGGCGTGATCGTGCTGGCCGGCGCCTTCGTGGCCCAGTCGTCGGTGGGGAAGGTCGCGCCGCCCGAGATCCCGGACTCCGACACTCCCCGCACCGACGTTCTCGAACCCATCTAGGTCGTCCTCTAGCGCAGTGAGTCGACGAGTTCCCGCGGCAGGCCGTGGGTCTCGTGCAGGTACTCGTAGTCGGTGTCGTCGAGCGACTTGTGGAACCGCTCGTGGCTCAGCACCCGGCGGCCGCGGTCGAGCAGGTTGCTGAACCGGATCTCCTCGTCGATCAGGATCCGCCGGATCAGCGTCACCGTCTCGCCCTGGTGGAAGTGGCTCAGCGTGTGCTCGAACAGCTCGATCGGCACGTCGGACAGCGAGCGCGACTCGTCGTCCTGCCAGAGGATCGTCAGCATCCGGCGGATCAGCCGGCGCAGCACGTACCCGCGGCCCGTGTTCGACGGATGCACGCCGTCGCCGACGATCACGATGCTCGACCGCAGGTGGTCGATGACGATCCGCTGCGACCGCTCGTCCAGCGTCCAGAGCTTCGGGATCAGCCGCAGCCACGGCTCGAACAGGCTGGTCTCGTACACCGACCGCTTGCCCTCCAGCAGCATCGTGAGCCGCTCGAGGCCAAGACCGGTGTCGATGTTCTGCTGCTTCAGCTCCTCGAGCGACCCGTCGTCGTGGCGGCGGTAGCGCATCATCACGTGGTTCCACACCTCGACCCAGCGGTCGTCGGTGGTCGGCGTCCCCTCGGGCTCGCCGTCGCCGGTCCAGACGAAGATCTCCGAGTCCGGGCCGCACGGACCGGTCGGGCCGTTCGACCACCAGTTGTCGTCGGTGGTCAGCTCGATCGGCAGGCCGAGCTCCTGCCAGGTGCGCAGCGACTCCTGGTCGAGCGGCACCTGCTCGTCACCGCCGAAGACCGTGACGTACAGCTGCTTCGGATCGAGGCCGAAGCCCGTGGTGAGCAGTTCGTACCCCCACCTGAGGGTCTGGCTGCTCCCGTAGTCCCCGAGCGACCACGAGCCGAGCATCTCGAACACGGTCAGGTGGGTCGGGTCCCCCACCTCGTCGAGGTCGGTGGTGCGCAGGCATCGCTGGATGCCGGTGAGTCTGGTGCCGAGGGGATGAGGTTCCCCTTCCAGGTACGGCGTCAGCGGATGCATGCCCGAGGTCGTGAAGAGCACGGGATCACCGAGCCGCGGGATGAGCGTGGACCCGGTCGTCGGGACGTGCTCGCGGTCGAGGAAGAAGTCGATGAAGGTCCTGCTGATGCTCATGGTTCGTGCCCTTGTCGATTGGACCGGAACCAGACCACCGGGGCTACGAGAACGACAACACCGGCGAACCGTTTCCGGTCGCCGGTGGTGGATTCAGGATGTCAGGCCGCGGCAGCCGGAGAGCGATGAGCTCGTACGGCTGCGGCAAGTCGGAACATCCGGTGCATGCCGGCCAGAGTACACGACTCCCGGCGTTCGCTGTCCACCAATTCCTCGTCACACGTCCAGGAGCTCCCGCAGTACCGCTCCGGACCTGGCCCAGGTCCAGTCGGCTGCGACCCACTTCCGCCCCGCCGCGCCGAGGGCCGTTCGGTCCTGCGGGTTCATCAGCAGCTCGGCGATGCGCACACCCACGGCCGCCGGGTTGTACGGGTCGACCAGGTAGCCGGTCTCGCCGTGCCGCACGGTGTCGGCCGCCCCGCCCGCGTCCCCCACCACCACAGGCTTGCCGACGGCCGATGCCTCCAGCGTGACGATCCCCAGTGCCTCCGGCTCCAGCCCGAACCGCCGCGTCCGGCACGGCATCGCAAAGACATCAGCCGCATCGACGTACGGCGGAATCTCGGCCCACGGCACCGCGCCGGTGAACACCACCGCGTCCGCTACGCCGACGCTCGCCGCCAGCTCCTCGAGGTACTCGCGGTCGGGTCCGCCGCCGACGAGCAGCAGCATGGCGTCCGGCACCTCCTGCCGCACGCCCGGCCACGCCCGGATCAACGTGTCCTGCCCCTTGCGGCGGATCAGCCGCGACACGCAGGCGACGACCGGGACCCCGTCGAGCCCGAGGCCCTTGCGGATCTGATCACCACCACAACCCGGCGCGAACCGCTGGGTGTCGACGCCCGGAGTCAGCCGGCGCATCCGCCGGGTCGCTGCCGGCGACAGCGCCGGAGCGATCTGCTCCGCGCACCACGCCGACACCGTCGTCACGGTGTCTGCCGCGTCAGCGATCCGCCGCAGCGCCCGCCGCGCCCCCGGTACAACGGCCCACCAGGTCTCGTGTCCGTGCGTCATCGCGACGATCCGGCGGGCCCCGGCCTTGCGCAGCGCAGGCCCTATCAACCCGAGCGGTGCTGCGGCGCCGAAGACGATGCGGTCGGCGCCGTGCTCGCGCATCAGCTGTACGGCCCGCTTCGTGACCCGGGCCGTCGGCAACAACATCGCCGTACGGTCGCGGACCACCCGGAACGGCAGCGTCGCGTCGTACGCCGTGTCGCCGGGCTCGCGGGAGGTGTAGACGACGACGTCGGGCAGCTCGTCGCACAGCGACCGGACGAACGTCTCGATCCCGCCCTGGCGCGGCGGGAAGTCGTTGGTGACGACGAGGACGGTCATCGTTTCGCCAGCGGTGGGACCGTGGTGCCGTTCTGGGCGGCCCAGGCGCGGCCCATCGCGATCCGCTCGGGCGCCGTGGGGTGGCTGGCGAACATCCAGTACCGCCAGCGGCTCGGAGACAGGCCGGAGATGTTCCGGACGGCCAGGTCGTGCTGCATCGCGGCGAAGTTCCGCGGGTCGTTCGTCAGGCGCAGCGAGTGGTAGTCGGCGCGCGCCTCGATCTTGCGGCTCACCAGGTTCTGCACGGGACTCGCCAGCGTCGTCGCGACCACGACCAGCGCGACGAAGACGCCGATCCGCCGCGGGTCGGCCATCCGGGCCCCGAGCACCAGGTACAGCAGCGTGATGCCGAACGCCGTACCGAGCACTCCGATCAGCGTGCCGTGCAGGACGTCGTCCTCGGCGGCGTGACCGAGCTCGTGCGCGACCACGAGGCGCACCTGGGCCGGCGGCGTGTCCTTCAGCAGCGTGTCGTACACGACCAGCCGCCGCGTGGATCCGAAGCCGGAGACGTACGCGTTGAGGGCCGTCGTCCGCTTCGAGGCATCGGCGACCAGCACGTCCTTGACCGGTACGCCGTCCTCGGCCGCGAGCTGGAGGAAGTCGTTGCGCAGGGCACCGGCCGGCATCGACGTGAACTCGTTGAACCGTGGCTCGATCAGCACCGGGTAGGCGAACGACACGCCGAGCACGAGCAGCCCGGCCGCGATTGCCCCCGGCAACCACCAGCCGCGACGCCGGCGCTTCGCCAGCGCGATCAGGACGACTGCGATCACCGCGACCCCGAGGGAGGTGATCGCCCAGTTGACGCCGCGGTCCCAGACCCACAGCCGCCAGTTCTCCACGGCCAGGCCGTACTTCACGCTGACCCGCTGGGCGAGGACGTCGGTCGGGACGGTGAGCAGGTTCGTGATCAGGGCGATGCCCGCGACCGCGACCGGTACGGCGAGGAACCACGGCCGGATGCGCAGCGCGTCGTACAACCGGCGGCCCAGCGGGCTGAACCCGATCACCAGCGGGACGACCACCGAGATGATCCAGGAGGTGGTCGACCAGCGCAGAATCTCGTGGCGGAACGCGTTCTGGCGGGCGATCTCGGCGGCCGTGAAGTCCAGCGCGGCGTCCGGCTTCGGCAGGTCGATCAGGTGCCAGGGGGTGGTGACGGCGATCGTGAAGACCAGTGCGAGCGCGAGCAGGCCGCCCGCGGCGCGCGGCGCCCACGGGCCGGCGGCCCGCTCAGCCACCGGCGAGCCTCTCGAGGTACTTCTGCCACTCGGCGACGAACTCGGCCTCGGTCGTGCCCAGCACCGACTTGAACGCGTCGGCGAGCCCGGTCGCGCTCTTCGACGCGTGCACGGCCCGGTAGAACTTCACCAGCTTGTCCTCCCCCTCGCGCTCGGCGATCAACCGGCAGGCCAGCCACGCCGACTCGTAGGCCTGCGGCAGCTCGGTGGCCGAGGCCGCGAACGCCTCCGTCGACGGCAGCGCCGGCGGCACGTGCCCGGCGCGCACTGCCTTGAAGAGCTCCTTCGCCGCCGACTCGTCCTGCACGGGTACGGCGTTGAACGCGACGTAGTCCGCGAAGCCTTCGGCCAGCCACAACGGGACCGGCGACGCGGTCGCGGTCGATGCGACGTGGGTGGTCTCGTGGGTGAGCACGATCCGGCGGCCCTGCTTGCCGAGCTCCTCGAACAGTTTCGGGTTCGCCACGATCCGTACCGGCGCGCCGACGGCCGGCGTGTCGAGCTCGGCCATCGTGACGGCCGCGATCTGGGTGTAGGTGTTCGGGCGGGCGCCGAGGACGGCCTCCATCTGGGACTGCTTGGCCGGCAGGTAGACGACGACCTTCTGCCGCCAGCTCCGGCCCCAGACCTTGCTCACCGACTCGACCGCCTTGTCGGCGACCGGGACGTAGCTGCGCGCCTCCGACTCGGACTCGAGGCTGATCACCAGGCTGTGCTCGCCCTTGGCCACGTCGAGCGCGCCGAGCGTCCACACCGGCCGCCGCTGCCCGGCGACGAACCGCTCCGAGAACGACGCGGCGTACGTCTTCCCGTCGCGCGTCACGAACGTCACCGGGAGGGTCTCGCGCGCCGCCTTCACGTCGTACCCGGCGAGCTGCCAGGACACCTCGACCTGGGCGAGCCAGGACTGTGTCCCGCCGAGCTCGGCCTGCCGGTCCGGTGTCAGCGCGCCGATGTCGTCGCTCACGTAGCGCAGCTGGAAGGTGCCGAGCGGGAGCGCGGCCAGGTTGCTGAAGATCGTCCGCGCGCTGGTCCGGAAGGCGGTCGCCTTCGGGTCGATGGTGTTCAGGAACTCGCCGCGGTCCTCGTTCTCGATGGCGTCGGCCATCTTCTGCAGCACGGCCTCACCGGCCACCGCGCGCTGGACGCCGGCCTGCGCCTGGTCGGGCGTGGTCGGGCTCGCGGACGGGGGTGGCTGCGCGGCGGGAGCGTTCGGGTCGGCCGGGGCGTTCGCGATGTGCTGCAGGCCCGCGTACCCGGCTCCGGCGACGAGGCAGACCGCGAGGCCGAGCGCGACCTTCTTCAGGATGGGCCCGAACGGCGGACGTCCCGGACCGTCGGCGTACGACGCCCGCCCGGACGGCTCCCGCCCGTGATCGAGCGACTCCTCTGGGTCACCGGCCGACGGGATCATGGGCAGCGGAACCGTATCGCCCTGCTCGTCGATCACCTCGGCCCCTCGCTGCTCACCTGCCCCAGTCAGGCGGGACACCCGGCCACCACCGACACTACGGCATCCCAAACCAATCGGCTCCGGGGATCTCTCCCCGGAGCCGCAGAGTATGTCAAGGTCGCAGGTCAGCCCGGACGGCTGGCGCCGCTGTACGGCATCGTGTCGATCGAGGTGATCGTGACGCTCTTGCCCGGGCGGGGCGCGTGCACCATCCGGCCGTTGCCGATGTACATCCCGACGTGGGTGATCGGCGAGTAGAAGAAGACCAGGTCACCGGGCATCAGCTCGGACTTGCTGATCCGGCGGCCCTCGTTGATCTGTGCCTTCGAGGAGTGCGGCAGCGAGACGCCGGCCTTGCCCCAGGCGTAGAGGGTCAGCCCGGAGCAGTCGTAGGAGTTCGGCCCCTCGGCGCCCCAGACGTACGGGTCGCCCATCTGGGACAGCGCGGCGTTGACCGCGATCTTCGCGCGGCCGCTGGCCGGCACGTTCGGCAGGTCCTCGTCGTCGCCGGTGCGCTCGCCGTCCCGGCTCGGGCGCTGGGCGCGCGCCTCCTCGGCCTCTTTCTCGTTCTCTTGCTCGATCCGCCGGCGCTCGGCGTCGCTCAGCTTGTCGAGCACGCCCTCGGCCTTGTCGAGGTTCGCCTGCACCTGCTTCTTGAACGCGTCCTGCTTCGCCTGCACGGCCTGCAGCGCGGCGAGCTCGGTCTGCTCGCTGGCCTGCAGGTCGGTGAGCTTGCCCTGCGCGACCTGGTAGCGACGCAGCGCCGAGGTCTGCTGGCCCGCGAAGGCCTGCGCGGTGGACGCCTGGCTGAGGAACTGGTCCGGGTTGTTCGACAGCAGCAACTGCGCCGTCGTGGAGATGCCCGAGGTCTGGTAGCCGGCCACCGCGAGGGAGCCGATCTGCCGCTTCACCGCGTCCACCTGGGCCTGCTGCTTGGCGATCCCGGCCTGCAGCGCCTTGACCCGGACGGTCGAGGCACTGATCTGGCCGCGCAGGTCGTTCGCCGACTCACCGGCCACCTCGGCCTGGTGCTGGAGCTCGGCGACCTGCTTCTTCGCCTCGTCCAGGGTGGGCTTCGGGTCGGCGCCCGCGGCTCCCTGGATGAAGATCACGCCAGCGGCGACGGCGGTGCTGGTGATGGCGGCGAGGGCGATTCCCTTGGTGCGGTTGATGCGTCCGATGGACACAGCCCGGTCGGTCCCTTCCTCTGCTCGCGCCGTCCCCGTTGACCAGGCCGGCCGCGGACGTCACGTCCGCGGAATCCGCCGGATCACTCCCTCGGCTTACCGCTGCCCGGTCGGCCGGAGCAGCCGACACCCTGAGGCAACGAGAGGTAACAGTAGTGACCGTTTCGTGACCAGTGCAATTCGCCCCTCGGGTTTGATGGAAAATTAACGAAGCCGGTTCGCGGCCGGACGGCCGTTTCGCCTTGCCCCGCAGGGGTTTCGGCCACGCCGGGCAGCACCGTCGGCGCGCAAAGGTCCTGACAAGGACCGGCGTGTCGAGCGGCGTCAGCCGGTCTGTTCCTTCGGGACCGCGTCCGGCTCGACGCTCTCCACCGCGTGCACCAGGCGCAGCGGCGGCACCAGGCCCGACTCGGCGAGCGCGTCCAGGGCGGCCTTCTCGTCGTCGTCGATGCGCAAGCTGCCGGACCGTTCCTCCGAGAACCCGAGCACCACGGTAACGACGCAGTCCTGGCAGCCCGGACCCTTCATCACACAGGCGTCACAGTCGATCAGCACAACATCCTCCAAAGGGGGAAGCACCCGGACTTGCATCCGGCTGAGAAGGACGCTAGAGACCCCCACCGACAGTTTCCGTCGTCAGGTGCGGGCGATCCGGGAGACCAGGCTGGTCGCGGACAGTGAACGGGCGCCGAGTTTGATGATGCTCTCGGCAACTTCGCGGTCGGTGGAGACGACCACCACCGGGCGGCCGGGCGGCTCGGCGCGCACCAGTTGCCGGATCACCTCGTCGGCGATCACCCCGGCCGGGCTGAACCGGACCCGAACGCCGCGTGGCGGGTTCAGCTGCACCGGCCCGGACAGCTCGGCACCGTCGAACACCACGGTGACCTCGACGCGGCGCTGCGCGACCAGGGCGCCCAGCGCGGTGACGAGGCGCTGCCGCTGGGAGTGCAGCGGCGAGGTCGGCCAGGCGGTCTTCGTCACGTTGTAGCCGTCGATGATCAGGTGCACCTGAGGCAACGACAACAACTCGTCGAACAACGCCGGGTCGTCCTCGGGCGCCGTACGCCCGACCGGAGCGGCCTCGGGCTCGGAGCCGGCCACGGTGTCCGCCGGGCGGAGCTCTCCCCCGGGCGGCAGCGCCAGCTCGCGGCGCAGCCCGCTCGCTGCCTCGAGCAACGTGTCGAGCAGCAGCCGCGTGCGCGTGCTGGCCAGTTCGCGTTCCTGGCCCGCCGTACGACGAGCCGCGTGCTCGACGGCCTCCAGCTCGGTGATCCGGGCGCGGAGCTTGCGCAGTTCGCGCTCGACCTCGGCGCGGGCCGCGTCGACGCGTTCGTCGGCGGTCTCGGCCTGCCGGGTGCGCTCCTCGACCTCGGTCTGCAGGCCGGTGATGCGCTGCCGGGCCTCGTTGAGCTTGCGGCGCAGCGTGACGTTCTCGGCCTTGAGCTCGTTGACCTGTTCACGAAGCCGTTCGCGGACCTGACGGGTCTCGGTGCGCGCCTGGTCGAGCTGGTCGGAGAGCCGGTTGACGGCCTCCTCGTCGGCGCGCGGGCTCTCCACCGGGAGCTGGGCCGCCGCGGCGACGAGCTTCTCCCAGTCGTCCGGGCGCAGCAGGTACGCGAGCGCGGCGACCTCCACCGGATCCGCGGCCGGCACCGCTACGCCTTCGGCCACCGCATCGCCGAGCTCCGGGTGCTCACGCCGTACCTGGAAGGCCGCGAGCCGCCGGAAGTGGTCGTCGGTCTCGAGGATCGGCCCGAGCACCGACGCGGACAGCTTCGCGCGTTTCGCCGGCGCGAAGCTGGCGAACCGGCGCAGCGGTGCCGGGATGTCGGTGGCGGGGAGCTGGCCGAGGGCCTGCGCGGCCAGGGAGAGGACGCGCTGCCGCACCGGTTCAGGCAAAGTCGTAGCGGCGGAGCTCGCGGCGGTGCCTGCCTCAGTCACCGGTCCGCAGTCCGGCCGGAACGACGAGCCGGCAGCACCCGCTGGGCCAGTGACGCAGACCACAGCGGACGGGCTCGCGGCCCGGGATCGCGGTGATCGCCTGTGTACGCATACACAGAGCCTAGTCGACTCGTCTGCGTGTCACCTGCGGAATTGTCGGTGGCGGCTCCTAGCGTCGTGACCATGACCAGCCCAGTGCGCACACCGCCCCCGGATCCGACGGTGCCGATCCGCGGTGTGCAGCACAGTTTCGACGACCTCGGGACGCCGCTGCGGGACATCACGTTCTGCGTCGTCGACCTGGAGACGACGGGCAACCCGCCGGGTGAGGGCGGCATCACCGAGATCGGCGCGGTGAAGGTGCGCGCCGGCGAGGTGGTCGGCGAGTTCCAGACCCTGGTGAACCCGTCGGAGCCGATCCCGCCGTTCATCGCCGTGCTGACCGGGATCAGCGACCTGATGGTTGCCTCGTCACCCCGGATCGAGTCGGTGCTGCCCGCGTTCCTGGAGTTCGCGCACGGGTGCGTCATGGTCGCGCACAACGCGCCGTTCGACATGGGCTTCCTGAAACACGAGTCGCTCGTGCACGGGTACGACTGGCCCGACTTCGCCGTCGTCGACACCGCGCTGCTCGCCCGCCGGGTGATCACCCCCATCGAGGCCCCGAACTGCAAGCTCGGCACGCTGGCCAAGCTCTTCCGGGCGACGACCACGCCCAACCACCGCGCGCTGTCCGACGCCCGGGCCACCGTCGACGTACTGCACGGGCTGTTCGAGCGCGTCGGGTCGTTGGGCGTGCAAACGTTGGAAGACCTGCAGACGTTCTCGTCCCGGGTCGCGCCGGCGGTCCGCGCCAAGCGGCACCTGGCCGAGGCGCTGCCGCACGCGCCCGGGGTGTACCTGTTCACCGACGACCGCGGCGAGGTGCTGTACGTCGGGAAGTCCAAGGACCTGCGGACCCGCGTCCGGTCGTACTTCACCGCCTCCGAGACCCGGAACCGGATCGGCGAGATGGTCGGGATCGCCACCGGCGTCCGCGGTATCGAGTGCGGGACGCCGCTGGAGGCCGAGGTCCGCGAGTTGCGGCTGATCGCGGAGCACAAGCCGCGGTACAACCGGCGCTCGAAGTTCCCGGAGCGGCAACACTGGCTGAAGGTCACCGTCGAACCGTTTCCGCGGTTGTCGCTGGTCAAACAGGTGCGCGACGACGACGCCGGGTACCTCGGTCCGTTCAGCTCGCGGAAGACCGCCGAGCGGGCGATGGCCGCGCTGCACGAGGCCTTCCCGATCCGGCAGTGCACCGCGCGGATGTCCCGGACGCCTTCGCTGTCGCCGTGCGTGCTGGCGGAGATGGGCCGCTGCGTGGCGCCGTGCGACGGGCGGATCTCGGTCGATTCGTACGGCGAGTTCGTCACGGCGCTGCGCTCCGCGCTGACCGTGGACCCGACACCCGTCGTCGAGGCGCTCGACCGGCGGATCGACGTACTGTCCGCCGACGAGCGGTTCGAGGACGCCGCCGTACATCGGGACCGGCTGAGCGCCTTCGTGCGGAGCTCGGCGCGGATGCAGCGGATGGCGTCGGTGACCGGCTGCGCGGAGATCTGTGCCGCCAGGCGGACCGAGGACGGCGGCTGGGAGCTCCACGTGATCCGCCGCGGGCGGCTCGCGGCGGCCGGGTTCAGCCCGCGCGGGACGGACCCGCGGCCGCACCTGGAGATGCTGCGCGCCTCGGCTGAGACGGTCCTGCCCGGGATCGGCCCGGTCGCGGCGGCTTCGCCCGAGGAGATCGAGCTGATCCTGCGCTGGCTCGAGCTGCCCGGCATCCGACTCGTGGAGATGGACGGCACCTGGACCTGTCCGGTCAGCGGCGCCGGGCGGCATCTGACGCGCCTCGACAACGCCCACTCCGACGCCCACCAGCACCCGACCGAGCGGCGCCGGCACCTGCGTCCGCTGGGTCCGGCCCGGGTCGGTTAGCGGCGACACTATGCTTCGGCGGGTTGGGGTGTGGTTCCCGGATGGTTCTGAGGAGAGGACGGCATGGTCACCGCGATCGTGTTCATCAAGGCCGACGTCGCACGGATCCCGGAGGTCGCCGAGCAGCTGGCGGCGATCGACGGCGTCAGCGAGGTGTACTCCGTGACCGGCGGGCTCGACCTGATCGCGCTCGTCCGGGTCGCCCGGCACGACGACCTGGCCACCGTCATCCCCGAGCACGTCAACCGGGTGCCCGGCGTGCTCAGCACCGAGACGCACATCGCCTTCCGCGCGTACTCCAGCCACGACCTCGAGGCCGCCTTCAGCCTGGGCCAGGAGGACGGTGTCTGAGGACCGGGCAGAACCGATCCGACTGACACGCGCTGAAGTTACGGTGAACACATGAACGTCTGGGGTCAGTTCGTTGCCGACAGGGTCCGCGCCTGCGCGCCGACGGTGCAGCGAGGACGCGGATGAGCAACCCACCCGCCGGCTGGTACCCCGACCCCACCGGCCAGCCCAACATGATCCGCTTCTGGAACGGCGAGAAGTGGACCAACAAAACAGAACACGAAGACAAGGCCGCCGAACTAGCCGCCGAATCCCCCGAGCCGACGCCCGCCTCCCAGCCGACCGCTGCTGAGCCAACCCGCGTCACAGAGTCGCCGCGCGGAGCCGAGTCGGCGCGCGCAGCCGAGCCGACGCGCGCCTCGGAGCAAAACCAGGCCGCCGAACCCAGCTGGCCCGCCCAGCCGAGCCAGGCCACGGACCCGACCCGGCCCACGCCTGCCCCCGCCGACTCCCAGGCCACGCACGCACCCGACCAGTCGCCCGCCGGCCCCACCTGGTCCACCGACCAGCAACCATGGTCCGCCACCGACTTCACGTCGTACGACCAGCCCGACCCCAACACCGAACAGACCCAGGTCCAGCCCTGGTCCCCCCAGGACCAGCCCTGGCCCCCGCAACAGCCCACCGAGCCCACACCACAACAACCGTGGACCGCAGACCAGCAACCCTGGTCCGCCAACGAGTTCACCTCGTACGACCAACCCACCCCAGCACCCGAACAGCACCAGGCACAGCAGCAGCCGCGGCAGCCACACGAGCCGCAGCAGCAGTCCTGGCCTGCTCAGCACCCCACCACCCCCGAGGCCCCCCAGCCCCAACGGCCATGGACCGCAGACCAGCAACCCTGGTCCCCCAGCGAGTTCACGTCATACGACCAACCAGACCCCAACACCGAACCAACCCAGCCCCAACCCTGGTCCCAAGCCGACCCGGCCACAGACCAGCCGCAACAACCCTGGACAGCAGACCAACAGCCCTGGTCCGCAGACCAATTCACGTCCTACGAAGAGGCCGCCGCACCGGGCCAAACCCCCGAGCAC